>CBDETG010000041.1:0-26777 GCA_965242745.1 Leptonemataceae bacterium
AGGCGCCCTCAGCAGCGCAGGAGCTGTCCCTACTAAAACAAGCCAGTGCAAGGCATAGATCTGCAGCACAGGCCTAATGCCCATCTGCATGCTGTACATACCAGAACAATCCAGCGCTAAATCATAGGCATTGCGTCACGAGCTTATATGTATGTGCTTGAGCGCGGGGCGCAGGAGCACAGTATTCGTTGCATACCAGAACAAGCCAGGCAACGTTTAGGGCTGCAACACAGGCCTAATACCCATCTGCTGCTGTACATACTACAACAATCCAGTGCAAGGCATAGGCATTGCGTCTCGAGCACACGAGGTGCGAGAGTCTGGCGCTAAGGCAGGGCTGCACGAAGACTGCCTGCGCTGCTACCAATGCCTATGAGTTTGCCGGGGCGTTGATAGTATGCAGCGCAGAGTTACTTTTCTGTTGTTCTTCCAACTCAGCTTTTCTGCTTAAAAGCGCTTGCGCATACTTGCTGCTTAAAGCGTGCATATGTTTTTCTGTCTTTTGGATGGCCTTTTCGACTTGTTCCAAATTCATTTTATTAATTTTTTTCTTTTTCTGTAAAGCATCCTGAGCTTCTTCTGGCTCTTGCCCTTCTGATATAGGAGGACTCTCTTCTTTTTCTTCGCTTGGGGGGGGAGTCTCACTCTGTGTTGTGAGCTCCTGCTTTTCCCCTTTCGTATCTTCTTCCATATTTTTCTCCAATTTATCTTATTCTCAAGGGACGGGCTTGATATATTTTGCAAGACTTAGCTTGTTTCCATAGACCTTTCTCTTAAGGAGCTCCTTAGCGCCTTAATGCACTTCCCATGTATCTCCTTGCTGTAGTAGAGCATTGATATCCCAATTTTCCTGCCTCAAGCCTTGGTTCTTCTTAAGCTTTGCTTCTTGTTTTTGTATTGCTGCTTCATAGTTTTCTTCTTTGCGGCAATGTAGCACGCCCATTGGCTCGGGAAAATCAGGAGCGCTGAGTTGGCTTAACATAAAGGCATAGGCTAAGGGGGCCGCTTCTCGATGTACTTGCCGCAGCTTAGATGTATTTTCTGCACAAGAAAGCGCTTTTGCTTCAAAATCCTGAAAATACAGGAGTTTCTCCTTTTCCTTGCCAAAGCGTAATTCTTGATCTTCCTCCAGAAAAAGCAGATGCTCTTTATAGAGCTCCTCTCCTTTCGTGTTTTCAAAGACTTTATCATTAAAAATGGGGCAGTTTTGGTATATTTCGATAAAAGAGCTGCCTTGATGCTCAGCAGCCCGCTTGAAAAGCATAGACATATGCTTTTGATTTTTGTCATAGGTGCGGGCTACAAAAGTAGCGCCTGCGCCTAAGGCTAAGGCCAAAGGAGAAAAAGGACGGTCTATGGAGCCAAAAGGAGTAGATTTAGAGATGGTACCTTGATGGCTTGTGGGAGAATATTGGCCTTTAGTAAGACCATAGGTCTGATTATTGAAGAGGATGATATTAATATTAATATTACGGCGTAAGCTGTGAATAAGGTGATTAGCGCCTATAGAAAGCGCATCCCCATCGCCCGTAATAACCCAAATAGACAAGTCTGGCCGGCATAAAGCTAAGCCTGTAGCAAAAGCAGGGGCGCGGCCATGTATAGTATGGAAGCCATATGTATTCATGTAATAGGGGAAGCGGGAAGAGCAGCCTATGCCAGAAATAAAGACAATGTTCTCCCTAGGCACTCCTAGTTCTGGCAAAGTTTTTTGCATAGCTGCTAAAATGGCATAATCACCGCAACCCGGACACCAGCGCACCTCTTGGCTGCTGACCAAGTCTTTTTTTTGTAAAGCAAGGCCCATACGCTTAAGCTATAGCAAAGCCACGATTAGCTGCCTTTGCCTGAGTGTCAATGCAAAAGCTGGGCTACTGCTCCTTGTGCTAAGTGCTGCAAGCAACATAGTAAGAGGCAATAGAGCGCCTTGCATATACTAAAAGCAACTAAGCCTTAGAATGTATAGGCCAATCTAACTTTTGCATAATCAGCTTCATATCTTCCCAAAGCTCCCGTTTTAGTGGACTTTTCGTCCCGCCATTACGCAGAATATAACTGGGGTGATATATAGGCATGACATCTATACCTTGGAATGAAGACCATTTCCCGCGTAAACGCGTGATGCCTTCTTTGGAATTCAGTAAGAATTTGGCAGCAGGGCCTCCCACAGCGACAATGACTTTGGGTTGGATGAAGCGTATTTGTTTTACAAGATAGGGCGCGCAGCATGCTATTTCTTCCTGCTCGGGCGGGCGGTCTTTCTCAAAAGCAAGATTCACAGTCGGCCTGCACTTTACAATGTTACAAATATATACAGAGGAACGCTGCACCTTCATTCCTTTTTCAATCATGAGCGTTAAAAATTGTCCGGCTGGTCCCACAAAAGGCCTCCCGCTTAGGTCCTCCTGGCGCCCAGGTCCTTCGCCTATGAACATCAGCTCTGCTTTCAGATTTCCTTCACCAAATACGCTTTGGGTGCGGGTAGTAGAAAGTTTGCAAAGCGAACAAGAAGCTACCTGTTTTTCTAAGTCTTCTATATTTGCGCAGGTCAAACTGCTTTCTTGCTGCAGGGCCGGAGTTGTTGGGACATTTGCAGCGCTTGGCGCAGGAGCTGCAAAAAGCTCATATTGGGACATGGGACTGACAATGCTATGTTTTATTTCTCATTTAGCAAGTACATTTACTTGATAGTGTTTTTTCCATAAGTGTTCGGTTGAGTTAGCCATCGGCTGCGCTGTTTCAACTAATTCAACATTCTTTTCATCAAGTATGTATTCTATTTGCTCTTCAGAGGTCTCAAATAATAGATTTCTGTCTCAGCTGGAAAGCCTCTAAGAGTACCTTCCTGTATGGCTATTTTTTCAAATTTTTGGCAAAGGCTCTGGTTTTTTTCTGTATCGAGCTTCTTGGCATGAAAATTTTTGGATACTAATATTTGACCAGGCCCGGCTATTTTTGAAATACGAAAACAACGATCAATAGGGTCAAAATGCTTATTACTATAATTAGTATCAATAATTAATAATTTCGCCGCCATAATCAATGGCGCAAGTTATCTGCTAAAATTTGTAGTGACTTTGGCCTTACTGTATGCAAAACACCTGCACTCAATATGACATAATCCTGCACCCAGACGCCACATTTTTACAACACCGCCGCTGTCAGCAGAGCCCCCCGCCGCCCTTGGCAGAGCGCTCGCACATCTGTTGCATACCACAACAAGGCTGGCTGTCACCAAAGCCCCCACCCCAGCACGAGCGCTCTAGAATTACCACATTGCCACCGCAATCCTACACGCCCCCTGAACACCAATGCATAGCTCTCCCGTAGCAGTTATCTCGTATCCTTGAAAAGACAAGAGTGTTGTATGGAGTAAGGCTCATCTACATCTGATGATTGCCAAGACAAGGCTTTTTGTGTAACCTTTATGAGGCATGCAGGCGATGACAAGGGGCTTGTTTTAGCATAAAAAATGCTCGACTCTCTATTAAGAACTTGTTTCATAGTTGCCCTATAGGAAAGCTAGCTTTTGCTTGTTGCAGCATTGTCTCCTACAAAGCAAACACGAGCCGGTCTCAAAAGCAGGCTCAGCGCTTCGGCAATTGCCATACAGGCGCCCTCAGGCAGTGTGCTCGATGCACACTGGCAAAACGCTCGATGCGTTTTGCACTTCGCCCATCATAAAGATGGGCTCAGCACTTCGGCTATTGCCATAAAGGTAGGCTCAGGCAGATTACTCGATGTAATCTGCACTTCGGCAAGCATAAAGCTTGCCTCAGGCAGTGTGCTCGATGCACACTGGCAAAACGCTCGATGCGTTTTGCACTTCGCCCATCATAAAGATGGGCTCAGCACTTCGGCTATTGCCATAAAGGTAGGCTCAGGCAGATTACTCGATGTAATCTGCACTTCGGCAAGCATAAAGCTTGCCTCAGGCAGTGTGCTCGATGCACACTGCACTTCGCTAGCCGTAAAGGCTAGCTCAGGCAGATTACTCGATGTAATCTGCACTTCGGCAAGCATAAAGCTTGCCTCAGCATTTTTAGGGCAAAAAATACATGGATGTATTTTTGAGACCAGTTCCAAGAGATGAAACAAAAAATCCAAGAAAAACACTGGAGAACTTTAGCGAAAACTTTCTCCTGGAGGATCACAGCCACCTTGACTACGCTTATTATTTCTTATATCATTACAGGCAATTTAGCTGTGGCTGGTTTGATTGGCCTCTTTGAATTTTTTTCTAAAATGTTCTTGTATTATTTGCATGAGCGCATTTGGAATCGTACTTCTATAGGTCTGCGTGTAGAGCAATCTCCTCCAGACTATCAAATTTAAATATTGTGTCACTACTCATATCCAAAGAAGAATTGGAGCAGCAAAACCAAGCCTTTGCGCAAAGCTCTCCTCAGAAAATCCTAAGCTGGGCATTAGATCACGCCTTGTTGCGGGGCAAGATCGTTTTGGCTTGTAGCATGAGCGCAGAAGATTGTGTTTTATTGCATATGTGTCATGAGATTGATCCGAGTATCCGCGTTGTGGTCTTGGATACTGGGCGCCTCCATGAAGAAAGCTATGAAACTCTAGAGCGCTGTAGAGAGCGTTATGCTGTGAATATAGAATGTTTCTTCCCTGATACAAATCTTATACAAAATTTACTTAGGACAAAGGGTCTCTTTTCTTTTTACGAATCTGTAGAGGCAAGGAAGGAGTGTTGTTATATACGCAAGGTCGAGCCATTAAAGCGGGCTCTGCACGCTATGAAGGCTTGGATTGCAGGGCTTCGCCATGAACACTCTGCATTCAGAAGAGAGCTGCAATTTCTTGCATTCGATGAGGCAAATCAGGCCTTGCTCAAGATCAGCCCCTTGCTCCATTGGACTTGGGATGAGGTCTTGCATTTTGCCAGAAAAAATAAGGTGCCTTTGCATCCCCTGCATGCGAAAAATTATCTTAGTATAGGCTGCGCTCCCTGCACACGAGCTGTATCCAGAACACAAGATTTTCGCTCTGGGCGCTGGTGGTGGGAGGATGACGAACATAAAGAATGCGGCCTGCATCAGGCTGCCCGCTAAACATGCCTTTGCCTTCATCGTCTCAGCAATAATAGAGGAAGCATGCGCCAGAATATGTACAAGCGCAATACAAAAGCAAGCATGGTCTATCTCGTAGGCGCAGGGCCCGGTGACCCCTCCCTGCTTACTCTGAAAGCTGTGGAGCTTTTAGAAGGATGCGATGTGCTTCTCTATGATCGCCTGGTCACGCCTCAGATTCTGCGCTATGCCAGGCATGCCATTCTTATCCCTGTAGGCAAAAGGCCTGCGTCTCCCCAGAAAAGCAGTGAGATTCAAAATAGTATTCATGATAAGATGATTGCATACAGCTATATGGGGCTCAAAGTAGTGCGGCTCAAAGGAGGAGATCCCTGCATTTTTGGAAGAGGCGGAGAAGAGGCCCTTGCTTTGGCCAAAGCAGGCGTGCCTTTTGCCTTTGTTCCGGGAGTAAGCTCCTTTTATGCTGCGCCAGAGGCCTTTGGCATCAGCCTTACGCATAGGGCTATGTCTTCTGGCTTTGCTGTTTTTACCGCTCATGAGGCGCTGTGCCCAGAAGATTCGGGAGGCAAGGCAGGCATGGATTGGCAAAGCATTGTGACTATCCCTACGCTTATCTTCCTCATGGGGAGGCGTAAGCTCCCCTCCATAGTACAAAAGCTATTGCGCCATGGCTGTTCTCCTAAAAAGCCCATAGCCTTGTTTATGCGGGCTACCTATCCTAATCAGGAAATGATCATAGACCGCCTGGGCAATATCCTCAAGCGCTTAGAATGCTATGATCAGGCTGCCGCAAACAAAGCTGTATTCTCCCAATGCACGTCCCCTCTCACTATTGTAGTTGGAGATGTCTTAAAGCTGCGCTTTGAAATAGAGGCGGCAAAACAGCTCTTCTTAGGACAGGTCTTGGAATACGAAGAAAACTCTGATGAGGAATTAGACTTCATCCTGCGCGGCGAGGCATACGAGGCATACGAGGCATACCTTGGGGCTTAGAGCGCTTAAGCCCCAAGCCAGCTTTCTTTTCCAAACTTAGAAGGAAGATATTTTTCTGAAATTTTCTTTGAAGAAGGACGGCGCTTGTTTCGTATCTTCTAAGCTGTCATAGTAACGAAGACTAGGAGAGATGCTTGGCCTCACAGGAAGGTACTTGCGATACAGCAGGCCTGACTCTCTATAGAAAAGACGATCTATAAAAAGCCACATACCCAAAAAGCCATGCCGGCCTATGGCCTCCTGCGCATAGACAGCACAAGAGGGATAAAAAGGACAGCGTTCTCCATCTATGCGCGTACCTGTTTTACGATGGTAGCTGAGCAGCTTGTCCAGAGGATAGAGCAGGACGGGGGCTTTTTTTTCTGCGCTGACGCAGGAGCTTAGTACAAGCAGTACAAGAAGGCCAAGGGCATGGCGCAGTTGTTTTTTTATCATGAGCTTTTCCCTGCCAGCGCGATGAGGAAAGACAATGCAATATGCGCATTATATATGCCTTGTCTAGTCCCGTGCTGTCGCTTGTCAAGCAAAAATTTTAAAACCTGCTGCTTCGCAATACTGTACAAGAAAAATACCGGGCAGGAAAATACTGGTACTTGAAAAAAGCAAAATGCTTGTACTAAGGCAGAGGGCTGCTAATTCTGTCATTAGGATTTTTGTTTGGCCGCGGGCTTCTCTTTCCTTTGCATGAACGAGCTTTGCACATACAGGACACCGATCGTTTTAGGATTGCATCTCAGCAGACGCGATCAAAAGCTTCTGGATTACTGGCTTGATGAAAACTGGCAAAAAGAAGAGCTTGCTTCTAGACTCTCTTTAGGGCAGCTGCTAAAGGGGAGACACTGCTTCCCTCAATTCGATCTGTATGATCCCCATGCAAAGCAGCTCCTCCAGTCTTATTTGCCTCTCTTACTTGTTATGCGCCCATCGCCTTGCAAAACAGAAAGAATGGAGCTCTTTTCCCTGCTCTTTGAACAAGGCCTGCCTGCGCTCTGGCTTTTGCCGGACTATGGTAATCCTGTGCTTTTCCCTAGACTTAAGATTCCTATCCATCACAAGCGCAAAGGCAAAAGGATTTTCGTACTTGAAGAGGACTCCAGATATTGCAGTCTGCTTCGGCAGATTTTTTATTTTTCTTCTTACTTTCATGTGCATGCTAATTTTTCCTGCGCCCAAGAGCTCCTTGTGTCCATAGAAAAGAACGATTGCCCTGAACTGATTGTATTTAATTTGGACCACAGCAGAATTCATTATACCGAGTTTCTCGAAGCGCTGGAAAAACTCATGACTTCGTCTGCTAAGCTGCGCTCTGAGCTGCGTCTCCTCTTTATCAAAGATTTTCAAATACCCGGCTTTTCTTTTGGCGCTATTGAAAAACTCTTGAAGCCCCATGCTTGCCGTATTTTTTCACCACACGAGGCCATTTTTGCTCTTATTTACGCCTTTTTGCACGAGGAAGACGGCCAGCCGCCTAAACATTTTTTAGATACAATACTCTACAGCCATAAATTAGATGTACTGCGCCTTAGCCCCCTGCAGATGACAGCTGCTCAGTATCTCCCTTTTCTATGGCTTTATGAGTATCTTGCAGGCGGAGCCCAAAGAGGCCTTTTCTTAGGCAGGCAGGGCTGAGCATCGCCGCTATGTTAGGGGAAAAAGACATTATCGCATATTTTTACCAAGACAGCAAAGCTGTGCCATTGCGCAATCCAGAAGATATGGATGATTGCAGTGTTTTACCTACAGACCCCAAGGGCCTTGTGACGACAGACAGCATGGTAGAGGACGTGCATTTTCGCCTCGACTGGTCTTCCCCGGAAGATATTGCCGTAAAACTCTTTCATGTAAACCTCTCTGATCTGCTCTCCAGCGGGGGTAGGCCGTACTGGTCTTTGCTCAATCTGGGCATGCCTAAGGCGATGGCAGAGAGCAAAGAAGGCGAAACATTTATACAAAGCTTTGCCTCTGCCTTGCAGCAAGAGTGCCGGCGCTATAGCTGCCCTCTGATCGGCGGCGACAGCTTTTGTGCGGCCAAGCTCTTTCTTACGTTTACTATGGGCGGCCAAGCCGAGCGCTATATTGAGCGCAAAGGCGCCTCGCCAAGCGATCATCTCTACCTCTCTGGTAATATAGGCCTTTCCCTTGCGGGCCTCAAGCACTTACAGGGTCTGTATCATCTAGAAGATCATTTTCTCCATGCCCAGGCTCTTGCAAAGCATCTGCAGCCCCAGGCGCATTTGGAATGGGCGCAGGAGCTATGGCAAAAAAAAGAATTGCACGCCATGATTGATATTAGTGACGGGCTTCTTAGGGATGCCGTCTCTCTTGCGCAGGCAAATCATCTTGACCTATATATTGAGCTGGATTCTCTGCCTATGGAAGAAGGCCTGCAGCCGCTTATGAAGCCTGAAGAAGCTATTTTGAGCGGAGAAGAGCTGGAGCTGCTTTTTTTAGCCTCGCCAGAGCTGAAGGTGGATTTCCCATGCGCAAAAATAGGCTATGCTAAGGCAGCAGAAAAAGGGGAGGCAGGCCTTTGCCTTTTGCGGGGAGAAGAAGCTGTGCCCCTGCCCCCCGGCGCTTTTGAGCACTTCTAAACTGTGATCTCTCTCCTTGCTCGTGACCTTGACCTTGAAGCCTTACTTTTCCTTAGTCCGTTTTTCTCATAGTATTTTTGCCCTTCCCCTGGCTGGCATCGCTCTGGTACAGGCCCTGCCCCTAAGCAGCTTTGCGCAGTCTCAAAACCATACGGCAGGCTGGCTTTTATCAGGAAAAATCCTGCTTTGCATGCTTAGTCTGCGCAGCGCTGCTATGGCCTTTAACCGTATTTTGGACCGTGACTACGATGCTGCAAATCCCCGCACCTCGCAAAGAGAAATACCTGCAGGCCTTATATCTACAGCCCAAGCCAAAGTCTTTATGCTCATGAGCAGCCTCCTTTTTCTTTTGAGCGCCTTTAGCATCAACAAGCTGACCAGTTTTTTTGCTGTGCCTGTTTTAGCGCTTGCTGGGGCTTATTCCTACGCAAAACGCTATACTTACCTTGCGCATTTTTTTTTAGGTTCTGTTATAGGGCTGGCTCCTCTGGCTGTGTGGATTGCTGTCTTAGAGCGTATTGACTTGCTGCCTGTGCTGTGGAGCCTTGGGCTGCTTTTTTATATAGCGGGCTTTGATATACTTTACGCCTGCCAGGATTATGATTTTGACAAAAAAAACGCTTTGCACTCTATTCCAGCCCGCTTTGGTTTACAGAAGGCATTGCATATAGCGCCCCTTTGCCATGCGGCAGCTTTATGTTTTTTCTTTGCAGCAGGCTGGCTAGGGGAAAGCCATTTTGTTTTTTATATAGCTTTGGCTGTGGTGGCCTCGCTTTTTATCGTAGAGCATCTTTTGGTCCGCCCCCGCAAACTCCAGCACATACATTTGGCATTTTTTCACATTAACGCATCGATCAGCAGTATTCTTTTTTTAGGCCTTGTGCTTTCGTTGTACTTGCAAAGCTAAAAATGCAGCCCGGCGCCGCAAAGGCACAAAGGCTTCCTGCGCGCCAGAGCAATGCCTATGATTTGCCCTTAGGTAGCGTTGGTTTTAATGACAGCGGCGGTGTTGTAGTAGGCGGCGTCTGCAAGAGGCGGCGGGGGGAGTGATAGCGTCTGCGTTGTTGTAATAAGCAGAGTCTCGGCGCCGTATTATGTCGTGTTGGGCGCAGGGGTGCTGCGTGCTGTACATACCAGAACAATCCAGTGCAAATCATAGGCATTGCGTCCCGAGCACACGGAGGTGCGAGAGTCTGGCGCTAAGGCAGGGAAGCCGCCGCGCCAGACCAATGCCTATGATTTGCCGTTAGGTAGCGTTGGTTTTAATGACAGGGGCGGTCTTGTAAAAATGTGGCGTCTGGGCGCAGGATTATGTCACATTGAGTGCAGACCTTTTGCACACAGCAAGGCCAAAACCACTACAACAACATTTTTTCATACAAAAACACGTTTTTTTCGCAGGCAAAAACGAAAGCGGCCGCAGGCATTATCAGCAGAAGGTAGATATACTTGACGCGCAGATAGATACGCTGGCGTATGAGTTGTACGAGCTGACGCCGAAGGAGATAGGGATCGTGGAGGGGAAGGGATGACTGAAGGATTACAAAATTTTTCACCAAAAAACAAAATCGCAGATCAAACTCGTGGATTTAAAGAAGCGGAGATACAGGGCGTGCCTATACTTTTTGATTTGACGGCATCTACGCAATTAAAACAGCAGCAAGGTTTTCCTAATTGGTTGCATGATCTAATGAAATTTAATGAAATCATCTTCGACACTTTTAGAGAGCATGCTAAGTGGTTCAAGTTTTTGGGTGATGCGTATTTATTCTTTTTCCCCGATAAAGACTGTGAGAAGAATTGCCCTAATTTGAAAATCATAGCTGCCCATGAAATCATTGATTTTTGTGAAAACGTTATGAATGATTATTGGAACTATTACAAAATATACAGTCCGAGCGAAAGAGGCGCCAAACAACAATTAAATTTTAGACAGATAACTTGCGCCATTGACTACGGCGGCGAAATTATTAACTGGTGGCAATTTATTGATACTAATTATAGTAATAAGAATTTTGACCCTATTGGCCCTCCTATTGATCGTTGTTTTCGTATTTCAAAAATAGCAGGGCCTGGTCAAATATTAGTATCCAAAAATTTTTATGCCAAGAAGCTCGATATAGAAGAAAACCAGAGCCTTTGCCAAAAATTTGAAAAAATATCCATAAAGGAAGGTACTCTTAGAGGCTTTCCAGCTGAGACAGAAATCTATTATTTGAGACCTCCTGAAGAGCAAATAGAATACATACTTGATGAAAAGAATGTTGAATTAGTTGAAACAGCGCAGCCGATGACTACAAAAGTAAAAATGAGACTGCTAAGAAATAAGTGTAAAAATTAGCTTGCGAATAAATATGAAGTAAGGACCATGGAGCAAGAATGAGCGGAGTGATTGAAGCTGTAACTTTTCGATTAGCTACAGAAATATCAGATCTTAGTCAGACAAAGTGGAACAAACTTATGTTCTTTATTGACGGCGTCTCTTTTTGCAGACGGGGCCTCTGTTATACTGACTTGCAATATATAAAGCTGCCTTATGGCCCTGTTCCAAATAATTATGAGGATAAGGTTTATCGCATGATTCAGAACAATATTATAGAAAAAGAGCCTTACCAGGGATTTATGGATTCTATGATGTATATGAAAGCTGTCAAAAAGCCAGAAACAGAAGCAGAAATGGAAAAGACGATCCGAGGTCAAGAGGCGCTGGAAGACGTGCTAAACAAGGTAATAGCTATTTTTCGCGCTTGGACTGCTGGCAAGATGTCCAATTTTACCCATGAGCTGGCTGCTTGGAAGAACGCGGCCTTATTTAAAAAAATTGACTTAGCTTTATTGAAAAATGATCCATTTTTGAAAAAAACATTTAATCAAGCAAATCTTGCTCACTTAATTATGGGCAACTAAAGCCAGCTTAAAAAATTGTCCCGCTTTTAGGGCGGCAGGCCAAAACATTCAGTAGAGCGCTTGTATAAAAACGATCTGAGTGACCCAAGCCGCATAGTGCGCAGTATTGTACCGGTAAGCGCCATCATTCCTGTAGTAAGAAGAAAGGCTATGCTCCAAGAAGCCTTGTCCTCTATCGTGGAAGGGAGGGCCTTGCCGCAGGAGATCATTGTTATCTTAAGCCCTGACTTGCAACAAGATGAACGAGGCCATACTACTCTCGTCTATGATGCAAGCACAGCTAGAGCAGCTAGAGACTTCTTTCGAGCTATACAAAAACAGTCTTCCCAGCAAAGGCAGCTGCGCTGTAAAATTGTGAAATGCCCTTATCCCTATGCTGCCGCTGCCCGCAACTATGGGGCTGCGAAAGCCTGCGCTCCATGGCTTGCCTTTCTCGATTCAGACGACCTGTGGCATAAGGAAAAGCTTTGGAAGCAATGGGAGTACTTAAGGCAGCGTCCTCATCTTAAGGCGTGCCATAGCCAAGAAGAATGGATCAAGCATGGGAAAATCCTAAAGCAGCCTGCGCATCTTAAGGCGCGCTTGGGTTCTTTTTTATCTGCAGCTTTGGAGCATTGTCTCATTTCCTGCTCCAGCCTGGTAATACGTAAAGAAAGTTATCTGGAATGCGGAGGCTTTGATGAGAGCTTGGAAGTATGCGAAGACTTCGCCTTCTTTTTGCATTATCTCAGGCGTTATCCTATGGGCTTAGTACACGAAAAATTGACAATCAAAAGAGCAGGCAGCTGGCAACAGCTCAGCCAAAAATATCATTCTTTAGACCTTTGGCGGCTAAGAGCAATACGCACATTCCTATCACTATACCAAAGGCAGCTGAGCAAAGAACAAATAGAAGCAGCGCATAGGGCGATGGCTAAGAAAGTACGTATACTGGAGTCGGGCGCTCGCAAAAGGAAGCGCCGCCTTAGCAGGGAGTTTGTCCCGTCCTTATCTTCTCTTGTCTTCTATTCTAAGACAGATGAGAGGCAGCAAAATCCCAGTTAACAAGCTTATCCAAGAAAGCCTTTATGTAGTCTGGACGACGATTCTGGAAATCCAAGTAGTAGGCATGCTCCCATAGGTCTATCGTTAAGAGGGCTTTTTTCGCATGTACCATAGGTAAATCCGCATTGGCTGTTTTCATAATCAGCAGCTTGGATCCATCATATGCGAGCCAGGCCCAGCCGCTCCCAAACTGGCTGATGGCAGCCTTTGTGAATTCTTCTCGAAAGTTTGCATAGCTTCCAAAATCAGCTTGAAGCTGCTCCCGAAGTCTACCCTCAGGCTCACCTCCTCCCTGTGCTTTCATACACTGCCAATAAAAGCTATGATTCCAGACCTGTGCTGCGTTATTAAAAATAGCGCTATGCGCAGTGTCTCCAGCTGTTTTTGTGATAATTTCCTCTAGTGAGAGCTGCGCCATATCCGTCCCTTCTATGAACTTGTTTAGGTTCGTCACATAGGCCTGATGGTGCTTCCCATGATGGAACTCAAGGGTCTTGGCAGAAATAACAGGCTCCAGGGCATTGAGGTTATATGGCAGGGGCGCTAAGCTAATAGACATTTTGGAAATCCTCCTTGTTGGTAAAACGATATTCTTGATTGCTCTGCTTTTGTACGCTATCCTCAAGTGATAAGGCGCCTAAGCAAAACAATACTGCCACTCTTTGGCATGGCTAAATAAGAGTCAATACTTTTTTAAGTGTGCTGTTTCAATTTCAAATTAGGACGTGCCAGCTCAATCTGACTTTAGGACACGCTTCAGCGCCTATCACTGTTGTGGTTAATACGATTCAGAATAGAGACAAAGAGAAAGGCGCCAATAAGCGCCGCAATGATATTTACTCGGAAGTGAAAATCACCACTGATCTTAGGTATCATAAGCCAAATGACAGAGCGTGTAAACCAATCATAAATATTAGATACAAGAGTCACCATGACAGCGCCGACAGCGCCAATCGAGAGCCCGCCCCAAAAGCCGCCGGGCAGCGCCTTGCCCTTGTAATAATAATAATACCAAGCAGCGCATGCCCCAAGGATCGTATAAACCAGAAGGTCAAGAATAATATGATAGAGTTCTTGCAGCATACAATAATCTGCCTTTGTGTTGCTTAGAAAATCATGCAAAGCTCAAGGGCAGGCGACTTCTTGTTCTTCAAAAAACAGCGCTGGCCTAAGCGATACAGCTTGCTACTCCCCCAGCAATAAAGCAATGACCAGCGGGGAAAGCCTTGCTTCGCCTTGGAATATAGAAGATATAGAAAGTATGCAAATACAGCTAAAGCCCGCCGCTACTGCTAAGTATGACTTTCACAGGCTAAGCCAAAAAGCAAGATAATTTTCTCCTCTTCATCTCTCTAAGCATAAGAAAGGTCCTGCAAGCCCCCATCCTTGTCTATCCTTCGGCTAAGATGAGCAGAAATAGTGGAAGGCAAAGCTAAAAAAGAGCGCGCTTTGCAGACGAGAGCCAAAAATACTCAGTCTATATGGATAGACATGACGATAGAAGCTTAGAGGGGCTTTGCTTGCAAGCAGTATTGTTTTTTCACAGCAATGGAAGCGCAAAAAAAAAGTAACTTCGCCGAGGTTTCTATTTTAGGAGAAGAGTATAGGATTCGCGGGGATGCGCAAAAGATTTATATAGAAAAAATAGCTCATATCGTTGACAAACGCATACGTGAACTCCGGGAGCATAGCCCGCACTTAAGCCCCAGAGGCCTTGCGATATTGACGGCCGTCAATTTTGCTGATGAACTCATGCAAGAAAAAATCATACGGAGTAGAAAGGATAACGACAGAGAAACCGCAAGGCGTACTGCAGAGCTGATCTCCTTAGTAGACGAGGCATTGACGGCCAGCTCTCCTTTGTAAATCATTCTAGTACGGCACAAGGCGCCTAGGAAGACAGCTCAGCTGACTTGGGGCTCCTTTTTTTTCGTATTTTCCAAAACAAAGCCCCCAGCCCAAGCAATACGCAAAGCGCAAGACAAACAGCAAGTATGTAAAGGCGTATTCGAAAATCAGCCTCTGTAATCGTCTTCTTTACTTTGGCGCTAAACTTAGCCTTTGAGAGCAAATATTTCATTTCCTTCGTTAAAACACGATATGGCATTCTTTGCCTTCCAGACGAGCGGGTGTCATTCAAAGCGTAAAAATGGTACTCATGGTTGCGTGTAGCAAAATAACTCTCCAGAGAACGCACTTTTTTTCCCTGCATGAGTCGGGTACGATGAAAGAGTAAGGCCTTGATATTCTGGTCTAAGAAGATCACCTCGTAGTTATGAATGGATTCTTCACCACCCCTATGCCCGGCTTTTTTCAGCAGCTCTGAGATTTGGCTCGTACGCAGGTGGTTATCTCTGCAGCTAAACAGCCACCGTATTTTCAGTTTTTTACCATTGGCAGCTCTATGACGCTGAAAACTCGTGATAAAATTGCGCTGGTACACAGTTGAAAAAGCGCCCTTAGGCAGAGTGAAGCGATAAAGGCACAAGCTTTCCTCTGCAAGCAAGGCAAAGCTGGGGCTGAGAAAGAGCAAGCTCAGCCATGCCTGCTGATAGAATTTTCTGCCTTTTGTAAAAAATAGCGCAAAAGAAAGCATCCTAGAAACCATAGAAGCTATATAGCTTAGACCTTGTGATGCAACAAGAAAAAAAAATCTACTATGGTGTCTACAGAAGTAACAGCCGCGGGCGCGCCTATATTTTTTGTCTGGATAAAACAAAGCATGCTATCCAGCCCTTAGCCTTAGCGCGATATCTTCCTGTTGCCAACGGGCAATATATTTACGCAGAAGGAGAATATAAAAACAAATATCTCAATGTAGAGCGCTTTCTGATTTGCAAATTCCCACGCCGCGCTTCTTTGAGACAGCGCTGCAGGCGCAGGCCGTATATGTATATTAAAGACAGTATAAAGCATACTACTGAGTTTTTTGCTTAAAAGCTTTCTCTCTCTTCAATATACCTCAATGCATTTCGTAGACAATCTATTCCATTTTTAAATCTGCCCAAGCCAGTATTGCAGCTATCGCAGATAAAGTCTCGTATATCGCCGGTATGGTGATAGACATAATTGTAATTCTGATTGCTTTAGTCTTTTATTGGCAATATCAATATACTCTTCCGAATGCAAAAGCGAGAATCGGCGATTCCACGCAGGTACAGCGCTTATACGCCGATTCAGCCATTTCGTGATTATTGCAACAACGCCGCCTGGAAAAGCTGGCCTGTATGTTCTTTCTTGCAGCTTCGCAAAACGTAGCCATCCTCATATAGCCTGCTTTTAGATGCCAATGCGCACAATACTTGCGCTCAAGACAAGCCTCAGCTTTTGCAAGCCCCCTGTCCTGCCTGCTATCAAGACCAATCATGACTAGGTTTGGGGACAAGCTCTGCTATGCTCATATAGTTTATGAAAATGCCAGATAAAGAGATGCAGTATGAGGCCTTAGTAAAATGAAAGAAGGGCTTGGGCAAAATATCACAAGGTCTGAGAAATAGACGAAAAACTGCTTGCCATCGGCAGGCAAGGTCGTCATATTCTCCAGAGCCCTGTAAAAGAAGCAGGCAGACCTGCCTTACTGCCAGCAAAAAAGAGCCGGCTTGGATGTTATTTGAGCTAAGCAGCATAGAAATCGAGCTTGCAAGAGCTTTTGGGATTGTGGTGGCAAGCTTTGCTTCGGAGGACTTGAGCTGCATTACGGCAGGGATGATGGCAAGAACTGGGCGTATATATCTCCTGACAGCCCTGCTTTCTAGCTTTTGCGGTATTTTTTTAGGAGATTTAGGGCTTTTTGCTTTGGGCAAAGCCCTGCGGCACGGCTTTTGTAAGTTTTCTTTTATCCCTAAACGTTTTGCGAATGCTTTGCATCATAATTCCCAGACTATCTCCAAAGAGAAATGGCATCTTATCATCTTAGCTCGTTTTGTACCTGGCATGCGCTTGCCTGTATATCTGGGAACGGGTTTCTTAGATTATTCCTTTAAGCGCATCCTGCTCTTACTCTTACTTGCAAATCTCATATGGACGCCTGCCTTAGTGCTCATATCATACCACACAGGAGCAGGCTTTCTTAAGCTAGTCGAGCCGTGGCTTGGCTCCAGCTGGTTAGGCCTTCTGGCTGCAGCCACGCTATTATATCTCTGCTTTTATTTGCTATCCCTGCTTCTTTCCCGCCCTAGGCGCAGAAAACTTGCTCTAGCATGCAGAAAGCTCTTGCTGCCTGAGTTTTGGCCTCCCATCCTCTTTTATACCCCTTTGGTTCCCGGCTGGCTCTATTGGCTGCTATACTATCGCGGCTTTCATACGATTACGGCCTCTAACCCTGGCATAGAACATAGTGGAATTATAGGGGAATCCAAGTCGGCTATACTGGCTGGCTTACCATCTGCCTGGACTTTGGATTGGATCTTGATCCCCAGCGCAAAGGAGCTTCAGCTTCGCTCTACAGATTCTTCTGCTTTGCGCTGGAATTTCTTTCAAAAGGAATGGGGAAAAAGGAATTGGTCCTTCCCCGCAATTTTTAAGCCTGACCAAGGGCAAAGAGGAATTGGCGTCAAACTGATCCAGAGTAAAGAAGAGGCAAAGGCTTATATATGCAGTTTGGAACAAAGTCTCATAGTCCAGCTCTATCATCCAGGGCCTTGGGAGGCGGGTATATTTTACTATCGTATGCCGTGTTATGAAAACAAAAGCTCTCCTGCAGGTACAAAAGAGGGAGTTCCTTTAGCAAGACATGCGCATAAGAATGAAGCTTGCGGGCATATCTTTTCCATCACGCATAAGGCCTTCCCTGTTGTGACAGGCGATGGCTCTTCTACTGTGCAGGAGTTAATTGACAAGCATCCCCGTTATCGCTTTCAGGCTGCTCAGTTTTACAAAAGGCATGCGTCTCACCTAAAGCGAGTGCTCGCTCCTCAGGAGAAATTTCCCTTAGCTATAGCGGGCAATCACGCTCAGGGCGTGATGTTTTTGGATGGCTCGCATCTTTATTCCGAAGCCTTGCGCCGAAGAATAGACGAGATTGCTAAGTCTTTCCCCGGATTTTATTTCGGTCGTTTTGATGTGCGCTATAGCAGCCCTGAGGAGCTGCGCGCAGGCAGAGCTTTTCGCATACTGGAGCTGAATGGGGCCACTTCGGAATCGACAAATATCTATGACCCTTCCTTTTCCCTTGCTCGAATCTATAAGACGCTCTATAAGCAGTGGGCCCTGCTCTTTGCTATAGCTCATAAAAATCGCCAAGGAGGCGTGCCACCCAGCTGTTCGCAGCTCGCTTTATTGCAGCTGTGCTGGTCATACAAAAAACAGCAAAAGGCGCCGGCCCTTTCCGATTAAAGAAAGCTAAGTCTAAGATTTTTTTCTTAAAATGTCATGGGCCTTAGCAAGCAAATGAGAATTCACAGGCACGGCTAACATGCCCTCCTGATTTGCCTCTAATTCTTTTTTTTGTAGAAGTTGCGCCTTGCGCCCTGCGAATGACGAAGATTTGACAGCAGCAAGCAGGCGCCTGGATTCCGGCCGGAGCTTGTCACTTCCCAGCCATTGCGCTATAGCCCCAAGCATGCGCCAGCGCAGCTCTTCTACTTTAGAATGCGCTCCTGCCTTTTGGTAGTACGAATAGGCCAGCAGAGGCAGCCCCTTTTCATACATGTAGTAATTGCCTAAACGTAAGAGGCCGTCTTTATCATTTGCCCGCAGAAAGCATTCCTTTGCCTTCTTGAAGTTTTTTTCATGAAAGGCTTGATTACCGGCTCGTATATATTCTGCTCTCAAAGATTCTTCCATAATCATAATATCGACAGAAAGACAATGCAAATCTAGGATTGTTTTTTGCGCCTTGCGCAGCACGCCAAAAGAAAAATCGCTTATTGCAAGAGCAAAGCCAGGAGCTCTTTCCTATTTCAGATAGTCAAAACTTTTTTGCGGTCCTGCCTGCCTCCTTTGCTATTTGCGCAGGCTATTGTAGAGCTTAACTGCAAAAAGCGCTAAGCATAAGGGCTCCTTTTTATAGCTTGCAAGAAAAAGCTCTAGTACAAAAATAGGCTCATGTTTAGTAGTATAGGTGTTCCGGAGCTCATAGTTATTCTGCTTGTTGTTCTTATTCTATTTGGAGGGCGTAAACTGCCTCAGTTAGCCCGCGATTTAGGCACGGGTATTCGTGAATTCAAGCGCTCTCTCATGAACTCTAAAAACAGCTTGAACTGGGAAGAAAACTCACACATGAAAGAGGAAAATTCCGTAGCTCAGGGCCCGCCCCGCTCGGCCGCAAAAAACAAACAAAGCAAGAAGAAGGCAAGAGCGCAAAAAAAGTCTGCGAAAGCTGCACGGGAAAAGTAGTCAAAGCATACTCAGCCCTTTGCAGCGCCTCTATTCTTTGTCCATGCCCCCTTCAAGAAGTAGGAAGTCTGCTTCTGGCAAGCGCCGCGGTCCCTCTCTTGCCCACTCCACCAGCGCCCCTGCTCAGCAATCTAGGGCAGAGCGCTCTTCCCGCCCTTCTTCAAGAAAATATCTTAGTATTGGAGAACATCTCGAAGAGCTCCGGCGCCGTGTTATCAGCGTGCTTGCGCTTCTTATTGCAAGCGGCGTCTGCGCCCTGCTTTTTAGCAAGCAGCTGCATGCCTTTCTCATCACTCCCTATCTCAAATTGACGAATCAAGAACTGCTTTTACAGAATGTATACGGAAGTCTCGAAGTGCTTTTGAAGCTGAGCTTTATGAGCGCTGTCAGCCTGAGTCTGCCCTTTAGTTTTTATATACTATGGGGCTTCATCACGCCTGCCCTCCCCAAGCGAGCAGCGTGGATAGGCGGCGGCTGTGTCATGGCCTCCTGCCTTTTGTTTTGGTGCGGCTTAGTAATCGCATGGCATTACCTTTTTCCCATGGCTTTGCATTTCTTATTCCAAGATATACTGCTTATGGGCGTAAAGCCGCAAACCACAGTGGAAAAATACTATTCTTTTCTCTTCCTGCTGCACATAGGCTGTGGTCTCGTTTTTCAGATGCCCTTGCTTAGCCTGATTCTAGGCTGGCTGGGTATTATTACAAGCCGCTGGCATAAACAAAACTGGAGATATATCGTTCTTATCCTGCTTATTTTCAGCGCTATCATTACCCCGCCCGATCCTATCAGCCAGATTGCCTTGGCTTTGCTTGTGCTTGTATTGTATGCGCTTTCCGTGATGCTCATTTGGCTGATAGAAAAGTCCTCTCCCTCTTGACACAGAGTCTAAAGAATTGCCCGCTGTCTTTATGGATGAAAACTTACGCAAGCTATGCCAACTCCTTAGCGCATTGCCTGGCATCGGCCAACGCAGCGCAATGCGTATTGTCTTGCATCTCATGAAAAAAGACAGCAGTTTTGCAAAAGACTTAAGCCAAAGTATTGTGGAGCTCAAAGAAAAACTCGGCTTTTGCCAAGAATGCGGCAGTATCACGCAGGGCAAGATATGCGATATTTGCCTGGACCCAAGAAGAGACAGGCTGCGCCTTTGCGTAGTAGAGGAACCGGGTGACGTGCTGGTAATTGAAAGGACCAAGGCATTTCCCGGCCTGTATCATGTTCTTATGGGAGCTCTCTCCCCTATAGATGGCATAGGGCCTGAGGAACTGCGTATTGATGCGCTGCGTCTCAGGCTGCAAAATCACCCTGATATGCGGGAGCTCTTTTTAGCCACAAACCCCACTTTAGAAGGAGACGCAACGGCTGATTATATTTGCAAGCTCTTTGAAGAAGAAAACTCATTGCAGATCACGCGTATTGCTCACGGCATAGCTACAGGCAGCGCCCTGGAATTTGCCGAAGCAGGCGTCCTTGCCCACAGTATCCGGAGCCGCCTTGCGATAGCAGAGGCTTGAAGACAGACGCAGAGCCTGCGCTGATCAGTCTATGCAGCTATCGCTTGCGCTTGGACCTATGCGCTGTAGAGTAAAAAATAGATGCGCCCAGCACGCAGAGCGGCTCTCAGATACAAGTAGTGGATATACGAGAACAGCCATGCTTAGCATAGCTACATTCTTCTTCCTCTTCGTCCTCTGTATAACAAGTAGGATAGGCAAGCCGGCCTCGTTGGCGCAGCTCTCTATGGTATATGATTGTTTTGATAGCGCCATCGCTGTAATAAGTTAGTTCTCTTCTTTTTGTTTCCCCGTCCTCTTCGTAGAGCATTTGTGCCGTTACCAGCCCTCCTTTGAGATAGTACTTTCTTTCACGCACGCCTTCTGTGAAATAAGTCATAGTTGCAAACTTGCCATTTGTGTAAAGAGTAGCCCGGAATGTTATCAGCTCTGTTGCTATTGAGAACTCAGCGAATCTAGCTACGATGCCATCTTTATATCGAGCCTCTACTACACATCGCACAGCAACATTGTCACTATCATTATCACTGTCACTATTGTTGTTGTTGTCATTATCACTATTGTTGTTGTCATTATCACTATTGTTGTTGTCATTATCACTATTATTTTCATACAGCTCGCGGTTAGCGAAGTAGATAAAAGTAAGATCTTCTTCTGTGCATTCGTTGCTTTGCGCGGGCGTGTTATCTGGCGTAGGCGTGTTATCTGGCGTAGGCGTGTTATCTGGCGTAGGCGTGTTGTCTGGCGTAGGCGTATTATCTGGCGCAGGCGTGTTATCTGTAGTACTTTCACTTGCGCAAAAGCAGAATGCTGATATAGCAAAGCATAAGATGACTTGCTTATAGTAAATTGTAAATGGCATAATAGGCCTCATTAAAACTTCCCTCTAAAATACGTCAAGTCAAAACGAAGCTGCAAAACTACGTATACGCTACGCCGCGCGGGCTAAGAGAAAGTACAGAAAGCTACCTGCGGCTGGTCTTGGATTGCCTTTGTAAAAGCAAGTCCAGCTTGGAGTCCATTTTGTCCATGCTTGAGTCTATCTTGTCTATGCGCGAGTCTATCTTGTCTATGCGTGAGTTTATTTTGTCTATGCGTGAGTCTATCTTGTCTATGCGCGAGTCCATCTTGTCTATGCGTGAGTTTATTTTGTCTATACGTGAGTCTATTTTGGTTTCCATCTTGTTTATGCGCGAGTCTAGTTTCTGCATGACTTGCTTTGTGTCGCTGTGTAGATAAGTAATCAATAGAAGCAAGGCAGGCAAAGCTACTCCCAGAATCCTGATGAGCCAAGTTTGGCTGGTTCCTAGTTTAGCAAGCCGGGTCTCTGATTGCAAAAAGCCCTTGTTTACTTTGCTTTCCAAGCCATCCAGGCGGCTTGTCTGCTTATCTACTTTGCGGTCTACGCTTTCCAGCTTAGAAAGCAGGTCTTTATATAGATACTCTAAGAAAAGACCCGGCGCTTCTGTAAAGCTTACCCGGCGCCTGTCTTTTTGTCTGGCAGGTGTTGAGATTTTCATAATAATAACAAATAAGACGACCCGACTTGCAAAAGCAATCGCTAGTTTTACGGACTCTCTTTGCTTAGGAAAGCATGCTTCATTAAAACATACCTCTAAAGTACGTCAAGTCAAAACATATCAGCGCGTCAGGAGATGGGCAACACAATTAAAACATACCTCTAAAGTACGTCAAGTCAAAACTGATCTCATCCTCACTAGGCAGCGCGTCTTATTAAAACATACCTCTAAAGTACGTCAAGTCAAAACCAAACCCTAGAGAACATAAAAGAAGCTTTGATTAAAACATACCTCTAAAGTACGTCAAGTCAAAACAGCGACACTAAAACAATATGCGCAGAGCTTCATTGCATGGTCGGATGGCCCGTAGCCTATGCTTGTCCTAATTTGAAATGGATTTTACCTTGCTTAATCTGCGATTCTAAGTTCCACATATTAGGGGAGAGAAGGCAGCGTAAGGGGATTGGAGGCGGCAGCGCTGGGGTTTTCATCATCTCCTATATCGTTTGTCGTATTGTGCCCCAGCTGCCCTTCGCCGTTGCCTCCCCAACAAACAAGGTTTCCTGATGCATAGAGCAGGCAGCTATGGAGATGGCCTAAGGCTATCTCGCTTATGTTCCCGGTCTGACCGGTATCAACGGAGGCAATGATGGGAAGAGTTAAATCATTGACAATAATTGGAGATGGATATCCCATCCTGCCGTTGTCATATTCGCCCCAACAATGGGTCGCATTCGTGCTGCTGACAAGACAAGCATGCTCTCTACCTGCTGCTATATGACTTATGGCGCTTACTGCCACAGGCGTGACAATATCTGAAGCATCTGCAAGCGCTCTCGTTGCAGCATCCCCTATATTATAGCTTGTAGAAGTCTGGCCATTCCCCAAGCGGCCATTTTCGGCAAGCCCCCAGCAGCGCGCCCCTCCTGTACTTAAAATAGCGCAGCTGAAGCTGTTTCCTAGTGAAATTGCTGTTGCTGTAATGCTTGTCCCCCCCATATCCGTACCAAAGTCCAAATCCCCTGCAGCTGACACGCTATCCCCCGTGCCATCCCCTACATCATTTGTATTATTGTAACCTAACTGGCCGCTTGCTCCCGCCCCCCAGCAGCGCACAGCGTCTGTATTCAAGCGAACGCAGGCATGCTCCCAGCCGAGATCGAGCTGGCTGACACTTTCGCTTGTAGCCAGGCCCAAAGTCACGTTCGCTCCCATTCCATTCATGACATCTGTTGTGCTGTCGTTTCCTAATCTTCCGTTAGCCCCATAGCCCCAGCAACGCACGATTCTGGCGTCATTACCCAAAACAGCGCAAGTAAAACCGTCTCCCGCTTCTACCTGCCGCGCTGTGATAGGATTACCAAGACTATCCAGACCAAAATTGACAGCTGTGAGCGTGCTTACGGACCTTGCTGCGGCGTCACCCACATCATTTGCGTTCCCAGTGCCTAGCCGGCCATTAGCTCCCTGCCCCCAGCAATAAACACGCCCTAGACTGGAGAGCGCGCAGGTATGGTCTGATCCTGCTGTGATATATCGAATTCTTTCTTCCTGGCTATTATCTAAGCTGAGAGCAACCGAGCTCAGTGAGGCATCCACGTTCACAGTACCTGCCCCGCCGCTTCCTATATCAGCTGTACTATCATTCCCCAATCTTCCATAAGACCCATCCCCCCAGCAATAGACTGCGCTCGTACTTGTACCATCCTTCAACAAACAGCTATGCTGGCTGCCAAGGGCAAGCTTTTTAGAATCTACTACGGGCCTCAAAAAGGCATTCACCAACATGACCGCGCTATATGCGCTTCCTGCCTTCAATACCACATAGACATCATAGTTGTAGTAGTCAGAAGAGTGGCTGCCAAAGTTATAGCTCAAGGTGCCCGTGTAAGTTCCAGTGTTAATGCTAATGGACATACTGGCGGGCGCAGCTGTATCAGAGGCGTCGTTCCCGCTTTCAATCTGGGCAGCCATCGGCGCAGCTGCTCCATCGGCCAGGCGCACGCTGTAGGCCGTGGCGGCAATGTCGCTGTCTATTGCAATGTCAAAGCCCGTGCTGCTTGCAGAGCTCAGGGAAGGAGTCATGCCTTCAAATACAGGCGTCCTGTACGTAACATTCACTAACATGACCGCGCTATACGCAAAGCCCGCCTTCAGTACTACATAGACATCATAATCGTAACTCGGAGTACTGCTAAAAGATGTGGTCCGCATGCGCGAGAAGCTGGGCCCATTACTAATACTAAAGCTCGATCTGGCAGTAGGTCCAACAGATGTGCCACCTGCGTCTTGCCCGTTCTCAATCTGGACGTTTGTCGGCGCAGCTGCGCCATCGGCCAGGCGCACGGTGTAGACCGTGACAGCAATGTCGCTGTCTATTGAGATAACATAGCCTGTATTGGTAGCGGAGCTCAGGGAAGGAGTAGAGTTTTCAAATACAGGCACGCGAAAGCTAACATTCACTAATTCCACTGCGCTGTATACACCCCCTGCCTTCAGTACCACATAGACGTCATAGTCGTAATTCGTATTGCTGGTGAAAGCGTAGCTCAGCGTGTCTGTGAAAGCTCCAGAGCTGATGCTAAGGGACATACTGGCGGGCGCAGCTGTATCAGAGGCGTTGTTCCCATTTTCAATCTGGACGTTTGTCGGCGCAGTTGCTCCATCGGGCAGGCGCACGCTGTAGACTGTTACGGCAATATCGCTGTCTATTGCAATATCAAAGCCCGTGGCGCTTGCAGAGTCCAGGGAAGGAGTAGAGTTTTCAAATACAGGCATGCGGAACGCAACGTCCACTGACATGACCGCGCTATATACGCTCCCCGCCTTCAGTACCACATAGACATCATAATCGTAATTCGTAGTACTGGTGAAAGCGTAGTTCAGTGTGCCTAAGAATGTGGGCGCATCACCAGAGCCTATGTTATGGGTCGCAGAAAGCGCAGCTGTGCCATCGGCGTCTTGCCCATTCTCAATGTTTACAATTGTCGGGGCAGTTGCCCCATTCGGCACGCTCACGCTGTGGACTGTTGCGGCAACGTTACTGTCTATTGTGATAGAAAAACCTGTACTAGTTGCAGCGAGCAAAGAGGGGGTGGAGTTTTCAAATACAGGCATTGTGAAGCTAACATTCACTAACATGACCGCGCTATATGCAAAGCCCGCCTTCAGTACCACATAGACATCATAATCGTAATTCGTAGTACTGCTAAAAGTGTAGCTCAGCGTGCCTGTGAAAGCTCCAGCGCTGATGCTAAGGGACATACTGGCGGGCGCAGCTGTGTTAGAGGCGTCGTTCCCGCTTTCAATCTGGGCAGCTGTCGGCGCAGTTGCTCCATCGGTCCAGGCGCACGCTGTAGACTGTTGCGGCAATGTCGCTGTCTATTGTAATGCCAAAGCCTGTGCTGCTAACAGAGCTTAGGGAAGGAGAAGAGCTTTCGAATACAGGCATGCGGAACACAACGTCCACTGACATGACATCGCTATATACGCCTCCAGCCTTTAGTACCACATAGACATCATAGTCGTAATTCGTATTGCTGCTAAAAGTGTAGCTCAGCGTGCCTGTGAAAGCTCCAGCGCTGATGCTAAGGGACATACTGGCGGGCGCAGCCGTACCAGAGGCGGCTTGCCCATTTTCAATCTGGACGTTTGTCGGCGCAGTTGCTCCATCGGGCAGGCGCACGCTGTAGGCTGTTACGGCAATGTCGCTGTCTATTGCAATATCAAAGCCCGTGCTGCTTGCAGAGTCCAAGGAAGGAGTAGAGTTTTCAAATACAGGCATGCGGAACACAACGTCCACTGACATGACATCGCTATATACGCCCCCTGCCTTCAGTACCACATAGACATCATAGTCGTAATTCGTATTGCTGGTGAAAGTGTAGTTCAACGTGCCTGAGAAAGTTCCAGAGCTGAGGCTAAGACTCATACTGGCGGGCGCAGCTGTGTTAGAGGCGTCGTTCCCGCTTTCAATCTGGGCAGCTGTCGGCGCAGTTGCTCCATTGGCCAGGCGCACGCTGTAGGCTGTTACGGCAATGTCGCTGTCTATTGCGATGTCAAAGCCCGTGGCGCTTGCAGAGCTCAGGGAAGGAGTAGGGCCTTCAAATAGAGGCATACGAAAACTAAGGTCCACTAACATGACCGTGCTATATGCGAAGCCCGTCTTCAATACCACATAGACGTCGTAGTCGTAATTCGTAGTACTGCTAAAGGCGTAGCTCAGCGTGCCTGTGAAAGGCCCAGCGCTAATGCTAAGGGACATACTGGCGGGCGCAGCTGTATCAGAGGCGTCGTTCCCGCTTTCAATCTGGGCAGCTGTCGGCGCAGTTGCTCCATCGGCCAGGCGCACGCTGTAGGCCGTCACAGCAATGTCGCTGTCTATAGCAATATCAAAGCCTGTGCTGCTTGCAGAGTCCAAGGAAGGAGTAGAGTTTTCAAATAGAGGCACACGAAAACTAACGTTCACTAATTCCACTGCGCTATATACGCCCCCTGCCTTCAGTACCACATAGACATCATAGTCGTAATTCGTATTGCTGGTGAAAGTGTAGTTCAACGTGTCTGTGAAAGCTCCAGCGCTGATGCTAAGGGACATACTGCGCTGTCAGGCGCAGCTGTGTTAGAGGCGTCGTTCTCCGCTTTCAATCTGGACAGTTTGTCGGCGCAGTTGCTCCATTGGGCCAGGCGCACGCTGTAGACCGTCACAGCAACGTCGCTGTCTATTGCAATATCAAAGCCCGTGGCGCTTGCAGAGCTCAGGGAAGGAGTAGCGTTTTCAAATACAGGCGCCCCAGGCATTCGATATGTAACGTCCAC
>CBDETG010000042.1:0-52686 GCA_965242745.1 Leptonemataceae bacterium
CTGGCTGTGCGTCAGCGTAGAGGAGGTGGGCAGATGGATGCTGAGCGCAGCGCTGCTGCTCCATGCGCTGCAGCCAAGGTCCTGCTCTGGCATCGCAAAGGGGCAGGCGCGCAGCCTGTAGGCGTAGTTTTTGCCTGAATCGCTGTTCTGGGAAGCCATGCTCTTGGGCGAGCCTGTCAGGCTTTCTTCTATTGTATTCCAGTTTTCGTCGCTATCGCAGGAGGCCTCGCAGCGGGCCAGCTCGTAGCGCTGCGTGTCCGTCACGCTTGCCCATCTGATGTCGTAGCTCTGCCCTACGAAAAGGCTCTTTGTGGAAAGCGCAAAGCCGGCGGGCTGGCTGAGGCTACTGCGAAAGTGGAGCTTGAGCAGATCAGCATCAGCCGTAGGCGAGCTGCAGGGGCCTCCGCCGCCAGCGAGCGTGCAGGCCTTAATTCTGTAAATATAGCTGTCGGCGCCGCTGGCAGGCAGGCTCCTCGTGATGCTGGCGCTGAGCGCAGGCGCATCCACACCCACAGCTTTAGCCCAGTTTGCGCCATCATCGGAACTTTCTTCTATTACATAAGACTTGGCGCCAGGCACCGCAGACCAGCTAAAGCCCGCCGCATCGTTGTAGGAGGTGCGCTCTTTCTCGGACTGGGAGACGTCGCTGGGATCAAGACTGATGGCAAAGCCCTTCGGCACGGGCAGGGCCTCCACCGTCACGCTGTAAGAAGCCGACCATGCGCCACAGCTGGCATCGCTAGGATCGGCTGGCGCCGTCTGCGAGCAGGCACGGACCATGTAGGCGTAGGCACCCAGCTTGTTGTTCGTCAAAGTGGCCTTGGGGTATCGGGGCGTGTCGAGCTCGTGCTGCGTGGCGCTGCCAGCCTTTTCTTCAAACTGGTAGCGGGCGGCGCCATCTATGTTCGGCCAGCTCAGAAAATACTTGCCGTCGTAGGATTTGTCGCCGTGTTGCCCGCTCTGGCTGTGCGTAAGCACGGGCACGCCGAGGGGCTTGTAGGCGATGCTCACATCGGGGCTCCACTCGCTGCAGACGAGCGCAGCCTCACTGCCGGGACAGGCCTGGATTTTGTATGTGCAGGTCCTGTCGCTTTGGCCGTATTCTGGCATCACGTCCATGCTCTGCTTTTCAAGCGCATCCTGCGCCTGCGGGGCAAGGCGGGCGCAGCCTGCACCGCCGTCAAACCTGTATTCTACAGCGCCCGTGACCCGACCCCAGCTGAGCCTGTAGGGCTGGCCAAAATAGCGCTGGCTGAAGTTCGTAGCAAAGGCGGCGGGCGTGGCAAGCCGCTGGACGATGATGTCGTAGCTGACAGGCTCGCTACAGATGGGGGCCTCCCCCTCCTCGGGATGATCGAGGCAGAGCTGCAATTCATAGGAAAAAGTCTGGGGCTCGGCGGTGGGTGTTGCGGGATCGGGAGAATACGCAAGGCCGCTTAGGCGCTGAGTCTGGTTTAGCACGTAGTAGGTGTCTTTGGGCGCGCCTTCGGGGGCTTCCCAGACCAGACGATAGATGCCGTCGTAGGAGGTGGTGGGGTCGGGCTCATCGCTCTGGAAGGCGGCGGGCGGGGGCGGGGGGATGCTGAGCACGCTGAGGCTCAGGACAGCGCCGCTCCATGTGCTGCAGCGGGCATCGTCGCCTGCGGGACAGAAGCGCAGACTGTAGGAGTAGTCGCCATCCTGCTTGCTAGTAAAGGCGTGGCGGGCGCCCGAGACGGCGGGCACGGTGGACCACGGACTCCAGCTCTCACCAGAGTCACCGCTGATGCGCTCCTGCAGCTCGTAGGCGGCGACATGCTTTTGCAGCGGGGCAGGCGCAGACATGGCCAGCGTGTAGGCGTGATCGTAGGCTACGTGCTTGCCTTCCTGCTGCCACTCGGAAGAGGCGAGCACAAGATAAGCTGCAGTGGGCGCAGGCAGGTCAACGGCAACTTGGAAGGGCATGGACCACGGGCCACAGGCGCTTTCTTTGGGCGTGCGCTCGCAGGTGCGCAGGAAATTCTGGTAGGTGTAGCCGTAGGGGTTGGTGTTGCGCTGGATTTGCAGTCCTTCTTCTATGGTAGAAACTGAGTCATCTGCGCTGTCTTGGAGCTGGTAGAAAATGCGCTCTGCGTTGTCATCGACATCGGGCGAGTGCTCCCATGTGATTTTGTAATCGTTCGTTTTGAGCTCGGCGGCAGAGCTGAAGAGCTTTTGGCCATTGACTTGGACGCCGCTCAGCTCAGGCGGGGCATGGCCGAGCAGCATCTCGAGGGGCTCGCTGGCCTGCCCGCAGCCGTAGGCGCTGCAGGCGGTCACACGAAAATAATAGTAAAACTCGGTGGAGGCATCGTCCATGTCCATGGGCATGCTGGGGCCTCGGCTCTCGGCCATCGTGTCTTTGCCCTGCCATTGGACCTCTGCGCCCGTGAAGCTTGCGGTGCCCTTCTCGATTTTATACATTTGTATGTATTCATAACCGCCGGGGGCTGGGTCCCATGCAAGGAAGAACTTTTTCGGGTTGGTGGGATGGGCGGGGTCCATTTCCCTTCGCAGGTTTTGGACGGCGAAGGGCATACATTCAAAGTCTGGGTTTGCAAACTGGTCACCGCCGCAGAGACCGGGGTTGATGTAGCCGCACTGGGCGCTAAGGGAAAGAATACCCGCAAGGAGGAGACAAGAAACTAAGCTGTGTTTCATGCGCCTGCCTCCTGAGCGAGTTGGGGGGGGGGGGGGGGTAGGGGTAAGGAAGCGCTGCAAGGCTAAGCTACGTAGGAAGTGATGGCGGCGGGCCTTGTTGTAATAAGCGAAGTCTGGGCGCCGCATTATGTCGCGTGGGCGCAGGTGCTCAGGAAAGCTGTGGGCTTTGCCCTGCGAGTCTGTGATGCCTCCTTTGAGTTGAGCTGTGGTTTTTTTAAATTTGTTCTGCATTTGTTTTTCCTCCTAAATGCGATTGCTTTGTTAAGCGAGTGTGATATGCTTTTGCAAAAACACCTGTGTTTTCGTCAACATGATGTTTTATCAAAAGCTTATGGTATTGTAGCACTAGGGTAAATATATGTCAAACTTTTTTAGAAAAAATTTACTTTTTTTCACATATTTAGAAATGCTAAAACAGAGCAAGAGTTTTCGTCAACATGATGCTTTATCAAGATGATGCTTTATCAACATGATGTCTTTATCAAGATGATGCTTTATCAAGATGATGCTTTATCAACATGATGCTTTATCAACATGATGCTTTTATCAACATGATGTCTTTATGAACATGATGTCTTTATGAACATGATGTCTTTATGAACATGATGTCTTTATGAACATGATGTCTTTATGAACATGATGTCTTTATCAAAAGCTTATGGTATTGTAGCACTAGGGCAAATATATGTCAAACTTTTTTAGAAAATTTACTTTTTTTCACATATTTAGAAATGCTAAAACAGAGCAAGAGTTTTCGTCAACATGATGTCTTATCAACATGATGTTTTATCAACATGATGTCTTTATTAACATGATGCTTTTATCAAGATGATGTTTGTATCAACATGATGTTTGTATCAAAAGCTTATGGTATTGTAGCACTAGGGTAAATATATGTCAAACTTTTTTTAGAAAAAAATTTACTTTTTTTACTGATGAATTTGGAGTGGGTAGGAGGTGCTTATGCGCTGCTATCGATGCGTGTGAGTTGCCGGGCGTCATGCACGTTTTGCTATGATGATAAGGCGCGTTTTTTGTGAAAGTGTGGCATGATGCTGCGCCTTGACGCCTGTGTTATTCGTATGTAGATGAACTTAGCGTTCCTATAAATAAAACGTTGATGTTTTTTCAACAATGTGTTATGCAGTATGCTTATGAGTTGTAAATATCAACCTGATAACTGGTTAAGTTACAATCATAGCCTAATGCAACGCGGATAAAGGGGGGCATTCAGATAAGATGATATTGACAGATGAAGTTTGTATTTTCCTTGAGGACGAGGGCTGGCTTGGTATTTTGTGTAGATACAATTTCCTGCGCTACTAGTTCCTAAGTTGCAGGGCTTGAAACTTTCCTTGTAAACTATGTATTGTTACAAACAAATCAGCGGGATGCGATGCAGGGCTTGCTGTCATGCAAAGCTAGAGTACAGAAAATAAAGCAGCGTATCAAATACTGCATGTTATGCCGGCAAGGCTGCCGTTTTTAGGTTTATTGTGTAGAGCATGTTTTTGTATTTGCTTACAGATTGTACCACATGACAGGGCAGAGCTTGCAGTCTTTGTTCTTAAACTAAGCTGAAATTGAAATAACAGATGAATTCTAAGATTTTCACGAAAAGATTTGACTTGTCAGGCGCGCTCTATTACATTGGGTACGAAAAAGGAAGCGCTTCTTGCAGGCTTTTGCAAAGGCAGCGGGTGTGGCGCATAGCTATGTCCAAAGCATTAGGCCTGCCGATAAGGGTAATACATGGCATCACGTAACGCTAAGATCATACTTTTTATGGCTCTCATATTTTTTGGGGGCCTATGGCTGAGTTCCCAATTCTCCGCCAAAAAGGACCTCAAACAAATTGAAGTCCTTAGCTTCTCCCAATTCAGTCGTATGCTCAGCAAGTCTGGGAAAAAGGAGATTGGCGTCATTTATACGCAAGCGCCCAAGCAAGGCAAAAGCACAAACCCTATATTATCTATGCTGGGGAGAGAACAAGGCTTTGTCTTAGAGATTTCTCCCCGCCAGATCACTGGTCGTTATCTGAGAGCAGGCAATCGCATTGAGCCTACGGACACGCACGAACGTATTTTAGACCGCACCATCCCTTTCATAGTAGAGAGTCTGCCAGGAGTGATATCAGAGAAATTCCTGCAAAAACTAGAAGCAAATGGCGTAGTATATCAATTTATGAACGAGGAAGAGGGCGGATTTTTTTCCACCTTTTTTAGTCTTTTACCCATCCTACTCATTGTCTTCTTACTTTGGATGGTAATGATGCGCCAGATTCAACATACAGGTAATCGAGCTTTGGCTTTTGGCAAGAGCAGAGCGCAGCTTAATGAATCAGAGGACAAAAAGAAGATCACCTTTAAGGATGTAGCTGGCTGTGAAGAAGCCAAGCAGGAGTTGAGTGAGCTTGTAGATTTCCTGAGTGACCCTCGTAAATTTCATACTATAGGAGCCAAAATCCCCCGCCGGCGTTCTGCTTGTGGGACCGCCTGGCACAGGCAAGACTCTTCTTGCTCGTGCAGTAGCTGGGGAGGCAAACACGCCTTTTTATTCTATTTCCGGCTCAGATTTCGTGGAGATGTTTGTCGGTGTCGGAGCATCTCGAGTGCGGGACTTATTTAGCCAAGCTAAAAAAAATTCACCTTGCATTGTTTTTATTGATGAAATTGACGCCGTAGGCAGGCTCCGGGGAGCAGGGCTTGGAGGTGGACATGATGAGAGGGAGCAGACGCTAAATCAGATGCTCGTGGAAATGGATGGCTTTGAAGAAAAGGAAGGTATTATTATTATCGCTGCGACAAACCGCCCGGATGTTCTGGATCCTGCTCTTTTGCGACCTGGCCGCTTTGACCGCCAAGTAGTTGTGGATGCGCCTGATCTTCGAGGCAGGGAGGCGATTTTGAACATTCATGCGCGCAAGATTCGTATAAGCCCTGAGCTGAGTTTGAAAAAGGTTGCCCAAGGGACTTCTGGTTTTACGGGGGCCGATCTGGCAAATCTGATCAACGAAAGCGCGCTTTTAGCTGCGCGGCGTAACAAGCAGTGCGTTACTTTGGAAGAGGTGGAAGAGGCCAAGGATAAAGTTATGATGGGACCGGAAAGGCGCTCTTTCTTGATTACGGCTGAAGAAAAAAAAGTGATCGCATACCATGAAAGCGGACATACTCTTCTTGCTTTGCTTTTGCCTTATGCGGAGCCTGTGCATAAGGTAACGATTATCCCCCGTGGGCGGGCCCTGGGGCTCACACATAGTATTCCTGAGGAAGATCGGCATATACAGCCTAAAAAGTATTGGGAAGATCGTATCTGTGTTTTGATGGGAGGCTATTTAGCAGAAGAAATTATTTTTCGAGACACCTCTACCGGCGCTTCCAATGATATACAAGTAGCGACAAAAATTGCGCGGCGTATGGTATGTGAATGGGGCATGTCTAAGAATGTAGGACGTATTTCTTATGTAAACCCAAACGAAAATGTGTTTTTAGGACGCGATATGAGTCATGTGCGCCACTACAGCGATAATACTGCAGCTACAATAGACCAGGAGATCAAAGCCATAGTAGAAGATCAGCTCAAAAAAGGGAAACATTTGCTGAATAAAAACAAAGCCAAGCTTGAGAAAATCGCGCGAGCCCTCTTAGCTCAAGAAAGCATATCCGGCGAAGAGTTGCAGGCGCTTGTGGGTTTTTCCTATGCTCAAAAAAAAGCGGCTGTTTTCAAGATTCCAGAGGAGGAATCACTGGATCACAAGAAGCCCCGCAGCCAGGAAAAAATTAGAAAAACAAGCCCTAAGCCTCCTCTTTCTGGTTTGGGCATCAATCCAGACCCGGCTCCAGCGCATTAGGTAAAAAACAAGAGCAAAAACACGGCGAAAATACAAGGCGCTTCACGAGCTAAGATCTAAGAATAGCCCTTGTGCTATCCCCTTGCTCTGATACAACAGGGGAAGCAATGCGGGAAGGCAAGGACTTCAGCTTGTATACATGGACCTGTCTCGAGAATTTCTAAAAACCCCAAGCCCTGAACACGGCTCAGAAGAGTCAAGCAAAGATTACCAAAGTATTTTACAACTCAAGCTCTACGGGAGCCGCAAATGGAATAGTTCACAAGCTTATGCCTTTTATGCTGCGCTGCAGGAAATCCAAAGGGATGAAAAGAAGATACGCGCCGGCGCTTGTTTTCTCAATCTGCATAGAGGAAGCCCACAGGAGAGCTGGGTGCGGCAATGCCAAGAAAAATATAAAAAGCAGGCAGGCACAGAGACAATACGGGAATATAAAAAGATGATTGCAAATTCCTTAGATAGATTGTCATATAAAATCCTATATGAAGATTTTGCATGTATGGAAGAAGCCTTTGTTTTTTTGTACCACTGCACTCCCAAGCTGCTATATAGGCTTTTGCTGCTGGAGCTGGAGGAAGAGGGCTTGGGGAAAGCGCTGTATCTATATGATAATGGAAGACATGACTTTGCTTATCCCGAAGGCCTGATAAAGAAGGCGTTTATGGAATGGTCTTCTCATATCTTTGCCTCTATCCCTTCCTCGAAAATAGATTCGCGGCTCATTTATTCTCGACAACGCAAGATGCTATGCCAAAATTATATATACTTGTACGAAGCGGCAGCTAAGGCGCAAAAAAAACAAAAACCTCATAGGAACACAAGAGCGCTGATGGATGATATATGGCGGGAACGTCATAATATATTTGGCGTGCGCCTTGATGCTATATTTGCGCGCTTTGGGATGGAGCTTTACAGTCAAAAAGCAAAAGAATTAGCGCACTCTAAGGGCAGCTTTTTTTATTACAGCGGCTTTGATGCCTATCTTTTGCTGTGTTTAGTACAAGTTTGGGGACTTATGTAGGAATATGTAGGAATCAGAATGTCTTATCTACTCCAAAGAAGCGCCTATTGCCTCTTACTTTGCGTCTATTTGTATGATCTCTATAAGCTGGGCGCGCAGGTCAATCCCCAATCAGAAGAACAAAGCGAATTAGAAAGGACTTTTGGAAGTGACAGCTCCGGCTTAGAGACCTATAGAGAGCTGCAAAGACTCAGGAACCAGCAGGAAAGAGAGCAGCTGCGTCAGCTGGAGCGCAGTAGACGGAGTTTCAAGCCCAGCCCGCATTCTGATTTGGCTAAGGAGCTGTCTCTGGGAAGAATATTCAGAAAAGGGAGGCAGTGCGTACATATCAAGCGTATCCAGATCAATGGGGATCCATATTTGCGCAGCGCTATCAGGAAGTCTATTGCCAAAGATATGCTGGGCCGCTGCCTGGGGCCCCAGGAGTTTGAATATCTTATACGTAAAACTACGAATCACTATATTGAGGAAGGTCAAATTACTACCCGGGTATATCTGCCAAAGCAGAACTTAAGTGACGGTGTTTTGGATATTCGCGTTGTCCCGGGCAATGTGGAAAGCATCCGTTTTGACGAGAAAGCAGGTCATGACTCAGAGATTTTTATGGCATTCCCTTTTATGAGGGACAAAAGGCTGAATCTGCGTGATATAGAACAGGGCCTAGAACAAATCAACCGCCTGCGCTCCAATAAGGCAAAAATGCGTCTGCTTCCGGGCGAACGCACGGGAGGCAGCCATATTATTATAGAAAGACAACAAAGCGCGCCCTGGCATTTGGCTGTGAACTTCAATAACTCTGGTTCTGAGGCTACGGGAGCGGTGCTGAGCAATGTTTCGCTTGGCCTGGATAATCTGATGCGCTTAAATGATTCTTGGAATATCAGTACAAACCTCAGCATCGTGCGTGGGAACAAGCCTGAAAACTTTACCCGTTCTGCCAGTATAAACTACAGCCTCCCTTTCGGCTACTGGACTATAGCATATTTCTTTACGCAAAGCGAGTATCAAAATATTGTTCCTGTCGGCTCTGATGAATTCAAAAGCGAAGGGAAGACCACGATAGGAAATTTCTCTTTAGACAGAATTATCTATCGCGGCAAAAGCAGGAAAAGCACGGTTTCTCTTGCTGTAAAACAGAAAAGCTCTGAAAATTTCTTTGCGCAGACGCGTTTGATTGCAAGCAGCCGTAGCTCCAAAACTTTCAAACTTGATATCCACTACAGTCATTTTTTCCCTTTTGCGAATTTTGGAGTCAATGCCGGCTATATTTTTGGGAATCTCAGCGGCATAGCTATAGGGGGTAATAACCTGACCAATCCTGCTGAGGAGTTTTCTAAAATAGAAGGCTCCATGAATATGAGCATGCCCTTTTCCTACCTCAAGCAAAAATTCCGTTACCAAGTAGACTACCAGCTGCAGTATACTACAGACATACTGCACAGCGATCAGCAATTTAGCATAGGCGGCCTTTACACAGTGCGGGGTTATAGAAGGCAGGGCATAAGCGCAGACATCGGCTATACTCTCAGAAATGAGCTGCAATGGTATTGGTCTGGCACATACGTTGACCCGCAGCAAAGCTTCCTTTGGGGCCAGCCCTTCTTTTTTATAGCCTACGATCTGGGACTTACGGAAGCAAACACTACGCAGCCTAATGTGGGATATTTGGAAGGCATCGCTCTAGGGATCAAAAGCTATGGACGCTATGCGAATGTCTCCTTGACGCTTTCGCAAAGCGTGAGGTGGCCGGGTTTTCTTGAAAGAGAGCAGGCTGTTTGGTTTGCTATGGGTTTCCAATTGTAATTGACATGTCTATAGGGCTTGCAGAATTGTCTTAATGGATAAGACTTTCATGATCATCAAGCCTGACGCGGTACAAAACTCGCAGACTGGAAAAATACTGGCCCGCATTGAGGAAGAAGCTTTTCGTATCTTAGCCCTTGCTATGCGAAGCCTAAAGAGAGAAGAGGCGGAGAAGTTTTACGCAGCGCATAAGGAGCGCCCTTTTTTTGATAGTTTGCTTACTTTTATGATCTCAGGACCTATAGTTGCGGGCGTTTTACAAGCGCCTGAGGCCGTGCAAAAATGGCGCAGGCTTATTGGGGATACGGACCCTGACAAAGCAGAGGCAAATACGATTCGCAGACTCTATGCGCAGAGCAAGGAAAAAAACGCTGTACACGGATCAGATAGTCCTGAAAACGCGAAAGTAGAAATACAGTTTTTTTTCCCAGATATGGCTCTGTAGTTTTTAAAAAGTCATAATGAGCTTGTTTGCAAAAGCTGTATACTGGAAGACGGATGCGGGATAACTCCTATTACAATCCTAAGGATTTGCGTAAATTCTCTTCTATTAGTGAATTTTCTCCCGAACTTGGAAAAAAGTTTTTCGACTATTACAAGGCTGTGTTCCAAGCAGGCGCCTTGAAATCCAAAGAGAAGGCCTTAATGGCATTAGCTGTAGCGCACGCCATCCAATGCCCTTATTGCATTGACGCTTATACTACGGCCTCTTTGGAAAAAGGCGCTACCGAAGAACAAATGATGGAAGCCGTACACGTGGCAGGAGCTATACGGGGAGGGGCTGCGCTTGTACACAGCGTGCAGATGATGAACAAATGTAAAAAGATCAGCTTAGCCCCTGAGGATGATTAAGCAGGCTCTAAGGACGCAAACAATGATACAAGTATGCAGAAAACATATCTTGCGTATACGTTTGTATCACGTTTTGGCTCAGCTATGATACGGAAAGTTGAAATACAAGAGACTGTAGGCCTTGGAGGCTACGCTACATTGCCTGAGTTTCAAAGCGCTGTGCGTGATTTGCAGGCTGCAGCAAGGCCTCTTGTTTCTCTGCTGCAAGGGCGCACTTTATGGATGATTAACTCTACAGACCGTGGAGGAGGCGTGGCTGAAATGCTGCCTAAGATGCTGCAAATCCTGCGTGAGCTTGGTATTGAAGCGCAGTGGGCTGTCATACACAGTAAGGAAGAGGAGTTTTTTCATTTTACCAAGCGCCTGCACAACATGGTCCATGGCTCTGATCCTACTGGCAGCTATAGGATTTCAGCAAGAGAGAAGTCCGTCTATGAGCAGTCTAATTACGAGAATGCCAAAAGCCTGCAAAGCTATCTGAAAAAACAAGATGTCTTGATTGTGCATGATCCCCAGCCTATGGCCTTGGCTTCTATGATTCAGGAGGAGCTTGCCCTTTCTACGATATGGCGCAGCCATATCGGAACGGATACAAAAAACCAAGCTACGCAATGCGCATGGGATTTCTTGGCGCATTATGCCCCTGCCTACGAACATGGTATTTTTTCAGCGGCAGAATATATTCCCGCTTCCTTTGCCAATAAGGCATCTCTCATACATCCCGCCATAGACCCTCTTTCAGACAAAAACCGCCCTATCTCTGTACATCATCTCGTGGGGATACTGGTAAATGCAAAATTAGAAAGAAGTGAGCATCCTGTCCTTAGGCCTGATTATCCCTCATGCGCAAAAAGACTGCAGGCGAATGGCGCTTTTGCTGTTGCCTTTTTGCCTGAGAGCTTTGGTTTTCTCAGCCGCCCTATAGTAACGCAAATTTCTAGATGGGACAGGCTCAAGGGCTTTGTTCCTCTATTACAAGCTTTTGTGATACTGAAAGAAGGCTTAGAGAAAAAAAAGCCGCAAATGGATGAGCTGACTTACAGACGCCTTGCGCTGCTCCGCTTAGCTCTGGTAGGGCCTGACCCCGCCTCCATCCAAGATGATCCTGAAGGGCAAGAGGTCTTGGCGGAGTTGATTTCTCTTTACAAGTCTCTTAAACCAGAATGGCAAAAAGATATAGCTTTGATCACTCTGCCTATGGATTCCCTCAAACGCAATGCCTTGATTGTAAACGCCATACAACGCTGCTCTACTTTGATAGTACAGAATTCTCTACAGGAAGGCTTTGGTCTTACCATTACCGAGGCAATGTGGAAGGACATACCTGTACTCAGCACGCATGCCGTAGGGCCACGCCAGCAAATACGCGATAAAATCGACGGGCGTCTTGCGCATGATGCAGAAAATGTGGAGGCCTTGGCAGAGCATATGGAAGTGATATTGAGCTCTGTAGAGCAGCGCAAACTTTACAGAGAAAACGCGCGCTATACTGTGTACCATGAATTTCTGATATTTAGCCAATTACGCAAGTGGCTTAAAATCTTGCATGAAATTGTCTCATCCTAAGAAGAAGGCAGGCGCTGCGCTCCTATTTTCTCTGCCCAAAGCAGCGCGCATTTTTTAAGCCGCATGCGAGACGATGCAATCATGCGGTTATGAGTAAAAACTTGCGGGGACTGTTTTTTAGCAAGTATGAGCTATGGCCTATGTCGATGGACTTTTTTTTGCAAACAGATTTTTAGCATTAAGCTAATAAGAGTCCAATATGATTCCTCTCACTATATGCGTCTTCTGTATAGAAAAGGATCAAGATGGCCCTCACAACACATCAGCTTTATTTTACTGACCTTGCGCACATGAGCCTGCAAAGGCAAAGCGCTTGTATTCCAGTACCTATAGAGCCACAGCCTTTATATAAATTCCAAAGTATGCAGGTGCTCAATGGCGTAGCAGCTTTTTGGCTAAACTCATCCTGCTGTGAAATACGTAATTGTCCTTGGGGCAGGGCAGGGAGCAGCTTCCGCATACGAAATGTAACAATGGAAATCTCTCGTATTGAAGTCCAAAGGCTCCATACAAGTCTTGCTTATAGGGCTAAGAACGAAAAAAATGCGGACACAGATAAGGATAGCAGCATGCAATTACTTATGCTCTGGGAGCGTCTCTTTGGGAAAACAGAATATGCCTGGAAGAAAAACCCTCTGGTATGGCTGATCTATTTTGAAAAAAAAGTTTTGGGTACGGCATTGCCTCTTGTAAAGCAAGAGGCAATGAGGGGAAAGAATGTAGTAATGCTTCGCGCCGCTTAGGAGAGCTTTGGAAAAGAACTTCTTGCAGCCAGCTTAGTGATAGATGCAAGCTAAGCATCTCATGCCTCGGGCTTTTTTGTGAGTCCCTTTCTAAGACCATCGTTTTTATCAAGTTGATCAATCAAGTTTATCAAGGGTGTGCTAAGGCAGAGCGCTTGGGGGAGCATCGACGCAGGCCTTTTGTATGACAAGAAGTGTACGCTTTAGCTTGCTAGTACATAATGTAGCTCATCTATTTTCCCACATTGCGCCTGAGGCGCAAATGTGAATTGGGCGCTGAGTACGAGGGCCTGTGATGCCGCACGTGTTTTCCCATGATCTCAATAGAGCTTGACCAAAGTCTAGGCCCCTTCCATGCTTGCCTGTAATTTCTTATGCAGCTATTACCCTTTCGCATTTTAGGTCTACAACAGATTGCTCTGGGCTCTTTAGAGAAAGCAAAGCTGCGGCGTCTTTGGTGTGAATTTCTTGGTATAGAGAAAGTCCATCAGTATCAAAGCCAAAAAGAAAACGTAGATGAGGATATTCTTTATCTAGGCCAAGGACACAATCGCATAGAAATAGATTTAATGCAGCCTATAGACCCGCAAAAAAGCCCTAAAGTACACCAACCTCCCCTCAATCATATAGGCTTATGGGTAGACGATTTACAAGTAGCTGTGGAATATCTTGACGCCAAAGGAGTGCGTTTTGCTCCGGGAGGAGTGCGTAAAGGAGCAAGCGGCCATGATGTATGCTTTATTCACCCCCGCCCAAGCGAAGACAAGCCTTATAGTGGTGAGGGAGTATTGATAGAATTAGTACAAGCGCCTGAGTCGATGATCACGGAAAGCAAGAGCTAAGAGCCGGCCTTCTGTACGCCCCGCATATTTTGCTCTGAGTAGCGCTGGAGAAGATTTTAGTTTAGACCTGCAGCAGCAATTCCTTAGCGTGTTCTAAGACCTTCGAGCCAGAAGATTCCCCGCCTAGCATACGAGTTAACTCTTGCAGGCGTTCTGCTTCAGAATGCAGGCGGTAGGTTTGCGTTTGTGCCCGCCCTTCCTTGTATTGCTTTGAGACACAGAAGTGCTGGTCTGCAAGGCGCGCAATTTGCGGCAAGTGCGTAACAACAATGACTTGGCTCTGTTGGGAGAGGTCTTTTAGCCTTTTTGCTATGCGATGCGCAACTTGGCCACCAACCCCAGCGTCCACTTCATCAAATAACAGCGAGCGCTGGGCCTGCTCGTGAGAAAAGATGCTTTTGAAGGCAAGAGAGATTCGTGATAACTCTCCTCCACTAGCTATTTTGCGCAGAGCTTTTGGATTTTCTCCTGGATTGGCAGTAAGCAGAAACTCTATACGGTCTAGTCCTTTTTCATGGAGGAAATATTTGTTTGCCGAAGCGCATTTTCCGGATGGAAGTTCTGTATCACCGTCCTGCGCTGCAAAACTTATGGCAGAGTCCACATGCTTGGCTGGATGCTTATCCTCTGCCACATGTATTTCTCTTTTGACGCAAATAGTGATATGTGCTCCCGGCATGCCAAGCTGTTCTAATTCTTGGGCAAGCCCTTTTTCCAAAGATGGCAGGGCTGCCCTACGCATACGAGAGAGCTCCTCTGCTTTAAGAAAAAGCTCTTCCTCTATCTGCTTCAATGCGGCTTCTAACTCTTCCATTTGTTCTTCACTCATCTCAATGGAAGATAATTCCCGCATGTATTGATCTTGCGTATGCAGCAATGCCTGTGTAGTCCCTCCATATTTTTTGTGTAAAGCCTGATAAGCAGCGATACGTTCTTCTATGCTTTCCAGACGCTCTGGGGAAAACTGCAGACTGTCTTTTTTTTCACGCAAAAAATCAGCTACGGCTTCCAAAAGATAGCTGGCTTCCTGACTTTGCCCTAAATAGCTCTGCGCTTCTGGTAAAAGCTCAGAGTGACTTTCCAGAATATCCACAAGTGAGCTGAGCCTGTCCAATATAGCAAAGTCCTCTTCTCGTAATATACTGTAGGCTGTGCAAATGTCTTGGAAGAGCTTCCCACTGTTATGGATGAATGCGCGCATATTACATAGCTCTTCATACTCGCCTGCCTTTGGATCCAAGGCTTCGATTTCTTCTAAAACGAAATGCAAAAAACTACGCCTCTGCTCCTTCTCTTCTGCTTCAATGCTTGCATTACCTAAGGCCTTGCGTAGTTCTTGGTAACGCAGGTAAAGTCTCCCTACTTCTTGGCAGAGCTCCTTGCTTCGAGCAAAAAGGTCTACCAAATCCAGATGCGTGTCTGTATCTAATATCCGCTGCTGCTCATGTTGACTGTGTATCTCTATAAGCTGCGGCGCTAAGGAGCGCACATAGGCTGTAGTAACCGCTTCATCATTACAAAACATACGGCTCCTGCCTTCGAAAGTGATTTCTCGGCGTAGTTTCAGATATTGGCCTTGGAAGACCGGGTCTTTCTTCCCTCTGCTCTCTTGCAACTCCTTCCCTGGTTCAAAAAGAGCCTCGACTACAGCTTTATGAGCGCCGCTGCGCACAAGGCCTGGAGCTGCCCGCGCGCCTAAAACTATATCCAGCGCATTCATCAGCAGAGATTTTCCAGAACCTGTTTCTCCACTGATGATATTCAGTCCCTTTCCAGGGCGTATTCTCTGGGCTTCAATGATGCCCAAGTTTTCAATTTTTAGATCTAACAACATACTATTCATATGTATATATATGTTAAATATAGCAAGCAAAAAATTAGTATTTGTAGAAATTTTTTACCAAAAGTCTTTGTGTACGCATACAGCTTTTTCCTATCCTCTCTTGCTGTGTTTTGCTACGTTCATTGAGTATATAGCGATGTATACGTTGTTCAAAACACGAGCCTGTCTTTTAGAGTTCCGTCTTTATTTATGTTACCAGCCCGCCCTTACAATATACGTTTTTAGGCTTGTATTAGCAGTCAGATTCAAGAAAGATTGTCCAGAGCTCAAAATATATGACCAAAGACATCAAAGATATCAAAGACAAGCTGTGGAAGGCTGCCGACAAGCTGCGCGCGCAGATGGATGCGGCGGAATATAAGCACATCGTACTTGGTCTGATCTTTTTAAAGTATATATCAGATAGCTTTGAAGCGCAGCGCCAAAAGTTATGCGAGCACTTCTCTAATCCCAGCTCTGATCTATTCATCGAAGAGCCCGCCGAATACGAAGCAGAACTGGAAGATCGCGACTATTATGCGCAAGACAATGTCTTTTGGGTGCCGCAAAAAGCGCGCTGGGCAGAATTGCGCGCAAAGGCAAAACAGACTGACATCGGCTCGCTTATTGATCAGGCAATGACGGCGATTGAAAAAGAAAACCCTTCCCTGCGCGGCAAACTTGACAAACGCTTTGGCCGAACGCAGCTAGGGCAGAGCGTGTTAGGCGAGTTGATCGATCTTATTTCTACTATTGGTTTTAGCGAGAAGTACAAGGCAGGCGATATTTTAGGAGAGGTTTACGAATATTTTCTGGGGCAGTTTGCCTCAGCCGAAGGCAAGAAGGGCGGGCAGTTTTATACCCCCGCGCATGTGGTGCGGACGCTGGTTGCGGTACTCTCGCCGACTTCGGGGCGGGTCTATGATCCCTGTTGCGGCTCAGGCGGCATGTTTGTGCAAAGTGAACGTTTTGTGCAGGCGCACGGCGGGCGTATTGATGACATTTCTATTTATGGCCAAGAAAGCAACCCTACTACTTGGCGCTTGGCGGCGATGAACCTTGCCATTCGCGGCTTTGCAGCTGATCTAGGTAAGGAACCGGCGGATACTTTTGCCTGCGATCATTTCCCCGATCGAAAATTTGATTATGTCTTAGCCAATCCGCCTTTCAATATTTCTGATTGGGGCGGCGAAAAATACGAAAAAGACCCGCGCTGGCGCTTTGGGCGGCCGCCTGTAAGCAATGCCAACTATGCTTGGCTGCAGCATATATTATGGAAACTGCGTCCAGGCGGTTCAGCAGGGCTTGTGCTTGCCAACGGTTCGATGAGCTCCAATACGGGCGGCGAAGGGCAAATCCGCGCTGCGATGGTCAAGGGCGACGTGGTTGAAGTGATGGTTGCGCTGCCGGGTCAGTTGTTTTTGAATACGCAAATTCCAGTCTGCTTGTGGTTTATGACGAATGACAAAAGCAGGAAGGGCTGCGACCGCCGCGGCAAAACTCTGTTTATTGATGCGCGGCAATTAGGAACGATGAGAAGCCGTGTACTGAAAGTTTTTACTGATAAAGACATTGCCAAAATCGCAAACACGACGCAGGCGTGGAAGTCGGGCAAAAAATATAAGGATGTGGCCGGCTTTTGCAAGTCTGCTTCGCTGCAAGAGATCGAAAAAAACGGCTTTGTGCTGACGCCGGGGCGCTATGTGGGAACAGAAGAAAAGGACGATGAGCATGGCTCTTTTATAGAAACATTCGGCGGGCTAAAAGCAAGGCTGCAAGAGCAGATGGCAGACGCAAAGAAGTTAGATAAGCAGATATTGCGCAATCTCTCACGACTGGGCACGGGGGCAAAGTGATGCGGTTTCTTTTCCGAAAATCAAGGCGGGCAGATAAAATGACCGGCGTGATGAACCTTGACAAAATGTATAAAACCGATCTGTGTAAGTTGAGCGACAAGGAACTGGCGTCATTTATCAAAGAACTAAAGCATGAGCGTTTATTGGCCGATTTCATGAACCCTGTTGAAATTGCCGTTATAGTTATGACGGCGGCTGCCGAACAGAATAGCCGCGCCTCGGCAAGGTTGGCGAGCCGGGCGCTTTGGATTGCTGGGGCAAGTCTATTTGTGACTATGTTTAGCGTGATGGGTGTGGCCTTTGAAATATGGCCCTAACGAAAACGATCATGATTGATTATACCATACTGCAAAATTCACTGCGCGCACTTGAAAGCCAGTTTCGCAACTATCAAAACATGGATGAGCATTTAGAAGTCTATTTACGAGAAGCCTTGCAAGAATCCGTCATACAACGTTTTGAGCTTTGCTACGACTGCCTTTGGAAAACTCTAAAGCGCTATTTGAGCGAAGTTCTGGGCATTCCAGACTTACAAAACTCGCCCAAACCATTGTTTCGCGAGGCGAACAAGCAAAATTTGTTAAGCAGCCCTTTTGAAAAGTGGTGCGATTACATAGACACAAGGAACACTACCTCGCACGTCTACAGCGCAGAAAAGGCGCAAGAATGCCTGGCTTTGATCGAAAATTTTATTGATGATGCCATCGGCTTGTACCAAAGCATGAGCGAACAGGGTTGGCAGCAATGAGTGAACAGATGGAAAACATTGATTTGACATCGGCACAACGCAGAACAGTAGTCGGCTTGCTAAAACAGTATTTGCCCGCTGCGGAGGTCTGGGCTTATGGGTCGCGGGTAACCTTCACCGCTCAGCCAATGTCAGACTTGGATTTGGTAGTTTTTGTCGATAAAAAGCAAGCGCGCGCGGTGGCCGGCTTGCGCGAAGCCTTCGTGGAAAGTAGGTTGCCGTTCAGCGTTGACGTGCTAGTATGGGATAGTATACCAGAACGTTTCAAAGCCAATATCCAGCAAGCGTATTTTATTTTGTGCGAGAAGGAAAAAAGGAAAAAAACTATATGATTTGCAAAGAATGTGCTGCATTAAGGAAAAGTTGGCAATACTACCTTGTGCAAAGGTCAATTAGCGCAGATAGGTACTGATCATGAGCAATACCGATGACAGCCGCTGGCAGCGTCGCTTTGAAAACTTTCAAAGCGCCTATAGCAAACTTGCTGAAATTTCAGAAAGAAATTTAGATGATTACTCTCTGCTGGAAAAGGAAGGAATGATCCAACGTTTTGAATATACTTACGAGTTGGCTTGGAAAACCCTCAAGGATTGGCTTTTTATTCAGGGCTACGATGAAAAAACGCCGCGTGACGTGGTCCAAAGAAGTTTTGAAGTGGAGCTTTTATCAGAGCAAGATACGGAATATTTTTTAGAGGGCTTGCGGGAGCGCAATCTAACGAGTCATACCTACGATGAAGCGACGGCTCAAAAAATATTAACGAACATAAAAGAGATTTATCAACCTATGCTGGCGCGTCTCTATCAAACCTTACGAACAAACTTTACAAAATGAGAAAAAAAAGAATAACTGACGGCCTAAAAGATAAATATCGCCAAGGAATTATTAACGTTTTATCCAAACATCCGCAAGTAGAAAAAGCGGCGCTTTTTGGCAGCCGCGCTACCGAAACATTCACGCTCACTTCCGACGTGGACCTTGCTTTATTTGGCGCAGAGCTTAGCTTAAGCGAGCAAGCCAAGATAGCAGAAGAAATAAGCGAAATCAATATCCCGCAAAAAGTCGATCTCTTACTCTATCAAAACATCACCGAGCCAAAACTAAAAGCGCATATTCAAAAACATGGCGTGCTTTGGTACCAAAAAGCGCAGAGGCAGAGTAGGGGAGCTGAGGGACAGAGGAAGAAGCGGGCAGCAACAGCTATGAAACTTGGTGATTTTGCAACAATTAACCCCAAAATTCAATTAGAAAAGGGGTTTGAGTATTCTTTCGTTGAGATGAAAGATTTAGAGCCTTCAATCCGAAATGTGCGCGCCGTTCAAAGAAAATCTTTCCCCGGTTCCGGCTCTAAATTTGAACATGGAGATACGTTGCTGGCAAGAATTACTCCGTGCTTAGAAAATGGGAAAACATCTCAATTTACCAGCTCTGACTTTTCACCTGCATGGGGGTCTACAGAATTCATTGTTTTGAGAGGAAAGGAAAATATTTCAGATAGTGATTTTATTTTCTATTTTTGTCGATTTCCTGAATTTCGGAATTATGCCATTCAGAGCATGACGGGGAGGTCCGGAAGGCAACGAGTGCCTAACGACGCTGTTGCAGAATTTGAATTCTCTCTCCCGCCTCTGCCTACCCAAAAAGCCATCGCCCAGGTCCTCGGTGTGCTGGATGACAAGATCGAGCTGAATCGCAGGACGAGCGCAACCTTGGAAGGGATCGCCAAGGCACTATTCCAGGCATGGTTTGTTGACTTTGAGCCGGTGCGCGCCAAGATGGCCGGCCTATCGACTGGGCTGCCGCCTGAGATCAGCAGGCTGTTCCCGGCTGCATTGGTAGACTCGGAGATCGGGAAGATACCGCAAGGGTGGCGGGTGGATGCGCTAGATGAAATTGGAGTATTCAAAAATGGGCTGGCGCTTCAGAAGTACCCCGCATCTGCTGGCGAGGCAAAATATCCCGTAGTAAAAATTGCACAACTCCGAAAAGGAGATACTAAAGGAGATAACTTGTTATGTTCTGGAGTGCCCGAAGAATTTATTATCAATGATGGTGATTTTATATTTTCATGGTCTGGGTCACTATTAGCAAAATACTGGGTAGGCGGCATGGGGGCATTGAATCAACACTTGTTCAAGGTTGAAGAAAAAAATGCTCCTCTATGGTTTGTATCTAATTGGGTGCGTCATCACATGCCCGAATTTCAGTCAATAGCAGCAGGTAAAGCGACTACTATGGGGCATATTAAACGTGAGCATTTGTCACAAGCAAAATGTGTAATTGCGCCAAAACAAATAATGGGGACAGCAGAGGCATTATTAATTCCTATAATTGAACGTTCAATTTTGGCGCTTAAAGAATCACGAACTCTCGCCAAGCTCCGCGACGCCCTTCTGCCCCAGCTCATTTCTGGCAGATTGCAGATAGCGGACGCTGAAAAATTTCTCAGGGATCACGATATATAATTGGCCTTAGAAAAGTGTTTGACGTATATCTTTCATGCACGCAAATTGAAATTAAGCGTTATGGAAAAATTATCTATTAAGATAGACAGAAAGACCCCTATATCTTTAGAAGATTTTGCCTTAAGGAGCTATTCATATGATACTTGCTGAAGTCGAAGAACTTATGGAAAACTACACGTACTGGCTAAAGGACAAGACCGCTTTGCGGCTAATAGGCAAGGAGTGGGTCGAGATTACAACCCCATACTTGGACCGCCATAACGATTATCTGCAGCTCTACGCAAAAAGGGAGGAGCAGGGATTTTTGCTCACGGATGATGGCTATACGATTACTGATTTGCACAATTCAGGCTGCCCCATAGATAGTCCAAAGCGGGAAGAGCTCCTCAAAACCACGTTAGCAGGCTTTGGTATTCAGTGTAATGATAATGCGCTTGCGCAAAATGAATCAGCTCAAGAGCTTATGAGTGAAGACACGCTAATGCGAATGGCGCGGGAAGTCGCCCAAAAACTGCGCGAAAATCTGACAGTTGATTGGGCAGTGCGTGAGTCAGTCCGCGCGCGCATGCGAATACTTATTAAAAAGCTTTTACGAAAATATAAATATCCACCCGATCAGCAGCCATAGAGCTTGTACTGAAGCAGGCGGAAGTTATATCGGAAGATATGGTGGCATAAGGAAGTGATTACTCTTACAAACAAATACAAATTTCATCTGCAAAAATAGCAATATTATCTCAGCTGAATGCGTGATCTCGTTTAGCAGTTTCTGTACTTCTATAGAAATTTCGTTTATCCAAACAGTAAGATACGGGGTGCATTAGCGCTATGATAATTTTCGCGCCAATCAAATGCTAAGCAGAAATGGAAGCCATAAATCTCACATAACATTCCTTGTTTGCAAGTATTATCTTAATGATATATAAGATGCCAGGTTAATTTTTTTAGTCGAGCTAATAGGAAGTCAGCCTGTTTTTTGGGATTTTACTTTTTCTTCTCCCGGCGCTTTTTTTCTGTGTTTTTCTTCTCTTGATCTGGAGCAATGAGGAGCATATTACTTGCCCCAGCTGCTTTTGTATGACTCTTGCTCTTTTTCATATTTCTTGTACCTTTGGCTTTTTCTTGCACGTAGGGATCAGAAAGCTTCGCTATATCCATAGGAGAAATCATCAACCAATTTGCATACTCGTAGGCCTTATGAATTTTTTTGCGAAAGGGCGGCGCCTTGTGCAAGCTCCATCCTTTCTTGGATGCTGTGCCTTCAATATCACCGATCTTATGCCAATGCAGATCTTCTGTGATTAAGTCTTCAGATATGACAGGCTCTGCTATATCTTCAAAAAGTACATTCAAAGCTGTTCGATCCTGCCACATAAGCATGATGTTTCGCATACTGGTTTTAGTAAGATTATTTTCAGGAATACTTTTGTAAATGCTAAGCAATCGCTTTGGTCTTTTTTGCGCAGCAATGGCCAGAAGCAGGCGGGGCGTTATATATTGCGCATCTTTTTCCAGAAAAACGTGCTTTGCAGAAGATGTAGAGAAATGATAGTCTTGGTAGCGTAAATGTCCTAGAACTTTGTAGAGCTGCTCAAAGGTGAAGTCAGAGAATGCCAGAGGCCTTGTCAGATTTTTCTCAAGACCGCTCAGTTTTTCATCCGCATCTATGGCATAAACGTAGAGCTTGTAAGACTTATGAAGCAACTCCCTGTTGGATGAAAAGCACGAGAGCATAGCAAAGGCAGAGAGACTCAGCAAAAGAGAAAAAGGAAGGAAAGCTGGAACTTTTTTGCTAAATGGAAAGCTGCTCATAATTGTAGCTTCGGTAGATCAGCCCAAGAGCTAAAGAGGCCTTTCTAAAGCAGATGGGATCACGCTGTTTGATTTCCCTCATGATCCAAAATGGGCTTTGAAAAAAGTATTGACAAAGAAACATAACTTTAGAAAAGTAGGCTTAGAGGCGGTCCCCAAACCCCATGTATGGGCTTGGGACATGCTATTAGCTTATATACATGGCAAATATAAAGTCTTCTAAAAAAGACATACGCCGTATCAAAAAACGGCGGGCGCGTAATATACCACAAAAAACACGTCTGCGCAGCTTCGCTAAGAAGTTCTACCTGCTGATAGAACAGGAAGACTGGGCTGCAGCGCAAAGAGCATTAGCTTTGTATCATTCCTATCTGGACCGGGCTGCGCGCCGTTCCCTGATCCCTGCTGCCAGGGCAAAACGCAAGAAAAGCCGCTCTGCCCGCATGCTCTATACTTCTTCCAAGCGTGCTGCAGCTTAGAATGATAAGACTAGCTCTCATTGCGCCCTTTCTTGTAAGAGAAGTCAGGCAGCGCCTGCTAGGTATGTTATTGTAAAGGGCGATTAGCTCAGTTGGGAGAGCGCCTGCCTTACAAGCAGGATGTCGGCAGTTCGAGCCTGTCATCGCCCAAAGCCCGCATATTTTTGCCTATTGCGGGCGATATTAGGGAGCTTCCTAAAGGCCTTCTTTCTTAGGGCCTTGTCAAAAGAGAGGCTGCCATCACTTAGCCTTTCAGAGCGATCTTATCTTTTTCAACCATAAGCTTGTAGACCTTCCCTTGCTTGAGCTTGTCCTCGAGTATCATTCGGCTAAAAAGGTTTCCTATGCTTTTTTGCAGCAGGCGTTTTAAGGGACGCGCCCCATATTGCGCATCATAGCCATGTTTTGCAAGCCATGCCACAACTGCCGTGTCCACCTTGACAGCGCATCCCTGTTCCTGAACTCGTTTTAGTAGTTTGGCTAACTGGTTACGAACAATATCCAACAATGCCTTTTGGCTGATGGTACGGTAGAATAATATGTCGTCTAGCCTGTTTAGAAACTCAGGACGGAAGCTGCGGCGCAGCTCCTGCTCTACAGCCTTTTCTTTGCTCTCCTGACTTAGCTTTGCGTCTACCAAGTAGTGAGCTCCTATGTTAGAGCTGAGTATCATGATGCTGTTGCGAAAGTCTACCTTGCGTCCCTTAGAGTCCGTTACAAAGCCCTCATCAAAAATCTGCAGAAAGATATGAAAGACTTCAGGGTGCGCCTTTTCTATCTCATCAAATAAAATAACCTGATAAGGGCGGCGCCTCAAAGCCTCTGTCAACTGCCCCCCTTCGTCATGCCCTATATAGCCCGGCGGCGCGCCTATAAGACGCGCCACAGAATGTTTTTCCATATATTCAGACATATCTATACGCAGCATCGCTTGTTCATCATCAAAAAGAAAGCTGCTTAGGGCCTTGGCAGTTTCTGTCTTGCCTACTCCCGTGGGGCCTAAAAAAAGAAAAACGCCCATGGGACGCTGCGGGTCAGCTAAACCAGAGCGGGAGCGTTGTATGGCCCCCGTCAGCGCTTCCAAAGCCTGATCCTGCCCTACAACCCTTTTCTTGAGCTCACTTAGCATAGAAAGAAGGCGTTCTTTTTCCCCCTTTAGCATTTTGGCAAGGGGGATGCCAGTCCAACGCGCCACAATGCTTGCAATATCTTCAGCAGTGATTTCTTCTTTTAGATACTGCTTTTCCCTCTTCGCAAGCCTTTCTTCGAGATGCTTCATCTCTTTTTCCAGCTCTACTAGTTTCCCATAGCGGATCTCTGCTACCTTATTTAGGTTGCCCTCGCGCTCGTAACGCTTTTCTTCGCCCTTCAATCGGTCTATTTCCTCCCGCATGTTTTTTACGTTTTCTACGCCCTTACGCTCTACCTCCCATATGCCTTTCTTGCTTTGAAACTCTTCTTCCAATGCGGCTAATTCCCCTTCCAGTACTTTCATGCGCTCTTTGGAATTTGGATCCCCTTCCATTTTCAGAGCCTGCCGCTCTACTTTTAAAGCTTGTATGCCTTTGCTGATACGATCTAATTCTTCGGGCAGGGAATCAAGCTCGATGCGAAGCTTGGAGCAGGCTTCATCAAGCAAATCTACCGCTTTGTCGGGCAAAAAACGGTCTCTAATATAACGATAAGAAAGCTTCGCTGCAGATACAATAGCGCTGTCTGTGATTCTGATGCCGTGATGCAATTCGTATCGGTCTTTGAGGCCGCGCAGAATAAAAATACTCTCCTCAATCGTTGGCTCCTTTACGTAGACCTGCTGGAAGCGCCGCTCCAAAGCAGCTTCCTTTTCTATGTATTTTTGATACTCCTGCAAGGTAGTGGCGCCTATACAGCGCAGCTCGCCTCGGGCCAAAGCAGGCTTGATCATGTTCGATGCGTCTAAAGCGCCCTCTGCTGCGCCAGTCCCGACTAGGCTGTGCAGCTCATCTATAAAGAGAATGATATGACCCTCAGATTTCTGCACTTCTCGCAGGAGCGCCTTGAAACGGTCCTCAAACTCGCCTCTATATTTTGCGCCTGCTACCATAGCGCCAAGGTCTAAGGCGTGGATTTCCTTATTCTTAAGGCTTTCTGGTACCTCCCCCAGCACGATCTTACCCGCCAGTCCCTCTACTATGGCAGTCTTGCCTACTCCCGGCTCTCCTATCAAAATGGGATTATTTTTCGAACGCCTGCTCAATACCTGCATGATACGGCGTATCTCCTCATCACGCCCCACTACTGGATCCAGCTTGCTCTTACGCGCCAGATCATTAAGGTTTACAGCGTATTTTTTAAGGGACTGGATGGCCGACTCGGGATGATCATTTGTAATCGTCTCGCTGCTGCGCAGCTTTGCAATAGCGGGCTCTAGCTTCTCTATGGATAAGCCCAGGGCGTGCAGCTCTGCTATGCAGCTATTTTTTGTATCCTGCAAATAGCATAAAACGAAATGTTCTGTGGAAATATACTCATCCTGCCTTTGCTGGATTAAGGTATTTGCCCTTTGCAAAAGCTCCATAAGCGTCTTGGCTGGACGCAATTCCCGCCCTCCCTCAACTTTAGGGAATTGCGCCAAAGCCCTGCTGAAAACCTCTAAAACAGGGTCTTGAGCAATCTGTAAATATTCGAGGAGTATGGGCCCCATCCCATCTTTTTGGCTGAAAACCTGGTGCAAAAGGTGCTCTGCCTGTATTTCTGGATGAGCAAGCTTTGCTGCATAGCGCTGCGCATCATTGATTGCCTCTGTGGCCTTAACTGTAAATTTTTCTATTTGCATCGCGGCTTACTTGCGTCTATTGGCATGAAAAAGGCTGCATAGCGTCTTATGTGACTGAAATTTGAGGATTAGACCTCCAAAAGGCGTCTAAAATAGCATTCACAAAAGCAACAGAGTCTTCTCCGTCATACCTGCGCACCAAATTCAGAAGATCATCGATGATCACCTGCGCCCCTAAGCGGCCCTCCCTGAGCTCCCCTAAGCCCAGCCGCAGTATCGATATAACAATAACAGAAATCTGGCTCATGTCCTTTGAGGCATATTGGGATATGGCGAGCAAATCCTTTTCTTTTGCGCCGTAGGCTTCTTTTACAAGCTTTCTTACACGCTCACGCAGAGCCTCCTCAGTGAGGGAATGCACCCATCCTAAGAGCAGAACTTCCTCAAGGCTCTTAGCGCCCACCTCTATCTGGTAGAGCGCTTGCAAAGCTACCTCCCGCACATGAGAATTCTGATGCTTCTGTTTTTGGGCTTTCAAAGTAAAAGAAAGAACAGCGCTGTCTTTGCAGCTTAGCGCCGGCTTGTTTGTTTTTGATTATGCAGTAGCAGCGTCAAGATAAAAGCTATAAGCAAGTGTCGCTTGCGCTGGTGCAGCCGTGTTTTGCCTGCGTGCAGCTTTCGCTAGTTATGCCATCGTCTTCGTAGCACTGAGGATAGCCCAAGGCTTTTGTGCCGTTGCTGTTGTAGCGTATATAGGTCTTTGTATTGCCGTTGCTTTGTGCTGGCTTCTAATCTCTGCTATAGCTTGCTTTGTGTCGCTGTGTAAATACTTCATAAGACCTGCAAGGCCAGTAGGCAAGCCAAGCAAAAACAAAAAAAAAGCAAGCCTGCCATGCCATGAAGATTAGGAAAACATGGCAATAGCAGGCTTGCTCAAAATACTATGTCTATTATGAAAACAAGCAGGGCTCCTTGTCCTAGCATGCGATAGAGCCGCAAAAGGGCCTATGCCAAACAAGCGCAAAACTGCCCGGCCCGTGCAGTGACAAAAGGGGGCAAAAAGCGCAAGCGCAAGCTAAGACAGTTAACGGTCAGTGAATGGAGATTTTAGATCATAACCGCTACCCTGCTGGCAGGCTAAGGCGGCGCAAAAAATACGTCAAGCAAAAACTAGTCTTCCTCCTTTTTTTCGAGTGAAAGCCAAAGAATGACTTGTGAAAATATGCCATGCGCCGTATCATGCTTATGCTGTTCTAAGGAAGAGAGCAGCGGGCGGGGAGGGGGCGCAAAAGCATAGGCTGACTGTAAAGCGGGGGATTGTTTTTCATCTTATTTGGATTCGCTCTTATGATACCGCCTTTGATTCCTGCCTGCTGCCTGCTGTGTTTTTTGTGTTTGTGCTTGCACAAGCAAAGCGCAAAGAGCCTTGTCTTATCACAAGGCCGCATTTTTGGAACCAACTATATAGTGAAACTAGGGCTGCCGCAAACAGCTCCTGTACGTTTTTCTCACACAGCTTCCAGAAATCAGCAGAACAAGCAAGAGCTTAGAAGTCTCATAGCAAAGAAGCTGCGTGAAATAGATCGTAGTATGTCTCTCTGGAAAGAAGACAGCGAGCTTGCTCTTTTGAATGCCCATCCTGCTGGGAAAGCTTTTTTCTTATCTGAAAATTTACTAGCAGTGCTCAAGAAAGCTAAGAAGATATACAAGCTCACGCATGGCGCCTTTGATCCAGGCCAAGGCAGACTTTTTGCCCTGTGGGGCGTGGGGCCGTCCAAGCATGCCATAGACAGTATGCGCCAAGCGCCGCAGGCGGGCCTCATAGGCAAGATTTTACTAGAAGATTCTATGGCGGCTTTATCTATCGTCTCTAAGAAGGGCTATGTTACAAAAAAGCATGCAAAGCTGTATCTCAACCTCAATGCCATTGCCAAAGGTTATGCGGTAGATCAAATTGCGCTTTTATTACAAAGGCGGGGAATCAGCTCTTATATGGTAGAAATTGGAGGCGAGGTCAGAGTAGGCAAAAGAAAAAACAAAAGGGAGCTATGGCAAATTGGCATAGAGAAACCCCGCTATGATACAGGCCGTTCTTTATTGCGCGTTGTCTATTTAGAAAAGGCATCTATAGCCAGCTCAGGTGATTATAGGAATTATTTCCGATCGTCTTCAGGCGAGCTCTATTCTCATATATTGGACCCTCGTAAGGGGTACCCAAAGAAATCATCTATTAAAGCTGTCAGCGTGATAGGGCCGGAATGTATGCTTGCAGATGCGCTGGCTACGGCTTTGCTTGTCATGAGCCTTAAGCAGGGAAAAGAATTGATAGCAAAGCTGCCTAACTATGAAGCGCTATGGGTCCTTCTAGCAGCGCAGGAGCAAAAAAAGAGCTATGTTGTAGAGAGCTCAGAGCATATGGAACGCTACCTGCATGATCCTTTCCCTTGAATACTCTTTGAGTACTCTTTAATCGGATACTCATTAAATCGATTACTCTTTGAGTACTCATTAAATCGAGTACTCTTTAATCGGATACTCTTGCAAATCATGAAAAAAGCCTTCGAAAAAATGTTCGAAAAAATTTTCATGGGGAGGCGCATGCAGCAGCCTAAGCTTTATGCAGTACTTGGATTGTCTGGATAAGGGCTTTTAGTAGGAGGGCTGGAGTATGACGAGTCTGGGCGGGCCTTGAGCAGGAGCTTCCCCTTTGATTTTCTTTGTTCCATATACTGATGGGCCTCATAGCTTTGCTCTAGGGGGAAAATTCGTCCTATATAAGGAGGCTCTATGTCCTTCTGGCTGAAAAGCTGCAACAACTTCTGCATATAGTGGTGGATTTTTAGATCTCTGTCAAAAAGCAAAAGCATCTGCGCCCCAGAAATACTTTTGTTCTCTTGGATAAGCTGTAAGGGAGAAAAATAGTTTTTCCAGGCAGTCCAGGGCAGCTTAGGGACATTCTTTAAAAAAGTCTCCGGCCACATTTTTGGAAGCAAGTCTGCTCCTCCTATACTAAGCACATGTCCAGAAGGTCCAAGGCATTCGTAAGAGCGCTGCAAGGTCTTGCCTCCTATGGAGTCCAAAACGAACTGTATGCCTTCAGGAGCAAGTTCTTGTAATACTTCTGTGAAATCTTCTTTTTTGTAATTGATTCCATGATCGAGCTTGTATTGTTTTGCCAGATTCAGCTTTTCATCTGAGCTGGCCGTCCCGTATGTTGTCAGTCCTATGTATTTTGCTATTTGCAAAGCTGCAAGGCCTACTCCGCCGGCCACAGAATGTATTAAGATGTCTTCCTTACTGCGTATTCTCAGCACTTCTATAAGACAATGCCACGCTGTCAGATATATTACTGGGAAAGCGGCTGCCTGCTTAAGACTGAGATATTGTGGCACTTTCCAAAGCTGTTTTTCATCGGTCACAATAGCCTCTGCATAGGCGCCCCGGCGCGTAATCCCAAAGACTTTGTCCCCCTCGCGAAAGCGCGCTGTTCTCTTCCCTTTTTGTATGACTTCCCCTGAATATTCAAATCCTATACATGTGGGAGCTGCATCTCCCCATCTATACCACCCTTTGCGCGCAACAGTATCTGCAAAGTTTAGGCCTATAAAATCAATCTCCACTAGCACTTCACGAGGCCCAAGGGGCGCAAGAGGCATATCCTGCCACGCAAACACATCACCACTGCCAAACTTTTTAATGATTCTTTGACGATACTGTTTCATGAAAGAAGCCCCCCATCAGACGACCATCGCTCTAAAAACAAGCGCAGCAGGCTTTGCTTTTGATGCTGCTTAAAAGCCGTCTATTCATATAGAAAGAAAAGTTAATCGCACGAGCAAATCTTTTTTCGCATTTGGCACATGCTTTTTGAAACTAAAGCTCATGTCAAGCTTATTTGATTGTTTTAGAAAAACTTTTGGCAAACTATATACAAGAGTCCATAAAAACGAATAGAAAAGCTTGCAAGCGCTTAGACCTAGTAATAACAAGGCATGCGTGGGCTGCTGGAAGGCTCGGCGGCCCACGTTTTATACAGGCAAATGAAAAGCAATCTGCAAAACAGGTCCATTTATTGCCGTGACAACATAGACGTATTGCAAGGCATAAACTCCAAATGCGTAGACTTGCTATACTTAGACCCGCCCTTCAATAAAAAGAAAGTCTTTACAGCGCCCATAGGCAGCCATGCAGAGGGGGCAAGCTTCAAGGATTATTTCAGAGAAGCAGATCTAAAAGACGAGTGGCTAAAGACCATCCAAGAAGACCAAGACGAGCTATACAGCTTCCTTATGGGCATCAGAGATTATGGCAACAAGTATAACTTCTGCTATCTTGCCTACATGGCTATACGGCTTATAGAATGCCACCGGATACTCAAAGACACGGGCAGTTTGTATTTGCACTGCGATCCCACCATGTCGCATTATTTGAAGATATTGTTAGATTGCGTCTTTGGTGAAAAGAATTTTAGGAATGAAATAGTTTGGTGTTATTCAACTAGCGGAAGAGCTAAAAGGTTTTTTGTAAAGAAGCATGATATTATTTTACTCTATACAAAAACAAAATTAAGCTTTTGGAATGACTTTAGAATTCCTGTAAGCCAAGAATACTTAGACAGCCACTATAGGCAAAGAGATAAACAAGGAAAGAGATGCCGTATAAGAGTAGATGCGGGAAAAGAAAGGATATACTATCCAAGCGAAGGTATGCTTTGTAATGATTGGTGGTCTCTCCCTTATATCAACTCCCAAGCAAAAGAACGCACTGGCTATCCTACGCAAAAGCCGCTCGCCTTACTGGAGCGCATCATCCAGGCAAGCAGCAAGAAGGGCGAGCTTGTGCTGGACCCTTTTTGCGGCTGCGCTACCACATGCATTGCAGCTGAAAAGCTGGGGCGCAAGTGGGTAGGCATAGACATTTCTATCAAAGCTTATGATCTTGTGCAGGCGAGGCTAAAGAAAGAGGTCGCAAATCCAGAAGAGCTTTTTGACTACAAGAAAGCCCTGCGCTTTTCTACAGATCCGCCGAAGAGAACAGACCTTAGGCAGACAGACCTAGAGCAAAAATACGTCTATGTGATTTCTAACAAAGCTTACAAACACGAATACAAAGTAGGCATCGCAAGTGACATACAAAAACGCTTAAATAGTTACCAGACCAGCGATCCAAACAGAGGCTATAAGCTGGAATACAAAGTACTAACGCATAATTTTAGAGATATGGAAAAGCACATACACACGGAATTCCAAAGCAGGCATGAATGGGTGAAGGCGGACTTAGAGAGCATCAAAAAAGCTATGAAAGATTTTGATAAGTCTTATTTACTTTGATAAAGAGCCTACTTTTGAGACCAGTTCTAAGATGCCTCCCGTTGCCTGGACGCATCGAGAGCTCTGCGCTCAGCAGGAGGGAGGAAGGAATACAGACGGTCTTTGACAATGCGGGGATTATCTCCTGATTGGATACTTAAAACGCCTTCCACCATAACAGACTTGACTAAGCTTTCCTGTTGGTCACGCAGCTGCAGCTTGCCCTGGATAGGCAATGCGATGAGATTTGCTCCAAGGGTTCCGTACAAAGTTGTGATCAAGGCCGCAGCCATACCAGTACCTATGGCAGAAGGGTCTCCCGATCCTAAGTTTTTGAGCATCTGTATAAGACCGATGAGCGTGCCCACCATACCAAAGGCAGGCAGGTATGTGCCTAAATTCGTCCAGAAACGTATGCCTTCGAAATGGCGCTGTTGTATGTTTGTCATTTCTGTTTCCAGAATATCGCGTACAAGTTCCGGGTCCGTTCCATCTACAACCAGCTGTATTCCATTGCGCAAAAAAGGCTCATCCATGTTTACCAAGTGATCTTCCAAAGACAAAAGACCTTCGCGGCGCGCATGCTCTGAAAAGTCCACCAAAGTAAGGATCAAGCTGCCCATATCTACAGACGGTTTTGTAAAGGCAAAGCGGGTGAAGTAGAAGACCTTGCTTAGAGTGCTCAAAGGGCTTGCAATGATGCTAGCGGCCATAGCGCCGCCGAAAGTAATAAAAAGCGCAGGCACATTGAAAACATCTAAAGGAGACAGGCCCGTATAAATGGCGCCAAGGAAGACCAGCGTAAAACCGCCTACCAAACCTCCAAGTGTTGCTATATCCATACTTTAATAGTCGCTTACTCTTGATTTTCGGTTTGCTGGAGGGCTTGAGAGGGAAAAATTTTTCTTTCAAATTCCCATACCAAAGCCCGGACCTCTTCAGGCCTTTCACGCACTATGTATTTGTGTTCATTTGTCAGGCTTATCACATTATCTGGATTGGCTTCCATCGTTTCAATCATTCTATGATTGAGCCAAAACTTTTCTCCTTTCAGACGATGCAGACAGATCATATGCTTTCTTGAAACTCCTAAGCTTGGCTCTTGCCTTGTGCGCTTGTGACAAAAAATACAAGCCTTGCTCACATTTTCGGATAAAATGGCGGAAAACGAAAATTTCTGTTGCTCTCATACAAGCCTCCATTAAAAAGTTAAAGGACATACTTGGCTTGACAAGCCTGCCGATCTGTATTTTTTGGAGGGAAAGTAGCTGGCCTTCGCTAAGAGCCGCTCTAAGTCTGCAAGGTCTGGATTGCAAAGGCGCTTTTAGCGGCGTAATTGTGATAGCTTTGAAGGCTGGCTTGGCTTTCGATTATAGTTCTTATGTCCAAAAAATCTATTTTTCGCAGCACTACTGTTCTTGCGGTGCAAAGAAACAAGGCAACAGCCATAGGAGGGGATGGGCAGGTGAGTTTGGGACAGACAGTGATCAAAAAGGGCACAAATAAGATACGGCACTTGAGCGATAAAAATATACTTGCTGGTTTTGCTGGTGGAGCAGCTGATTCTTTTACGCTTTTTGAGCTCTTTGAAAAAAAAATAGGACAATTCCAAGGCAGCCTAGGGCGTGCTGCGGTAGAATTAGCGCGGGACTGGCGCACTGACAGAATGCTCAGGCGCCTGGAGGCCCTTTTGATCGTAGCGGACAAAAAAGAAATGTTTTTAGTATCTGGTACCGGCGATGTGATTAGCCCAGATGATGGTATTTTAGCAGTGGGCTCCGGAGCCAATTATGCGCTGGCTGCTGCGCGTGCCTTGATAAAGCATACAAAGCTTGGAGCTCGTGATATTGTGCAGTCTGCTTTAGAAATAGCGGGGGAGATTTGCGTTTATACGAATACAAATATTCAGATTAAGGAAATCAGTTAGCGTTGCAATAGCTTAGAGTCAAAATGAAGAAAAAAGAGAAGAAACCAAAGCTAAAGAAAAAGGCTGTGAATGTAGATGAGCTTAAGCCTAAGGAAATTGTTCTTGAGCTGGACAAATATATTGTGGGGCAAACAAAAGCCAAGCGCGCTGTGGCCATAGCTATACGCAATCGTGTTCGTCGTAAGAAGGTGCCTGAAGATTTTCGGGAGGAGATTTATCCCAAGAATATTATCATGATTGGACCTACAGGCTGTGGGAAAACGGAAATTGCGCGGCGTTTGGCCCGTTTGGCGGGAGCTCCCTTTGTAAAGGTAGAAGCGACGAAGTATACAGAGGTAGGGTACGTGGGACGCGACGTGGAGTCTATGATACGAGATTTGGCCAGCACGGCTGTGAATTTGGTGCAAAAGGAATTTCGTGAGCAAGTGCAGGAAAAAGCCTTGTATTATACGCAGGAGCGCCTCTTGGATCTGCTTTTGCCATCTTCTAAGAGAGGAGAAACTTTGGAAGAAGAAGAATATGAAGCCCACAGAGCAGAGGGGGGCTTGCGCTTGCAAAAGAAAGTGCAACGTGGCTTGGATAAAGAACAAGCCCAAGACCCTGCTGCATCCGTACAGGCGCAGAGGGCAAAACAAGCTAGAGAAATGATGGCGCAGAAACTGCTTTCAGGAGAGCTCGAGGAGCATAAGATAGAAATTGAAAGCCAAAGCAACATGATACCTATGATACAAGTCATGACGGGGAAGCCTAACATGGGAGACATGGATATGCACATACAAAACATGCTGGGGGACCTCATGCCCAAGAGAAGCAAGAAGCGTAAGGTCAGCATTCAAGAGGCCAGGCGTATCCTGCACGAGGAGGAAGTAGAGCGCCTTATAGACGCAGAAAAAGTACAAGAAGAGGCTTTGGAAAGGGCAGAGCAGATGGGGATTATTTTTATAGATGAGCTGGATAAGGTTTGCGGGCGAAATATGGCATCCTCCGGGCCGGATATATCGAGGGAGGGCGTGCAAAGAGACCTTTTGCCTATAGTAGAGGGCGCAACCGTCCATACACGTCATGGGCCGCTGAAAACAGATCATATTCTTTTTATCGCTGCAGGGGCCTTTCATTCCAGCAGTCCTGCAGACCTTATTCCAGAGCTGCAAGGGCGCTTCCCTATACGGGTGGAGCTGGACAAACTGACAGAGGGTGATTTTCGCGCAATTCTAACCACTCCTAGAAATTCTCTTGTCAGGCAGGCCAAAGAACTGCTGGCTACGGAAGGGGTCAAACTGGAGGTCAAGGCGGATGGCATCGAGAGCCTTGCTGCTTTTGCTTTCGAAGTAAACGAAAAAACAGAAAATATAGGCGCCCGGCGCCTGCATACGCTTATGGAGCATCTTTTGGATGACATTTCTTACAATGCGCCTGATCTGCCGCCGGAGAAGAAAAATATTACGATCGGCAGGCAATTTGTAATAGATCGTTTGGCAGATATCACAAAGGATCAAGACCTGAGCCGTTATATCTTGTAAGCACCTGTTCACAGGATCAGCGCAAGGAGCTTGCTGCCAACAGCTTATTTATTATTGATATAGAAGCTTTTCGTGCTTGTATGCCGCAGATGAAAGAAGCTCATAAACAAATGGATGCAGAGCATTCTCATACGCAAAATCACAAAAGCCAGGCCGGCTATGTAGAAATATGCGGGATACAAGTACAATGCTATCCGGAGCATCAGGCAAAAGAGGCCATGCTTTTTGACTTTCCCTTGGTGCTAAGTCCCAAAACAAGAAGCAACCTGCGCAAGATACTCCCTCCTTTGCTGGCAGGAGAAAACCTTTTATTAGTAGGGGATGCGGGTGTGGGCAAGAATGCGCTCATTTACTACATCAACTCCATGCGGCGTTTCCCCACAATACGCTATAGCTTCAATCAAGATACAGCAGCAGAAGACCTCATAGGCTCATACCGTCTGGCTCCTTCCCTAGGGCGTGAAAGCTCTTTCCTTTGGTCAGATGGGGCGCTGAGCCATGCCATGAAGACAGGAGCTACTTTTGTGGCCGATGAGATGAATCTCTGCCCGCCTGAGGTGCTTGGGCGTTTCAGCTCTGTTTTCCGTGAGGCCTCTATGCAAGTTATGGAAGGAGATTCCAGCTTGGTAGAGGCAAAGCCCGGCTTCAATTTTGTGGCCACTCAGAACCCCGGGGATTTTTTTGAAGGAAGGAAGGCCATAGACAGCAGCATAGGGAAGTATTTTTGCAAGATTTATATAGACCCTTACGATGAAAAAGAAGAGCTGGAAATTTTACAAGCCCTCTATCCTCGTCTGGAGACTTCTTTGCTGCTCAGGCTGGTGCAGATCAATAGGGAGGTGGAGGGTCTTCTGTTGCAAGCAAAGGTAGGAAGGCAGGACTTGGAAGCCTATCACTTCAATTTGCGGACCCTCAAAGCGCTGGCTGGACGTATGGAGCAGCTTGGAAAAAAAGAGGCGGGAGTAAAACAGGAGGGCCGCAGCGCATTATTAGAGCAGGCAAGGCAGGCAGAGCTTTGTGATATGTACTTGGCTCCTTTCCGGAGCCTGCAGGAGCGGAGCCTTATTGCAAAGTCTATTATGAGAACATGGGCAGAAGGCCAAGCCGGTCCATTGCTTGCCTACCAAGCTTCAGAAAAAACGCAGCCGCAAAGGGATTATAGCTCTCTTTACAAAGCCGGCCCTGTTGCAATTCAGGTTGATGTGGAAAAACAAAGAGTCTCCATAGGACGTGCGCAGCTAAGTTTTGCATACCCAAAACAAGCCAAGCAAGAAGAAAAGCAAGAGGCCTTCTGCCAAGCTTTGGACCGGGCATTTTCTCTGCTTCCTCCAGTAAAACAAATTCTGCCTGTTTTGGAAAGTATTGCTCGCTCCATAGAGCAAAAAGAAAATGTGCTCTTGGAGTCTGCAGCTGAAGTAGAAGCAGAGGACTATGTGCGCTTTTTTGGCTGCCTTACGGGACACAATCTAAGCGTCATATATTTTTCCCGCTCCACTCATACAAGCGATGTCCTTGGCGCTCTGAAGCCCTGCGCTTCCCGCAAAGATCGTCCCTCCCTATTGGATTCTGTACGCTGGGTAGATGGACCTCTCAGCGCCGCTATACGAGCGGGAGATTGGATCATGTTTCGAGGCCTTGAGGCGTGTTCTGCAGAATTGATAGAAAAGCTCAATATGCTTTTGGATGACGCAAAGGCCTTGCTTTTACCATCGGAGGCGGGAGAAAATCAGCTCTTAGCCCTAAAGCCGGAGGCGCGCATCTTTGGAGTCAAATGCTTTCGTAAAAAACGCAATAGCCCTACTTTGTCGCGTGCCTTTCGAAATAGATTCCGGTCTTTGGTTTTGGAAGATATAGAAGACGAAGCAAGTTTGGAAGAATATGTAATGTCTTTTCTGAAATTAGAGAAGGAAGAAGAGGCTGCATACCAAGAGCTTGTCAGGGTGATGCTTCGCTTTCATCGCTTGATGCAAAGCTGGGCGCGCTCTCGAGAAATTGGAGCAAGGAGCCGGGAGCCCTATGAGTTTGCTCTGCACAATCTCAAGCGTTGGCTGCGCTACATTCCTTTAGGTCAGGGGAGTAGCCCCAAAGAGGCGCTGCTCCATGCAGCCCAATGGGCCTATAGCAATGAGATGGATGACCCGAAAGAACGCAGGCAGGCCATGCGCGCCTTGGACGAGCTCTTGGAAGGCCAAGACCTGTCTATAGAAGCTTTGCAGAAGCGTCTTGCGCAGAAACAATACGCAGGAGAGGCAGACAAAGAGCAAAGGCAAAGGGAAGCAAAAGTCAGAAAGATGTGGTGGGACCCAAGCAAACATAAGCCGAAGTCGCGCACTGAGCATTTTAAGCGCAAAATCCGCGGCCCAAAACTCAAACAAGGCATAGAGATCAAAAGCCCTGAAACAGGAGGTAATACAAAGGAAGGTCCAGACGCATGGTATGGATCTGATACCCAAGGCAACAAGGGGCAGGGCGTCCCAGGCAGTGGGGGAGGGGCTTGGGGCTACCGTACAGAAGAGCTGTATCAGGATTTTATCAGGAAACGTCAAAATTTGTGGAACTATCATATAGACGCAAGCTTAGCAGAATTGCGGGAGTGTTTTGCCGCTGAGTTCCGAAAGCTTAGCTTTTATTTTGAAAGCCTTTTTGCTCCTTTGAAAAAAAACATACGCATGCAGAAGGAGAGGGGACGCAAGCTCGACATGCGCCGCTACATAGCCTACAGAGCAGGGGAGGGCAGCAGCCGCATTTTTGAGGCGGGCAGTATGCTTGAAGAGCTGGACTACCTCAAGGGCTTGGAAATTCTTTTTGTAGTAAACAAAGGCAGGCGTATCTTTAACTTTGCCTATGCCACAGCCAGCCTTGTTGCTCTGATGAGTCTTGCTGCCGTCTTGCGAAACTATCCGCTGGATTTTGCTATAGCTTCTTACTCAGACCTTTCCAATCTTAAGAGATCTGTTGATGTGCAATGGTGTAAAAAAAGTAAAGAAAATTTTTGCCAAGAGAAAGAAAAAGAAGTATTTTTTGACTTGTCACAGGGATGGCATGGAGATACAGTCCAGGAAGCGAATGTTTTAGGGCATTTCTCAAGCTGTTTTTCTGTTCAAAATCACACGAAGCTTTTGCTTGTCTTTTCAGATTTTCGTGGTTTTCGGGCAAAGCGTTCTGTAGAGGAAGAGAAGGAGAGTCGTGAAAGCCTGATGACGTGCCGCAAAATTAAGGAATTGGAACAAAAGGGAGTCATATGTCTTGGCATAGGCTTAGGGAATCGTTCTTTAGCAGGCGCAGTTTGTCAGGAATCCATCCATGTACATGACGGTAATTTCACGAATTTGCCTTACCTTATGGCAAAGAAGCTTAAGGAAATGATCGATAAGCATCATATTAAGAAGGAGTTAAGTATATAGTTATGGAAACAAAATCTTCGCAGCTTCCTGATCGTTTTGTGGATACCCTTGCGAGGCGTTCCTATGGTATTAGAAAAGGCGCCTTGGAATGCGTTCAGCAAAAGTATAAAACAGATCCTATGGACGCTCTCTGTCATGCCTCCCATGTAACGGATCTGCTTTCTGACCGCCTGAGTTTAGCAGAGCATAGCCTGCGCAAGCATTGGAGATTCCCGCGTTACAAAAATATGGCCCAGCGCCTGAATATTTGGTTTTAGGCGCTGCGTATTCGGCGCTTCTCATGGCTTTGCCGGAAAGTTGTGTCAGCTCTGCTCTGAGCATGGCCTAAAAGCCATGCTGGGGGCTTCTCTATAATCCAAATATATTTTCAGCGCGCAGCTGCGCTTGCTTCGTGAGTTATGCGGCTAACTTTGTAAAGGCTGCGCCGTTGATCCCCCTGCATTTTTTCATAGTACTTGTGTGTACATCAAAATACGGCGCTTAAGCAAAGAACGAAGGCAAGTGATGACTTTCTAAGGCGCCTTGCAGTTAGTCAGATTGAAGGATCACGTTTTTGTTGCTCATTTTTTTTCAAAAAGGGCTTGCTATATTTTAGGCCCTGCCTAAGTTTCGTAATAGAGCTGTCTTGCAAAGCGGGGCGGTCATTTTGTTTTAAAGGGAGGACATTACTATGTCTACTGTAAAATCACTTAGGGAATACGCGGCGCATAGCGCGCGTAAAATTGTATATAATCAGCCGGGTTTTGGCTCTGCTGACTTGAAAAAACGTAGCCGAGAAGGCCTTGGCCTTGGCGGCTTATTATGGAGGAACTTTAGCTTTGCTAATTTGAGATCAGCCAGCTTTAGCTCTGCTGAATGGAAAAGCAACGCAGTTGCATGGAAAAACAGCACACGCAGCTCTGCATGGAAAAACAGTTGCACAGCTAACTTGCATGGAAAAGCAACGCAGTTGCATGGAAAAGCAGCGCAGCTGCCTCTCGCTTGATCACGCTCGCAGCCCTCAGCCTGAGCCTGACTCTGGCGGGCTGCGATACCGGAGGCGGAGGAGGTGGTGGAAGCTCTGGAGATAATGGCACGCCAACCTGCACGGGCAGCGAGATTCTACAAGACGGCAGCTGCGAAGAATGCGCAGCGCCGCAATACCCCAATGCCGACAGGACGGCCTGCGTGACTCACTGCCCAGATGGCGAGATCAAACTGGTAGACAAGCCCGCCTGTGAGACTCAAGTCACATGCACGGGCAGGCAGATCTACAATCCCACGAACAACACCTGCTTTGAACTAAGCTGCAACGAAGGCCAGATCGCAGATACGACCGTAAACCCGCCCAATTGTATAGAAGAAAGCGCCTGCCGCGCGGCCACAGGCAAGCTCATCAGCACGGATGGGCGCGCCTGCATCAGCACGACGGCCTGCACCTCCGTGGGCAATCAGCTCATAAACGAAAGAGGCGACTGCGAAGCCTGCAGCGGAGACGTGCCCGTGCGCAATGTGGAGAAAAACGCCTGCATCCGTATAGACGAGTGCCAGGCTGACAGCGCCGGCGCCTACAGCCTGCTGGGCACGGACTGCGTCACGGACGAAGCCTGCCAGGACATGGCGGGCCATGTTGCCACAGCTGACGGAGTCTGCCAGGCTTGCACAGGAGACGACTCCATCCGTAATATGGAAAAAACCGCCTGCATGAGCGCGGCAGACTGCCAGAGCCTCAGCGACAATGCCTTTAGCGTGCTGGACGGCGCAGAGTGCATTACAGATGCGGCCTGCATGGAGCTGGCCGGCCGCGTTGCTACGAGTGACGGCGTCTGCCAAGCATGCGCGGGGGATACGCCCGTGCGCAGCGTGGACAAGACTGCCTGCATGAGCGAAAGCGATTGCCAGAGCCTCAGTGACAATGCCTTTAGCCTGCTGGACGGCGCCGACTGCATTACGGATGCGGCCTGCAATGCCATGGATGGCCGCGTGGCCACTCACGGCGATGGTGCCTGCCAAGAATGCAGGGAGACACGCCCACGCCAAACTTGGCCACAGCTATGTGCGATACAGACGAAGACGGCGATAATGTGCTTGATGGAAGCGACAACTGCCCGGGCCTAGCCAATGACGAGCAGACCGACACGGACGGCGACAGCCAGGGCGACGCCTGCGATACGGATGATGACGGCGACAGCGTCGCCGATAGCAATGACGCCTTCCCTCTCGACAAATGCGCCAGCGCGGACAGCGACAGTGACGGCCTCCCCGATGCTCTGGTGGCTGACTGCGACACGGAGCTCATCGCTGACGCCTGCCCTGCAGGCGAGACGGGCGCCCCCACAGGCACAGGCAATGCCGCCACTGCCGACCCCGATGGAGACGGCTGTAAAAACAGCGAAGACATGGACGATGACAATGACGGCACGGCTGACGCCACAGACGTAGACGACGATAACGACGGGCTGATAGAAATCGCAAGCTACGCAGAGCTCCAGTACATGAAGTACGACCTAGCCGGGCATAGCTACGATGACGAGGAAGACGACGACCACCACCGCCGGCAACGAGGGCGATATCAACGGGCGCGCCTCCAGCGGCAGCGAAAACTGCAGCGACGGCTCACAGACCGCAGCGTCTACCTCTGCGGCTACGAGCTGACGGCAGACATTGACGCAAACGCCAGCTGCCCCAACTACGACGGCGCAAACGGCAAGACGGTGACCTGCACCAGTACCGGCCAGAGCGTCTGGGCGCCGGTGGGAACAAGCAGCGCCAAATTCACGGGCATCTTTCACGGCAACGGCCATAGGATCAGCAATCTCTATTACAAGGCAAATGCAGACTACGGCGGCCTCTTTGGCTACGCAGACGGGGCGACCATAACAAACCTAGGCCTAAGCGCTGTCTACATAGACATAGGCAGCACGAATAATAACGCCGGCGGGCTTGTGGGGCAGGCGGATAATAGCGCTATCAGCTACAGCTATGCGACGGGCAGCGTCTCAGGTCGTACTCGGCTTGGCGGGTTTGTGGGCTATACAGACAACAGCAGTATCAGCTACAGCTATGCGACGGGCAGCGCCTCGGGGAGTAACAGTAGCAGTAGCTCTATTGGCGGGCTTGTGGGGAGTATAAATAATAGCAGCAGTATAACTAACAGTTATGCGACGGGCAGCGCCTCGGGTGCTAGTGCGTGCGGCGGGCTTGTGGGGAATGTAAATAATAGCGGCAGTATAACTAACAGTTATGCGACGGGCAGCGCCGACACGAGCGCCCCGATGAGTGACGGCGCTTATTCTGGCGGGCTGGTGGGGTACCTGACTGATGGCAGTAGTATAACAAACAGCTATGCGGCGGGCAGCGCCTCGGGTAATGGTTCTCTTGTTGGCGGGCTGGTGGGGAGCATTTCGCGCAGCAGTATCACGGGCAAGAATTATTATGTGGCCGCAGCTGGCACGAACGGGGGTTGCCCCAACAGCAATGTCTGCATACGGGCCGTCTCGGCAGGTGATACAGATGAGCAGCGCCGCGCCTGGCTGCAGGCCACGCTGGATGAAAGTACAGCCAACGACGCCACGCCCGCCGGCCTAGGCTGGGATGGCAGCGTCTGGGGCGATTTTACCACCGCCGGCAAGTATCCGTGCCTCAAGAACATGCCCGCAGGCGCGCCGGTGTGTGAGTGATTCACGGGGGGCTTGTGGTCGGGGGCCTTGTAGTGCTGACGCGGGCCTTTGTTGTAATATGCGGCGTGGGTTTCTGCTAACTGCGGCGGGGGTGAAAGTAGGGGGAGCTTGTGATCAGGGGCCTTGCTTTTGCTGACAGCGGCGGTCTTGTAATAAATGGCGTCTCGGCGCAGGATTATGTCGCGTTAGCTCTGCTGACGAGGGCGGGGATGGAAGTAGGGGGCGTTTGTGCGCCCGTGAAGCCCGGGGACGCCGTAGGATTGACTGCGGCGGGGTTGTAATAAGCGGAGTCTGGGCGTTGTTGTAATAATATAGCGTTGCTTTTGCTGACTGGGGCGGGGGTTGTAATAAATGGCGTCTCGGCGTTGTTGCGTAACTCACGGAAATGGCTAATAAGCGCTATATATTGCGCTTATACGGCCTTCGTAAAATGGAAAATGACACTCTCGAAAACGCCTGAATCGGCCTATAAGCGCTATGGTACCTGCGTGGAATCGCCGATTCTCGCTTTTGCATTACGCAACAACGCCCTGTGGTTAAAATGGCCTTGTAGTAATAATGTAGCCTTAGGAAAGCGGCGCCCGGTTAGTCAGCGACATCCACAATCCTAATGGTCACGGCTTGCTCCACCTCCGTTTCTGTGCCATCAGCGCCGATGGAAGCAGCAATTACTGTGAGGCTTTGCGTCTGGCGCCTTTCAAAATCCACGCCGCTGCCTGTGTAGCTGAGCTGGCCGCTTGCGCTGTCGATTGCATAGCCTTCCGGCGCTCCAGCCTTGAGGCTGTAGGTGATGGCATCGAGGTTATCGTCGTAGGCCGTGACGGGCGAGCCGATGGCGACCGGAGTTGTGCTGCCATCAGTGTTTTCCCTGAGCTCCAGGTCACTCGGCACAGGATGGAACAGCGCATCTGCCGGGCGAGGCCAGGCCTCCAGCACATCGCCGCAGTCGGGCTTGCCTGCCTCGCCCTCGTCTACCAGCGGGTCGTTGGTGATCCCCGAATCTACGTCAGTGATCGTCTCGCAAAGATCGATGGCGCTTGCGGAACTTGGATTTTCCGTCGTCGGATTACTCGGATCAAAGTCAAAATAGAGCAGACGCGGATAGGCGCCGGCAGCAAAAAGCCAGCGCGTGGCAAGCCAAGAACTGCTGTCGTTCATGTTGTCAGCATCGGTGTCCGTATCAAGCCACGCTGTGGCCGGCTGCATTGCGGTAGTACCTGCGCCGATCATGCCGGTCAGATTGCTTAGCGTAACATCACTGGGCGCTGTGCCTACCGTGGCAGCTGCGCTTAGGCCCGTTGTTGTTGTATCAAAGCGATTGTTTGTAATACTCATATTCAGCTTGGCATCGTTGCCATTTTCAATAAAGCCGATAAAACCCGTTTCATCGCCAGCATTGCTACGAGTCAGGCCCACCGCCATACAGTTACGAATCTGAAAGCGCCTGGCAGGGTCTGTATTGCTGATGACCTCGCCATAAAGAGAGCCAATCAGAGCGCCGGTCTTATCATCACTCAAACTACCAGTATCGCTGTCTTCACCAACGGAGCTGCTGCTAAAGGAATCGCGCAGGTTAGTCCAACCAAGATGCCCCACCAGGCCGCCCATATACGCATTCCCGCGCACGCTATTGGAGATATCGCCGCTGCTGCTGCTCCCTATGATACTGCTCTGTGCTACCGCCGACCCTACCAGGCCGCCCATGCGATCACCCGCACCTCCGCCATCTGAGATATTAGCGCTGCTTCTGCTCCCTATGATCCGGCTACTCGTCATATAGCCCACCAGGCCGCCCATGCGATCACCCGCACCTCCGCCATTTGAGATATTAGCGCTGTTTCTGCTCCCTATGATCTGGCTGTCCGCCATATAGCCCACGAGGCCGCCCATTTCGTCAGTGTCATTTCCACCGCCTGAGACATTGCTGCTACTTCTACTCCTTATGATCTGGACATTATTCTCGGCCCGCCCCACCAGACCACCCATATTGTCCTGGCCGCCCTGGCCTCTGGAGACATTAGCGCTGCTGCTGCTCCCTATGATCTGGATATGATTTGCATAGCCCACCAGAGCGCCCATTCTATCATTGCCATTCTCGCCGCCTGAAACATTAGCACTGCTTCTGCTGTCTGTGATCCGGGTATTGTTGCTTGCATAAGCTACCAGAGCGCCCATGCTATCATTGCCATGCCCGCCATTGGAGACACTACCGCTTGCGCTGCTGCCTGTGATCTGGGCATGATTTGCATAAGCCGCCAGAGCGCCCATGCTCACAGCAAAGGAACTATCACTATCGCCCTGGATGCTGCCATCTTCGACATGCACATTGCTGATTGTACTGCTGCGCACACTTCCGCAAAGAGCAGCTACATAACGACGCCCCTTAATCTTGGGCGCCCTAAGCGTGAGACTTGTTATATTCGTACTTGCGCAAGAGGCAAGCAAGGCGGCATCGTTAGTTTCGTCATTTGCGGCTGAGACGCCTGTTATACGGTCTATGTAGGCATTGCTGATCCTATGGCCATTGCCGTGCAGCTGCGCTGTAAAACGATTGCTGTTGCTGCCGATGGGATCGATATTCCCAGCTGTGTTGCCGTTTAGATCGATATTATCGTCCGTCGTGGCAGGGTCGCCGTCAGAGCCGGCAAAATCAATGTCAGCGACCAGCTCATAGCCGCAGAGATAGACTCCTCCAGTTAAAGTATTACAGCTCGTAGTGGGGGCTATGGGCGCGCCCGTCGTAGAGCCCGCATCACCTGTGTCTGTGTCGGCTGCTTCGTCGTCGTAAGTTGTCCCAGCAAGATTATGGCGCATGTGGCTTAGCTCCTGGGCAGTAGCGATTTCAATCAGACCGTCGTTATCATCGTCTACGTCCATAGCATCAGGCACGCTGTCGCCGTCGTCATCCATATCTTCTTCGTTCTTGCAGCCGTCATTGTCAGGGTCGGCGCTTGCGGCGTTTGGGTTTGCTGTCGTCGCTGCATGGAGAATACCAACCGGGCAAGAATCATTCCTGTCTACTATTCCGTCTCCATCGTCGTCATCGTCTTCCATCAGGCTGCTGCCTGAGCAGCCAAGAGCCAGCTGGTCGGGCTTAGTGTCGCCGTCAGTATCCGTACTGGCACAGGCATCTGTTGGAAAGGCATCATCGCTATTGAGTATGCCATCGCTATCGCTGTCTGCATCGCAAATGCCCCTGGGCACGTTAGGCAGAGGAGTGGCGCCTTCACATTGCTGACAGACACCGTCACTGGTGGCAACACGGCCGGGTGCGGCGATGCAATCTGCGTCTGTAATACATTCGGCGCCGTCCAGCACGCTAAAGGCGCCTGCGCTGTCAGTCTGGCACTGGCTTATGCTGAGGCATGCAGTTTTTTCCATATTACGGATGGAATTTTCTCCACTACAAGCCTGGCAGACACCGTCACTGGTGGCAACACGGCCGGGTGTGGCGATGCAATCTGCGTCTGTAATACATTCGGCGCCATCCAGCACGCTAAAGGCGCCTGCGCTGTCAGTCTGGCACTGGCTTATGCTGAGGCATGCAGTTTTTTCCATATTACGGATGGAAGTTTCTCCACTGCAAGCATGGCAGAGGCCGTCACTGGTGGCAACACGGCCGGGCGTGGCGATGCAATCTGCGTCTGTAATACATTCGGCGCCATCCAGCACGCTAAAGGCGCCTGCGCTGTCAGTCTGGCACTGGCTTATGCTGAGGCATGCAGTTTTTTCCATATTACGGATGGAAGTTTCTCCACTACAAGCCTGGCAGACACCGTCACTGGTGGCAACACGGCCGGGTGTGGCGATGCAATCTGCGTCTGTAATACATTCGGCGCCGTCCAGCACGCTAAAGGCGCCTGCGCTGTCAGTCTGGCACTGGCTTATGCTGAGGCATGCAGTTTTTTCCATATTACGGATGGAAGTTTCTCCACTACAAGCCTGGCAGACACCGTCATTGGTGGCAACACGGCCGGGCGTGGCGATGCAATCTGCGTCTGTAATACATTCGGCGCCGTCCAGCACGCTAAAGGCGCCTGCGCTGTCAGTCTGGCACTGGCTTATGCTGAGGCATGCAGTTTTTTCCATATTACGGATGGAAGTTTCTCCACTACAAGCCTGGCAGACACCGTCACTGGTGGCAACACGGCCGGGTGTGGCGATGCAATCTGCGTCTGTAATACATTCGGCGCCGTCCAGCACGCTAAAGGCGCCTGCGCTGTCAGTCTGGCACTGGCTTATGCTGAGGCATGCAGTTTTTTCCATATTACGGATGGAATTTTCTCCACTACAAGCCTGGCAGACACCGTCACTGGTGGCAACACGGCCGCTCACAGAAATGCAGGCGCTCTGGCTGATGCAGGTCTCGCCATCTGTGCTGACAAACTTGCCTGAGGTCGCACGGCAGGCGCTGGCGGTAATACATAGGGATGGGCTTGCCGTCGTATCAGTGATCTCACCTGTCCCGCATTGCTTTTCCATGCAGGTGTTGTCCATCGGGTTGTGGATTTTCGGCGCATCACAGCTTACTATCGTCTCGCAAGTGGGTTTGTTATCTGCTTTGATTTCTCCCTTGGGGCATGTGCTGACGCAGGCACTGCGATCGAAGTTAGGGAAGTGATTTTCGGGACAATCTATGCAGGCGTCTTGCTGAGCATGCAAGGCTTGGCTGCCAGTGCAGGCAGGTCTTCCTATGTTTAGCTTGCCGCCACTTACGCTATTTTTTCCTCTTTTGCTGTCGCAGGCGCTAGTCAAAGCAAGGCCAAAGGTACAAAGGCTTAGGGCAATGATTTTGCACGCTATATGGGCTCTTTGTATGTGTTTTTCAGATGAAATGGAGGGTGATACTTTTGTTTTCATGATATTTCTTAGACGCATGTTTTTCCCTCTATCCTATTCGAAGATATAGAATCAGAACTTCCTCTTACTTTTTCAAACAAAACTAGCTAAGAGCCGGTCTCAAAACTAGGCTCTTGCGACACAGGAGGTGTCGCCATTTGGCTGACTACGACCAGAATGGTCGGAGGAGAAGCCAAATGTGAGGCAGAATGCTCGAGGCATTCTGCACTTCGGCAAGCATAAAGCTTGCCTCAGCAATTTTAGGGTCTCCCTAAAATTGCGTCTGTCTCCAAACCCCATGGATGTGGTTTGGAGACTTCCTCTAATATGAAAACAAACATAAACAATTTTAGCTGCGAGCTTGCATGCGCATTACACGAAAATTTGCGCCATCATAAAGGCCTTTGCTTTTCCTGCGGCTTGGTCTATGCAGCATGGATTCATAATAGTATAGAAAAGCTCTATAAAGTCCGTACTTATGCTTAGGATTTCAGGAAAAAAGCTTTGACATGCAGCAAGAATAAAAGAGGCTGCCTTGTTAAGGTAAAAATGTTCTCATCAAGTCCCCCTAAGATTCCAGAAGGCACGAAGCAGCTCATCCTAGATGCCATGTCTAAAGTAGAGCACCCGCTTTACAAAAAGGACCTTCGCTCCTTAAATATGTTCAACAAGCTGGAAATAGCAGATACCACACAGGGAATGAAGTACCAGCTTTTCCTAAAAAGTCCAGACAAAGACCGGCGTACACAGATACAACTTGAGAGTCTATTGCGCAGCGCCTTAAGCAAGCTGGAGCTGCCCCAAAAAGTTGTGATCCATTTTCAGTATGATCAGGACTTCAAAGTCAGCCCTCCCCCCAAAAGCCTTCCGGGAGTCAAATATCTGATCGCCGTAGGTTCAGGCAAAGGCGGGGTAGGGAAATCAACGGTATCAGCCAATCTTGCCGTCAGCCTTGCAAAGGCGAATTACAAAGTGGGCTTGATAGATGGCGACATATATGGACCATCTTTAGGAAAGCTCTTTGGCGTAGACGGGCGCCTGGCTCTTGGTGGTGATGGGAGACATAGTATTATGCCCTATGAAGCCTATGGTATCAAGCTCATTTCCTTTTCCTTCCTGCTAAATGCTGACCAAGCCGTAGTGTGGCGCGGTCCCATGCTTGGCAAAGCCATAGAACAATTTCTCTTCCAAGTCATATGGGGTAATTTAGATTTTCTGATCTTCGATCTCCCTCCTGGCACAGGTGACGTGCAGCTTTCCATGGCGCAGTATGTAGATGTAAATGGAGCCCTGATTGTCAGCACTCCGCAAAGCCTTGCTTTGCAGGATGCACGACGCGCAGCATATATGTTTTTAGGTCTCAAAATACCTATTATCGGGATAGTAGAAAATATGTCTGTTTATGAATGCCCGCAATGCGGCCATCATGCGCATATTTTTTCGCAGAAAGGCGCCGATGCGCTGGCTACAGAGCTCCAAGTGCCCTGCCTGGCTTCTTTGCCTTTGGAACAAGAAATGATGGAGGCATGCGAGGAAGGCAAACCTATTGCCTTAAAGGCAGTCGCAGAAAGCAGCTCTGCAAAGTCTTATCATGATCTTGCCCTTAATCTTGCAAATTCTTTCATAAAAAGACCTTCCAAATAGCATATTTCTTCAATTTGGGTTTCATGTTTTACGTTGTGGAAGGCATAGACGGCGCCGGAAAAAGCACTCTGCTTAAGAGCCTTGCTTGCGCTTTGCAGGCGCAGAATCAGGATCTTTTGTGCTTACAAGAACCCAGTAAAGAGCCCACAGGACAAAAAATTCGTTCCCTGCTGCAGGCGCAAAGGCAGCTTTCTGCTCAGGAATGGGTTGCTCTTTTTTTAGAAGATCGCAAGATCAATATTGCAAAACATATCCAGCCTGCTCTCAAAGCTAAGAAAGTGATACTACAAGACCGCTATTTTTACTCTACTGCCGCATACCAAGGAGTCGCCCATAAAGAAGAGGACTAAAGACAGGATACAAGAAAATGCCGCCTATTTTGCGCAAGGCATCATAGACATGCATCTCAAGCAAGTTTGTCCTTTGCCAGATCAAGTATTCTTTCTGCAAATCCACCCGGAGTTAGCCTTAGAGCGTATAAAAAGGCGCAGAGCGAAGCAGGAAAGTTTTGAAAACCTAAAGCGCCTCCATGCTGTTGCTGCCTGTTATGAGAGTATTTTACCAAGTGGCAGTATGATTCTGGATGCAAGTCTGGATATTGATACCTTATGTAAAAGCTGCCTGTCTTATCTAAAAAAGCATAAATAGAAAACGAAAAATGGACATAAGAACAGGCTTAGGTATCGATTTTCATACTTTAATAAGGGATAAGCAGCGCCCTTTGCTTCTCGGAGGCTTTGAAATAGAAAGTAATTTTGCCTTAGCGGGACATTCAGATGCGGACCTCATCTTGCATGCCCTGAGTGATGCTATTCTGGGAGCTTTGGGAGAAGACGACATCGGTGAACATTTTTCAGATCAAGACCCTGCGCATGCAAATAAGAATTCAGCTGCTATTTTAGCTTTCGCTTTGGAAAAGATGCGCAAGAAAGGCCTTGCTATTTCCAATGCGGATATTACGGTGCTGGGAGAGACCCCTCGCATAAGTCCTTACAAAAGCGCTATTGCCATGTCTTTAGGGAGACTTCTGGGCCTGCCCATCAGCCGTATTAGCATGAAGGCAACTACCACAGAAAAAATGGGAGCCTTAGGACGCAAAGAAGGCTTAGGCTGCTTAGCGAATGTCTTACTGATTACGGCAAATAAAGTGGATAAAAAAGAAGCTCTTTCCCAAGAGTAAAAAGAGTGAAGCTACTTGATCAAAAGAAATGCCTTCCTTTGCAGATAAAAGCTGGCTGGCTTAAGCTTGCCCTCTTCTGTCTTATGCTATGCCAATGTCAGCCCTCTGCTTTTTTAACAAAACGCTATGTAGATTACAATTTTACTCAGGAAGGTTTCCTTAGCCCTTATCTTTTACAAAGTATAGGACGAGCATCCTATCAAAGCGCCATAAGAGGCGCCCGCGCAGACAAAGCGCTGTGCTTAGAGCTGGCACGGCGCAAGGCGCGCAGACGCATGCTTCGCATCATGCTGCACATTCGCTTTGTAGAAGCAAGCAAGCTTGAAGGCCTCAGAACGACTGCCTCAGTAGAAAAGGGCGCTGATGCTCTAAGCATAGATTATCCCTTCCACTTTCAAGCACGGGAGCTGGCGCAGGCAGAAATAGCCTTTGCTGCGCTTCTAAGACGAGCTTTTACTGCCTTAGAAGACAGCCGCAGGCGGGGGCAGTGTATGCTTGTGTACCGATTAGAAGCGCAGACACCGGCGCAAAAAGAAGAGCACAGAGCAGCCAGGCAAGTAAAACAAAGTATTATATCTGAAATACGCGCAGTGAGAATTCCCTTTCCTTTTCCCAAGCATTGAAAATGCCTGTCTTGGGCATGCGCTGGTATATGAACGCAGTACGGTCTGCATGATCCACCTTACTACCTGCCTTGCCCCGAAAGCACGGCGCCGCACACAGGCAAGCCATCGCTGTTAGCTACGCTGCCACACCACTTGCTTCCAGAAGAGGAGGGATTTTGTATATACACAAGCGCCGGGAGCTGGGAATTCGTTCCAAAATTCCAGTAGCTTGTACTCCAACCAGTTGCCGTACTTGTGAGAGCCTGAAGACCGGACAAGCTTTTAGGAAGAACGTGAGTCAGCACCTTAGAACTCGTATTGCTGCTGCTTCCAACCCAGCGCTTGGAGTCTCCAGCTACGGAAGCTGTATTTTTCTTATGCACAGCATCTTGGTTTACATAACTCTTAGTGATATTGTCACTGATAGTAAATGAATATCCTACAAGACCGCCTGGGTTCCATCTTTGAGAGGAAACATTGCCTGAGGCATAGCTGTTCGTGATACTGCTCTGATCCTCGTATCCCACAAGCCCGCCAGAAGCGTACTGAGCAGAAACATCGCCTGTGGCATAGCTGTTCGTGATACTGCTCTGAAAGCTATCTCCTACAAGACCGCCCGCATAGTACTCAGATTCGACTGAGCCAGTGGCATAACTGCTCTGAACACTGCTACTCTCCATAGAACCCACAAGCCCTCCGGCCGGGCTATTGCTGGAAGAAGTAGAGACCGTAATTGTCGCATAACTATTACTGAGCTTACTCTGATTCATATAGCCCACAAGCCCTCCTACGTACGCATTTGCTCTGACGATTTGTATACTCCCTCCTTCTATCCTAAGATTGCGAATAGAGGCCCCATTGATATAACCAAAAAAGCCCGCAGCGACTTTCTCAGAGCGGTAGATATATAAGCCTTGGATCGCATAGCCTGCGCCGTCAAAACTCCCGGTAAAGGCTTGATCGTCGCTGTTTCCACAAGAGAGGTCTGCGCCGCAGTTGCCAATCGGCTCCCATCCTCGAGGCGCTGGGTCTGTGCTTAGCTCGCCATCGTGATTACCAAGGTCTTCTGTGTTGCTTGCGCTCGCATCTATGTCAGCGCTCAGCTTGTAGTGCGCGCTGAGATATTTGCTGCGTACTTTGCTGTCGCTGCTGCGCATCAGCCCCGCATAGCTCTTGAGCTGGGCGTAAGTGCTGATGAGATAGGGCGCTGAGCTTGTACCTGCAGGTTCTGGGTCATCTGCGGGGTCTTTTGGATCATCTGCGGGGTCTTCTGGGTCGTCTGCGGGGTCTTCTGGGTCGTCTGCGGGCTCTTCTGGGTCGTCTGCGGGTTCTTCTGGGTCATCTGCGGGCTCTTCTGGGTCATCTGCGGGGTCTCCTGGGTCATCTGTTGTTTTGGAATCGGAGCTGACTTGGCCTGGAAGCGCTGCGCTGCATACCGGCAAAGCCTCAGTAGAAGCGCCGCACCATTTGACAGCATTGCGATTCCCAGAGCTCCAAACAGGATTTTGGACATAGATTAGTGCTGGCAGTTCTGTACTTGTTCCAAAGGACCATTGGTAATAACCCAGCTCTGCCCCTGTTATCTTTTTAAGCTGAGCAATACTTTTGCCAAAAACGCTGCCAGACACTTTGCTATCCGTGTTAGTTTTATTTCCAACCCAACGCTTTGAGTTTCCAGTTAGGGAGGCTGCATTTTTCTTATGCGCAGCGTCCTTATTTACATAGCTATTATGAATACTACTGCTGCCAGTCATGGAGCCCACAAAGCCACCGGTATGAGATTCGGCAGAAGAAGCGCCCGTCGCATAGCTATTATGAATACTGCTGCTAGCGTCCATAGAACCCACAAGTCCACCAGCATTGGTCTTTGCAGTGACTGCGCCTTTTGCATAACTGTTCCTGACATTGCTGCTACTAGTCATGAGGCCCACAAGTCCACCAGCAGAAGAAGCTGAGGTGACTGCAGCAGCCGCATAGCTATTGTAAATGATGCTGAGAGCATCCATAGAACCCGCAAGCCCGCCGGCATCGGCCTGAGCAGTCACGGCGCCACTTGCATAACTGTTACTGATATTACTGCTTCCGCTCATAAGACCTGCAAGCATTCCAGCATAGGAGGAAGAAGTAAGGCTACCGTCTGTCACGCCAAGGTTTCGGACAGAGGCATTCTTGACATAGCCAAAGAGACCAACAGCGCCTGCATCAGATCGGTAGACATAAAGGCCTGTGATTTTATGACCCATGCCATCAAAACTGCCGGTGAAGGGCTCATCATCGGTATCATAGCCGGTTCCACATTTCTTATCTGCGCCGCAGTTGCCGATGGGCAGCCATCCCTGGGGAGCATGGGCCGTGTCTGATTTGCCATCGTGATCACCAGAATCTTCTGCGCTGCTTGCGCTCGCATCTATGTCGGCTCCTAACTTGTAGTATGCGCTGAGATATTTGCTGCGTACTGCCTTGCTGCTGTTACGTGTCAGCATAGCAAGGCTCTTGAGCTCGGCATAGTTAGATATGACAAAGGCTTGGGCAAAACTTGCGCCATCTCCTCCATAAAAGTAGGGTACGAACAGGGACAAAGGCTTCGCTCCTTCATCTGAGCAATAGTGGCTGCCTCTGTTATCTTCGATGCAAAGCCTTGCGCGGTAGGTGCGCTGCTCACTACCAGGACTGGGACTGAGGTTTAAGGAACATGAGGCAGGATTGGAAGAAAGCCCGCCAGTACACGAAGCGCTATCATCCTCCCAATCAGAGCCCTTTTGCTTCTCCAAAAGAAATTTGGCAAAGGGCACGCCAGAGGGCAAGGGAGCAAGGCTGCCAAGGTGCAATGTGAAGCGCCCCTGCTTAGACCTGTACTGATCGCTCACAAGGGTAGGAGCAGGCAGCTTTTGGACGTCTACCTGCATAAGTGCGCTCCAAGGGCTGCAGAGTTTTGGATTCTCCCCGCTTGCAGAGCCGCAGGCACGCACACAGTAGCTGAAATTTTGCTTTTTGTCTCTAAGGCTTTTGCTAAAGGAAACAGGGCTTATCGCTTCTTTATGATCTTCTCCTGCACAGGAAGCGCCTGCCTTTTCGCTATACTCATAGTACTGGGCGTAGCCTATGGTATTCCAAGCAAGCGCATAACTGCCGTCAAAGGAGTAATGCTTGGAGCCTGCGCTGTATTCACCTGCGCCCTGCCCTAGCTCTAAGACGGGAGCAGAGAGCTGAGCGACCTTTACGCTCAGCAAAGCAGGCGACCACCTGCCGCAGTGCATGGAGCTGTGGCAGGAACGGATTCTATAGCTGTAGCTGCCATAATTCTTG
>CBDETG010000043.1:0-23203 GCA_965242745.1 Leptonemataceae bacterium
CTCAAGCACACTAAAACGCAATCTTTCAGCATGCCAACGGGAGCTCGTCTCAGCAGCTTGCCAGCGGCCTTGCTACAAAAAACGAAAGACATACCATTTGCCCTTTTTTTTGATAAACACTGGGTTATGTAAGGGATAGCCCGTATCCAGCCCTGCTTCATTGCTCAGCACAACTTCACAAAGCTCCTTGGAATCTTGGCGGTAAAAGTACAGCTTCAGAGATATTTCCTTATACGACTGCAAAATATGATAGACCGAAGCAGAATCCTCTTTCGAGAAGATTGTTTCGTAGAGATAGCCCTTTTGGGAAGCGATTTCCTTGACTAAGCGCGCATAACTCCAATGGGCCTTGAAATCCACATACAAACCTTCTGTTTTATGGACCAGGTCTTTAAGCTTCTCAGGCTGACTTCGCAAAATAGCCTCAATCAGCTCCCCCAGCAGGCCTCTGATAGTGCGGGCGTGCTCCATTCTTGCCTCAATGCCCTTTCTTTGCTTAGGGCGGCTTGGCGCTGAAGAGGGGAGCGCCGTATGCAAAGAGGGCGCATGCAAAAGAATGCCGCTTGGAAGCTGCAATGCGTCTAAGGGAAGCCGGACAAAATGTGTATCTTGCTTGGTTTTACAATGTAAAACAAGAAGCAAGTTAAACATCAAGCACAGCACATGCAAAAGCAATTGTAAAAAGAGCTGCATGATAGAAGAGAACTGGGCCTAAGTAAGACATCCCAGACAGGCCTACAAGCTTTTCTGCTTATTTTGGTGGTGTTGTATGCGTTAATTTTTTGTTAAAATATGTAAGACCTACAGACATTTTTGCCAACTCAATCTGACTAGGACAACCAAGGCTTCTGCCCCCATTTAGGCAAATACCACCCCTAAAAAAAGGAGCTAAAGGCGCATACAAAATAACATACGAAGATCCTTGTGTCATCGAAAAAAGAAGGGAGGCGGGACATGAGCTGCAGAAAAATTGCTAAAAGATTAGGCTTATCCAAAATAAGCAATAGCCCATGAGATAAAGTCAAAGTCGCAGGAAGGATCAAGTATATCGTGCTGATCGTGCGCAATTTGCAAGCGATGGAATTAGGCACCGCAACAAAACACCCGCGTATTTGCATGCGACCCCGGAGCGCCATGGCAGAAAGGATTAGTAGAAAATTCTATTCGCCTACTTTAGGTATACTTTCCAGGCAAAACGCTCTATAAACATATTTCAAAAAAGGATGTGTGCAAGGCGAAAGCTAACGTAAATTCTATGCGCAGGATGGAAGGAGCAGCCGAGAAGCGTGCAGGCAGCCTTGCTAAAAGTGTCCTAGTCAGACTGAAGGATCAATTGCAAGACAAGCGCAGGAGCGGTTAGTCCTCATCCATTACAGCTATGGCAAGGGCGGGCATGCCGCCTTTGCGCTGACTTAAAGAGCAGCGCACAAAAAGTCTGGCGTTTTTTTGCTCACAGTTTTCTAAGATAAGGCGAAGCCCTAAGCCGCCTGATAAAATACGCGGGGCAAATTATACTTGAAATATTAGCTTATCTTCGCTTTCTATTCCATAGCCTTAGCTGTGTTAATGTCACGGATAGGGTTAGCGTTCTGTCAGGGCACACCTCCGACTACTGGCAGAGCGCGCCTTTGTTCGCGCTTTTGTTATTGATAAGCCTTACAATTTCAAAACAAGCGCAGGCGCGGTTAGTCTGCATCCATTAAAGCTATGGCAAGCGCAGGCATGTCGCCTTTGCGCTAGAACTTAAGCATGGCGCGCAAGAAGGTCTGGCGCTTTGCAATAGAGGTGGGAGCGTCTGTATTGTTGCTGTCCTTGTGAGCAAGCAGGTCTTCTATTCCCAGAGAAATGCTAAAGGTATCTGCATGCGAAGATGGAAAATACGTGATCCCATAAAGCCTTTTGTGAAAACGGCCGTCCCCCTTATCTCTGTGCTTCTCTAGGGCTTCAATACGTCCATCAAGACTGTCAGCGGCAGTACCATAAGCATAGCGATAAAAAAGCCCCGTATGAGCCCAGCGCACGTGAGCAAAGCCGTAATAGCCAAAGCCATAGGCATCCCGGCCCTTTGCGAGCACGCTCTTGCTTTCCTGTACAAGTACGGGGCCTCTTTTGTCGTGCATATAAATAGCCCCCGCAGCTATCACATAAGAAACTTCAGGCAAAAGGACCTTCGCATCCATTTCCACAGCAAAGCTCACATCCTGCCTTGCGCGCCCGTCGTTCTCTACCAGTATCTCATTGTCATCTTCATCCGTGCCAGTGACTGTTCCGGCTCCCTCCCTTCCAATATTGTGAAAACGAAAGGGGAAATTAAGGCTGAGGTGGCTTGCGTTCTTAGCGCCGGAAAGCAAAAAGGACAAAAAGCCGTAGAAGTCCAGATTGTGCGAATCGCTGTCGCCTCTCCGTAAGCCTTCCAAGCTTTGGGTATGAACAGTACGCTCTCCATTATTTCTATTATGGCCTTCACCGTTCCCAAGAAGGAAATGCAGGCCGCCCCAGCCTGCTTGATGGACAAAAGCAAGCCCGCGCTCTGCAGCAGTACTCATCCCTAAGCCTTCGATAGGCGCCTGAGTAATATAACGGTGTCCCCAATAAGACTGCAAAGAAATGCCGCTTTGAGAATCTACGATGGGGCTGTGCTGCTGGCCTGCGCGCAGGAAACTTTTCGTCCCCTGCAGGAGCTCATCCAAAGCGGGAAGAGGCACGCTGAAATAGACATACTTGACTATGCTGGTATAATTATTATTCCCCTTGCATTCCGAAGCGCAGCCATCCGCTTCCGTAGCTGCTGGAGCCAAGTCTGTAGTGATACGAAAATCCCAGCCCGCCAGCTCCCCCTTCGTGATCTTTCCCTGCAGATTGATATAGGCACGCGTTGTCCTAAAGCCTGTTGTCTCTGATACGGGAGAGCTTATCTCCACTACGTCTTCTCTGTTTTGACGATCTGCTAATTCATAGCCGCCAAAGATGAGCCCGCTGATTTCCAAAGCAAATCTTTGCGAAGGACTGCTTAGGACTTGTCTTTCGGCCGGCGCCTCCTGCGCAAAGAGACCGGCGCTTGGCTGCAGACAGAAGAGGAAGCATAAGCCAGCAAGGCAGGAAGCATAGAAAGGCGGCATTCGCTTGGGAAGAGGCGGGCAGTACATAAATTTGGGAAGGCGCAGGGTATCCACTTTAGGACAAAAAAACACTAGCTACTTAGAACACAATAAAAAAAACTGACCACTTCTAAAGACCGTGAAGGCTTCACAGATCTTCTTTTTAGTATTCCGCGCAAGCAAGTTGCCGGGCGTCTTTGGCAGCGCTATTTCAGAGGAAGGCTTCGAGGCTGTGGCTTATGGCTGCTAGTTTTCTCTGGATTTCTATATACTCATTTTCTGGCTTGGAATCGTATACTATACCTCCGGATGCGCGCGCATAAGCCTCTTGCCCGTGCACAAAAAGCGTACGTATAGGTATTGCAAAAGTGCAGTCTCCATTAAAGCCAAAATGTCCCATAGCTCCCCCATAGGGGCCGCGGGCTGAGGCTTCTATACGTTCAATGATTTTCATAGATTCAATCTTGGGCGCTCCTGAAAGAGTGCCTGCTGGGAAAACAGCAGCAAGCCCTGAAAACATATCATGCTTGTTATCAAGCAAGCCGCTGATCTCACTGGAAATATGCTGCACATGACTAAATCTTTTTGTATCCATCAGATGACGCACATGTACAGAGGCAAAGCGGGCTACCCGTCCTAGATCATTACGATGCAGATCAACGAGCATATTATGCTCAGCGATTTCCTTGGGATCGTTTAAGAGCGCGCGGGCAAGGGCTATATCCTCTTCCTTATTTTTGCCTCTTTTCGTTGTGCCAGCCAGCGGGAAGCTCTCTATTTCTTTATCCCGCAGGCGAAAAACCAGCTCCGGGCTTGCTCCTATCAAGAGCCGCTTTGCAAACTTCATATAGAACATATGCGGTGAGGGATTGATCTGTCTTAAGACGCTGTAAAAGGCCAGCGGGTCCCCATGCAGCGTATAATTTTCCTGGAAACCAATTTGGCATTGGAAGCTGTTGCCCGCCTTGATCTCCTCCAATGCGCTCAGTACCATTTCAGAATGCTCTTTTTGCGTTTTGTCTGTACCTATTTTCCTTGCCTTTAGGGATTGAGGCGCTTCAGGCGCCGCCCTGAGCCAATCTTCTATCATAGAGAGACGCTTTTTCTGATAGTAGAAATACATCACTTCCCCGGTCATTTTGTCATAAACCAAACCATCCGTATAGAGACCAAGCTCTAAGCTGGGAAAGAGTCTATGTTCCTGGAGCTGCAAGACAGGTTCAAAGAAGCGCGCCGCATCATAAGATAAATATCCCACCAGGCCTCCCGCATAATTACGGGATATGATATTTTGCGGCATCCACTCAGAGATGCATTGGTATGGCGCCTTTGTTTCTAATATCTGTGATGGGCCTCCCCCCTTTTTCCAAAGCAGTCCTTCGCTGCAGCTTGCTATAAGGATACTCGGATCAAAGCCAATCACATCATAACGCGCATGGGGATTAGCTCTTTCTCTCGACTCTAAAAGAAAGCAATGTTTGCAGTCTCTGCTGATGCGCAGGAAAAGAGAAAAAAAATCTATGTCTTTTTGCACTTTGCAATACAGCGGCTTACGCGGCAAATCGAGTTTAGGCAATGGAAGGAGCCTATGCTCCTTCGAGGATTGATTTTGCGCAGCATTCATACTTCAATCTTAATGATGCAAAAGTTTTCAGATGCGCTCTGCATATTTTTGAGAGCTGCCGCATGCCTGCGCGCCCTTAATGCGCCTCATCCCAGTTATAGCCTCTGCCCTTCTCGACTACAAGAGGTACGCGTAATTGCGCTGCTCCTTCCATACGCTGAGAGACCACCTTTGTAAGCTTCTCCTCTTCCTCAGGGAAGACATCAAAGAGCAATTCATCATGCACTTGCAAAACCATATGCGAACGTAGTTTTTGAGCCTTGAGTTCTTTATCTATAGAGATCATTGCAATTTTAATAATATCAGCGCTGCTTGCCTGTATAGGCGTATTAATCGCAACGCGTTCTGCTCCAGCGCGCAGGAAGGAGTTTTTGTCATGAATGTCCGGGATTTGGCGTATGCGCCCGCTCAGACTTTGGACATAAGAATGCTTCTGCGCAAAGGCAATGCTTTCGTCCATATAGCGGCGTACTCCTGGATATTTTGTAAAGAAGCGTTCTATATACAAGGCTGCCTCTTCCCTCGTCGATTTGAGATTGCGGGCAAGGCCAAATTCTGTTACGCCGTAGATGATGGAAAAATTTACAATTTTACCATGATTGCGCATATCCCCGGTCACCTCCTCAGGCGCCACGCCAAAGAGAGAAGCCGCTGTGGCCGCGTGTATATCCTGCTCCTGCTTTGTGAAAGCTTCCATAAGAGCCTTGTCCTGAGAATAATGAGCCATGATACGGAGTTCTATTTGTGAATAATCAAAAGAAAGCAGAACATTTCCCTTCCTAGCTATAAAACCCCGGCGTATGGCCCGCCCTGTCTCTTCTCGTATAGGAATATTTTGCAAATTGGGTTTCATGGAAGAAAGCCTGCCTGTAGACGCAATGCACTGATGGAAATTGCTATGAAGACGCCCTGTCTTTTTATTGAGCATAGGCGGGAGCGCTTCCACATAAGTAGACAAAAGCTTGCCGTATTTTCTATGTTCTAAGATGCGCTCTACCAAGGGATGATGATCCCGCAGGTTTTCCAAGACCTCTTGATTCGTGGAATAACCTGTTTTGGTTTTCTTGCCCTTGGGGAGTTGAAGCTCTTCAAATAAGACCTTTTGCAGCTCGCGGGTCGATTGTATATTAAAGCTGTATCCCGCCAGCTGATAGATTTGTTTTTGCAGCTCACTGAGTTTTTCATTATAGTCTCTGGCCAATTTGTAAAAATACTCCTCATCAATGGCTATACCCGCTTCTTCCATGCCTTGTAAAACAGGCACAAGGGGCATTTCTATCGTATGAAAGACTTCCTTTAGCTGATAATCCTCCAATTTCTCCTGCAAAGGCGCATAAAGACGAAAAGCAATATCTGCATCCTCACACGCATAGTCAGAAATCTCTTCCGGCGGCATCTCAGCTAAATTCTTTTGTTTACTGCCTGTGCCTGCAAGCTCGCTGTAGGAAATACATTGGTAGCCGAGAATATCTCGTGCCATATCATCAAGATTATGGCGCCGCAGAAGGGGATTGCACAAAAAGGAGGCAATCATAGTGTCAAAATAAGGCATAGGCAGATTGATACCCCACTTTTTTAGAAGAGCGTAATCGAACTTGAGATTTTGCCCGACAATACGTAGTTTTTTATCTTCAAGAAAGTCTTTTAGGAAAGGCAGGATTTCCCCGTAGCGCAAAACTTCGCCTGAAAAAAGCGCATTTTCTTCCATAACAAAAGGTATGTAATAAGCGCTATGGCTTTTGGCGCATAGAGAAATGCCAATGATCTTTGCTTCCATCGTATCCAAAGCATCGCTTTCCGTATCGAGAGCTAGAATATAGTGATTGTGCGCTGCGCTTCTTTTTATCGTTTTCAGCGCCCATTGCAATTTCTTTGTAGTGCGAATAAGAGTGTAACGAACTTCGTCTTTTTTGAAAGACTGCAAAGAGTCATCATCAGGCTCCTCTTCTTCATGCGGGTTTTGGATTTTTTTGAGCGTTTTATATACCTGTAGGTAGCCTTCCTGCTGGAGTATATCCAGACGCTCCTTACTCAGAAAATCGGGCATTGCCAGCGCCTCCTGATTTTCCTTAAGCATATGCAAAATTTCAGGAAGCTCTTGCTCTATAGTAGCAAGCTTACGAGAAAGGAAAGCTTCTTCCTTATATTCTGCTAAATTCTTCTGGACAGACTTGGGCTGCACGCCCCGCAAATTCGCATAAATTCCTTCTAAATCGTGGTACTGCTCTAGGAGCTTCTGGGCATGTTTTGGACCTACGCCCTTTACGCCAGGGATATCATCTGAGCTGTCTCCCACTAGCCCCATATAATCTCTTACCTGCTCGACTCCTATTCCCAGCGTCTGCTTGAGCCAAGGCGGATCAATTTCTATAAAATCGCTTGTGCCCTTAGCGCTGCGCAGCATAGATACTTCAGGAGACAAAAGCTGATAACAATCCTTGTCGCTGCTAACGATATATACCTTCCCCTTTTTAGCAAAAAAACGCGTAAGCGTGCCTATAATATCATCTGCCTCATAACCTTGCACTGAGAGATTCGCAAAGGCAAAGTGCTTGCTTAAAATATTCTTGATCTCCTCAATTTGTGAGGGCAGGTCTTCCGGCATGGGCCTGCGCGATGCCTTGTACTGGCTGTACAAGCCCTGCCGAAATACAGGTCCCGGAGCATCCCAAACAACAGCGCAATATTTCGCTTTGTATTGCAAAAGCAGAGGGAAAAACATACTAAAAAAACCGTGTATAGCCTGCGTTGCTTGACCAGTCTCAGGATGAGTCAAGTGATGGCCTTCCAAAGCGTAATATGCTCTATAGGCTAAGGCATGCGCATCCAGAATCAAAAGATGCGCATCCGCTTTCCTTGTCTTAGTGGGCTTCTTCATTGCTGTTCTGTTGTCCCAAGTCCGGAGCTTTCCAAAAGCTGGACAAAGGCCTCCTCCTCTATGATTTCAATACCCAATGCAGCCGCTTTTTGGAGCTTAGACCCGGGCTTTGCTCCGCACAGGAGGCGGCTGGTAGCTCCACTGACAGTAGATACTGTCTTGCCTCCTCTGCTGCGAATTTCCTTTTCTATCAGATTGCGGGAGGCAAAATGCGAGAACACGCCTGTAATACACCAACTTTGCCCGGTAAAAATTTGCGTATATCCTTTCGCCTCATTCTTATTGCTCTTGCAGGAAAGAGAGAGCCCCGCCTTTTCTAACTCTGAGCAGAGCTGCAATACAGCCGGGTCTTGGAAATGTTCTATGATCGCTTTTGCAGTCTTCGTGCCAATGCCATGGATTCCAAGCAGTTTTTCATGCGCATAAGAAGAACGCAGGAGCCTGTGTATTTGAGCATGGCTTTTGTAAGAAGCTTTTTCTAACTTCTCTTGATACTCTTGCTTGATTTGCATAGCGTATTTCTGTGTTTTTTGTTTTTTCGCCTCTGCCTCAAAGCCTGCCATGATCTCCTTAATCGCCTGATCTCCAAGACCCTCAAGCTTCCTCAGGCTTTGCTCAGGCCGCGCCTCTTGCACGAAAGCGCGTATTTTCCAAAGACTGTCATAACCCGCATCTATAAGAAGCCGGCTGATCTCTGGGCCTATTTCACGTAATCCTAAGGAATAGAGCAGCACTTGGAAGCTCTGCTTTTTGGATGCTTCAATGCCTTCCAGCAGACGGCTTAGCGACTTAGGGCCAAATCCCGGCAAGGCTTCCAAATCTTTTTGATACTTATGCAAATGGTAAATATCACTCACGCTGCTCAGGAAGCCTTTTTCGAAAAGAAGATGGCAGTTTGCCACACCCATATCCGCAATGTTCATTTGCTTGCGTCCGCAAAAGAAAATGATCCGGTTTAGGGCCATAGCCGGACAATGTTTATTAGTACAGAGCCAATCCACACCTTGGGCCTCCCGTATCAGGGGAGTAGAGCAGGCGGGGCAGTTGCTGGGGAAAAGGAAGGGAGGTCCATTGCCTTGTTCCACCACTTCTTCAATGGCAGGTATAATTTCCCCTCTTTTACTCACTTTTACCTTAGAGCCTACGCGCAGGCCAAGCTTTTGGACAAAGTCCGCATTGTGTAAAGTAGCATAGCGCACAGTGGTACCCGCCAGCTGCACTGCTTCCAGGCGGGCGCGAGGCGTGACTCTCCCTGTACGTCCCACAAAGCTTTCTATCTCTTCTACTCTGCTTAGAGCTTCTTCTGCCTGAAATTTATATGCGATTGCCCAACGAGGAGCGCTTGCCGTTGCCCCTAAGCGCTCACGACTTGGCAGATGATCTAATTTGATCACAAGCCCATCAACAGGATAGGGTACAGCGTCTTTCTTGCTTCTGAAAGCTTCGATACATTCTGGCAATTCCTGCAGGCTGCAAGATCCGCTTTCTTTGTCCAAAGGAAGACCAAGCTCTTTTAGCGCCTGCAGGTTTTCTGTCTCTCTAAGGAAAGCCTGCTTAGGGCCCCGCTTCCCTTTTTTGTCTATAGTATACACAGCATCGTATGCCACCCATGAAAGAGGACGCCTCGCCACCTCACTGGATTTTTTATGTTTGAGAGAGCCGGCGGCAAGGTTGCGAGGGTTAGCATAGATACTGCCATGACTTTCATTATATGCGGCAAAATCTTCATAAGACATAAAGACCTCACCTCGCACGCACAAATCCCACGTCTTATGCAGGGTGGGCAGAATACTACGGATGGTAAGAGCATTGCTGTTTACTTCATCACCTTCCCTGCCGTCACCACGCGTAACAGCGCGCACAAAGCGGCCTTTATCGTAATATAAAATAAGGCTTGCTCCATCAATCTTCCATTGGACATGGAAAGAGGCAGCAAGGTCGCTGTCTTTTGCAGCTTTACGAGCCCACCTAAGTACTTCTTCGAGGCTATAGCTGTTGTTTAAAGAGAGAACAGGAGTACTATGTTTGTATTTTATGAAATCTTCACTTAGGTCTGAGCCTATCAAGCGCGTGGGAGAATTGGCTAAAGCTAAATGAGGATAGGCTTCTTCTAAAGCTTTGAGCTTAGCTAAGCCTTGATCAAACTCATAGTCCGTGATCTCTGGCTTGTGCTTTATATAGTAGAGATATTGATGACGCAGCAAGTCTGCGCTTAGCTCTTGTATTACTTTTTGAGGGTCCGGGCTCATAGCGTACGTCTTCCTTCTTTCGTATAAGCGGCAAAGCTGGCCTCAGCTTAGCTATAGGCTTCCTGTTTATGTACAATACGGTCAAGTCAAAACTATCCCCGCTGCTATACAATTTCTAAAACTTTTCTTGACTCTCAGCATGATACCGCATAAAGTGCGAGCGCTGCTAAGAAATACAAAACTATGATACTTTTGTTACTTCCAGGGGGAGCTTAGTAAGTCTATTCGTCATGAGGCGCTTTACAGCTCAAGGCGCAGCACAGAGAGGAATAGGAGCGAAGGGGCCTTTGCGCTTCCTCAAAAAAAGCTTGCCTCCTTTCTGCTCCTGCTGAATGTATCCTTGTTCATCTTTGTATCAGAAGCATTGAGAGCTCTTATCCCGCTATGAAACAATATTCTTTTGCCCGCGCTTTTTTGCTCATGCTATGTTTTTTTGCGCCTTCTGCCTATCTCAAAGCAGAGGCCTATACTCGTGATGGCTTTATGTTAGGCATGCTTCTTGGTACAGGCAATGCCCATCTGGAATATCTCGTGCCTCAAGACCCGCATGCTAACAAGTTTATGGCCAGCAGCTCTGCCCTTTACGTCTCGCTGCAAATAGGGCGCATGGCTACGCCTGATTTTGTAGTCCATCTCAATGGCTTTTACATATATACCCCTGGTGAACGGGAGGAGGAAAGGGTAGACAAGAATAAGAGCCTGCATAGCGGGAATACGGCTGGGGTCAGTAACCTGCCTAGTGAGACTCTCGAGTTGAAACATAGGTACCAGTCCTATGGCTTTGGTATAGGTTTTACTTATCACTTCCCATGGGATATGTACATAAGCCCTGAATTCCGTTCTGCTGTCTTTGCAAGTTTGGAAAGGATTGAGAATCACGAAAATGTCACAGGCCCTTACACCAGAGAAACGGCCCTGCTGCAGGGGACAGGCATGGGCGTGACGATAGGCAAGGCCTTTTGGATCGCTGCAGAATGGTCTATAGCTTTGTCCTTTTTTTATCATGTGGACTGGCTGCAATTTCGCAATTACGAGATTCGAGATGCGTGTAAAAAGGATGACTTTTTTAACCGTGACGAATATCTGCCCTGCATAGGGGAGGGAAGCTCCTTTCAAGCTGGCCATGAGGCGCAGAATTTCACAGGCTCGGCACGCCAATATATGCTGGGCGGCGCTCTTAGCATCATCTATAACTAAAGTCTGCTTTCTGCGTTGATGCTATTAGACAATAATAGCAATATGGAAAGTTAGAAAAATATGATGTATGCGGCGTATGTGTTTCACATTTATACAATTTAGAAGTATAGACTTTTTTTGTAAAAAAATTTATGGCAAGAGAGGGGGAGCGGGGCGCGGCCATTACGCAAGCCGATCTTGTGAATGCAATCGGCCAGGTTATCTCATACAACTGACCGCGCCCGCCGTCATTTCTGTATCAACTCAATCGACACGCACACGCAGCCTTCGCTGATGCGGGATATGTCCAGGCTCTCGATGTGGAAAAACTCATCACACCCGTCAATGAAACGCGTGTATTTCACTTTTGACCCGGTCTTGACCAAATCCAGCAGCATGCGTACGCGTTCCCCCACGCTGTGGGATTGGACTGGGAACTCATCAGGGAGCTCCCAGAACCGGAACCTCTTGCGCATAGCTTCGCTTGGCTTGGGTTCGTCAGTGAGCAGGAATTCGATTTTGCGGTTTCTACCCAATCGACAGCCCACGCTGATTTCCTCGTCGCTGACAAAATCCATCTCACAGCATTCCTGTCCAGATTCTGCCATAAGCATTTTTTGATCACTCATTCTTTGATCCTCCTCTTTCTACAGCTACCGACTCCCGCAGTGAAAATATTAAATCTGCGTCCAGGTCTTTGAGCTTACTTTGCCATTTCGGATCGTAACCATGATAGCCTTCATTCCAAGCTGGTAATGCCAAACTTCTGTTTTTCCAAGACCAGAAATGGTTGTTTCTGATATACTAGCAGGCTTGCCTAATATCTCTGAAACTTTAGATTTATCCATTCCTTCTTTTATTTTCTCATAGTTTTCACGTGTTACTCTCGTATTTGAAATTCCACACGTAATAATGAAAATAATAAGGAAAAATAAGTGACTTATTTTTTTCATAACTTTAGACTTCCTCCCAACCATTTATTTTCAATTCATCAGTGAGAATTTGATTGGCCTTAAACATATAATAAAAGCCCGCAAGACCCATTGTAACAAAGGTAACTACAGCAGGCACATATTGTCCTCTGATTAGCAAAGCCATGAAGCCAAAACAAAACACTGTCCAAGAGAATCCTTGCTTTACAGATTTTGTGACTCCATTTTTTTTAAAATACTTCTTCATATTGAATCTCCTTTAATGAAATAATGAAAGCACACCCTGCCCACAGGAAATGCTAAGGCATTAGCACAAAGCTAAAAGAGTAATAGGGAATTGAAAAAAAGACTTGAAAGGCAAGGACGCTCTACGTCTTTTACAACTAGCCGTACTCTTTCCTACGCAAAGTTTATGGTTAGCATCCTGCTAGAGGTTATTGCTCTGGCAGGGTGCGCTCTTGTCACATATAAAAAGTGACTCAAAATATGCAATTATTTTTTCAATTATTTTTTTATGCTGCGAAAATAAAGCAATGCCCTAATGAGTGCAGATATTTTTTGCGCCTCAGTTTCGTTTATTGTCATCTGAAAGTCTTTTCAGCTCTGCTGATCTGCGCTCGTCCTAAGAGGGCAGGGGGCTTAGTAACGCAAATCTGGGAAGATAAACTGTATTCCAAAAACATTGCCTCTTTCGAAGATTTCTGGCGGCGCTTTGCCGAAGTTCTGTCCTTTCAAAGTGTTCAGGCAGGCCTCATCTACCAGCGCTTGTCCTATGCTGGATATTTTGCGCACATCTGATACATTGCCGTCCCTATCCAGCGCAAAAGCAACTAAGACTGTCTGTGCCGCTATTGTCTGATTCAAAACATATCCCGCATAATCACGAGCTACATAATTGATTCCCGGCGGGGAAAAGTTTTCTTTTATTTGCTGGAGCATCCTGCGAAAATACTGGAAGCCTGCCAGCTTCCTGCTTGCTATGGAAAGGTAGGAAGAGCCGTCAAAGCGAAAAAGAAAATCCCGGCGAAAGCGATAATTCGATGGAATACGATATGCCTTTGCTTTGCTCTTGCTCTTAGTTTTAGCTGTTCTTTTGCTTTGCTTTTGCGGGCCGCCCAAGGCTCTTTTTTTTGAGTTATGACTGCCCTTGATGTTGGAGGCTTGGGAAGGTATTTCTAAGCTGTCATATGGACTCAGATGATGAAAACCATAACGAGCTGTAACCCCTCCCCTTCCGCCGGATTCTTTTTTCGCATATGCTGCCATCTCTGCCTTGCTTTTGTGATACTGCTCTGCTTGTTGGATCAGGACAGGGTAGACTTTTTCTTGAGTGTTTTGCTGCTTTGTCTTGCCTATGTCTAGGGTATAAAGATGGGAGAAGAAAATACTTAATATGATACATAGCCCCGGCAGTATGGGCAAAGAAGCTGCGATAAGACGCTGCTCCTCTTCCGTGATAGCAATGCGTAATGAAAAAGGCATGAGCAGGGAATACTTAGACTTAGCTCCTTGCGCCTTGTCCATAAGAATTTGTTAGGCTGATTGCAAAGAGGTTGCCAGAGCGGCAAAAGAAGGAGACTGAGCGGCGCATGGGCCGGAGCGGGTGAGCTTCCAAAAATAGGGCGTGTCTGTCTTATGCAGCAAAAAGTCTAAGGCTTTTTGCGGTACTATTTAGGGCTTTTTCCTGTGTCTAAAAAATTCTTCTTGGGAGATAAAAAATCTTCTATATAAGTGGAGGAGAATTCCCTTAAGGATGAATCCGGCATTGCAATGATATAACTGTTATAGCCCTTGCGTCCAAGAAATCGGAGAGTCATAGTCTTCTCTTGTAAGTTCTTTGCTTCCTTATAGGATATATGAAAGTCAAAAGCATATTTTTTATCAAGTCCGGATGCTTCGTCTAAAGGGAAATCAACCGCCTTCCATGCACGCAAGTCTTGGATAAAAGAATTGATGGCCTGACTTCGCACCTTTGCTGTGGAGGGGGGGTACTGCATAGTCCACTCCTTCGAATTGTAAACTAAGTGGCTGATAGGATATTGCCCTGTTTTTACAGCTTTTAGGGAAAGGATTTGCGCTGTAGAAAATGCAGAGCCGAAGATCGAGCGGTCCCGAAAATAATATGCTTTGGCTCCGCCGCTCCTTGCGCGCAGCTTTGAGCGCACGAGATACATTTTACTTTCATCATCCAAGCGCACGTAAACTTCAGATCCATTTTTGCTCTCCCTGCCTACATAGAGAACGTGGCTCTTAGCTCCGGGCAAGACAAATTTGATATGCAGGCCCGCATATTTCCCCTGAGAGTCCTTATGCATGCCTAAAGATTTTTCTTTTTCCTTTTCAGAAGGACGAGGGAGATCATAGTATCTGCGCGTCTTTGAGAGCGCTGCGAAAAGCTCTGCTATGCGCTCTATATCTGCTTTGTGTGTTTCTTTCCCCGCTTCTCCTTGTTCTTGTTCTTTGCTTTCCTGCGCTGCTTCCTGCGTGCTGGAGTCTTTTGAGGGTGCAGGGGCTTGCTTGCTTATTTCTAAGCGCCACCGATACTGTGCAGGAGAAGAGCTGTAGAAGAAAGAAGTCTTCCGTTCTGCGCTCTGGTGCCACTGGGATGCGGGCAGAGCTTCCTGGCGTATAAGCCGTATTTGCTTCCCGCGCAGGTCCGGATCATGAATTTCGATAATCTCCACATCCTCCTGATCTAGGTCAAGCAAGAGGGCTGCTCCTTCGTAGCCTGTAGCAAAAAAGCCGATAAAGTTGGACTGTACAAGCAGCGCAAAAATCAGAAAAACATTGCCCAGCGCAAGAGCCGTATTACGGTAGAAATTTTTCTGAAAGTACAAGCGGCCTAATTGCACGTATTTTGCTTTGAAGCTGAGAGACTGATCTTTGCTTTTTTCCATTTGCTTTACCTTATAGTATCATAAACCACGCTTCCTATTTCTGCGTGCCAGGCGCAGAGCGCCCCAAAGCCCTAGACTAAATGGCAATCCCAAACTGAAGCCCCATGTGATAAGACTTTGCAGGGCCTTGCTGGAGAGATTCATCGTAAACAGAGTTCTTTTCCTGGAACGCGCCGCCGCCAACTCCGTATCTCCTTCTACGGCTTCAAGCAGGTTCATCAAAAAAGCATTGTTCAAGTGAAAGATTTGCGCTCCGTTCGGATGACGAAATAAAATATCCGCAAGCATATAGGGAGTGCTTATGACAACTATATGAGAAGTACTTTCAGCTGTCTGCTTCTCGAGGTGCAAAGCTTTGTCTATACCCTGTGGCACCTTAGCCTGTGGATAGGCTGTTTGAAACTTACCCTTAGCCATGACTGCCAGCTTTGCGCGGTAGCCTAGTCGCTGCGCAGTGCTTCTTGCAAGGCTTTGCACCTCTTGGTAGCCAAGATTAGCGCTGGCTAGAGCGATCGCTTCCTGAGAGCTCTGGACAAGCGTTTCAAAGCTTGCATTTGCCTGCAGCGCTTCTTTGACATCTATAGAAGAAAACCATGGAAAGACCAGCTGCTCTACGGGGGCAAGAGCCGGCTCTTTCCCGATAATGTTGCCTGTACCACGCGCATAAATAGCCCAGGCAGGGTAGGGGATTTGCAGCGGGAATCTGCCATTAAAATCCCAGACAGGCATGGCTTGACGCGGCTCCAAAATAATCTCTCCCTTGAGCGTGATGCCGTACTTAGAGAGCCAGGCGTTTAGTCCATTCAGCTCTGCTTCTTCGATGGAGCTTGCGCCCAATGAGGAACTCCCACCGGCTAAGCCAAGCTGCGCAAGACGTGGATCAGGCGGGCGCATCTCGAATTGGAATCCTCGCAGCATACAAATAAGGTTTGCGCCCCTCATCAGAAATTGATCCAAATAATAGATTTCCTTTTCTTCGAGACGGGGCAGGCCTATGATCAAAAGACTTTTAACAGAGCTGGGAACGGGCGCATCCAGTTTGATTTCCTGCGTTTTGCCTAGTTCCCGCTCCAAAGTACTTTTGAAGCCGTAGAGATTGTCTTTATTTTGATCCGCTTGCGTAGTCCAAGCTTTGATTTCTACTGTGCCGGGAGCCTGTAAAAAGGCAATGTTACTGTCTTCCTTGGCTTTGCCAAAGCGCTTGATTTCGCGCAGGATACGATATTCTACATCCCCGACAAACCAGTTGCGATCTATCAAAGGTATTACAACAGAGTCGTCTCCCTTCTGCAGATAGATGCCAAAATATCCCAGGCGCACGCTTGCCTCTATATCCTTTTGCTGCGCTATAGGCAGACCGCGTATGCCGCGCTCTTCAGCTTTTTGGCGTAATTCCTGCGTATCAGGCTCATAGATGCGCAAATGGATTTTCCCCTTTGCTACTCTTTCCATTTCGTGGAGGATGCTCAATATAGGCTCTAGGCCGCTTGCTATTTCTCCGCTGACTTGGCGTGAAACATAGGTCTCTAACAAAACAGGCGCATCTAAGGATGAAAAAACTTGCTTTGTACTTGCAGAGACGGAGTTTACCCCGTCATGGCTTAGGTCTATGCGGCATGCCCCCTTGGTAAATAGCCCGTTGGACAAGAAAAAAAGCAGAAGAACGTTACAATAAAAAAAAGCAGGTTTTTCTATAAAGGCGCGCAGCATTATCTTTCCCTCCTCAATATCCAGGCGTTCAACACAAGCATAAGACTTATGAAGCTTAGGTAATAAAAAACATCCGCAAGGGCTATCATCCCTCTAGAAAAACTGCTGTAGTGATAGCTGTGGGAGAAAAAGCCGATAAATTGCGCAATGACGGGGTTTAAGTGCTGGTTGATAAGATAATAATTACTGAGAAACATAAAAGCGCTGGCAATGAAAATCAGAATAAAAGCAACGATTTGTTCCCTGCTTAAAGCAGAAAGCACCATGCCCATACTGACGTAGGCTCCGGCCATCAAGGTGGAACCCAAATACATAGCGATGGTAGTGCCCCAATCAAAGTTATCTCCCAAGAGCCAAGTTAGAAAAGCAAGCGGGAAGGAAGCCGCAATCAGGAGGAAGACAAAGAGCCATGCGGCGCTGAATTTTGCCAAAAGCAGCTCCGTATCACGAAAGGGCAGGGTGCGTAAAAGCTCTATGGTGCCGCTTTTGTATTCTTCTGACCAAAGCCGCATTGTTACTGCGGGGACAATCAAAATGAAACTTATGGGCAGCATATTCATATAGCCTCGTATGCTGGCTTGCTGCTGTTCCCAAAAAGCGGGAACTATGCCAAAAAGGCCTAAAAAGAAAAAGCTGAAGTTGATAAAAAGGCTGACCACCAGGAAGACATAACCTATGGGCGTGTTGAAATAGTTTTTCAACTCTCTTTTGAAAAGACTTTTCCACTCTCTTCGTAACACTTGATTTCTCCTTCTAAAGCGCCGCCATATTAGGTTGTCAGCTTTTGGAAGACCTCCTGCAAAGAGCGCGAAAGGGGCGAGAGCTCTCGCAGCGACCACCCTTGCGCCTTCGCGTGAGCAAAGAGCTTTTCAGGGCTGTCTTCTTTAAGCTCGCAGACATAGCTTTCATAGCCATCGTGCCTTGGCGATGCGCTGCTTGCCTGGCAATTCTTGACAAGCTCTAAAGAGGACAGGGATTCCTGCACCTGCTGCCCCTTTACCACAAGGCGGCAGGACCCAGCGCTGCGTAAAACAGCCGTGTTCTCGTCAGCCACAACGCGCCCTCTGTTTAGAATGATCACTCTATTGCAAATCTCCTCTACTTCCTGCAGAATGTGCGTAGAAAGGATAAGCGTTTGTTCCTTCCCCAGCTCTTTGATAATATGCCTGATTTGCTGGATTTGGTTGGGGTCAAGACCTGAAGTGGGCTCATCAAGGATAATATATTCTGGTTTATGCAGTAAGCTTGCTGCCAGGGCCACGCGCTGGCGAAATCCTTTAGAGAGCAGGATCAAGGGAGTGTAAAAATGCGAAGCAAGCTCGAATTTCTCTACCATCTCGTCTGTGCTTTGCTTTAGCTGCTTGCCATGAAGGGACCTGGCCTGTCCCATGAAATGAATATACTCCTCCACAAGCATCTCGCCATACAAGGGCGTAGTTTCCGGCAGGTATCCGATCATGGACTTGATCTCCAGACTATGCAGACTGTTTATCTCTTTGCCATTGATGCGGACGCTTCCTGCGGTAGGCCTGAGGTAGCCGGTAATCAAACGCAGGCTGGTTGTTTTACCAGCGCCGTTGGGGCCCAGCAGGGCAGTGATTCCGTGTTGCTTACTTATACGAAAGTTCGCATCTTGGAGGGCGGGAAAATCTCCATAGTGTTTGGACAAAGCCGCTACTTCAATCATCTTTACAGACAGAACAAAAAATAACAATAATAATGCAAGCAAAAAAATGATGCTAAGCAATACCTTATTTGGATCAACTACATACAATAGCGCTCTAAAAACGAATAGAAGCTTGCCTGCCAGAAAATAACTAGCATGGAAAGACAATATATGTCGATACACGCAACATGCCGCAAATACCGAACAGGACTATATTTTGTCATGACAATTTAGAGATCTTGCGGGGAATAAACAGCGGGTCTATTGATCTCATATACTTAGACCCGCCCTTCAATAAAAAGAAAGTCTTTACGGCGCCTATAGGAAGCAGCGCAGAGGGCGCGGAATTTAGTGACATATTTACAAAAGATGACATAAAAGAGGAATGGCTGCAAGAGATAGAAGAAGATCAAGAAAAGCTGCGCTCGTTTTTGCATGGCATCAGAGGAATAGAGGGGCAGACGAGCTACAACTTCTGCTATCTCGCCTACATGGCAATACGGCTTGTAGAATGCCACCGGATACTAAAAGACACGGGCAGTATATACCTGCATTGCGATCCCACCATGTCGCATTACCTAAAAATACTTCTGGATTGCGTCTTTTGTGAGGGAAACTTTAGGAATGAGATAGTATGGTGCTACTCATCCACTTCGCAAGCGCACAAGTGGTTCCCCAGAAAGCACGACATTATTCTCTTCTATGCAAAAAAAGAAAATTATTTTATAACAGATGAAATAAGAATTCCGTATAAACTAGGAAAAATGCCGCGCAGAATCAATGCGAGCGAAAAGAATAGAGGCGGGTCAGGTAAATGGAGGGGGGATAGTGTTGAAAATCTGGAAAAAAAACACGACAAAGGCAAGATACCAGAGGATTGGTGGTCAATAACATTTGGCCCTAATTCACCCGAACGCACGGGCTATCCTACGCAAAAGCCGCTCGCCTTACTTGAACGCATCATCCAGGCAAGCAGCAAGAAGGGCGACCTTGTGCTGGACCCATTTTGCGGCTGCGCTACTACCTGCGTTGCCGCAGAAAAGCTGGGCCGCAAATGGATAGGCATCGACGTGAGTCATAAAGCCTATGAGCTCGTGCAGGAGAGGCTCAAGAAAGAGGTCGCCAATCCAGAAGAACTTTTTGATTACAAGAAAGCCCTGAACTATTTTACAAACCCGCCCAAAAGAACAGATGCGGGCACGGACTACAGAGAGCAGAAATACGTCTATGTCGTATCAAACAAAGTGTACAAAGACGAATACAAAGTAGGCATAGCAAGCGACATACAAAAACGCCTAAACAGCTACCAGACCAGCGATCCAAACAGGGGCTATAAAATGGAATACAAAGTGCTAACGCATAATTTTAGAGATATGGAAAACTACATACATACGGAATTCCAAAGCAGACATGAATGGGTACGGGCGGACTTAGAGAGCATCAAAAAAACTATGCGGGATTTTGATAAGTCTTATTTGCTCTAACTACAAGCACGAAAGCGAAACTTTCGCAGCTTGGCAAAGTACATACAATAATACGCTAAAAACGCATAGAAAAACTTGGCAGCATGATCATCCTGCTTGTGGAGCGGGACCGATCCTTGCGTGTACGAAGCTGCGGGCAGCTATGTTTAATTGTATAGGATGCGTTTTCCTTCCGCTAAGCTGGACTTATCCAGATTGTGATTAGGCTTGGAAGGGCCGGGGATAACTTTTTTGCCTCCTTGGATGAGCCTTAAGGAAGCTCTGCGGGAAGCTAGAATTTCGCGGCGTATACTGTCTTCTACCAAGTCAATGGGGTCGTGTTTACTGTGTACTGTGTAGATGCCGCAGGCCAGCAATTCCTGAATGTCTTCCTGCGCATCGCTTGCTGTCAGCACAACTACGGGGCAGGGGCAGGCGCCCTTTCTTTCCTGAAGGATGAGCATGTCTGCGTAGAAATTGTCTATGCTGTGGCCCTCAGGGAAATGCAGGTCCATTAAAATGCAGTCAGGCTGTCTGGCTTGAAAGAGGCGGTAGGCGTCTTGTAAATTGGAAGCTGAGAGCACTAGGTAGGATTTGCGTTTAAAAATATTGACTAAACGGGAGCGGGTTGATAGATCATCTTCAAGAATAAGCAAAGTATCCATTGCCCCAATAAGACGCAGCAAAACTAAGAAAAACTACAAGCTTGTATAAGAGCCGGTCTCAAAACTAGGATCTTGCGCCCGCATTGCTATGAATCTTTCCAATATTTTCTCATCACATCCTACAGACTATGTTATAGAAAAAGCTTTGCATCGTGAGCGTATTAGTAAGGAGGAAGCATTGCGTCTTTATGAAGAAGCAGACTGCCTCAAGCTGCAGGCGGCAGGCCGCGCTATCCGTGAGCAGAAAACAAAGGCTTCTGAGGTGAGTTACACGGTCTTTCAGGTAGTCAACTATAGCACTTTTTGCAATGTGGACTGCCATTTCTGCAGCTATTACAAAGCCTATGATTCGCCTTTGGGCAAGAGGCTCAGCCCTGAGGAGATCATAAGCAAGATGCGCAATGGCCAAAAGTCGGGCGCAAAGCAAATGTTTTTACAGGGAGGCGTAGACGAGAAGCTTCCCTTTGATTACTATCTGGAGGTGCTGCAAAAAGTAAGGGCGGAATTTGGTCCTGAGCTGCATATACGCGCTTTTTCTCCCGTAGAGCTTATCAACATGGAAAGCATGACGAAGTTCTCTTTGAGAAAAGTGCTGAGACTGCTAAAAGAAGCCGGCATGAATTCTGTGCCGGGAGCAGGGGCGGAGATATTGACAGAGCGCATGCGTAACATTCTTTCTCCCAAGAAAGCCAGCGTAGAGGAGTGGCTTAGGGTTATGCGCCTTTGCCATGAAGAGGGGCTCTATGGAAGCGCAAACATCGTATTCGGATCAGAAGAGAAAAAAGAAGAAATTATAGAGCATCTTGCCTTGGTGCGGAGCCTGCAGGATCAAACAGGGGGCTTCCTTTCTTTTATCCCGTGGACTTTCCAGCAGCAAACGAAAAAGTTTCGCACGCGCAGCGTCTCAGGCATGGAATTTCTCAAGGTGCTGGCCTTATGCCGTATTTTTTTAGATAACATCCCTCATATAGAGACTTCGCTTATGGTTTTAGGGAAATCTTTAGGCAGCTTGGCCTTGTTATCCGGCTCTGATGATATATCTTCTGTTGTTTTGGAAGAAAATGTTTTAAGAAGCCACGGCACGCGCTCCGAAGAAGAGGCATGCGCCTTTATCAAAGAAAATGCCTTCACGCCCGTACGGCGCGATCTCCTCTATAACTACCAAAGGGAAGTATGAAGACTACCTTGACAGGCTAAAGGCGATTCCCACAATCTGCCTGCATGGCAAAAGCAAACTGGGCGAGGCGTACTATCTGGACGGGAGACAACCTGCCCATCATGCGCGGCATGAACTCAGAATCGGTGGATCTCATCTACCTCGACCCGCCCTTCAATTCTAAGACAGACTACGCAGCGCCGATTGGCAGCGCAGCAGCAGGGGCCGAATTCAAGGACACCTGGACGCTCTCTGATGTGGATGTGGCTTGGGTCGATTTAATCGAAGCCAAGCACCCGAAGCTCAATCGCGTGATACAAGCTGCGATGACAAATAGCGACAAGTCCTACCTGATATACATGGCAGCTCGGCTGATCGAAATGAAGCGTCTGCTTAAGCCCACGGGCTCCATCTACCTGCACTGCGATCCTACGATGAGTCACTATCTCAAGCTGCTGATGGATGCGGTGTTTGGGCTTCGGTTTTTTCAAGCAGCAATCACGTGGCAGCGAACTAGCGCGCACAACGATAAGGTTTTTGGATCAGTCACTGACAACATTTTGTTTTACGGCCCGTCACCACGAGACTCTCAAGACAATCGAATACCTTTAAATCCTGACTATGTCAAAAAACACTATCGACATAAAGACGAAAGGGGCCTATGGCGATCTCATGATTTAACAGGACCAAAGACAAGCCGTGGTGAGGCAGGCAAACCGTGGCGCGGTTATGACCCAGCAGACTATGGTGGGCGGTGTTGGAGTGTGCCAAAAACAGGTGAGTATGCAGAGTACATTGAAAGCTATCTTGCGCCTGGGTACGCGCATGTTTCGGGAATACACGAAAGATTGGACTTTCTAAACGATCATAAGCTTATTCTCTTGCCTTCAAAAAAAGGCGGTTTCCCAAGCCTAAAGAGATATTTAATTCCGGGTCAAGGGCAAAAACCTACGAACTTATTTACGGACATACCACCACTGAGTAAATCCTCTAAAGAACGCACTGGCTATCCCACCCAAAAGCCCCTTGCCCTGCTTGAACGGATCATCAAAGCCAGCAGCAACGAGGGCGATGTGGTCTTTGACCCCTTTTGTGGCTGCGCCACTTCGCTGGTCGCCGCCGACCGGCTGCAGCGCCACTGGATCGGTATCGATATCAGCGAGCTTGCGGTCAAATTGGTTGAGAAACGAATCAAAGACGACCAAGGGCTGTTCCAGGACATCACCGCTCGAAGCGACGTCCCCCAGCGCAGCGATCTGGGCAAGCCAGCTCTCTACAACTGCCTCGAGAACCGCAAGCTCCTGTACGGAGAGCAAGGGGGGCATTGCAATGGCTGTAATACGCATTTCCAGACGCAGCATCTCACTGTCGACCACATCATTGCGCGATCGAAAGGCGGCGCCGATCACCTCGAGAACCTGCAGCTGCTCTGCAGCCACTGCAATTCCGTCAAAGGCAATCGCGGTCAGGAATATCTGCTTGCAAAACTACAACTCTAGACGCGCATCTTTTTGCAGCTATGGAATGATGCTTTGCGCAGGAAAAACAAGGAGCGCGTCCGGGGGAAATAAGTAACGTTGGGAATAGGCGGCGGGGGGCGTTGTAATAAGCGGCGCTTGTGATCGGGGGCCTTGGGGTGATGACAGCGGCGCCCGGGTAGTAAGCAGCGTTGGTGTAGTAGGCGGCGTT
>CBDETG010000044.1:0-6061 GCA_965242745.1 Leptonemataceae bacterium
CCATGATTTTAAGGCGCGCTTTTTTTGTAGTATGGGGAGTTTGGAATATGCGGCCTTGGTTCTGCTGACTGGGACGGTGTTGTAGTAGGCGGAGTCTGGGCGCCGCATTATGTCGTGTTAGCTCTGCTGACTGTGGCGGGCATGGAAGTAAGCGGCGTTTGTGGCCCGCGGCGGGGTTGTGATATGCGGCGCTTGAGTACTGGGACGTTGGTTTTGCTGACAGCGGCGGTCTCGTAATAAATGGCGTCTCGGCGCAGGATTATGTCGCTTTAGCGCAGGGGGCTCGTGTGCTGTACATACGAAAACCAGCCAGCAACGTTTAGGGCTGCAGCACAGGCCTAATACCCATCTGCTGCTTTACATACTACAACAATCCAGTGCAAGGCATAGGCATTGCGTCACGAGCACAGGAGGTGCGAGAGTCTGGCGCTAAGGCAGGGAGGCCGCTTGCGCCAGACCAATGCCTATGCCTTGCCGATATGTCGTATTAGTACAGGGGCTTTGCTGACGGGGGGCGGGGCTTGTGGAAGCAAGGAGCGCTTGTGCGCAGGGGTTTTTTACACAAAAACACATTTTTTTCGCAACGAAAACGAAAATTAGCACCCAAAAGCCCACCCACCCGTTCCTATAAGGGGGATGGTGGGGGGTCTACTGTCATAAAGCGACATAATACAGCAAATAAAAGCCAAATATGGCCTCTGAGCGCCGTATTATGTCACATTGGGCGCAGGCAAACTCATGAGCTTTACATACTACAACAATCCAGTGCAAGGCATTGCGTCACGAGCACAGGATGTGCGAGAGTCTGGCGCTAAGAATGGCACACCTACAGAGCTGACAATACGGATATAGTTTTTTCTGGAGCTGTTCATACTAGAACAATCCAGTGCAAATCATAGGCATTGCGTCACGAGCACATGGATGTGCGAGAGTCTGGCGCTAAGACAAGGATGTCGCCCGCGCCAGACCAATGCCTATGATTTGCCGTCATGCAAGGCGCGCGGGGAAAATAAGTTATCAGGGGGGCTGAGCCGAGTGCTCGATGCACTCGGCACTTCGCTAGCCGTAAAGGCTAGCTCAGCGGCACATTATAGCCCCCTTAACAATCCCCCGCCCGACACTTGACAATTTTCATAGAAAACTTGACAGCTCAGCGCGCTTCCTTTTTGCTTTTTCAAATAACAAAACTTGCAGCCTTATACGAAGCTGCGCTAAGGGGCCTTAGCTTATGTATCAGTGCAGGAAAAAGGAGGGCTGGGGGAAGTGATGATATGCGTCTTGACGAATTAGAAATAGGCCAAAAGGCTAAGATTCAAAAGCTCACGGGAAAAGAATCGTATAAGAGTTATTTTTATGATATGGGCTTTTTGCCGGGTGAAGAAATCAAGATCCTGCGCAGGGCTCCTATGGGTGGACTTTTTCTGGTTGGGATCATGGATTATCAGCTCTGCATACGTAAAGACGGCGCAGCTGCGATACAAGTACAGAAAATAGACAACGCAGAAAGGATGCTATGAAACAGGCCTTGCCAGCTCTTCCATCCGCAAAGCAAAGCAAAAAAGCGCTCATTGCTCTGCTTGGGAATCCCAATACCGGCAAAAGCACCATTTTTAATGCCTTATGCCAGAGCAATCAAAGAACCGGCAATTTCCCTGGCACCACTGTAGAAAAGAAAACAGGGCGTCTATTGCTTGGAAATCACGGCAGGACGCAGGCATTTGAGCTTCTTGACTTGCCTGGTCTCTACAGTTTGGATACATCCTCCCCTGACCAAAATATCAGCCGCGACTGCATATTAGGGCAGCTGCCCTCTTCTCATAAACCAGACCTTGTGCTCTTTGTAGGAGATATGCTGAACTTGAGGCGCAACCTCTTTTTGTACTCCCAGTTAAGTGAATGCGGCCTTCCCGTAGTAATTGTGCTCACTATGCAGGACCTTGCTCAAGGGAAGGGCATCGATATAGATACTCAGGCCCTTGCAAAAGAATTTGCGGTTCCTGTCATAGCGATAACAGCCTATAAGCCTCAGGACATAGAGGCGCTTAAGAAGCTTTTGGCTAAAGTCTGTTTTGGAAAAAAGCTTTTGCCAAAGCCTTTTCGTTCAGAACACCAAGAGAGTGAGCGTCTTATTGCCACTCTCAATCAAAGCCTTAGCAAATCTTTCAAGCTCTCTAAGTTTGAAAGCTATCAGCTGCTTACAAAAGCTGAATTCGCTGCTCCCTTGCTGGACCGTCTGGATGCCGAAGCTGCCAGCGCTCTAAGGAAAGCGCAGGAAAGTTACCAAAGCCTTTTGAAAAAAAATCCCGCTATTGCAAGTTTGATGCGTTACCGCTGGATTGAGAAGAGCTTAGGCAAAGCCCAAAAAAAGCATACTGCGCCCTTTCAAGAAAGCATGCGTATTTGGGACAACATACTTACGCACCGTGTCTTTGGCTTATTATCTTTTGGCCTCATCATGAGCTGCGTGTTTTATGCAATCTACAGCTGGTCTGAGCCGGCAATGGATAACATAGAATGGTTTGTGGGAGAGCTTGCAGACTGGACTCAGCCTTTTTTGCAGCATAGCCCCATTCTGGCTTCTCTTGTCCAGGATGGCATACTGGCTGGAGTAGGAGCTATTTTGGTATTTTTACCGCAGATTATGGTGCTTTTTTTCTTTATAGCAATCTTGGAAGACAGCGGCTACCTTGTGCGCGCAGCCTTTCTGATGGACCGCCTGCTTTCATGGTGCGGATTAAACGGGCGGGCTTTTATTCCCCTGCTCTCAAGCTTTGCATGCGCAATCCCTGGCATTATGGCTACCAGAGTCATACCTGAAACAAGAGCCCGCATAGGTACTATACTGATTGCCCCTTTGATGTCTTGTTCTGCCCGTCTTCCTATCTATCTGCTCTTTGTCAATGCCCTGATTAAGCCTCACTTTGGAGCCGCTGGCGCTGCGCTTTGCCTTGTTTTTATGCATGCCTTAGGTCTTATCATTGCGCTCCCTTTACTAAAACTCATGAATCTAACGTGGGATCATAGCAGATTCCGGGAATTTGCCCGTGAGCCCTTTCTTATGGAATTCCCTCCTTACAAAAAGCCTCGTCTTCGTAATATCGCAATCCGTGTTTCTGGGGCGGCTAAAAATTTCATAAGCAAGGCAGGCGGGATTATTTTATGTTTTTCTATTGTTATCTGGTTTTTTGCTTATTTCCCTAAACAAGAAACAAGCCCAGAGGAAGCTTCACAGCAAGAATACAAAGCAGAGCTCTGGTCCTATGAGCATGCGAAGGCATCAAAGAGCGCCAATGCGGACCCTAAGCAGGAGTCATCCTCTTTAGCAAATAGTTATCTGGGCATGATAGGCAAAGCTATTGCTCCTATCTTTGCGCCCCTTGGCTTTGATTGGAAAATTACCGTAGCTGTTCTCAGCGCTTTCCCAGCCCGTGAGGTATTTATTTCTACAATGAGCATTTTATACAATACAAGCAAACAAGATTCCAAGACAAGTCTGGGCACGAATATTCTAAGTGAACGCAGGGCTGACGGAGAGCTCTTTTATACGCCCCTGCTTGCATTAAGCCTCATGGTCTTTTTTGCTTTGTGCAGCCAATGTATGGGGACTCTCGCTGTAATACGCAAAGAGTTGCTTTCGTGGAAGTGGCCTGTATTCGTTTTCGTGTATATGACAAGCTTGGCCTACTGCTTTTCTTTCCTCGTATACCAAGGAGGCAGTCTGCTGGGTTTTGCCCTATAAAGGGCTGTCTTTGTTTTATGCAGCAAGCAGGGATATTCGAAGGCCTAAGAATGCCTTAGGTAAATTCAAGCCGCATCAAATTGCACATCTACTTTGACGAGGTAATCTTCCAGACGCTGTGTACAATGCTTAATTTTTGCCGCTCCCTCTGCTTTTGCAGCCTCTTCTATTTCCCTGCCTATTTCAGATACAAAGTCAAAGCCATAGCTGCCGCCGGAACCCTTCATGTTGTGTCCCAGCCGGGCACACTGAGACATATCTTTCTTTGTGAGCGCTTCTTTGATTTCCTGAGCGCTCTTCTGTAAATTTTTCAAATACGACGGAACAAGTTCTTCGAGTTCAGAGTCGACATGCACTACAATTTTATTTTTCATGAGTTTCATTCACAGAAGAGATGAACGTTTATGGAAGTCTGTTTTTTGTCACAACTTACGAAAAGGCTAAAGTAAGGCTTCTGTATTTAAGATCATGAGACGCAAACTGTCAAAGAATTCATACAAAATTTTGGAGACGCATACTGTTCTCAAGCGGATAAGGCATAAGGCTCCTGCACCAATACTAATGCTGCCCCCTCTTGCTAGACTTTCACAGAAGGCCTTATGCTAGGAGTAGGTGGCAGCGTTAGGGCAAATCATAGGCATAAATATTTATACATGCGGCTAACTTGCTTAAGCTCTAAAGACATCATGATAGACAGAAAACATGCAACATTGCGCCTTAGAAATACCTCTTTATACATGGAGGAGTAATGCAAAAGCAACAAATCCCAGCACATCTCAAGGCCTTTTCTCAGAAGCAGTTAGATATTATTCTAAAAGAAAAAGCGGTCAAACAAGTTGTAGCGGCTGCAGGCAGCGGCAAGACTCGTACTATCATAGGGCTTGTAGAACATCGTTTGCTTACTTCTTTGGAGAAGGCGGGGAAAATTCTCCTACTCAGCTTTAGCCGCAAAGCCGTAGCAGAGCTCTACGAAAGAGTGCCAGAAGCTCTTAGGAAGGCTGTTGAGATATCCACTTTTCACGCATTCTGCCTTCGCAATCTTCCTTCGCTTTATCCCTATGCTCTGCAGGATATGCAGGTCTTTACAGACGAAGCAAAAGAAAAGTTTTTTTATCGTTTTTTCACGCAAAGCCATATCCTCGAACAAGTTGGCGCCATACCCATCTCTCTTTTATGGGAAGAAGAAGATATGTTTTGCCGCTCTTTTCCAAAGCTGCATGCGGAATTCCTAAGCGCATACCAAAGCTATAAAAAACAAAAAAAGCTCTTTGAGTTTGAGGACCTCATTACATTGATGCTACGTTCTCTAAAAAAACCTAAAGCAAGCGTTAGAGAGCTTCGCAAGCGCTATGATCTTATTATTATTGATGAATTCCAAGATACGGACCCCAGGCAGTTAGAGTTTTTAAGTCTGATGGAAGCGCCTCGTAAAATCGTTGTAGGAGATGATTGGCAGGCTATCTACGCTTTTCGCGGCGCTTGTCTGCAAAGTTTTCTGCAGTTCCAAAAGTCTTTTTCGGCTCATGTAATGTCTTTATCTGAAAATTATCGCAGCTTAGAAAACATAGTGCATCTTGGGAGTCGTATTATTCGTCTTTCTACAAAACAGCTGCCTAAGAAAGTCCGCGCAGTACGCGGGGCCGGTCCAGGGCTGCCCGTGCTTACTCTTAATCTTAGTCGCTATGCGCCTGCTAAGCTCGCTCTTTGTCTGCAGGAGCAAGAGGCACAAAGCTACCGTGTTTTAGTACGCACAAACTGGCAGAAAAAGCATTGGGAAAACATTGCTTTGGCAGAGCATAAAGAACAAATCATGACAATACATAAGGCAAAAGGCTTAGAATTCCCAGTAGTTTTTTTAGACCTCTGCGGAGGCTGGAGCAGGCGCCATGCCAAAGCGCATACAGCGCGGAGCTTAGGGGCTTTATGGCGCAAGAAACAGAGGAGAAAACTTGAATGGGACGAAGAAATAAGAATACTCTACGTAGGAGCATCCCGCGCCATGAATCTGCTGGTTGTTCTGCACCTTGCGCCAGAAGAAAGCGGAGAGAAAGAAGGCTATTACTACCAAAAACTCATTTCACGCTATGGGACAAGTTGTTCTATAGAAGAGCTCTCTTCTTGGCTGAGCAAGGAGGCAGATTTTCGCTCGGCAGCCTAGACTTAGCCTGCCTTCATGGCCAGCTCAGACAGTGTGTTCGATGGCAGAGCCTTAGCGCAGGTCTTCGGGGCGTGGTGTAGAAAAATGCGCGCTGGAGTGCTGAGGCCTTGTTGTAATAATCAAAAGCGAGAATCGGCGATTCCACGCAGGTACCATAGCGCTTA
>CBDETG010000045.1:0-5976 GCA_965242745.1 Leptonemataceae bacterium
GCATTATGCTAATTGTTAGTATTCTGTAGGCAGGGCTGTGTTAAGTACATTGACAGTCAGGAATGCCCTTTTTACATCAGTGAGAGGAGAGGGACTTTTCAGCCTAGAGCCTGCTGAGGCTAAACAAAATGCGGCTGAGAAAGCGATAGCTAAACATTACAACCTTAGGGGGGCTAAGAGAAACTTTGCGTAATAACATAGTACACGTCGGCGCACTGAGCTGCGTTATGAAATACGTCACATCGTTCAGGTTGCGCACCAAGTAGAGGCTCTAAGTAAAAGAGAGATTTACTGGGAAAACATAGGTGATCCTGTCCAAAAAGGGAGTCAATTCCTTCGTGGATCAAAGAAGTTGTCAGCAGGGCTGCCCAAGAAGATGCAAGCTACGCATACAGCCCTACAAACGGCCTAAGCAGAACGCGGGCCTTTCTGGCAGAACAGACAAAGCTGGAAAGCAGTGTGGAGCTTCTCCAGAAGACATCATTTTTTTCAATGGTCTGGGGGATGCCATAAACAAAATCTATTATCTGCTGCGCCGTGAGGCTAGAGTCATTGGCCCTTCCCCTGCATACCCTACGCATTCTTCGGCAGAAGCTGCGCATGCGGGTTCTCCGCCCATCACCTATTCTCTCATGCCTGAGAAAGCTTGGCTGCCAAACCTTGAAGAACTGCGTGCAAAGGTCCAATACAATGAAAGCATTGCGGGTATTATGATTATCAATCCGGACAATCCTACAGGGGTTGTTTTCCCTAAACATATTGTGCGGGAAATGATTCAGATTGCTCGTGAATATAAGCTTTTTATCGTGGCGGATGAAATCTATACTAATATGGTCTATAATCGTAAGGAGCAGTATGCGCCTATAGGAGAGCTTGCAGAGGATGTGCCTGTTATTTCGCTTCGAGGCATCTCTAAAGAGCTCCCTTGGCCTGGGGCGCGCTGCGGCTGGATCAGCGTTTACAATAGAAAGAAAGACCCGGGTTTCGAAAGCTACATCAGCGCTATACTCAATGCCAAAATGCTGGAGGTTTGCTCCACAACGCTTCCACAGCGCGTCATACCTGACATTCTAGGACATCCCAAATACAAAAACTGGCAGGAAGAGCGTAATGCTTTTTTTAAGCAAAGGAGTGATGAGATCAAAGAAATATTCCAAGATTGCCCGGGAGTTTTAGTGAATCCGCCGGACGGCGCTTTTTACCTAAGCCTTGTATTTACGCAGAAACTAAGTAAGAAGATGCGCTTGCGTATAGACAAGCCCGCCGTAGGCGCATATATCGCAGGGCTATTGGAAGAGCGTCAGGATGAGGAAATGGATTTCTCTTTTGTATACCAGCTTCTTGGCGCAAAAAACATATGCCTTGTGCCGCTAAGTTCCTTTGTCAGCAAGCTGCACGGCTTCCGCTGCACGCTTTTAGAAAGAGATGACGTGCGCTTTCGTAAAATTTATACAGACATAGTAGATGCGATCAAAGAATTCCTGGCCAGCGCATAGAATGAGGGCAGACGCTGCTTATCTTCCAAGTCTAAGGCCGGGCTTAGCGTGCCTAGAGCGAATGCTGTGTTTATGCGGGGATGCGGTCATCTTTCCTCTTTCCTCTAAGCCTTGAAATAAAATAAGGCTCGTAGAAGTAATGATGGGTTTTCCCAGACTAAGCCGATATGTAAAGAGAAGGCCTAAATGATCACTTGCTTGCTTTTGCCAACTTGCTTTTGCTGTCTTAACACAGCATGACGCTAGAGGAGCGCTGACGCAAAGACTTTATATCTCCATGCTCTATATGAAAACGAAAGTTATGTATTTTCTTGTTTATGTCTTCCTGATGAAAATCAAATCCAGCTTTAGCTTGCATAGCAATATGTAATATACTTTAAGCTCCATGTTTCTCAATAAGCCTCTTGTTTTCCCCTTACAAGACAAAAAACGCGCTTTATCAGAGCAGGATTTTGATTTCTGGTATGAGCGCTTTCATAATGAGCTGTGCAAAAAGATACATGCTAAGGCTCTGGCGGAACGAAGTTTTTTAGCTTCTTTTTCAAATAAGCTTGCCTCTAATCATTTCCCTTACGTTTTTTGGAAGGCTCCTTTTGTCTTTGATCTCAGCTCTTGGAGAGCAGCTGGTGAGATTATGCCTAATTTGTATTATGCAAGCAGCGCATGGTCGACGCTTCTATTATATCAAAAAGATAGTATTTTATTGCCTGCCTTACTCAATTATGCCCTCTGGCGTGGTCATTTTAGCTGGCTATACTCTTTAGCCGCCTTGGCTTATCAATATGGCAGCTATAACAGAGATCTTTTTCAAATTGCTTCTCTTACTTTGGCTTTCCATAAAGATTATGCTAAGGCTCAGTTTTACTCTCAGCAAATTGCAAAACCCTCTCCTTATTTTGAGCTGGCTTTGCACATATTGAGTGAGGGCGCATATCCTTTTAAGTTAAGCAGCAAGCTGCAAGCGAGCGAAGAAGAAGATTTTTTTTGGTTGTATGCGATCTATAAAAACGATAGGGCTCTGGAAAAGACGATATGCGCAAATCTTTGCGCAGCAGAGCTAAATGAAGAAAGCCTATTGCTGCATTATACAAAACTGCTAACGCGTGGTTTGCTTTTCCGCGCAGCCCGCCTCGTCCTGCATTACGCTAAAAAATATGGGGAAAAAAGCTATATCCTTCATCTTCTTTTGCAGTCTTATCTGGAAAACCAAAAGCATTACAGCTATCTTTTAAGACTGATTGCCAGTACAAAATATCCTAGTGAGACTTGTTGGTATGAAGTAGAGTATTGCATGGCTTGTTTGCACATGACTGAAGGCGGGCAAAGCAATAGTATGACCCAGAGCCGCATATGGGCTCGTATACACGCAGGCAAGAAAGAAGCAAAGTTTTTGGAGCCCCCTGCAGAAAGCAAAAAGATCTTTCAGCACGCTATGTTTCAAGCTGTGCAAAATGCGCCCGCTCCAGAACAGAAACTCCCTGTTGTCTACGCCTCTATGGTGCAGGACTACTATTTGCATGCGAAGGCGGCGCTTCCTTTAGTCTTAAGGAGGCGTTATCTTCTTTGCGAAGAGCTTATTTTGAAGCCTCTTCGGTACAATGAGGAAGTCGATCCAAATAAGGTTTGCTTCCATAGCTTTCGCCTGTTCCATCTTCTTAGCCTGCATATGGATTCTTTTAGTCTTTCGCCCTTTTTTCAAATTCTCGAGAGTATGTCAGGCCGCATCTTGAACATACGCGCTCTTTTGGGTTTATATTTTTTTTATGATCATAAAAAAAAGCAAAGTAGAAAATATCTGGCGCATAGCCCCTTCTCTCACCCCATGATACAAAGCCTTCGCAGAGCATTGTGTCTGGAAGCAGGGGAGCTTGAACAAGCCTCTAGGATCGAAGCAAAGCTTGCTTCCCGCCTCTCTCAAGCCTAAATGGAAGCTGCCGCGCATAGAGAGAAGAAGCTATGACTAAAAAAGCGAGTGCAGTATTAGAAAGCATGAAGACTATCTGGAGCTGGTGAGGCAGGCTTTTTTAGACGACAGCGCTCAAAGCTATTCTGCGCTTAAGCATCTGCCATGCAAGCAGCAGTCCATTATGAAATTTAGACTCGACAGCCTTTTTTTATTCGACACCGTGTCCTTATGCATGTTACAATCATAGGCACAGGCTATGTAGGCTTAGTGAGCGGCGCATGCTTTGCAAAATACGGTAACCAGGTTCATTGTGTAGATATATCAGAGTCGAAAATAAAACAACTCCAGAAGGGGCAGCTTCCTATCTATGAGCCGGGCCTGGAAGAGATGGTGCGTCATTGCCTGCTTCAATCGAATTTACAATTTAGTACAAGTATCAAAGAGGCTGTTGCGCAGAGTGATATTATTTTTTTAGCTGTGGGGACTCCTGATAATGGGGCAGGACTGACTGATCTTGCTCAGCTCTGGGAAGCTGCAAAGGACCTAGCTCATACATTGTCTCAAGAGCGGCCTCGTTTGATCGTGATCAAAAGCACGGTGCCAGTCGGCACGGCAGATTCCTTAGAAGCGCTGATTCTGGAGGAACGTAAAGATTTACAAATGGAAGGAGAGGCGCCTGCCTTTGATGTTCTAAACAATCCTGAGTTTTTACGCGAGGGCTACGCTGTTACAGATTTTCTAAAACCTCAACGTATTATTGTAGGAACAAAGAGGCAGGCGAGCAGAGCGCTGATGGAGGAGCTATATTATCCTTTTACGAAAGAGGGCGCAAAGCTGCTTTTTGTCAGCAGGAACTCTGCTGAGTTTGTCAAGTACGCTTGTAATTGCTTTTTGGCCATGAAAATCTCCTATGTAAATGAGGTGGCCAATATTTGCGATCTTGTAGGGGCAGACTATCATGAGGTTTTTCAGGGCATGGCGGCAGATGAGCGCATAGGAGGAAAATTTTTAGCTGCAGGCATAGGTTATGGCGGTTCTTGTTTGCCGAAAGATGTGAGAGCTATGACTGCTACAGCTAAAAAAGTTGGTTACAACTCCACCCTCTTGGCAGAAATTACACAGATCAATGAACGGCAAAAGCTGCGTATAGTTCAGATCATGCAGGAGCATTTTCAAAAAAAAGACTTCAAAGGCTTTCATTTCGCTCTTTGGGGTTTAGCCTTCAAAGCGAATACAGATGATATGCGTGATGCTCCTTCCTTAAAGATCATAGAAACTTTGTTAAAATCTGGAGCGCAGATCAGCGCTAACGATCCGGCAGCTTTTATGCAGGCCAAGAAATTACTTGGCAGCGCAATAAACTATATGGGCATGTATGAATGTCTAAAGGATGCTGATGCTCTGCTTCTTCTAACAGAATGGCCTGTGTACCAAGAGCCCGACTTTGAGAAAATGAAATCTTTACTCAAAACAGCCCTTGTTTTTGATGGCCGCAATATCTACTCTCGACATATACTAGAGCAGTATGGCTTTTGCTATTATGGCGTAGGCACCAATACGAAATCCTATCTTCCTGCGTATCACTGATAGCTTTGTCTTTCTAGTAATGGAGACTTTATGTTTCGTATCAAAAGCATACACGTGCAACAATGCTGCTTCTTTTCTTTGTTAATGCTTTTTAGCCCTTGCTTTGCTTTTGTTTGGGCAAAACCTTCTGGCCAAAAGCCTTATGTCCTCAATGAGCGGGAGTGCCGTTCCCTGTACAAAAAGCAGTTAGAGCTGGCGCAAAAAGAGCGTATTGCTCTTGCAAGCGTTTTGCAATTTTATTCCAAAGAACTTTCTTCTAAAAAAGCGCTTGCGAAGCAAAAACAGTACTGCCAAAAAAATACAAGTATTAGGCAATACAAATGTCAAATGCGTACAAAGAGTCTGCATGAGTTTTTATCCTGTCTGCAAGCAGAACATAAGACAAACTCAGGGCAGCCTTTTGCGGGTGAAGTGAGGACAAAAATGCAATGCCAAAAAAGTTATCATAAAATACTCCAGGTACTCAAGCAATACCAAGATTTTCTGCAAAGAACAAGCAAAGAACGCCAGCAGTTGCTGCAATACTGGAATTCTACCAAAGCCAAGCTCAGCTTCCAAAAACGTTGTCTGAAAAAATTCCGATCTAAAGATCATAAATGTATCCGTGATGCCAAAGACATGGATTTTATTTCTGCCTGTATTTTGGCTATACCAGAATGAAGCTTGGCGCATCACGCTCTCTGCTCTGCTTGCGCTTTGCTATACGCTAATTCGTGATGATACACAAGGCCGGGGCGCCTGCGGGCGTATTATATCGCCAGAGTGTTCGATAGGCATTGTTGCAATAATTACCTGTAGATGCGCTTAGCACTCCATAAAATGTTGTTGCCTTTGCAGCAACGCGACATAGTGTTGGCACATGAAATCAAGGCATTGTTGCGTAACTCACGAAATGGCCAATAAGTGCAATATATTGCGGTTATACGGCCTTCGTAAAATGGAAAATGACACTCTCGAAAACGCCTGAATCGGCCTATAAGCGCTATG
>CBDETG010000046.1:0-22203 GCA_965242745.1 Leptonemataceae bacterium
TACAAGGCAGGAGAATGCCGTATTTCTCACAGTTTTCAAAAGGTACATGAACCAGGAAACGCTACACGTTTTACAGCCATTATTATTCCATAAGAGGTGGGACTTTGCAGCCTTAGCATACATAAGGGAGAACATTATGCGAAATATCTTAGCTCGTGCTGCGAAGTTTCTTTTGCTTGCTCTCCTCCTTAGCCTCGTCCAGTGCAGCGCCGATGATGCTGGCAGCAGTCAAGACAGCAGCAATTCAGACAGCAGCAAAGGCAAGAGCAGAGCAGCGCCAAGCATTGTAAGCAGCTGGCATCATAGCTGCATCCTGCTAAGCAGTGGTGAAGCTGCGTTGCTGGGGTGATAATCCCTATGGCCAGCTGGGCGACGGCAGTTTTATCAATAGAGATCGCCCCCTAAGGGTCTATGTTTTAGATTACGTCAGCGCTGTCACGCTTGGGCGCCGGCATAGCTGCGTGCTGCTCAGCAGCGATGAAATGCAATGCTGGGGCAACAATAGCCATGGCCAATTAGGCGATGGCAGCAGAATCCATAGCGCGCATCCCGTAGCAGTGAAGGCTACTACAGCTGCGAACTTGAGCGGCATCAGAGCTATTGCAGCTGGGGGGCTTCACACTTGCGCCTTACTTAGCAGCGATGAAGTACGCTGCTGGGGAAACAATAACTATGGCCAATTAGGAGATGCCAGCTTTAGCAGCAGCGCCCTGCCCGTGGCGGTACAAGCTGCAAATGGAAATGAGAACTTGCGTGGTGTCAGCGCTCTTGCGTCTGGCAATCAGCATAGCTGCGCCTTGCTTGGCAGCGGTGAAGTGCGCTGCTGGGGAAGCAATCTCTCTGGCCAATTAGGCAATGCTGATAAGACGAGCAGCAATCAGCCCGTGGCGGTCCCTGGCCTGCATGAGGTCAGCGCCATCGCAGCTGGATTGCTTCACACTTGCGCCTTGCTTGGCAGCGGTGAAGTGCGCTGCTGGGGAAGTAACATCTCTGGCCAATTAGGAGACGGAAGCGATGCCAACAGCGCCCTGCCCGTGGCGGTACAAGCTGTGGATGGAACTGAGAACTTGCGTGGCGTGCATGCTATTGCGGCTGGAGGCTTTCATACTTGCGCCTCACTTAGCAGCGGTGATGCGCTCTGCTGGGGAAGTAATATCTCTGGCCAATTAGGCGACGGAAGCTATAGTAGCAAGAGCCGGCCCGTGGCGGTCTCTGGCTTGGCTGATGTCAGCGCTATCACAGCGGGCTTGCATCACACTTGCGCCCTGCTTGCAGACGAAACAGCAAGCTGCTGGGGTGACGATGACCTTAGTCAATTAGGCGACGGCAACAAGCGCAGCAATAGGAATGTGCCTGTTAAGGTAGTGGGGCTGGAGCGCATCACCCAAAGGCCAGAGCAAGATTGAATACGCCCCTGCCTGCGCTGCCTCGCCTTAAAAAAGCTGCTTCTTTATAGAATGCTTGACTATCATATAAGCTCATAGTACTAAGCAACATTGCTTAAGCTTGTAAGACCTCCTGATCCCTATGCAGCTAAGGTTTTTGTAAGAGCAAGAGCCTGGTTTTGATAGAGAGAAAATGGACTACAGAAGCATCCCTAAGAAAAAGCAGAGGCAGCAGATAAGAGCAGGCAGGAGAGCAGGCTTTTTTGGCGAGGCAAAAAACTTTAGCTTTCTTTGGCAAAAGCGGCCCTTGTACTACTGCATAGCCTTAGCGCTTGTCCTTAGCTGCCTTTATGCGGGGGCTTCTTGGTGGTGGCGCAAAATGCGTTGGCGCTATATTGTGCTGCACCACACAGCTGCAGAAAGGGGAAGCCTTGAGTTCTATCGCAAACAGCATAAAAAAAAATGGGGCGACCTTGCCTATCATATCATGGTCAACAATGGCTCTGATGGCACTGCTCCCGGACAAATCCAATACAGTGAAAGATGGCACAAGAAGCAGCCGCATTATTCGACACAACACACTTATTTGAATTACTTTGGTATAGCGGTAGCTCTTGTAGGGAATTTTGAAAAGCATGCGATCCCAAAGCTGCAAAAAGAAAGCCTCCTGCAGCTATTGGTGAATTTATCCCGAGAATATTACATCCCCACAGAGCGTATTATAGGCCATAGAGAAGTGCAAAATACAAAATGTCCCGGGCGTCACATCAATATGGTAGAGCTGCGCTCTTTGCTCAAAGAAAAGCTGCGGGAGGCGGCGCAATAAGACATTTTGCAGCAGGCAAATTGCGCTTCCTTTTCGTGAAGCAGCGCTCTTGCGGCTCTTTGGCATGCTTCTGGCAGCTGCTATTTCTGGCCTATCTCATGTCTAAGTCTTCCACAGAACTTCCTTTCTTTCATCCCATCGTGGCGCGCTGGTTTAAGGAGCGCTTCGGCCTTCCCTCTCCTCCCCAAGCCCAAGGCTGGCCTGCCATTTGTGAAGCTAAGCACAGCCTCATTGTTGCGCCTACTGGATCAGGTAAAACTTTGGCTGCCTTTTTAGCTCTGATCAATAGATTATTGTGCCAAGGTCTGGCGGGAGAGTTAGAAGACTCAACACAGGTCATATATATTTCACCCCTCAAAGCGCTGGGCAATGATATTTACAAAAATCTTGAAGCGCCTCTGGCAGAGATCAGAGAATTATTTCAGAAGGAAGGCATCCAAGTCCCTGCTTTGAGGCTTGCGCTTCGTACAGGCGATACTCCCGCCTATGAACGCCGCAAAATGCTAAAAGAAGCGCCGCATATTCTTATCACAACGCCTGAGTCCCTGCATATCCTCTTAACGGCAGAGAAGAGCTCGCAAATGCTGACAAGCGTAAAAAGTATTATCATTGATGAAATACACGCAGTGGCCTCAGAAAAAAGGGGGGCGCATCTTTCCTTGAGTTTGGAACGCCTGGATTACAGATGCAAAAGAAAACTCCAACGCATAGGCCTCAGCGCAACGCAAAAGCCCATAGAAAGCATGGGAGCCATACTAGTCGGGAATAGAAGCAAAGAAAAGAGACGCCTGGAGATCATTTGCTGCGGCTCGCATCGCAAGATGGATCTGCGTATAGCTGTAGGCGAGGAGGCCTTGGGAGCGCTTGCAACTCTGTCATACTGGGAATCTTTATACGAGCGCTTTCTTAGTGAGATAAAAAATCATCGCAGTACGATTATTTTTTGCCATACTCGGCGTTTGGTGGAACGCATTTCTCACCAGCTTTCTCTGAGCTTAGGGAGGGAGGCAGTAGCGGCGCACCATGGCAGCCTTTCCAAAGAAAGCCGGCTCAATGCAGAGAATGCCTTGAAAGAAGGACGCATCTCGGTAATCATCGCCAGCCTTTCTCTCGAACTCGGCATAGATATAGGTGATGTAGACCTTGTGATACATGTGGGAGCTCCACGAAGTCTCTCCTCACTCATCCAGCGCATTGGACGCTCTGGGCACTGGAAAGGAGGCCAGCCTAAGGGGATCATCTTTCCTTTGACGCGCAATGAACTGATACAGGCAGCGGCAGCAGTGATCGCAACTGAGAAAGAGGCTCTCGATGAGATAGTAGCGCAGGAAAAGCCTCTGGATATACTTGCCCAGTGCATTGTTGCAGAGACTGCCCTATGCTGAGATTACAATAAGGTCTCTTTGGCGCATGGTCAAGTCATCCTTTTATTACAGAAATCTTAGCGCTCAAGAATTCAGGGAGATCATAGAGATGCTTTCTGAAGGCTACGCTCATGCCAGAGGCCGAAGCGCTGCCTGGATTTATTACGATCGCGTAGAGCAGCTTCTCAGCGCAAGGCCTGGCGCGCGCATAGCAGCCATGACCTCAGGCGGCGCCATACCTGAAGCCGCAGACTATGATGTAATAGAGGAGCCTGCAGAGACTCTCGTAGGACAAGTCAACGAAGACTTTGCTGTAGAAAGCATGGCAGGAGATGTCTTTCTTTTGGGAAATAAATCATGGCGCATACGCAGGCTGGAAGCAAATAAAGTAAAGGTTGTAGATGCGCAGGGCGCTGCCCCAAACATTCCTTTTTGGCTGGGAGAAGCGCCTGCTCGCAGCAGAGAGCTCTCAGAGGCGCTTGCAGAGCTCCTGCAAAGTATCAAAAAAGTCCTTAGAGCTCCCAAAGAACAAGAGAAAAAGAAACAAGAATTGCTTTTATGGCTCAGCGCAAAAGCCCATCTTTCCAAAGAAGGCGCAGGGCAGCTCCTTTGCTATGTTCAGGAAAATCTGCAGGCGCTTGGAGACCTGCCTGCGATGGATACGGTCATTGCAGAGCGCTTCTTTGATGAGGCGGGAGGCACGCAGCTTATCATACACTCTATTTTTGGCGCTCGCATCAATCGAGCATGGGGCTTGGGGCTGCGTAAGCGCTTTTGTCTGCGCTTTGACTTTGAGCTGCAGTCAGCAGCTACAGATAACGCTCTGCTTTTTTCCTTAGGCGAAGGACACAGCTTCCCTCTTGAATCTATCTTTGCATTGCTGGGGAGCAATGGACTGAGAAAGGATATCCTCCACTCCCTGCTGCCTTTGCCTCTTTTTCGTAACCGCTTTCGTTGGAATGCGGGACGCTCCCTTGCTGTGCTGCGCTTTAGCCAAGGCAGGCGCGTTCCTATTCATATCCAACGTATGCGCACAGAAGACTTACTGGCCTCCATCTTCCCTGCGCATACAGGCTGCCAAGATAATCGTTCTGGCCCCATAGAGCCTGTAGACCATCCTCTGATCAATGAGACGATCTCTAACTGCTTAGAAGAGGCAATGGATATAAAAGGCTTAGAGCAGCTCATACATGCAATAGAGAGCGCCAAGCTGATCTGCAAGACCTTGGAAAGACCATCTCCCTCACCCTTCGCTCAGGAAATCCTGCATGCAAACCCCTATGCCTTCTTAGACGATGCGCCGATCGAAGAGCGAAGATCACGCGCGATTAGTATGAAAAGCATCTCTCCTCAGCTGGGATTGGACGTGGCTGCAGGAAGCGGCGCTCTTTCTCCTTTTGCCATTGCCCAAGCTGCTCAGGCGGCATGGCCCAAGATTTGCAGCCCAAGAGCGCTGAGCGATCTGCTCTTTTCTCTTTTTTTACTCCCTATAGAATGCAGCGCATCTTCTGAGCGCCATTACAACTGGCGGCCCTATATTGCGGAGCTTAGAAAGAAGAAAAGAATAACAAAGCTAAGCTGGCAGGATGAAGAGGGCGCAATGCGCCAAGCCTATGCTCCTATAGAGCGCATGGGCGCCTTAAGAAAAATTTTCCCGAAGCTGCAAGCCCAGCCTGAACTGCAATGCTCTGTGCAAGAGCAGGCGCTCGAACGCAAAGAGGCCCTCACAAAGCTTGTGGGTAGCTGGATGGAAATCCTTGGCCCTATGCAAATTCCCGCATTAGCGCAGCTTTTGGGTTTAAAGCAAAGTGATATCAGCTACGCAATGGCAGCGCTGGAGCAGGAAGGCAGAGTAAACTATCTAAGCGGCGCGCCCAAGAAGCATAGCAAAGACTCCAGCGCGCAAGACAAGGGAGGAGAATGGTGCAATAGGAAGCTTCTTGCTCATATCCATCGCATTAGTTTGACAAAGCTACGCAGGGAAATAGAAGCCATCTCGCCTGCTGATTATATGCAGTTCCTATTCCAATGGCAGCATGTGTACCGCTCCACCACAGCCTTGCATGGCAAAGAAGGTCTGCTCACGCACATAGAACAAATGCAGGGTCTAGCTCTTAGTCCGGAGTATTGGGAAGAGCATATATTTAAGCGACGCATCCAAGATTACAAGAGAGAGGACTTAGATGAGCTCTGTCAACAAGGCAAAATTGCCTGGCGCTCTTGTCAAAAAATTCCATCAGCTAAAGAGATGCGGGAAAAAACATGGAAGCGCTATGCTTTTGGACATATCTTTCGTACGCACAAAAGAAACAAAAGCATGAAACTTAGCTTCTACCTGCGCCGTGATAGAGACATATATTTTACGAGAGAAAAGGAAAGGGATTTTAGCAAAAAAGCAGAGCATAAAGAAACTGAAGATGCAGCATGGCTCCGCCTATCTCCTCACCTAAGACAGGAGGAGCAGAAACTCTGCGCAGATATTATATATTATCTTGCAGACAAGGGCGCCTCCTTTTTTAGGGACCTGCTGGAGCATTTTCAGGTTATGCCTGGAGAGCTTGAAGAAGCCTTGAGGATTCTGCTTCTTTCAGGAAAGCTATCAAGTGACAGCTTTATGGTTATTAGTATGCTCTTTTGCACGAGACATGCCCGCTCCCTGCCTGGCAGGAATGGTATACTATCTGGCAATCATTCCATCCATCGCTGGGAAAACGAAAGCAGAGAGCTGCCCGGCCGCTTCTACTTACATCCAGCGCCCTTAAACCCGGAAGAAGCAACAGAAGAAACGATAGAAAAAGCCGCTCTGCAGCTGCTAAAGCGCTATGGCATCTTAATTCGCGAAGCCCTTGCTAAAGAAGCTTTCCTGCCGCCTTGGTGGAAGTTACTCTCAGCCTTGCGAAGATTGGAGATGCGGGGCCTCATACGAGGAGGGCGCTTTGTGAAGGGCTTCTCAGGAGAGCAATTTGCGCTGCCTGAAGCCGTAGAAAGCTTGCGCAGCTGCAGAAGGCAAAGAGATCCTATGCAGACAGAAAGGGTTTTGCTTCCCATTGCTGATCCGCTGAATCTCTCTTCTATAAATACAAGCAAGGCCTTTACAAGAAAGAGGAGTAAGGACTGGGTCCTCTATGAAAATGGGAAGCTACAGCACATAGGAAACTTGGGGGAAATCAGGAGTCTGATTGGCAGGCAGGAGGAATATGTATCTTTACTGCGAAAGCTGAGCTAGCAGGCGGCAGCTATCGCGAAGGCCCTATGGGACCTTAGCCTGCTCATGTCCTCATGACTTGCTCCATCTCGCTGGGGCTGCCAGGAGAAGAAGATCGGGCGCTGCCTTTTTTTAAGATGCTTGGGTCCTGTCCATACCGCTTTATCAAACTGCATGCGCCTTTTTTATATAAGCTCCGCAGCGCCCGCGCAGAAATGCGCAGACGAATCCAGCGGTTCTCATGAGCAAGATAGACTTTCTTACTTACTAAATTGACTTTGAACTTACGCTTGCTTTTGATGTGAGAATGGGAAATACTATTACCTGATGCAGTCTGCTTCCCTGATATTTGACACTTTCTTGCCATGCTTTTGCTTGGGTAGCCGCTATATTTCATATTGTCAAGCATGATTTTTGTTTTCGATTTTGTTTTCGAGTTTATTTTCAGGGGCTTTCTCTTTCGGCGTGCAGAGCTTTGTCTTGCGCTGCTGGCATTTTTGCTTTCTCCTGTTACTATCGCTGCATCTCCTCGGGCTGCAAAAAAGCCTTTGTGGGAAGTGGGAGGAGGCATAGGCGCAGCGCAGCTGCCTCACTATCCCGGCTCAGAGCAATATCATAACTTTGTTTTACCCTTTCCTTATGTGATCTACCGCGGTGAGCGTATCAGAGTAGGGCGCCAGGAAAGAAAGGCTATCCTTTACCAAGGGACAGAGCATTTTTGGGACATCAGTTTGGGAGGCAGCCTCCCCGTAGACAGTAATGACAATGATGCCCGCAAGGGAATGAAGAGCCTCCCTCCAAGCTTGGAAATTGGTCCCAGGTGGTCTTACCGCCTCTCTAGCAGCAAAAGGCTTAGAAGCTTTGTACGCCTGCCAGTACGTAAGGCCTTTGCATTAGACTTAGAAGACTTTCATGATATAGGAAACATTCTGGAGCTCAATCTCAATATAGATATTTTTTGGGATCAAGCGCAAAGCTGGCAAAGCCATATATCTACAGGTATCATGGGGGCTGATAGAAATTACTTCGATTTTTTTTATCGAGTTCGTAAAGAGGAAGCAAGACCTGAGAGACCCGCATGGAGGAGTCATGCAGGCTATGGAGGCGTAGATTTCAGTTTTTCTCTCAGCAAGAAAATAGACCGCATTGTCATATTCAGCTCCGTGTATCTCCATTATATAGAAAATGCCGTATTTGAAGAGAGTCCTTTGGTGCATACAAAACTAAACTGGGCCGGCGCTTTTGCAATCCGCTGCGTTTTTTATGTGTCAAAGAAACAAGTCTCTATAAGTCCTTAAACGAAGGCCAAGTACACAGCCTTTTCCTAAGACCATCTCCCAGCCTTGCTATAGTTTCAGCAAGCTCTCACGGCGTTAAGCAATAAGGCCTTCCCATTTACAGGAAGACTTGGCGCTGCTGCTTTGGAGGCTGGATTACTTCCTTTGCCTGCATGCTTTAGGATTTGCTAAGAGCGTGGGGGTCTAATGCTTCCCTGAGTCCCTCGCCTATAAAAGTAACCAAGAGTAATGTGAAGAATAAAACGGAGCTTGTAATAAGAGTAAGATGCGGGAACTCGCGGATTACGCCAAGACCTTGTTTTAGGAGCTCTCCCCATGATGCAGTGGGCGGCTGCAAGCCAAAACCTAAAAAGTCCAAGGCAGTCAAAACAGAGATGCCGCTGATCACAGCAAAGGGCAGGATACTCAACAAAGGGCTGAGGCTATTGGGCAAGATATGGCGCATAAAGATTCTTGCTTTGCTAAAGCCAAGAGCGCGGGCAGCCTCCACATAGAGCTTCTTTTTTTCTTTCAGGAATTCTGCCCGCATATAATAAGAAAGCCCAATCCAGTTGAAAAGCGCAATGACAAGTACCAGAATAGCAAAGCTTCTGCCATATAAGGAAGCCATAAAAATGACCACGTATAAGAAAGGCAATGCAGACCAAATTTCAATGAGGCGCTGCATACTCAAATCAAGCCACGAGCCGTAATAGCCCTGCAAGCCGCCGATGATGACTCCCAGCACTGTCATCAAGGCAGCTAAAGAGAATGCAAAAAGCAGACTGGTACGCAGGCCGTAAAGCAAGCGCGCAAGCACGTCACGCCCTAAGCGATCTGTGCCCAGCCAATGCTGCTTTGAGGGCAGGTGAGGAGGCGCTGCTTCATAATGCAGATAGGACTCGTAGGGGCCATAAGGGTACATGGCGCGCACGACAAAGGCTTCTTTGAGAAAGCTTTCCTGCCTCAGCAGTTTTCGGTAATGCGCTTCTGAAGATTGCTCTTGTCCAAAGGATGTGCCGGGATAGAAAAATAAGACAGGGAAAAAAGATGATCCTTGATAATGGACGTACAGAGGTTTTTCATTTGCTATACACTCGCTAAAAAGAGAAAGCACAAAAGCTGCAGCTAAAATCCATAAGGAATAGTAAGCTCTGCCTATGAAGCGGAACCTTCTAAAACGTTCTTTCGTAAGTTCAGAAAAAGAAAAAAGCAAAAGGAGGCTCCCCAAAAATGGCGTCAATAGCGTAAAGATGTAAAAATACCGTAGCTTTGCTCTCTTGCTGTGGAATAAGCAGAAAAGGAAAAGCCCCAAGCCTGTGTCTTATCAGAAAGGCCCTGCCCAAGCGCCGCTCTATGATTACTGCTCCCCAGCAAAGCCCTATAGTGATCGCCCAGCCAAAGCCAATCCAGAATATGCCAAGTATAGACGAGGGCGAGGGCGTATACGCCAAGATTGATAATGCCCTGCGCTGCGTCATGCCTTGCCTTTTGCTGTCGTACGTCCTCTTGGCTTGGCCTGGTATTTTCTGCCGCCCTGCGTTCAGCGTCCGCTACGCTGGCTGTGCCCTGCGCAATTGTGGCCATACTGAGCAAAGCGGCAGAAATAATCAGAATTCCCTTTAGGTCCTGCCCGCGGCGAAATTGCGGGACCCCGGGCCATAAGCCGGCGCTCCACAAATCCAGCTCTTTTTCTCCTAAAACAATCCCCCTGATCTTGGAACGAGGATAGGCGCGCTTCTTGCCAGACGAGGCTTTGAAGACAACGGAAGCTGCCTCGCTGCGCACAAAATTGCCTTTTAGATGCTCGCCTGTCTTGAGGATCAGCAGGTCCTTGCCTCTTAGAGTCTGCGCAGCCAGGCTGCCAAAAGAAGCCAAGCTTAACAAAGAGAGACAAAAGAACCCAGCAAAAAACCCTGTAGAGAGCCAGCACGGCGCAAAGGCAGCGATACTATAGGCACGCAAAGCACGTTTACAATTCCAAGAGCCTAAGACTTTCAATAGTGTCATAGTAAATCCTTTTCCCCTCGTGTTCAAAGCTTGCCGCATCCCCTGCTTTGAAACTGTGCAGTATGATAGGCTTGTCTGCCCCGCTGTGTTTGAGGAGAAAAAAGTAGTCGTCTCCATCCTTGCTTGTTTGGGATGTCTTTAGCGCCCGCACTAGGAGCAGCTGCTTTGGATTCAAGAGATACACAAGCCCATCCCGGAAGATTTGCAGATAGCCCCGAGTGTACTCTATTCTTTCACCCCAAAAAGTCTGGCCCTGCTTGGTTTGAACAAGCAAATAAGCCCTGTCCTTTGTTGTTTTGATCCTCTCAATGTCTCTGTCTTGTATCTTGAGCTTTGGCAAAGCGCCTGCAAAAGCGCCGGTTAAAGCCACTCCAGACCTCCTAAGGCTTTCAGGAAGCGATGCGGGCGCTGCAGGTATACTCAAGTGCGGACTTGCAAAAGAGCTGTCCCAGTTTTGCAATCCCTGCGCTATGCGCATGCCATCCTGTCTTCTCTTTGCTCTGGCTTCCTGCAGGGTCCTTCTCCTCTTTGCTCTGGCTTCCTGCAGGGCCCTTCTTCTCTTTGCTCTGGCTTCCTGCAGCGCCCTTCTTCTCTTTGCCCTGGCTTCCTGCAGGGCCCTTCTTCTCTTTGCCCTGGCTTCCTGCAGCGCCTTTTTCTTTGCTCTGGCTGCCCGCAGATCTTTTTTCTTCGTGCCGGCTGCCCGCACCTTTTTCTTCGTGCTTGCTGCCTTGCCTGCGCTGCTTGCGGCCTTGCTCTGGGAAGTCTGGGAAGAGCCAAAACCGAAAAAACTAGCGAAAAAATCTACGAGGCGATCCAGTAAAGAAGGCGCAGCTTGGCTGCCCTGCGCTGCGCCAAGGCCTATGCCAAGCGCCGAGGCAAGCCATTCCAGAGCATCGAAGTCTTCGTCTTCTTTCTTGCTTCCTTCGGGCCTATATAACAGGCCTGTCCTTGCAACTTCTGGATCGGCCTCGGGGAAGGGAAGACTGCTGCCTGTCTGCTCGTTAATATCCTGAAGCAGCGCTGCAAGGGCAAAGGCAGCTATGTTGTTTCTGAAATGCTCTGCAGGCTCTTCTTTTTTAGGCCCTTGTGTCGTGAGTTTGATCCTTCCTGCCTGGATGGCGCTTGCGTCTTGCGGGGCTAAAAAGAAGAATGGTTTTGTAGCGCTGCCTGCCTTTTTACGGAGGTGGATTTGCTCTTTGACAGCTTGAATGCGGCCGCTCTCATAAGCCACTGCGCTGCTTGGCAGACTGAGGGCTGTGCGTCTTATTTCTTCGATCACTTCTGAGTCTTGCAATGTTTTGGCCTTTGTGTGGGCATATTCTTTGTTTTGCGGCCTGCCTCCATAAAGATAGCCGATAAGGGCAAGACGGCGGTTTGCCAATTTTGCTATTTTCTTATCGCTTCTTTTTTCAATAAGATACCTATAATCCTTGACCGCATCACTCATGAATCCTCTTTCTTCTTTGGTACGCGCATAGTTGTACATATCCATACTGGGCAGATTCACCCATACTTCCTGGCCATAAAGCTGGTTTGCAGTTTCATAGGCTCCGATAGTATAGTAGGCCCTTGCCTTTTCCAAAGAACTTAGATTTTTTCTGGCGATCATATGGGCTTTCCTATTCCTTTCACTTAGGAAGTGGAGAATCACAAGTGCCGTTTGCGAGTAATGAGAAGTAGGGAAGGCTTCTATCACTCTGATAGCGTTGCTTTGGGCCTTGTCCGCCTCACCTAAAAGCACATAACAATATGCCTGGTGTAATAAAGCAAAGGCCACGCTGCTTGCGCTTTGATCCGGGTAGTATTGGAGAAAATCCGTGTATTCTAAGGCGGCCCACTTGATACGTCTGTTTCTTTCCAGATAGAAGGCGTACTTGAGAATTAAGAACAAGTCCCGTTCCTGCCAGAAGTCAATCAAGGGCTTGAAAGAAAGAAGGCGTACAGCGTTGATAATACTAAGACCCAGATGATGTTCCCAAGGCACTTCCAGACTCGCTTCATCTACTTCATTTAGCACATTGGCAGCCAAAACATGGTGCTGCATTTCTCTTGTTATGTCATCGCGCCGACTAAAGAAATCACGAAGATGGAGCTGCAAAAGGCGCGAAGAAATCTCAAAGTTTTGTATTACGTCTTTTTCAATATGCAGCTGGAGTTCCAGCAGCTTTGTCCCTACTATGGATTGACTCGTGAGCCAAAAGGCAGCAAGCAGGGCTAAGAAGGAAACAGGCAATATGAGCAAACGCATCAAGGCACCTCTAAGCTAAGAAAAGTCACATCATCCGTAAAATTGCGGGCGAAGGCGTCAAATTCGTGCTGCAGAGCCTCTGAGAGCTCTTTTGTAGAGCCGTGGTGCGCTCCAATGACCCTTTTGATCCTTTCTACGCCAAACTCCTGCCCCTCTTGATTCGTTGTTTCCACCAAACCATCAGTGTAAAGGAAAATTTTATCTCCTTTGCGTACCTTATACTTTTTAAGAGAGTAAGTGGATTCAGGCAAAATACCCACAGGCAGCCCTTCAGACTCCACTGCTATCAGAGGAGCCTTTTGCGGGATGATAAAGAATATATGATGGCCGGCGTTTACGGCCCAGAGATTGCCTTGCGTGTCAAAAAAGAGAAAGACAGCGGTAAGATAAAAATTTTGCTGCATACGCTGCGCTATGGATTCATTCAGCGCATTCATCATCTCCTCACGAGGGACACCGCGGCGCAGCACATCCTCCAGGGTAAGAAAGGAAATCGCTGTCACAAGCGCTGCGGGTACCCCATGCCCGGAGGCATCCGCAAAGAAAATCCCCATGCTGCCATCAGGCAGCATAAAGTAATGGAACATATCTCCGCTTACTTCCCGCAAAGGGCGGTAATACACTTGAGGCTTGCATTTCTCTATAAGTTTCTCTGGGGCGGTAATCAATATCTGCTGTACTTCCTTGCCTATCTTCAGCTCTTGGTGGATTTGTTTGTTTAGGGTAGTAATGGTATCAACATGACTTTGCACACTCTGCGCCATTTCATTAAAAGAATTGCCTAAAATATCCAGCTCATCCTGCTTTTTCTTGGGCCGCTCCCATTGGATGCGCGCTGATAAATTCCCTTTTTTCATATCCATAGTCGCATCCACCAAAAGCAAAACACGGCGTAGTATGAGGCGGGCTAAGTAGACAGCAAAAAACACATGGAAGATAATACCCCAGATAATAGCGCCAGCTACTTGGTAATACACCAAAAGCAGGCGCTCCTGCATACCACGCAGGTTTAAGGAAGCAAAGAGAAAGAAATCTTGGCCTGAGGCCTTTAAGGGCAGGAGCAATTCTATGCTAAAATCTTCTTTTTGTAACTCAATGAGATAACGCGCCTGGAAGAGAGAGGCGCTGGAATGGACCTGGGCAATTTTTTGCCGTATTTCTTTTGCATCCCGCTTTTGCGTTTTTGCTTTGCTACTCCGCCCCTGCGCAGGAGCATACTGAAGCTTGGCCTGCGCATCATAAACTTTGAACCAATTCAGCTCATAACCTTGGAGATTCCTTCGAAGCTGCCGGTAATCCCTTTTGGCGTCTTTTTGTATGTCTATACTTCTGAGGCTTCCTAAGGCGGCCTGCGCCAGATTATCAGCCTGATACTTGAAATTGGACGCAATCAGATCTGTCTGATTTTCTATGATCATGACTGAAAAAAAAATCAAATTGATCAAAGCCAGCACCGCATATGCTATACTGATCTTAAAGGCTAAGGAATTTCGTATGCGTCCCATCATTTCACTTAAGCGCAAATCCCCCTTCCCCTAAACAAACAAAAGCACGGCGCCCTTTCTTTTTTGGCCATGCCCTCGCCATGCTTTTCTCGACTCGCTGTGAACGTAAATAAAGCTCTCAGGTACAATTCTACCACATATCTCACATTTTGTATACAATCTTTTTTCAAACTTAATAATAAAATATAAAAAATAAAAACATAAAGAACTGGCAAAGTACATACAACAGCCCACGGCAAAACGAATAGAAAAGCTTGCAGGCGCTTAGACCTATAAATAACAAGACATGCGGGGGCTGGAAGGATTGGCTGGCTCTCGCCTTTTTACAGAAAAATATGAAAAGCAATCTGCAAAACAGGTCCATTTATTGCCGTGACAACATAGACGTACTACAAAACATAAACTCCAAATGCGTAGACTTGATCTACTTAGACCCGCCCTTTAACAAAAAGAAAGTCTTTACAGCGCCCATAGGCAGCCAGCGCTGAGGGCGCAGGCTTCAAGGATTATTTCAGAGAAGCAGACCTAAAAGAAGAATGGCTAAAGACCCTCCAAGAAGATAGAGACGAGCTATACAGCTTCCTTATGGGCCTAAAGGATTACGGCAACAAATACAACTTCTGCTATCTTGTCTACATGGCTATACGGCTTATAGAATGCCACCGGATACTAAAAGACACGGGCAGCCTGTATTTGCACTGCGATCCTACAATGTCGCATTATTTGAAAATACTTCTAGATTGCGTTTTTGGTGAAAAGAATTTTAGGAATGAAATAGTTTGGTGTTATACTCGGATGTCTGCAAAAGGTCAAAGAAAATTATCACAGGCGCACGATATTATTTTTTGGTATTGTAAAAGCAATCGATGGACTTTCAATGTCGATGAGATACGCCTGCCCTACGCGCAGGGCAGCAAGAACAGGGAAGGCTATACTCTTAATAGATTGGGAAGTGGTTATTCTAAAGAGGGTAAAACCGTACTTAATCCCATCGGTAAATTCCCTGAAGATTGGATGACGTACATTCCTTACCTAAGAGGTAAAGAACGCACGGGTTACCCTACGCAAAAGCCGCTCGCCTTGCTGGAGCGCATCATCCAAGCAAGCAGCAAGAAGGGCGAGCTTGTGCTGGACCCTTTTTGCGGTTGCGCTACCACGTGCATTGCAGCTGAAAAGCTAGGGCGCAAGTGGGTAGGCATAGACATAAGTATAAAAGCATACGAGCTGGTGCAGGCGAGGCTAAAGAAAGAAGTAGCAAATCCAGAAGAGCTTTTTGATTACAAGAAAGCCCTGCGCTTTTCTATAGAGCCCCCAAGGCGCACAGATCAAGGCGAAGGACTGATAGAGAAAAGAAGTATGTATATATAATCAGCAATCCTGTTTTTCCAGGCATCTATAAAGTAGGGGTAGCTAAGGACTGGCAAGCACGGCTAAAGTCTTTCCATACGGGCGCGCCAAGCGACTATAAGCTGGAATACAAAAAGCTAACGCCACACTATAAGGAAGCAGAAAAATATGTGCTTGAGAGGTATAGATACAATAGGGAATGGTGTAAAGGAGAGCTTGCTAAAATAAAGAAAGCTATAAAGGACTTTGATGAGTCTTAGCTGCTCTAACTACAATCACGAAAGCAAAATCTTTTTATGGGCTCTTGTATATAGCGCCCAAAGAATTTGCAAAGGGCAGCCATACTGTGTCAGCCCTGCCGCCACGGCAAGGCATAGGCATTGGTCTGGCGCGGCGGCATCCTTGCCTTAGCGCCAGACTCTCGCACATCCTGTGCTCGTGACGCAATGCCTATGCCTTGCGCTGGATTGTTCTGGTATGTATGGCTCCAGAAAAAACCATATCTATTTTGTCAGCCCTGCTTTAGCGCCAGACTCTCGCACATCCTGTGCTCGTGACGCAATGCCTATGCCTTGCCGATATGTCGTATTGCTAAAAAAGCAAGCGTTTTATGGAGCGCTACGTGCATCTACAGGTGATATTGCAACAACGCCCAGACTCCGAGCCTAGCAAAGCCTGGAAAATAAGCAATACGCCTAAAAATTAAGCTACCTGGTCGTCTCTTTGCATGCTTTTGTACAAAAATATAGCTTCAAAAGCCGCATAGATCATCTTTATCTTAGCTTTTCGTCATTTTTTTATGGCAGGCTGTACTCTTGGCATACTTCTTGCTAGTAATACTTATAGGAATCCATAGAAATGTATGGAAACTTTATGCGCAGCTTCTGTCAGTCGGGGGCAAGCGTTGTAGGAATCCATAGAAATATATGGAAAGAAATTTATGGAAATTTTTATAGACTAAGATTTGGGGAAGCATGCAAGGCTTGCATAGACTTTTGCAGTTTTGCTTGAGGCTGGGCTTATACAGAAGTCTTGCAGCGATCTTTATCAGGTCTTGTCTATAAAAGATAATGAAAAAGGAGTATTTTATGATGCAAATCATATTTATTGGATATTGCAAAAAAATTTGCAAGCAATTAGGGTCTCCACACGGAACTTATCTTCTGCCTGGGTCCCTATTGCTCATTGCGTTTTTTTTCTCTCTTTTGCCTTTATCTGCAGAGCCCTTGGGGGGCCTTGGCACGAGTATAGAACAAGAGTTTCGTTATGACGCAAAGGCGCTCAAAGAAGCTGTAGAGAAGGCAGAGCTGGTAGATAACAAGAAAAGCGCAAGCGTGTATGGGAAAGTGATTTTCAAGTACAGCAATGGCGTGCAGGAAACGAAAGGAGCTTTCTTTTATCAGGAATATGCCAATGGAGAGTTTAGCAAGGTCTCAGCTGAGATTTTTGACGAGTCTGCTTTTCTTGGCAATAATTTATGGATGATGATTGCAGCCTTTCTTGTTTTCATCATGCATCTTGGTTTTGCTATGGTGGAGAGCGGTCTTACCCAAGCCAAAAACACCCTCAATATACTTTTCAAGAACACGATGATTATTGCCATAGGTTTACTAAGCTATGCCTTCATTGGCTTTAATCTTATGTATCCGGGGGATTGGAATATCATTCATAAGGTATTAGGCTTTGCGGGATTTGGCCTGAGCGCAGGTGAAGCCTCGCTTACGCCTGCCTACAACGTAGGTTATACCTATTGGACAGATTTTTTGTTTCAGGCTATGTTTGCCGCCACCGCAGCGACCATTGTTTCGGGGGCTGTAGCAGAGCGTATCAAGCTGCATGCCTTTCTCATATTTTCTGTGTTATATGTGAGCCTTATCTATCCCATTATTGGAAGCTGGCAGTGGGGAGGCGGTTTTTTATCAGAGCTGGGCTTTTATGACTTTGCAGGCTCTACCCTCGTACATTCTGTCGGAGGATGGGCAGCCTTAGCGGGCGTGATCATTCTGGGGCCGCGCTTGGGAAAATATAGAAAAGATGGAACAATCCGGCCTATACCGGGCTCAAGTATGCCTTTGGCGACAATAGGGGTCTTTTTGCTCTGGCTTGGCTGGTTTGGTTTTAATGGGGGCTCTGTGCTCTCTGCAGACCCTGGGGCCGTGTCCTATACGCTGGTCAGCACTTCTATAGCAGCAGCAGCCGGCATTTTAGGCGCTGCTCTGCTTTCTGCTGTTTGGGGCAGGAAGCCTGATTTATCCATGTCGCTTAATGGGGCATTGGGAGGCTTAGTAGGCATTACCGCAGGCGCAGACAGCATATCTCTTGCTTTGGCTGCCTTGGTAGGCTTCAGCTCAGGTCTCTTAGTAGTGCTTTCTGTGCTTTTGCTGGACAAGTGGCGCTTAGATGACCCTGTGGGAGCGATCTCTGTCCATTTGACTTGCGGCATATGGGGTACGCTCTGCGTAGCGTTGAGTTCTAATCCAGAACACACGCTATGGAAGCAGCTAGTAGGCATAGTATCTGTGGGATTTCTTGCTTTTCCTGCAGCTTTGCTTTTATTTTTACTCGTACGTTGGATTATAGGTCTGCGTGTCTCACGCGAAGAAGAGCTGAAAGGCTTGGATATTAGTGAGCATGGCCAGGAAGCTTATAGCGGCTTTCAGATTTTTGATGTGCGTTAAGTTTGATAAGAAGAAGGAGTAAGAAATATGAAACTCATCCAAGCGATCATACAACCACATAAGTTGGAAGACGTAAAGGCCTCGTTAAGCGAAGCTGGAGTAAAGAAGATGACAGTCACCACTGCTATGGGCTGTGGTGAGCAGAGGGGCTATAGGGAAGACTATAGAGGAGCAACCCACGAAGTCAATCTGCTCAAAAAAACAGTGATTCAAATTGCAGTGAGTGAGGAATTTGTCGAAGCTACCGTCGATGCGCTTTGCAAAGGCGCTTACAGCGGCAATATAGGAGACGGCAAAATCTTTATTCTGGAATTGGCAGACGCTGTTCGTATTCGTACAAAGGAAAGAGGGAACAAGGCTATAGGCTGACTTGCATCCCTTAACTTTACTGGTTTTGCAAAAGGCATCAGTTCTGGGCATGCTTTAGCACGCGCATTCATGCGCTCTAAAGCTGCCCATTTCTAAACAGCCGCGCCTAAACTTCCTATATCTTTTTCCCTTGTCATGCCTGCTTTATACAGGCCCTTGGCAAAGCACATACAACAGCCCGCTGCAAATCAATAGAAAAGCTTGCAGGCGCTTAGAGCTATTAATAATAAGGCATGCGGGCGCAGGCCAGGATCTGCGGCCCTCGCTTTTGCAAAGCAATGAAAAGCAACTTACAAAACAGGTCCATTTATTGCCGTGACAACATAGACGTATTGCAAGGCATAAACTCCAAATGCGTAGACCTGCTATACCTAGACCCGCCCTTCAACAAAAAGAAAGTCTTTACGGCGCCCATAGGCAGCAGCGCAGAGGGCGCAAGCTTCAGAGACTATTTTCAAGAAGAAGACCTAAAAGAGGAATGGCTAAAGACCATCAAAGAAGACCGGGACGAGCTATACAGCTTCCTTATGGGCATCAGAGATTACGGCAACAAGTATAACTTCTGCTATCTTGTCTACATGGCTATACGAATTATAGAATGCCATCGGATACTAAAAGACACTGGCAGTTTGTATTTGCACTGCGATCCTACTATGTCGCATTATCTGAAGATACTTTTGGACTGCGTCTTTGGTGAAAAGAATTTTATTAATGAGATAGTTTGGCAACGGGCGGCAGGGAGGGCAAAAGGTAGTCAGCATAAAAACAAAAGCTACGGAGCAGATACAGATACCGTCTTTTTCTATTCCAAAACTCCTGACTATTGCTTCTCTGGTTCATTTGCAGAATTAAACGAAACCGAAGTAATAAAAAAATTCCCTCACAAAGACAATCGGGGAAGGTACAATACGGACGTACCTTTGTTTCGCCAACCTTCTATGGGAGCAAGGCCTAATCTCTGTTATGAATATAAAGGAGTTCGCAATCCACATCTATCAGGATGGCGAGTATCAAAAGAAAAGCTCAAAGAGATGGATAATCGGGGAGAGATAATATGGAGAGAAGGTAAAAGGCCTTTGCGTAAAACTTATGCCAAAAACTATGCAGGTAAGCCTACAGGCAGTTTGTGGATTGATATACCTAATGTTACAACTGGACTAGAAAAAACAGGCTACCCTACGCAAAAGCCGCTCGCTTTACTAGAACGCATCATCCAGGCAAGCAGTAAGAAGGGCGGCCTTGTGCTGGACCCTTTTTGCGGCTGCGCTACAACTTGCATAGCCGCTGAAAAGCTGGGACGCAAGTGGGTGGGCATAGACATTTCTATAAAAGCTTATGATCTTGTGCAAGAGAGGCTAAAGAAAGAGGTCGCAAATCCAGAAGAGCTTTTTGATTACAAGAAGGCCCTGAACTTTTCCATAAAGCCGCCGAAGAGAACAGACCTTAGGCAGACAGACATAGATCAAAAATACGTCTACGTGATTTCTAACAAAGCCTACAAGAACGAATACAAAGTAGGCATAGCTAAGGACATACAAAAACGCCTAAACAGCTACCAGACCAGCGATCCAAACAGGGGCTATAAGCTGGAGCATAAGAAATTGACTCCCAGATACAGAGAGCTGGAAAAATATATACATACGGAATTGCAAAGCAGGCATGAATGGGTGAAGGCGGACTTAGAGACGATCAAAAAAACTATGAAAGATTTTGATACGTCTTATTTGCTCTAACTACAATCACAAAAGCAAAATCTTTTTAGTAGACTGTGGTATATAGTTCAGAGCACTTGGGCAGAGCTTGAAAAAGGTTCTGATTATTGGCGGCGCTTATGCTGGTCTGGCTGCTGCCTGCAAACTGGCTCAGGAAAAAGCATTCTTAATCAGCGTGCTAGACCAAGGCTCTTCTTTTTTGGACAGCATAGCTTTGCATGAGAGCGTGCGTCTGCCTCTTGCAAGGCTCCAGCTTCCCTATCAGAATATCCAAAAGCAGGCTATAGCATTTATACAAGAAAAGGCGCTTTTGGATGAGGCAAACATAGTCGAGTGGAGCAAGAAAAAATGCCTAGAGCTTGCTAAAGGAAGGACAATCCCTTTTGACTATCTCATTCTAGCCACGGGCAGTCCGGAGAATCAAGCATGCGCAGGTCTTCTAAAAAAAGCCCCGCAGGAACAAATAGTGGACCTTGCAAAGATCAAAATGCGCGGGGCCCGCTTCTATTTAGAAAAATGTCTCGCATATAAGAAAGAGCATGGGCAGGACGCAAAAGACTTCGCTGTGCACATAGTGGGGGGCGGGGCTACGAGTATACAGTTTCTTTTTGAAATTGCAGAGTGGCTTCGAAAAAAAGCTCCCGCAAGGCCTCCTGCTCTCATCCATAGTGGCGACAAGCTGCTTAAAAAATTTCCCTATCCCTTTCATGACTACTGCAAGCAAAAGATTCAGCGGCTTGGTATACAATACTACCCTGGCCTGCGGCTTAGAGGCTATGAAGGATCTCAGCTCGTGTGTGAGGATGGCAACAGAAAAAAACTGCGTTTTACCTCAGAGCTCTGCTTTTTTTTCCCTGGCAATATGCCTGCGCGCTGGGAAGCTAATCCTTATGGGCAATTCCTATGGCAGCAAAAGAGTTTCCAAAAGATCTATCTTGCTGGAGACTGTTGTGTGTACCCCCAAGGCCTAAACAACCAAAGCGCGCAAGCCGCCCTGCGGCAAGGGCTTTTGGCAGCTGACAATATTATAGCTCACGCAAATGGAAGAAAACTGCGGCGCTACTTGTATCCAGAACTAGGCTCTTTTGTCAGTTTAGGGCCGGGAGATGCCATAGCCTGGCTTTTCTTTGAATTCAATATACTGCGCGGGGCCTCAGCTTTTTTGGTCAAGGAAGCCATCAGAAAACAGTTTCGTCTTTTGTTAGCTGGCATCAATACCTACATAGCGCTTTAACCTAAGCCAAGGCGGCGCTTCGGATCAGCTTATAGCGAAGCCGTCCAGCTTAAAGAACTATGGAAGACAGTCTGAGAGTCCTCATATTGCATTACTCACTTTTATGGCCTGCCTTTGGCTTCCTCCTAATGCAGCCTTTATGGCAATGGCCGCAGCGCTGAGCCTAGTTTTGAGAAGGGCTCTTATATAGAAATCGAAAGGAGCGATCCCATTGCCCAAGGTTTTCAAGGATTCTCTTTTTTAGTATCTCTTTCTTCTTTGCGCTGCTTAGTTTTTTTTGCTTACGTTTGATATAGACTTCCGCTTGGCGGCTGGCTGCCTGCAGGAAAGGAAATTGCTCAAGCAGAGTTTCCCATGCGCTCACTTCCCGCGCGGCTTTATGGATTTCGAAACAGAGCTGCTTGAGAGACGAATGCTCCCTGTAAGCGGGCGGGGGCAGCTTAGCAAAGGGGCTTAGCAGGTCTTTTTGTGCGGGCAGGGATCGGATAAAAGCCGCTGTGTCCGGGACTCTCTGCGCTGCATGAAGTATAGCGCCTCTTTTGCTGAGTTGTATGACTTTTTGGGAGCTGCTTGCAATAGCCTCTTCAAACCAGCTTTTGTAAATGCACAAGACATGATCACTTAAGGTCTCGCCGCCTTCTAGCGCGGGCACATAAGACCTGCTGCGTACTTGAATGATCTTTTCTACGATAGCGGCTAAAGTATTGGTGCGGGAAAGGGTGGGAAGCCAGCGCTCGATTTGCTGCGTTCCATTGCTGTGGATTTTACGATCGGTATAAGCTTGGTCTAAACCTACGAGCAAAATTGGATCACAAGCCAAAAGACGCAGCAGGTCAAAGGCTGAGGTGGCGACAGAGCCTCCCGATTGTAAATAGCCTATAGGGCCATGTATGCTTTGCGCAAATTCTGTGCCTTTGGTATATTCTTTACGCAGAGTACCTGTGAAATCATAACTCACCTGCGCTGTAGTTGAGAAAATAAGCTTGCCTTGCTGCAGCTTGCGCAGCACTCTTGGATGCACTGCTAAATCACAAAAAAATATA
>CBDETG010000047.1:0-11928 GCA_965242745.1 Leptonemataceae bacterium
AAGCAAGTCTTGGAGAATGGACAAATGCCGCCTGCAAGAGCGGCAAGATGGAGCAGACACGCACCTGTACGAATGGAAACGAGGCAGACGGCAGCTGCGACTGGGATTGCAGTACGCTGAGGGTCAAGCAGCTGGTGGCTAATACTGCCTGCGAGCTCTGCGTGGCGCGTACGGAGGGCTCATGGACTGCCGGCGACTGCAGGAACAACAAGCGCGAGCAGACACGCACCTGCACGCAGGGCACGGAAGGCACGGGCGGCTGCGACTGGGACTGCAGCGGCTTCCCCGTGACGCGGCTGGTGGCTGACAGCTCCTGTGAGCCCTGCGTGGCGCGCACGGAAGGCTCATGGACTACCGGCAACTGCAAGAGCGGCAAGCGCGAGGAGACACGTACCTGCACGGATGGCACGGAGGGCAAGGGCGGCTGTACCTGGGACTGCACCGGGTTTGCGCTGACGCAGCTGGTGACTGATGCGAGCTGCAGCAGCGAGGACGCATCGCCCATAGGCTTTCTTGCAAGCTGCAAGGCAGATACGGGCTCAGGCACAGGCTCGGGCACGGAGGATGATCCTTATCGCATTGGCGATTATGCTACGCTCAAATCCTACGCTGCGAAGATGCGGGGCACAAACAAGGCTACCTACCTCGCTGCGCACTACAAACTGACTGCAGACATAGACGCAAGCCCAAGCGAGACGGAAAACAGCGGACAGGGCTGGATAGCCATGGGCAGAAGCCACACAGAGGCCTTTAGCGGCACCTTTGATGGGGGCTGCAACAGCATTCTTGATCTCCATATCAATCATGGCGACGCTCATATGCAATATCCAGGCCTCTTTGGCTATGTAGATGGGGGGAAAATCAAGAACCTTGCCCTTGAGGGAGTCAGTATAAGCATTCCTATAGTCAGAGTCGTTCTATCGATCGGCGCCATTGCGGGCACACTGAAGAGCGGCAGTATCAATAATAGTTATATGACAGGCTCAGTCTCTGGCCCCCATGATGTTGGGGGACTTGTGGGCCGGCTAGAAGACGCCCATATCACGAACAGTTATGCAACAGGATCAGTCACCTCAGGGTCTGAGGCCGGAGGTCTTGTGGGAAGCACGGTGGCCGGGGGGAGCTCGTTTACGATCGCAAACAGCTTTGCGCTGGGAGACGTCTCCATATCCCCCGCCCACGTCTCTCCCGCCCATCTTGATCGCAGCTATGCTGGAGGCCTTGTAGGCGATCTCGGTTCTAGCAGTATTATAAATAGCTATGCGGCGGGCGCAGTGGATGCGCCCACCGTAAGATCCGCAGCCATGAGCTCTGGAGGTATTGCAGGCAACGCCGGCTCTATCCAGAACAGCTATGCGACAGGCGCCGTCTCTGGCTCTGGCCGTATTGGAGGCCTTGTGGGCGATCTCGGCTCTGGCACGATTACAAATAGCTATGCGACAGGCGCCCTATCTATTTCAACCCCCTTTACCGGGATCGGTGGGCTTGCAGGTAGGATATACGACGTAGTGAGACAAGACCACATCAGCGTATGCTACGTAAATCAGGAGGCCGTGCACAGCAAGGGAGGGAGCAGCCTAGATTTAGCTGACAAGCGCTGGGTAGGGAATAAGGAGAATACGGCTGTGAGCGTGAAGAATCGGGTCTATGGCAAGACGATGGCGGAGCTTCAGGCCCTGACAAGCGCAAGCACGGGCTGGAGCAGCAGCAACTGGGATTTTGGAGACAACACGAAGCTTCCCCTCCTGCTTTTCGTGCAGAACCCCTCCACCGATGCGGATGCGCCGCAGTGGTGCGGAGCTGAAGGCAACAACGACGAGCTGCCTGTGTGCGGCGCTCTGATCCCAGGCCAGTAGTTAGGGGAGTTTGAGTACGGGGGCTTTTGTTTTGATGACAGAGGCGCTTTTTTGTGAAAATGTGGCGTTGGAGTTCGGGGACGCTGTAGGATTGGCGAGGCCTTAGAGTAGTAAGAGGCGTCTGCGCCCAGACTCCGCCTACTTCCATCCCCGTCGCTGCCAGCAGAACCAAGGCCTCATTATTACAACCACGCCCTGACTCCGCATATTACAACACCGCCCCAGTCATCAGAAAGCACCGCCTCCGGGCCACAAGCCCCCGTGAATCAATCACACACAGGCGCGCCCAGCGGCATATCTTTGAGACAGGGATAGCCGCTGGTGAAGCTGCCCCAGACGCTGCTGTCCCAAGGCGCATAATCAAAACCGCTGGCTGTCCCTGTTGGGAACATTGCGCTTGTGCTCTCATCCTGTGTTTGCAGCCACAGGCGGCGGCTGGCATCATCCGTGCCTGTTGCCTGTACGCACACGCTGGCTGGGCAGGAGCCGTCGCCAATGCCATGCGTGCCCTTTGCGTCTACGTAATAAGACTTGCCCACCCCCGCGAATACAGCCCTGAGTTCCCCTATCAGTCCGCCGACATCGTCATTCCCAAAGACGCTGCCCGTCGCATAGCTATTAAACACAAGGCCATTAACTACCCGCCCCACCAGTCCGCCGACATTGTCATTCCCCCGAACGCTGCCTGTCGCATAGCTGTTAGTCAAAGGGCTGAGACTTATCTCCCCCAGCAGTCCGCCGACATAGTCATTCCCCCGAACGCTGCCCGTCGCATAACTGTTAATTAGCACGCTGCTAGCCATCTGCCCCACCAGTCCGCCGACATAGTCATTCCCCGAGATGCTGCCTGTCACATAGCTCTTGCTTATATCGCTGCTACTCCATACAAACCCCGCCAGCCCACCTGCGTGATCACTGCTCTCTGTGTCTATGTACACGTCAAGGAGGCCCACCTTTGCAATGCTTGCTCCTTCCGCAACGCCAAAGAGGCCGCCAAAGTCTGCGTTTGCCTTGTAATAGAGATTGCTGATCCTATGGCCCTGCCCGTTAAAAGTCCCCGTAAATGGCCTATCATCGTCAGTGCCGCCGCATGTTCCATCTGCGCCGCAATTGCCCACCGGCACCCAGGCGCTTTGGCCATCGCCGCAGTCATCTGCGTTGCTGCCATCGTTGTCGTCTGGCGTCAGGTCATCGCCGTTTGTGCCGTCGTAGTTGGGGCAGCTGGCGCCTGCGTCTATGTCATTTGCCAGTTCGTAGCCGCAAAGAAAGACGCTCACGGCCGTAGAGCCTGCGGGCACGGGATCGCTCCCGGCCAGGCTGGCTGCGCCCGTTGCAGTCACAACGTGATAGACAACAGCGGTAGTACAGTCGTCGGTGGCGCTTTCTGGCGCCCCAGCAATCAGCGGCGCCGCCGTGCTGCCCGTCTTGTAGCTCGCCCCAGCAAGGTCGTAGCGCATGTTTTGGAGCTCCGCATAGCTGGCAATCTCTATCAGCCCGTCGTTGTCATCGTCTACGTCCATGGCGTCAGACGTACCGTCTTCGTCATCGTCCGTGTCTTCTGTCAGGCTGCTCGTGCAGCCCGCACGCAAGGCGTCGGGCTTGTTGTCCTCGTCCGTGTCTACGCTTGCGCAGGCATCGCTCGGGAAGTCGTCATCAGCGTCAGCTACGCCATCGCCATCATCGTCTGAGTCCTCGCTGTTCTTGCAGCCATCACCGTCGGGGTCGGCGGTGATGGCGCTTGCATCAGCAGTCGTGGCGGCGCCCGTCTCGCCCATGGGGCAGGCGTCGTTTGCATCAGCCAGGCCGTCATTGTCGCTGTCGGCCTCGCACATGGCTGTGGCCAAGTTCGGCGCCGTCTGGCCCGTGCACTGCTGGCAGATTCCATCATGCTGAGCTACGTGGCCATCTATGTCGTTGCATGCGGCGTCTGTGATGCAGTCATCGCCCAAGATGCTATTGGGATTCGTGCTCAGGTTCTTATGGCAGTCCGTCGCGCTGATGCAGGCCCTTTTGTCCACATTGCGCACGTTATCCGTGCCCGTGCATTCCATGCAATCGCCGTCGCTGGTGGCGACATGGCTGGGCATGTCCTGACAGGCTGCGTCTGTGATGCACTCGGCGTCGTTTAGCACGCTAAAGGCGTTTTCGCTGAGGCTCTGGCAGTCGCCTATGCTGAGGCACGCGGTTTTTTCCATATTACGGATGGAATCCTCGCCCGTACATTGCTGGCAGTTGCCGTCTACGGTGGCGACATGGCCGGGCATGTCCTGACAAGCCATGTCCGTAATGCAGTTGGCCTCGCCCAGCAGGCTATAGGCGCCAGAGCTGCCAGTCTGGCAATCGTCTGCGCTGATGCAGGCGTTTTTGTCCGCATTGCGTACGGGATTATCCCCGCTGCAGGCCTCGCATTCGCCTCTTTCGTTTATGAGCTGATTTGCCACGGCAAGGCAGCCGTCTTCGCTGATGCAGGAGCGCCCATCCACGCTGAGCAGCTTGCCTGTGGCATCACGGCAGGCGTTCTCGGCAATGCAGGCGGGCGGGCTTGCGGTCGTATCTGCGATCTCGCCCTCGTCACAGCTTAGCACAAAGCAGCTGTTATCCCTGGGATTGTGTATCTCCCTGCCCGTGCAGCTTGCTTTTGCCTCGCAGGTGGGCTTTGCCATCGGCTTGTACTCGCCGTCTGGGCAGTTGGCAACACAGGCCGTGCGATCCGCATTGGGAAACTGCGGCGCCGTGCATGCCTCGCATTGCTCGTTTTGTAGAATCTCGCTGCCCGTGCAGCTCGGCGTTCCGCCGCTACTTCCAGAGCCGCCACCTCCGCCGCTGCTCCCGCAGCCGCCGCAGTTGCCAAGAAAGGCAAGAGACAAACTGAGCAGGCTCAGTACTGCGATTTTGTTAAGTATTCGCATTTTAGCTCCGGGGGCTATTGCCCCTCTTCCTTGTATCCCCACCATCCCACCATGGTTTTTGGTACCTGCTGCGCAGGTGTTCGTTACATTTTGCATCTTCATGCTCCTTTTACTTAAAAATTTAGCAAGCGCTTTTTAGCCTGCTTGCTTGCGGCTTTTGCATCATGCAATCACTTTTTAGCGCAATCGCTTCCAGCGCAAACACAAGCAAAGTCAGCCTCATGCCTGCTGCTTATGATTGCAAACACTTTTTAGCGCAGGCAATCACACAAAGACGTGTCATGCTTAGGCTGCTGCCTATGTTTGCAAGCGCTTTTAGCGCAGGCGCTTTTTTAGCGCAAGCTTAGGCCTGCTAGGCTCCTGCTATTCTGCTATGCAAGCGCAGGATAACAATCTGCCTATATTACTTGATATCATAAAGCTATGAAAAAATGCAAGTAAAAAATGCTGTTTTTGTGCGAAATGGGAAGTTTTTTGTTTTGGGGAAATATAATGGAAAACCACAGGAATAAGCTAAAATAGCTGCACTCCCTAATCTTTCATATGCAAGACTGTTCATCTTGTTGCTTTGGCAGGTTCAAAAGCGCTTCTATTCATGAGCAATTTTTGTGGTTTAGATATATAGTTTCCATTTTTATACCGATTTTAGAGACAGGGAAGGGATATGCAGACAAAGCCATCGAAAGCCTTGAGTATTGTATGCTGCTTCAGCCTTCTTGGCTTTTGTGCGGGCTGCGTTTCTTTGAGCCGCTATGAGAAGCTCAAAAAGGAAAGAGATGCCTTAGAAAAAAGCAGGCAGGCGTTGCAAGATAAGCTGCAAGGGCACGCAAGAATGATCACCAGAGCTCAAGAACAAAATCAAGCGCTGGAGCTGAGCCGCAGTTGGAATGCCAAAGAAGCCGGCGCTTACAAGAAGCTCTTGGATCATCTCAAAGCTTCCTTAGGAGCTGGGAAGTTTCAGCTTAAGCTTGCTGGCCGCCGTATGGTCTTGGTTTTAGCCTCTGACATCCTTTTTGAAAGCGGCTCGGCAGTCATTTCTAAGAGAGGCAACAAAGCTTTGGGACAGATCGCAGCGACTCTCGCAGAACATCCTTTCTACAGGTACCAAATAGAAGGCCATACAGATAACGTTCCAATACATACTCCTCTTTTCCCATCTAACTGGGAGCTTGCAGCAACGCGTTCTTTGAATGTGCTGCATACTATGGTGGCAGCAGGTATGAACCCAAGCCAGCTTAGCAGCGCAAGCTTTGCCGCTACGCGCCCTGTAAAAAGTAATGCAATCGAAGAAGGACGCGCAGCTAACAGACGTATTGAAATTGCCATCATCCCTGATCTCTCTGTCCTATCGCAGGAAGAACACAGAAACAAAGCAGGCAGCAAAAATGACTGAGGCCTGCCTCTTTGTAAGACAGTCTTAGATAGCTTGCCTTGCTGCATAGATCATGCGGGACTGTAATGTGCCTGCCGCGCTGATACGCCGCCCTCGGCATTCGCGAGGGCATCATTTCCTATTTTGTGAGAGACGAATACTATATTGCGCTTTTGCAAGCGATACAACAAGACCGCGGGGCGTATTTGCATGAACAACAGACGCAGATCCACCCGCCCAGCGCTTCTAGTACCACATATTCCCGGCAAGGCCCGCAGTTCCACTCCCCTGCTCAAGCTCCAAGGCCGCTTCATCGCTCTCTTAGATACCGCATTATATGTCTTGTTTGATTCTTGTAATCAGTTTCTGGCTGCTTAAGCCCGGATTATCTTTGCTGTACAAGAGAATTTCCAGAGTATAGGTTCTGCCCTTGGCCAGGCTCTCTTCCTTGCTTTCTCTAAGAATATGCTGATACACCACAATGAAGGTTTTTTTTGTTTCGTACAAAGCTGCCTTCTTTGCAAATAAAGCGCCCTGCTCCCGCTTGTTTTTCTTTTGGCTGTCTCTTTTGCTTTCTACACGCTCTGTGCTTTGCGCTGCCCATAGCGCCTTCTTAAGATCGTAGTTTTTTTGAAATGCCTGGAAATACTCCTCCACCAGCTTGGCTTTGTCATAACGAAGCAGGCGGGCCAGGACCAGCTTGCCCTTCTCCAAGAAAAGCGTCAAGGAGGCTTGCTCGGGCGCTTTCTTATGCTGCAAGCCTTGCACTTGGAGTTCTTCTGCTTTGATAGGCACATGAAGATAGACGCTGTTCTTATCCTCTCTTAGCACAGACCAAGCCCCTTTTTTGAGAGCGCTAAGGCTATAACGTACATCCTGATTCCATGCAAAGACGGAGGCTTTAGGGGGATATCGCAGAGGGTCTGTTTCTTTTTTCTTACAGCCGGGTGAGAGGAGGAGCAAAAGGAAGGAGAAGCAAAGCGCAAGGCGAGGAGCAAAAACATGGGCCATAGTATTTTTTCTGCGCTTAAAAAAATTATTTATATACATTATTCCAAAATTTGCATATATTTCTAAATAGGAAAGCTTGGGCTCACCGTAATTTATACTGCAGTCAGTATGAAAAAGGATTGCAATTTGCAGCACTGTGAGAGACATAATACAAAAAAGCAAGTTATTTTTCAAGTCTACGCTTGCAAAAACAAAATACCGTGTAGCATATGGAATATAAGAAAATCCGAGCTAAAAGCTTTGCAGAATGCGTGATGAAGCTGCGCAGTATCTATGGCAATGAAGCCATTATTTTAGGCAATAGAGAAATCGAAGACAGGGGTTTGCTTGGCTCTGGTCTTTTTTCGCGTAAAAGTCATGAGTTGGAATATATGCTTCCTGAAAAGAAAGGCAGGGCTGCTCTTTTTCCCGGCCAAGCCTTAGCAAAGACTCAAAAGGGGGAAAAGAACATGGGACAAGAGATGCAGCTAAGCGGCGCTAAAAGCCCTGCCCCTATGACAGGCAAAGCAGGCCTGCAAAAGCCTGAGCTGGAGTCTCCTCTCAGTCCAAGTCAGTCCTTCTTGTCTACGCAGCCCCTCTTTTCAGAAGCTCACCTTAGAAGCCTGCCGGGGCATGGCTATAGTCCGATTCTTTCCAATGTGCAGGCTTCTATACAAGCGCATGAGCTTTCAAAGAATGGGAGTTATGTAGCTGAGATTCAATGCAGGCTTCAAGCCAAGCAGCTAAGCCCTGCCTTTGTCCGTGCTTTCATGTCGCAGTTGGAAAGCCAGCTTTCTGTGCTTGATAAGCAGAACAAAGAGCTTGTAATAGAAAAAAGTCTGCTTACTTTGGCAAAATTGATCCCTGCCTCTCCTGCCCAAAACCCGGCAAAGGGGCAAAGCCTCATTTTGATGCTGATGGGTCCCGGGGGCGTGGGTAAAAGCACAAGCATTGCAAAACTAGCCGCATATTTCCATTTGCAAAAAAAGCGTTCCGTTTCTATCTATAGTCTGGACGATTACCGCCTTGGCGCAACAGAGCAGCTTAAGGGTTATACGGAAGTTATGGATTTCCCCTTCCATGCTCCCTTAGGAGATAAGGAGCTTTTGGAAGCCTTGCGCAGGGAGGGCGCAGAAATTATTTTGATGGATTGCTCGGGGATCAGTCATACAAATAAGCAGGGCCTGCTTGAACTCAAGGATTGCGTAGATAGGCTTAAGGCTGAAAGCAGGCAAAGTCTCTCTCTCTCTCTAGAGAGACATCTTGTTCTAGCTGCCACTATCCAGCCCCTCTTGTTGGAAAGAATACTGAAAGCCTATGAAATGCCGGGTTTTGATAGGCTTATGATAACAAAGCTGGATGAAACAGAATTTATCGGCCCTTTTATAGAAATCGCCGATACATTCAAAAGGCCTTTTTCTTTTCTTATGAATGGACAAGAGCTAAGCGCTCACCTGCGCTTGGCCCAAGCGGAGGAAATGGCAGCTATGCTCCTGGAAGGAGAAGAAGCTTTCTCTTAATATCCTTGGAGCGGCATTTGCGTATGCAGGATACAAAAAGCTTCTATGCTCACACGACAAACAAGCCAGTTCACAACAGCGCCGTCATCTGGCGCAAGCTATGTAGACACAATAGACATGGAAGAAAAAAACGCACTTAGCAATCCCAAGAATATGCTTGAGCATAAGCACACGCGTGTTCTTGCTGTGACCTCTGGGAAAGGAGGAGTGGGCAAGTCTACTCTTTGCGTAAATTTGGGCATCAGCTTGGCTAAGGACGGCAAAAAGGTACTGCTTTTGGATGGAGACCTTGGATTGGCTAATATCAATGTGCTCATGGGGATCATACCTGATCACAGCATTTATGAAGTCATATGCGGGAAAAGGAAATTGAAGGAAGTCGTTATTACTACCAATTTCGGCTTGGACATTATTGCGGGAGCTAACGGTATTTCACAGCTTGCAGATATTAACCACGACCAAAGGGCAGTCTTCCTGCATCAGTTAGGAGAATTGCAGGGTTATGATTTTATGCTGATTGATACGGGTGCGGGTATTGGAGCGAATGTTATCAGCATGGCCTTAGCCAGTGATGAGATACTTGTTGTGACTACGCCTGAGCCTACTTCTGTTACTGACGCCTATGCTATGATCAAAAGCATTATAGTCCATGACCCTCATAAAAATATCCGTTTGCTGGTAAATAGAGCGCCTTCTGCTTTGGAAGCAAAGAGAGTTGCAGACCGTCTCAAAAGCATTAGTTCCCGCTTTTTAAGCGCTTCTATAGAGAGTCTGGGTTTTGTTTTTGAAGAGAATCTGGTGCAAAAGAGCGTGCGGAATCAAAGGCCTTTGCTGACTGTCTACCCCGGCGCAAAAAGCTCTGCCTGTATCAAACACATAAGCAAACAGCTGCTACGCCACAACAATGGCAGAAAACCCCAAGGCCTTATGTCTTTTTTTCAAAATCTTTTTGGTTTGAGTGAGAAAAAAGAGATAGGTACATTCTAAAGTTTTTTCTCTAAAGCAAGGAGAAGGATATGAAGATGATACTAAGATTTGCTCTTGCTTTTGCCTGTGCGGGTTTTTGCATTGCTTTTGTCAGCGCTTTGCTTGGAGGAGTATATTTTTTATCTGTCTTATTGAGAGCTTTGCTGTGCGCCTTGCTTGGGGCGGGATTAGGCATTTGCGTCTACACCCTTTTACGCAAAAAACTCCCTGAGAGTCTGCAATGGAAGTCTGCAGCAAAAGATAATGCTCAGGCGCAGGCGCATAAGGAAGATGGTGAGGCATTTTATCCTTCTTCTGCTTTCACAAGCCCAAAGCAAAAACATGTTCCAAATATGGAAGAAAAACAGAATATAGAGGATATATTTGATTCAGCGCAGCCAAGTAAAACAAGGGGTCAGGCCCCGCCCTACCAAGCCCAGGCCTTATCATCGAATCCAGCCGGCGCCCAGACTTATGGTCAGCATACTTTGCTTGCGGGGATGAAGTCGCAATACGAGCCCAAAATCATGGCAGAAGCGGTGCGTACGATGATAGCCGATGAAGCATAAGAGGCCTTTGCAATATAAGAAAAAGCTACTTCATGCAAGTCAAAGAGGAGGGGATATGAGCGTTACGACAACTAAAAATCCTAAGTCTAGGGTCTACGAAAAATACAAGAACGAGGATGAGCGCCAACTGTGGCGTCAGTACCGTGACACGCATGAGCTTGAAATACGGGAGTTTTTTGTTGAGCAATATTCGGCGCTAGTCAAATACGTAGCAGGGAAGGTCTCTATAGGGATGCCGCAAAACGTAGAGTTTGATGACCTTGTCAGCTATGGTTCTTTTGGTCTCTTGGACGCCATTGAAAAATTTGATCCAGAAAGAGAGATCAAATTCAAAACTTACGCTATGACGAGAATACGAGGCGCTATTTTTGATGAATTACGCAGTATTGATTGGATACCTCGATCCATACGGCAGAAAGCAAAACAGATAGAAGAGACCATTAGTATGCTTGAAAATAAGATGGGCCATACGGTAGATGATGAAGATATAGCTCAGGAAATGAATCTTTCTGTTCCTGAGCTCCAGTCTCTGCTGACCAAGATTTCCGGCACAAGCATTATCTCTTTGAATGATATTTGGTATATGGGTGAGGACAATGACGAGGTTTCTTTTATGGAGACCCTTGAGTCCTCTGCCAACTTGAATCCTGATGCGCTGATAGAAAAAGAAGAGGTCAAAAGCGTGATCATAGAGGCCATAGAACAGCTTCCGGACAAGGAAAAAAAAGTCGTAGTCTTGTATTATTATGAAGACTTAACTCTCAAGGAAATTGGGGAAGTCCTAGATGTAACCGAAAGCCGGATATCGCAGCTTCATACGAAAGCTATCATGCGCTTAAGAGGGAAGCTTATGTGCATGAGAAATGCTCTCAAAAAATAAAGCTGCCTTGCCTGCATAGGGGGAATGTGACTTGGAGCTCTCATGGCCAGGATAGGCGCAGAATTCTATGTCTTTTTAGGCCTCGTCTTAGCTTTATTCCTGCTGTGCCAAGCGCTTTTCAGCGCGCCTGCTCTAAGAGCTTTATTACAGCTTAGCTTTGCCAAGCAATTCTTATGCTCCTTTGATAAGGGCTTTGGCTGTTTTCTTTTTTTTATAGTCTTTCGGGCAAAGAACTTCCGTCTGCTCTTTCATGGCTCCAAAACAATAGACCGTTTCTATTTTGAAAGTGATCAAATCGTGCTTTGGGTGAATCCCTTTTTTTTGTGCCTTGGGAAATTTCGTGTCAGTAAAATATATCTTAAGCGGGCCTTGCTGCATTACTTCAACCGTATGGATTCTTATAAGAAGCAGCATCTCCTTCCTAAGCCTGGGCGCTTTTTGATCAAGAATATACATATACGCGATGCTTTTGCCTTTATTGAAGATGAGACAATGTGGCCCATATACCGATTGACTATTTCTAATATACAAATCCAAAAAATGACCTTAGATTTAGCCTGCGCTGTCGGCATCTTTTTTCATACGAAGAAGGGTTCTGCAGAAATGGCAGATGGGAAAATCACGGTGGAGAGCAGCGCAAAGAAAGGCGCTATACGTTTATGGGGCATGAGGTGGAATGAAGTCAGCAGTTTTAGCGCCCTGCCCATACAGGCCGGCTACTTGGCCCTGGTAGCTCATTTTCAAAGAAGCTCTGCTTGGGGCAGAGGGAAGGACAGACTTGCTTTGCAGGGCTTTACAGGTTTAACAAAAGAAAAAGCAGCAAGCCTGGATAGTCTGCCAGAGCAAAAAATAAGCGGGATACGTTT
>CBDETG010000048.1:0-28223 GCA_965242745.1 Leptonemataceae bacterium
AAGCCCACAGCTCACGCTTCGCTTTCGCAGCAGCCTCAGCAAACCCGCCAGCTTTGCGCTCTCTCGCACCAAAGCCTTCGAGGGCCAGGAGTACGACATCAGCTGGGCAGGCGTAGAGTATGCAAAGCGCTACGAGCTGGCCCGTTGCCCCGGCTCCTGCGATCAGGAAAAATACTGGTCTATTATAGAAGAAAGTCTGACAGGCTCGCCCCAGAGCTATACTGTGGGCGTGGCCGTAGTTGGCCAAAACTACAGCTACAGGCTGCGTGCCTGCCCCATCACACTTGCAAGCAATGATCTCGGCTGCAGCGCATGGACCAGCGCCGCTACCATCAGCCTGCTGGAGCTCCCCGTCCCTGTGCTCAAGTTTAACGGCGCTGCGGGCCATGCGCACACATCGCTGGGCGCAAGCTACAGCGTGGGCTGGAACGCCGAGAGCTCTCTCTACTACAAGCTGCGCGTCGTCCAGTATGCCATCAGCGACCTTGCGGGCACGAGCCCCGCCGTCACGCTGCCTGCCGGCAAGACCTCCATCACCGATCGCCACCTGGCGCTCAGCGCAGCGGGAGCTGCCGCATCTGCGCAGAGCGTAGCCCCTGGCTATCGCTACTATTACAGCGTGCAGGCCTGTCCCACTAGCAGCGGCAAGAACTGCGGATACGCCTCCAGCTATCTTTCTGTGGAATATGATCTTGCCGCCCCGCTCCTGAGCGTTGCAGGCGGCGCAGGCGAGTATGCAACGAGCGCTACGCCGCCCCAGCACTACTCTTTTGATGGAATCTACACGCTCAGCTGGGATGCAGTCGACGGCGCAACATACTACGAATACAAGGACGCCGAGGACGAGCCCTGCAGCCTTGGCGTGGATATCCAGACTACGGCGACCAGCAAGCTTTTTAGATCCAACCTGAGTCGCACAAAGAATCTGAACTACTGCATACGTAGCTGCGGCTCTGCGCAGGATGCTGCAAAAAAGATATGCGGCAAGTGGGGCCCCAATCTGTCCATCACGGCGCAGAAGCTGCCAGCGCCTACGCTGACAAGCGGCAGCACGAGCGAGAGCAGCGGCATCTTTACGCTGAGCTTCGGCGCCACGCTGCCCACGGGCGTGGCCTTGAGCAAGTATGTCTTAGAAAAAGAAGAGGCCGGCGCATGGCAGGCGGACAGCTCCTGCGCAAGCGCCATCTCCTCCAATCCCAGCAATCCCGTCATCTGCGCCCTGAACCTGAGCACGGCCAAGGGCGAGTCACACAAATACCGTGCGCAGAGCTGCGTTTTGGATACAAGCAACGCGCAGCATTGCTCTGACACACACTCCAGCGTGCTTGCACTCACCGTCCCACAGTGCACGGAGGCGAGCCTCGGCGGCTGGGCAGACGGCAGCTGCAAGAACGGCAAGCGCGAGCAGACGAAGACCTGCACGAATGGCAAGGAGGGCGACGGCAGCTGCGCCTGGAATTGCAGCACGCTGGAGCTCACGCAGCTGGTGGCTGATCCTGCCTGCAGTACCGGGATTGACCCATCGCCCATAGGCTTCTTGGCAAGCTGCAGCGCAGACACGGGCTCTGGCACAGGCACAGGCACGGCGGACGATCCCTATCGCATTGGCGATTATGACACGCTAAAGTCTTATGCTGAGAAGATGCGGGGCACAAACAAGGCCACCTACCTTGCTGCGCACTACAAGCTGACTGCAGGACATCGACGCAAGCGCAAGCAAGACGGAGGACAGCGGCAAGGGCTGGGAGCCTATAGGCGCCAGCAGCGCCGATTCCTTTAGCGGTAGCTTTGACGGTGGCTGCCACAGCATTTTTTCTTTTCATATCAATCGGGCTGATGAGGCCTATGTGGGTCTCTTTGGCTATGCGAGCGGGGCGCATATTAAGAACCTTGCCATTGAGGGAGTCAGTATAAGCTCTTCGCACAGCTCTGCCTATGTCGGCGCTATTGCGGGCATTATGGAGGCTGGCAGTATCAGCAACAGCTATATGACGGGCTCTGTCACGGGCGCATCGCATGTTGGGGGGCTTACGGGTTATCTGAGCAGCGCCAGCAGTATGAGGAATAGTTATGCGCTGGGCTCCGTCACGGGCTCCATTGTTGGCGGCCTTGCGGGCTCTACGGCTGGCTCGCTCTTGGAGACAAGCAGTATCGGGAACAGCTTTGCGCTGGGCTCTGTCACGGGCTCCTCTCACACGGGGGGGCTTGTGGGCTTTATGGACAGCACCAGTATCAGAAACAGCTTTGCGCTGAGCGCCGTCAAGAGCTCTTCCCATGCTGGAGGACTGACGGGCCAAATGAGCGGCGGCTCTATCCATGACAGCTATGCGATGGGCTCGGTCTCCTCGTCTACCAGCGCCGTCCAGCAGGGTGTGGGGGGGCTTGTGGGCGATCTCAGCGGCAGTATTACGAACAGCTATGCGACGGGTTCTTTGTCCCTTCTTAGCAACTTGCACCAGGTCGGTGGCCTCGTGGGCAGAATCCATGGCACAAGCGCAAGCATCAGCGCAAGCTATGTCAATCAGGGGGCCGAGCATAACCAGGGCGGAAGTGACATAGCTTTAGCTGGCAAGCGCTGGGTGGGGAATAAGGAGAATACGGATACGGCCGTGCAGGGCAAGGTTTATGGTAAGACGATGGCGCAGCTGCAGGCGCTCACAAGCGCAGGCACGGGCTGGAGCAGCACGAACTGGGCTTTTGCAAGCTCCAAGCTGTCCGGCGTGCAGTATGTGCAGAATCCGTCTACGGCTGCAAATGCGCCGCAGTGGTGCGGGGCTGAGGGCAACAGCGACGAGCTGCCCGTGTGCGGCACGCTGATACTGGGCCAGCAGCTCGGCGGCCTTGTCGCTGGCGGCGGCGCTTGTAGCGCCCGTGACCTGAAGTCCTGGCTGAATGGCGTCTGCGAGCAGAGGCTGATGAGCCAGGTGCGCACCTGCACAGACGGGGCGCGGGGCGATGGCAGCTGCAATTGGAGCTGTCTTGGCCTGTCTATGAAGAAATGGAAGACTGACACCAGCTGCCTGGCCTGCAAGGCGCGGACGCTCACGCAATGGGCGGATGATGGCTGTACTGCCCCGAATTCGGGATACATGCGGCAGACACGAACCTGCACGCCTGGGACCAAGGGCAATAACAGTTGCGCTTGGTCCTGCGCTGGCATTGCGGAGGAGAAGACAGTGGCTGATGATGATTGCTTAACGGTGACTCTTGGGGCATGTGTGGAATGGACGCTTGGCTCTTATGAAAGTACCAGCACTTGCTCGGGTGGCCAAAGGTTATGGACGCGCTCTTGCACGGACGGCACGCAGGGCGATGGGGGCTGTGACTGGGATTGCAGCAAGGCAACAACGCAGAACTGGATAACGGACCCCACCTGCACGTGCTCTGAGTGTGGGGTATGGCCTGCCTGCAGGGCGAGATGCTGGGATGGGTCTTGCGATAGTCCTTGTCCAGTGCAGACATGTAAATCATGGAGTGGTAGTTGCACTTCTTCGGGTTGGGAAAACTGCACGACCCAGGGCGTCACCGCCAAACGACCTTGTAAATCCTGCCGGGGCTATGGCGCTTATGGTTCCTGTGCTGTGAATGGCTGGAAGTGGAGGGAACGTACTTGCTACAGAGGCGGCAGCTCGTACACAGAACGCGACAAGGCGTCTTGTACAAAATGCGGGGCATGGCGCAGCTGCAACGGCGGCACGAAGTCGCGTACTTGTTATACGGGGGGTGTGGCGAGCACTGAGACCAGCAGGAGTGGGTGTCCGCAGAGCTGTAACTCATGGAACGCTTGGAGCTCCTGCAGCTCGCGTGGCTGGAGAACCCGCAGCTGTACGACTCTGGGCTTCTCGGATATTGAGAGGGAAGCTTGTAAATACTGCCTTGATTGGGATAGCTGCAGCGGTGGCTCGAAGTCGCGTACTTGTTATACGGGGGGTGTGGCGAGCACTGAGACTAGCACGGAAGACTGTTCGCAGAACTGTGACGCATGGACCGATTGGAGCGATTGGAGCGCCTGCAACACGAGCGGCTGGAAGACTCGCAGTCGTAGTTGTAAGACTCCAGGTTTCACGGATGAGACGGAGACTCAGCAGGCGAAGTGTAAAGATTACGGTCCATGGAGCGCTTATGGTTCTTGTGAGACGGGCGGCTGGAAATACAGGACGCGCAGTGTTACAGAAGGGGGTGTGTCCTTAGCTCCAGAACGGGAGAGTGCGGAATGTACATATTACGGGCCCTATGGCAGCTGCGACAGCAACGGCGAGAAGTCGCGTACCGTGACGACAGGTGGCGAGAGTAGAACTGAGACCAGCACGTTTGGGTGTTCGTGCAGCGACCCCACGCCCTGCGGGACAGCGGGAAGTTGTAGTGCAGAAACGGACTGCGGTGTTGATGGTAAGGTTTGCGGGGCTTGTCCGGCATGCAGTGGTGATACGCCCTGCGGGACAGCGGGAAGTTGTAGTGCAGAAAACGGACTGCGGTGTTGATGGTAAGGTTTGCGGGGCTTGTCCGGCATGCAGTGGTGATACGCCCTGCGGGACAGCGGGAAGTTGTAGTGCAGAAACGGACTGCGGTGTTGATGGTAAGGTTTGCGGGGCTTGTCCGGCATGCAGTGGTGATACGCCCTGCGGGACAGCGGGAAGTTGTAGTGCAGAAACGGACTGCGGTGTTGATGGTAAGGTTTGCGGGGCTTGTCCGGCATGCAGTGGTGATACGCCCTGCGGGACAGCGGGAAGTTGTAGTGCAGAAACGGACTGCGGTGTTGATGGTAAGGTTTGCGGGGCTTGTCCGGCATGCAGTGGTGATACGCCCTGCGGGACAGCGGGAAGTTGTAGTGCAGAAACGGACTGCGGTGTTGATGGTAAGGTTTGCGGGGCTTGTCCGGCATGCAGTGGTGATACGCCCTGCGGGACAGCGGGAAGTTGTAGTGCAGAAACGGACTGCGGTGTTGATGGTAAGGTTTGCGGGGCTTGTCCGGCATGCAGTGGTGATACGCCCTGCGGGACAGCGGGAAGTTGTAGTGCAGAAACGGACTGCGGTGTTGATGGTAAGGTTTGCGGGGCTTGTCCGGCATGCAGTGGTGATACGCCCTGCGGGACAGCGGGAAGTTGTAGTGCAGAAACGGACTGCGGTGTTGATGGTAAGGTTTGCGGGGCTTGTCCGGCATGCAGTGGTGATACGCCCTGCGGGACAGCGGGAAGTTGTAGTGCAGAAACGGACTGCGGTGTTGATGGTAAGGTTTGCGGGGCTTGTCCGGCATGCAGTGGTGATACGCCCTGCGGGACAGCGGGAAGTTGTAGTGCAGAAACGGACTGCGGTGTTGATGGTAAGGTTTGCGGGGCTTGTCCGGCATGCAGTGGTGATACGCCCTGCGGGACAGCGGGAAGTTGTAGTGCAGAAACGGACTGCGGTGTTGATGGTAAGGTTTGCGGGGCTTGTCCGGCATGCAGTGGTGATACGCCCTGCGGGACAGCGGGAAGTTGTAGTGCAGAAACGGACTGCGGTGTTGATGGTAAGGTTTGCGGGGCTTGTCCGGCATGCAGTGGTGATACGCCCTGCGGGACAGCGGGAAGTTGTAGTGCAGAAACGGACTGCGGTGTTGATGGTAAGGTTTGCGGGGCTTGTCCGGCATGCAGTGGTGATACGCCCTGCGGGACAGCGGGAAGTTGTAGTGCAGAAACGGACTGCGGTGTTGATGGTAAGGTTTGCGGGGCTTGTCCGGCATGCAGTGGTGATACGCCCTGCGGGACAGCGGGAAGTTGTAGTGCAGAAACGGACTGCGGTGTTGATGGTAAGGTTTGCGGGGCTTGTCCGGCATGCAGTGGTGATACGCCCTGCGGGACAGCGGGAAGTTGTAGTGCAGAAACGGACTGCGGTGTTGATGGTAAGGTTTGCGGGGCTTGTCCGGCATGCAGTGGTGATACGCCCTGCGGGACAGCGGGAAGTTGTAGTGCAGAAACGGACTGCGGTGTTGATGGTAAGGTTTGCGGGGCTTGTCCGGCATGCAGTGGTGATACGCCCTGCGGGACAGCGGGAAGTTGTAGTGCAGAAACGGACTGCGGTGTTGATGGTAAGGTTTGCGGGGCTTGTCCGGACTGCAGCGGTGAGACGCCCTGCGGGACAGCGGGAAGTTGTAGTGCAGAAACGGACTGCGGTGTTGATGGTAAGGTTTGCGGGGCTTGTCCGGCATGCAGTGGTGATACGCCCTGCGGGACAGCGGGAAGTTGTAGTGCAGAAACGGACTGCTGGGATGGAACGTATTGTGGGGCTTGTAATGAGGAGCCGGACTGTAGTCACTGTGGCGACTCTGGTTGTAGCCATTGTGGCAGCATTCCATCACGACCAGAAAATGCGGATCAATGGATTGAGTGCATGGCCTCTTGTGGAGAGGCTTATGGAATCTGTATAGCAGCTTGCTATGGGGGTTGAGTGTGCTTTTTTGTGAAAAGCGGCGTTGGAGGCCGGAGCGTGGGCAGTGATGACTGCGGCTGGGGTTGTAATATGCGGAGTCTGGGCGCTGTTGTAATAATGTAGCGTTGGTTTTGTTAACTGCGGGCGTTTGGAATAAGCGGCGTGTGAAGTGATGACGGGCGGGCGTTGTAGTGATATGAGACGTCTGCGCCCAACGCGACATAATGCTGGCGGCGGGGGTGGCGTTGTTGTAATATGCGGCGGGGGCTCTGCTGACTGCGGGCGGGGATGTAATATGTGGAGTCTGGGCGTTGTTGTAATAATGCGGCGTTGGTTTTGCTGACTGCGGGCGGGGCTTGTAATATGTGGAGTCTGGGCGTTGTTGTAATAATGCGGCGTTGGTTTTGCTGACTGCGGGCGGGGCTTGTAATATGTGGAGTCTGGGCGTTGTTGTAATAATGCGGCGTTGGTTTTGCTGACTGCGGGCGGGGCTTGTAATATGTGGAGTCTGGGCGTTGTTGTAATAATGCGGCGTTGGTTTTGCTGACTGCGGGCGGGGCTTGTAATATGTGGAGTCTGGGCGTTGTTGTAATAATGCGGCGTTGGTTTTGCTGACTGCGGGCGGGGCTTGTAGTATGTGGAGTCTGGGCGTTGTTGTAATAATGTAGCGTTGGTTTTGCTGACTGGGGCGGGGTTGGTAATAAATGGCGTCTCGGCGCCGCATTATGTCGCGTTAGGGCTGGGGCGCAGGTGCTCGTGTGCTGTACATACCAGAACAATCCAGTGCAAATCATAGGCATTGCGTCACGAGCACATGGATGTGCGAGAGTCTGGCGCTAAGACAAGGATGTCGCCCGCGCCAGACCAATGCCTATGATTTGCCGTGAGAGTCTGGCGCTAAGGCAGGGAAGCCGTTTGCGCCAGACCAATGCCTATGATTTGCCGCTATGTCGGCAGTGTGCTCGATGCACACTGCACTTCGGGCACCGTAAAGGTGCCCTCAGCGGCGCAGACCTTTTGCATACAGCAAGGCCAAAGCCACTACAACAACATTTTTTTCACACAAAACACGTTTTTTTCGCAACTTATTGCGGCATTGCAAACCTCTTTAGACTAAGGGAATCTCTATCTCCCGCATAAGCTCGTTTTGCAAGAAGCATTCACTACAAAGCATCCTCCCCTGAGCCAGGGAGGGAGATACGCCTCCTTGGCAGCCCTTTATATGGAAGGAGCTTTTTGCGCATGGCCCATCCAGATAGAAGCCCGTTTGGAGCGCGGGCTGCCAAAATTCCAGATATACGGTTTGGCAGCAAATCATGCCAGAGAAACAGCAGAACGCATACGTAACGCCTTGCAGGCAACAGCGATTTCCATACCCTATATGAGCATCAGTATTAATCTTGCTCCCGTAGACCTGCGTAAAAAAGGCGCCTATCTGGACCTTGCTATTGCGCTGAGTGTCTTGCACGCTCTGGAATATGAGACAGAATACCAATGCCCTCCAAGCAGCGCTCCAGGCTCAAAGCAAAAGCAAGAGGCATGCCAAACCCTGTATGTAGGAGAGCTCTCGCTGTCGGGAGCAGTACGCCCTATCCAACAGCTGCATGCCATATTATGGGAAGCAAGGAAGGCTGGCTTTCAGAGAGTCGTTTTGCCCCAGGAGCAGTATGAGCTTGCCGCAATGATCCCTGGACTCGAGCTTAGAGCTATCGCCAAACTCCAAGATTTACTTCCCAGCTCTAAAACGAGCGCATCCTCTGTGGGCATAGCGCAGGAAAACAGCGCAAATCAAAAACTCATAATACAGCCTGCTCGTCCTCCTTTGCGGATGGCCCACTTGCAATTAGGCCCGCGCATCGTGAAGGCTGCGGCTTTGTGCGCTGCCGGCTGGCACTCTATGCTTTTGATTGGCCCTCCAGGCTGCGGGAAAAGCAGCATAGCGCGGGAGATTGTATCCTTACTACCCCCTCCTTCCATGGAAGAGGCTATAGAAATACTGATAGCTCAGCAAAGCGAGCAGAAGGCAGGAAGCCCCTTAGCGCCTAAAAAAGAAGAAATTATCTCTATTTCCCGCCCTATGCGCATGCCTCACCATTCCATCACAAGAAGGGCCTTAGTAGGCGGGGGCTCCCCCATACAGGCAGGAGAGATAAGCAGAGCCCATAATGGAGTCCTTGTACTAGATGAGCTGGCAGAATTCTCTCGTGAAAGCCTGCAGGCTTTACGCGAGCCTCTTGAGCAAAGAAAAATAGAGCTGAGCAAAGGGGAGCATGCGCTCAGCCTGCCTGCGCATTTTCTTTTGTGCGCAAGCGCAAATCCCTGCCCTTGTGGAGATATAAGCAAGCGCTATGAGCGCTGCGCTTGTACAGATCATTACTTGAGAAACTATATGAGTAAATTCACAGGCGCTTTACGCGACCGTATTGACATAGAAGTCTGGATAGGAGAGCAAAATAAGGAAGCAAATAAGCCCCTTGCCTCTTATGACATAGCTAAAAGCGTAGCCTGCGCGCAGCAAATCCAAGCAAAACGTTTTGCGCAGACATCCTTAGGCTTTAACGCTGATATAGCAGACAAAGACATGGACCGCTACGCCCCCTTGCAAAATCAAGAAGCAATACAAGAGTGGGAAGGGATCATCCAAAGCGGCAAGTTTAGCTATAGAGCCCTGGCTAGAATACGGCGCCTTGCGCGGACTTTAGCCGACCTGGAAGAGGCGGAGGATATACGCGCCCAAGACCTCCTGGAAGCAAGCAGCTACCGCTGCCTTGATTCCATTTGGCCTTAAGCTTATCACGAATTTCCGATAGAGGCTGGGACTATATCGAAAAACAATCCTACCCTATTTGACGAGAAAGTGCATCAACTCCATGGCTATCCTGTCAATGGCATATTCCATGTACTGTTGATCTTCTATCTTACGCTTGTAGCCAAGAATGTCTCGTGAAAGAGAGCCCTGCAGACCCTGTTTTCTATAAAGCAGAGGGTCTGGCCCGAATCTCTCTTCGCTTTGCTTTAAATCTTGCTTGTGATGAGATTCCATTTTTACTTCCTTGTAACATAATTTTTTCCATCCTTGGAAAAATACAAAAGCAGGTTGCTCTTCTGGCTGCTATCCATATCGCTGCTGACAATACCTGCCATGCAATACGAAAGAATAGGAGACAAGACAAACTGCTCATTGCAAGGTACAAATTCGGTTTGACTTGGCAAAGTACAAAGCTCTTTCCCGCTGATTATGTTTCTTTAGCTTGAAATTTTTGACAAGCTTATGCGAGCAAGAGCGCAAGCAAGAGCCTCCTTGTGCAAATCAAAGCTGGCTGTCTTTGTTATATGTATAGCTGCTTTTAGGCTTGCAGGCCCTGCGGCAGGGAGGAGAAGGTGAAGGCTTTATTATGCGTATCAATCGCTATGTAGCGCAAGCTCTCTGTATGTCACGGCCTAAGGCAGAAAATCTTATCCTTGCGGGAAGAGTAGAGTTAAACGGCCGCAGGCTGGGGGCCTCTGATCTCTCTTTTCGTGTTGCAAAGGAAGATCAGGTCTGCTTGGATGGGAGGCTGCTTTCCTTAGCTCTAGACTATGCTTACCTTCTTTTGCACAAGCCGCCCTCTTACATTGTTTCTCATGCCATACAAGGGAGCAGGCAAAGGAACATTTACAGCCTCCTGCCTGCTCATGCGCAAAGATACTATTATGCTGGGCGTCTTGATAAAGAGAGCCGCGGCCTTGTCATCCTCAGCAACGATGGAGATTTTATTCATAAGCTAAGCCATCCTTCCTACAAAATTCCTAAGTACTACCAAGTCACAGTGAGTCATCTGATTCCTAAACTTCCTCAAAAGCTGCGTAAGGGAATTTGGCATGAGGGAGAATTTCTCCAAGCAGCTGAAGTACGTTTGCTTTCTGCTAAGACGAAAGTCTTAGACATTCTTCTCTACGCAGGGCGAAAAAGACATATACGGCGCATGCTAAACTATTTTGGCATAGCGGTAATCGATCTTTATAGATACAGGATAGGTGAGATTTCTATAGAAAAGATTGCGCTCAAAGAAGGAGCATACGCCCAATTTTCCCCTGAAAATATAGGCCTGCTGCAATAAAATACATTCCAATGCAGGCTGGATGCTGGTGAAAAAAGAAAGCCTTCATGCTAGGGTTTTTCCAGCAGAGGGCAGAGGCAAAAGAGAGCAGCTTTAGTCCTGCTTTTGGAAATCTAAAGCTGCTGAATTGATACAATAACGCAAGTGCGTGGGGGCAGGGCCGTCCTCAAAGACATGCCCGAGATGAGCATCACAGCGGGCACATAATACTTCTATACGCATCATAGCCAAGCTGCGATCTTCTTGAGTCTGCACAGCGCCTTGTTCTATGATTTCGTAAAAGCTGGGCCATCCTGTACCTGATTCGTATTTATGTTCTGATGAAAAAAGAGCTGCCTTGCAGCACAGGCATAAGTACACACCCTTTTCCTTATGTCTATAGTACTTGCCTTGGAAAGCTCGTTCTGTACCTTTTTTACGCGTAATCTGATATTGCTCAGGGCTCAGAAGCTTAGACCATTCCTGCGGGCTTTTTAGGATTTTTTGCGACGGGGAATGATCCATAACAGCGGGCTTAGGCATACTAGTCATAACCTATTCTTGGGTCGATTACAACATACAAAATATCCGAGAAAAGTCTGCCCAGCATAGCAAAAAAGCTGGCCAAAAGTATAATGCCAAGCACTACGTTGTAGTCGCGGTCCAACATAGAATTGTAAACCAAAAGGCCCATGCCGTCTATATTAAATACTTTTTCAATGAGAAGGGCGCTTGTAAAAATCAAAGTGAAGACTTCGCTTAGACGAGTAGCTAAGGGTATGAGAGCATTGCGCAAGGCATGACGGCGTATGGCTCCTCGATAGGATAGGCCTTTGGCAAGAGCAGTATACATATAGCCCTTTTTCGCTTCTTCTAAAAGACTGTTTTTCATGAGCATAGTCACAAAGGCAAATTCACTAGCCATATACGCTGCTAAGGGTAAGCTCATATGATAGAGGAAGTCACCGATCTGCCCAAAGAAGGAAAGTTCTTCGAAATGATCTGAAACAATGCCTCCTATGGGGAAGAGATCCAAAAAACTGCCTCCTGAGAAAAGTACAATCAGCAATAAGCCTAAGACATAAGAAGGTATAACATAGCCGGCAAAAATCAAACTGGAAGTACAAAGGTCATAAAAAGAAGCATGGTGTATGGCTTTTTTCATGCCTAAAGGGATGCAGATCAAATAGGACAAAAGGAAGGAGCTCAGCCCCAAGAAAAGAGATATAGGGACGCGCTCTATAATGAGCTGAAACACCGGCTCCTGATAAGAAAAAGATTCGCCTAAGTCGCCCTGTAATACTTTGCCAAGCCATCGGTAATAACGCACGTGCACGGGCTGGTCATAGCCAAAATTACGTTTGAGCAAATCTATTTCTGTCTGGCTGATTTCATAATGCGTGCTAGCGCCTGATGCGCCAAGGGAAGAGCGTATGCTTGCAATGTAATGTTCCACAGGTCCCCCTGGTAAGAATTGTATAAGAGCAAAGAGGACAAGGCTGATCCCGAAAAGCGTGGGAATGATCAACAAGAGTCTGCGTAATATGTAGTTTCTCATAAGGGATAAGCGTAAAACACAAGCGTCTTATTCCTGCGTGCAAGATTAGGCTTCGCTCTGCTTTGGGAGTCTGCAGGCCTTAGATATCCTTCTTTTTGTACATATGGGCTACCCATTTTCCGTAGCCATTGTAAGGGAGCGTGGCTATCCTGCCTGCTTTACCGACAATGCGCTCGGAAGCCTGACTCCAGCGGGGATGCGGCACCTTCGGATTGACATTGGAATAAAAGCCATACTCCAAAGGAGCAGCATCATTCCAAAATGTAGGAGGACGCTTTGCTGTAAACTCAATGCGGGTTATGCCCTTCATGCTTTTATAGCCGTACTTCCAAGGTATGATGAGACGCACAGGAGCCCCATTTTGCCTGCTTAGGGGATGACCATACATTCCTACAACTAACATAGCCAGTTCGTTGTAAGCCTCGTCCAGGCGTAGCGCCTCATAGTAAGGCCAGCTATAGGAAGAATAACGCTGGCCTAAAGCTTCCTCAGGCCTGTTCCATCCTATAAACTGTACATAGCGCGCCTTGGAAGAGGGCTCAAAAAAACGCAGAAGCTTCGCCAAGGGGATCCCAATCCAAGGTACAACCATGGACCATGCTTCTACGCAACGGAAGCGATAGATACGTTCTTCCAAAGAGAAACGCAAAAGCAGTTTCTCCAATGGAAAGCTGCGTGGTTTTTTTTGTAACAGACCTCCCACTGCAATACTCCAGGGGTCCGTCTGAAAATTGGAAGCCAGTTCCCAAACCAGCTGCTTATCTTGACTGAATTCATAGTAATTATTGTAAGTAGAACAAATCAATTCGGGAGTAAGCTTGCGCTTCGCTACGGAAGAAAAGCGAGGGTCTCTTTTTGCAGGGAAGGATTGTTTTAAAAAATGAGGATCGTATTGCAAAAGAGGATTCTTGTTTTGCTCTTTTTTCTGAAGCTTTGAGGAGGCAAAGGGATTGCAAGCTAAATAAGCCGTGCCAAGCGCAGCAAGCCCTGCTCTTTTTAAGAAGCTCCTGCGGCTGTAATAAAGCTCTTCGGGAGTGCAGTCTTTTTCGCTAAGCGAGTTCCATTCTGCTTTGAGTATGATATTTGGCATGGCTTTTGCAGCTTTCCCTTATCTGTATGAAAGGCAACGCTACTCATATGCGCTTTACTGTCAAGCTTGCTTTATCATCACAGCCGGTCATATTATAGTCAATCATAAATTGCGTGTTTGGGTAATGCCAAATAGTCCATGGTTCTTCTCTAAGTTTCCACTACCTACAACGCCAAGACTTCGCCTATTACAAGCCCGCCGCAGTCAGCAGAGCCCCACGCCCCATTATTCCAACAACGCCCAGACTCCGCATATTACAACAAGGCCCCCGCTGCCAATCCTACAGCGTCCCGGGATCCATCGGGCGCACAAACGCCACATTATTACTACAGCGCACATGAGCCCCTGCGCCCAATGTGACATAATACGGCGCCGAGACGCCATTTATTACAACCCCCGCCCCAGTCATCACCACAAGCGCCCCCCGATCACAAGCGCCGCTTATTACAACCCCGTCGCAGTCAATCCTACGGCGTCCCCGGGCTTCACGGGGCCCAAACGCCCCCTACTTCCATCCCCGCCCTCGTCAGCAGAGCTAACGCGACATAACGCGGCGGCCAGACGCCATTTATTACAACAAGGCCCCCGCTGCCAATCCTACAGCGTCCCCGGGATCCATCGGGCGCACAAACGCCACATTATTACTACAGCGCACATAAGCCCCCCTGCGCTAATACGACATAATGCAACGCCCAGACGCCGCATATTACAACAAGGCCTTGACACTTAGCTGCTTACTATGTCTACTTATAGTACAAGACTAGCAAAGTATAGGCCTTGGATTAGAAGATCGGGGCAGGATGTCAAAAGAAAGATACAAAAAGAAAAACTGAAAACTTACAAGAGCTAAGCAAAACACCTTTCAGTTTTGCCTCTCTCTTAGAGTATATGCAAAGCAAGGCTGGCAGTGAAAAGCTGGATAACTTAGAAAGCAAAGTAGATAAGCAGACAAACAGGCTGGAGAAGCTGGAGTCTGGAATGGTTAAAATGGAGTCTATTAACTGGTCTTGCTGCCATCGGTCTTTGCTTTACAACAGTCTTTTTCATGATAAGAGACACAAAGCAAGAAATACAAGAACTAAGGACAAGCACAAAACAAGATATACAAGAACTAAAGACAAGTACAAAGCAGGAAATACAAAAGCTAGAAACAAGCACACAGCAGGAAATACAAGAACTAAAGAAAAGCATAAACGAAAATAGAAAACTGCTTATAGAGCTTATACAAAAACAGACTGGCAAGCGATAGGTGAGAGACTACAAGCCCAGCATAGAAGCAAAGCGCAAGGCAGGCTTTGCTATGATATAAGGCGCACTTTTTTGTGAAAGGATGGTGATGGAGCGCTGGGCACTTATGCGCTTGGCCTTTCATAAAACGTTGTTGTCTTGCAAAGATGCAAAATAGAGCATGCCTATGGCTTGCAAATATCAGCAGCACGGGCGCAAGCTGCATATAGAAGCATGGCGATGCACAGGGACAGCAGGCAGGGCGGGCCGGAGGATTTGGAAAGCCTAAGTCCGGCAGAACAAAAGTATAGAGCCAGCCTTTTTTGCCGGCCTGGAAGTGCAGGTCTGCTCCAACGCGTTTTCTTTTACGGCTATCACCTGAGCCTTCGCTCTATTCTTGCTATAGGGAAGGGAGATCTGCGCTCTTTAGCGCTATGCTTGGCGCTTCTCTTTGCTTTGCTGTCTGGGACTGTTTTTTTGCTCGCATATGAGCCTTATACATACTATCATCTTTTTTATGGACAGGGTTATGAGAGGCCTTCCGAGCTCTATGGCCTGGATGAAGATGGGAAGGCTGTTTTGATAGCTGAGTTTTATAGACAAGCCAGGCGTCCCATCCAATTAGAGAAGACTTTCGCAGACAAGAGCGCTATGGAAAGCAAAGTAGTGCGCACATTTCTTGCTTCTGAGGACGCCCGTTTTTTCTATCATCCAGGCATCGATCCTTTTGCTATTTTACGCGCCTTTTGGGTAAACGTTTTTGCGGGGAAGATCAAAGAAGGCGCCTCTACGATCAATCAACAGGTGGCGCGCCTGCGCTTTTTGTCTCAGGAACGGAGTCTCATGCGCAAGCTCAAGGAGGCCGTCTTAGCCCTTCTGCTGGAATTGCGTTATTCGAAGCAAGAGATTATCGAAGATTATTTGAATATGGTACCTTTAGGACACGGAACAAATGGAGTAGAGGCGGGCGCCCGTTTTTATTTTCATAAGAGCATTCAGGAGCTAAGCTGGGGCGAGACTGCCATTCTGGCTTCTCTTACAACGCGTCCCAGAGAATTCAGCCCGCTTTTGCATCGTGATCATTCTCTGGAGAAAGTCAAAATTACATTACAAAAGCTGGTAGAGCGTGGAGAGCTGAGCGCAAAGCAGGCGTCTGCAGAATTAGAGCAGCTTAAGAGCAAGTACTATGCTATCTTGAATCGCTCTCCTAATGATTCCGCCTTTCGCCAGCGTCTGAATCTTTTCCCTTATGTCAGCGCGTTTGTACGTAATCAGCTTCCTAAGCCTTTTCGTTCGGAAGACCTCCTTTCCAGTCAGGGCTTTCGCATTTATACCAGCATTCGCATCAAGCACCAGAAAGCGGCGCAAAAGCATTTCATCCCATATCTCAAAGCAGCCTCGCGAGCGAGAAGAAAAAAGCCCTTCCAGAATTATGAAGATTTTGAAGCGAACTTCGGTGTTATGTACGCTATGCAGCAAAGCCTCTTTGACGCCCCCTCTCTCAAAGTCAAAGTGAGCCGGGCACAGCGTAAGTTACTACATGCTTTTAACCACGAAAAAGAATTAGCTTTTCTAAACGGCATCAGCGCCGGCGGCAATGTGAGCCAAGCCCTTGAGCATCATCTTATGTTTCACAAGCAGGACTCTTTTCAAGACTCTGTTGAAGGCGCCCTGCTTAGCATGGAAAGCCGCAGCGGCGCTATTACTGCCGTTGTAGGCGGCTCTGGCTTTAGCCCTCGTAACCAGCAGCTGCGTTTCCATAAAATACGCCGCCAGCCTGGCAGCGCCTTCAAGGCGATCATCGTAGCGGCAGCGCTGGAGCATTCTGCGCGTGAGGCAGAAAAACAACAACAGGACAGCTCTCATAATCCGGTGACCGCAGCTACAGTCTTTGATGATTCTCCGCTCCATTTTATCAACCGCGATTTGAGCGAGTATTCGCCAGAGAATTATGCAGGGAGCTATGAGGGCCGTATCTCTTTGCGCAGGGCTTTTGTTCTTTCCAAAAACTCTGTTGCTATACAGCTCTATCGCAAGGTGGGCGCAGCTAATATCAACCCCATCGCTGAGGAATTGCTTGGCTTGGATGACCTGCAGCGCCTGCCCCGTGAAGCAACCCTTGCTTTGGGGAGTTATGGCCTCTCGCCTCTCCAAATAGCGGCAGCCTACGCCGTCTTTGCTTCTGGAGGGCATGCAGTAAGGCCCTATCTGATAAAGCGCATTACGGATGCAGAAGGAAGGGAGCTCTATGTTCATGAAGAGGCGCGCAAAAAAGCAAAGCCGCATCGGATATTGTCCAAAGCTACAGCCAGTTTGATGCTTTCTTTGCTGCAGGATGTTGTAGCAAAGGGCACGGGTAGGGCCGCCCGCCTGCCAGGGCGAAAGGCAGCAGGGAAGACAGGCACTACGAACAGGAACACAGACGCATGGTTTGTTGGCTTTACTCCCAAGCTGGTTAGCGCCGTGTATTTGGGCTATGACATTCCTAGATCATTGGGGCGGGGGAGTACAGGGGGGAGGCTGGCTGCTCCTGTATGGGCCAGCTACATGAATGAGGCCTTGGCGGGCGCTTTGCCTGCTGAGTACCATTTTGGATACGAAGACCTTAGGAGCGCAGCAATTTGCGAATTTACCGGTCTCTTGCCAGACAAGGATTGTCCTTCTATTAAAAGGGAGGTATTTATACCAGGCACTGCGCCTACAAAGCTGGAATCCGTACAAAAAATCAAAAGGCATTTGGAAGCATTGGGAGAGCCTCTGCCTCATGATCAAGACAAGGAGCAGGCTTCCCCAGAAAAGCAAAACTTTCCTAGTGAAACAAAGGAATTCTATGAAAATGACTTTGAGCTAGACTAAGCAAAAACTGTCGCGACAGCAGCCTAAGCCCTGCAAAGATGCAGCAGGCCGCTTCTACTTCTAAAACATGAAGAAAAATATACAAAAAAAAGCTCTCAGGCTGGTCTTCGATGCCCGCATGATTCAACACTCCGGCATTGGCATCTACATCAGGAATTTGCTGCGAAGCTTTAGGCCTGAGCATAACTTGGAATTGCGAGTACTGGGTACAGCAGAAAAGATATTGCATGAGGTTCCCGGCTTGCAGGCTAAAATTGATCATTTTGATGCCCCAATCTACAGCATCCGTGAGCAGCGAAAATATCCCGCTATAGACGCAGCTGAGATACTGCATGTTCCGCACTATAATGCTCCATTGCCTTACCTGAGGTCTTCGGTGGTCACAATACATGATCTCATCCATCTTAAGTCACGTGAATTCATACTGCCCCATTACCGCTTGTATAGTTACAGCTTGCTGCGTTGGATTGCAAAAAGGGCGCGCCATATCTTGACTATATCTGAGACCACGCGAAGTGATTTTTTGTCTTATTTCCCAGCTGCTGCAGATAAAGTTACGGCTATTCCCAACGGCTTTTTTGCTGATGCCTTTCTCTTGCCTCAAAAGGCCTCCAGGATAAGGGCCTTTCAAGAAGAGCGCCGCTTAGCGCCGCAATACCTCCTGCATGTTGGGATAGCTAAAAAACATAAGAACGTTGATTTTTTGATCCGCGCTTTTGCGCCCGAATGGCGCAGCGGGCGCTTAAGTCTGCCCCTGGTATTGGCTGGTTGTGGTGGAACAATCCCCCCCTATGTTATGAAATATGTAAAGCGCTTCCAAGTAGAAGAGTATGTGCGCGCCATGCCGTACCTGTCGAGAACAGAATTGACGCTTTTGTACAGAGGCGCAAAGGTATTTGTATATCCCTCGCTTTGGGAAGGCTTTGGCTACCCGCTTCTGGAAGCTATGGCCTGCGGCGCTCCTGTACTTTGTTCCAATGCCTCCGTTCTCCCGGAAACATGCGGTGACGCAGCCTTGTATTTTCATCCCCATAAGGAAGCTGCATTGCGCAAGGCTTTGTATAGACTGCTTGGAGATCATGCTTTGCGCAGGCGCTTGTCGAGCTATGGGAAAAGCTATGTCAAGCGCTATAATTGGCCCCAGCACATAAGGAAGCTGGTGAGACTTTATAGAAAAGCAGCAAAGGTAGATGAAGATGAAAGCACGCGCTAAGACTTCTCCGGCATCGGGCTTTTTAGCCTGAGCGGAGCAACAAGTTTTTGAGAAGCGCCGTGATTTGGGGCTAACTTAAAAGCCACTGTATGTCTTGGTACATAATGATAAGGCCTGCTGCAAGCAGCGCAAGAACTCCTATACGATGCAGGTTTTCCCTTACTTTGAGGGGTAAAGGTTTGCCGGCGAAGTGTTCGTATAGGAAGAGTACAATATGCCCCCCATCTACGACAGGGAAGGGGAGTAGATTCATGATAAAGAGAGCAATGGAGATGGCGGCAAAAAGGTGTAAATAATTTTGAAAGCCGGTTTCAAGAATCATGCCGGCTGCCCCAAAAATACGTACAGGCCCTGCCGCATTGTCTAGAAAAGACAGCCTCCCGCTGAAAAGCCCTTGAAAAAAGGCAGGGTAGAGCATAATGTTATTGTAAAGATCGCGGAGGCTTTCTTTCCATGCATCCCAAAAGCTGGGATGCGAATCTAAATAATCGGGATAGATCAGGGTTGAGGGCTGAAATCCCATAAGGCCGATCTTTTGCGTTTCAATATGAGCTGAAAAGGAGCGCTCTCCCATTTGGATCTGGTGTCTTTTCTTACTAGAAGGGGAATGCCGCTTATAGAGGCTTTCAAAAGAACCCGGGGCCTGCCCATTGATAGTAATAAAATTGAGGGCTCTTTGGTGATCAGAAAAGGCTGAGTACAGCGCTTCACTTTCCAGGCTCGTTTTATATTTTTCATCCCGCAGGGATTTGATATGGATTATGTACTCAGGATAGGTGGGGACCTCCACGATTTTCTCAACCTTAGGCCAGGGAGCAAGCCAGGGGAAGCGTTCTCTAAGGAGGCTTACTTTCACCTTTTGGCCATGGTAATCTCCAAGAATTTTCCGCAAATCCTTAGGCGAGCTGAGTTTATGTCCTTCTACAGAAAGCAGTATATCACCGTCTTTTAGATAGGGCAGGGCACGGCCGCCCTGGCTTGTTTTTTCTAAACCCAGCCAGGACCAGAGTTGGTAACGCAGGGGAAGGAAGGCTGGATAATTGACCTGCAGATAACGCTCCCCCGGCATACGCAGGCCTATGCTGCTCAAGCCCGTAGAGGAAACTTCAGGATTAAGCTTGTATTGGATGAGCTTTGCATTGCGTTCTACCACAAAGTCCATAGTCTCACCCTTAGATAAAGCAACTATTTGCGCCATTTCCATAAAATTGCGCACCTTCTTGTCATCGATGCTTTTGACCAGATCCCCATTACGAAGTCCTGCAAGCTGGGCTGGGCTGGGCGCCTCTTCTTCTGCAAGAACTATGCGGGGCGCCAAAGGTCCAGAGAGGTGATGCAAAAGAAGCAGGATGAGCAGGCCCAGCAGAAGGTTGAACAAAGGCCCGCCTAAGACGGGGATAATTCGCTTCAAAGGCGGGATGCTGTAAAAGGAGCCTTGTTGCTTTCTACCCGGCTCACTTTCGCCATAAAATTTTACATAACCGCCTAAGGGTATTGCCGTGATCTGCCAGGTTGTATCGCCTATTTTTTTCTTCCATCTGCCTTTCCCGTAGCCTATAGAAAAAATCTCAGCCTTGACTCCAACAAAGCGGGCCAAGACGTAATGACCCAGCTCGTGAATAAAGATGCAAAGGCCAAGCATGAAAGCGCCGCCTAAAATAAAAACTATCATAATGTTTTTGCCGATTGTCTTGGCATCCTTGCTAAGAAGGCCCTGCTCTGGCTGCGAGACCATGCCTCAGCTTCCAGAAATATGTTTAGCTCTTCTCCTTCTTCGAAATCTGCCTTACTTAGGACCCATTCTATAAGCTTAGGAATATCTGTAAAGCGAATCTCTTTTTTTAAGAAGGCCTCCACAGCTACTTCATTGGCAGCATTGAGAATGGCAGGAGCGGTGCCTCCCCTTTTGCCTGCCTCAAGGCACAAATAAAAACCGGGGAATTTATCCGGCGGGGGCTCACTAAAGGCGAGGCTTGGCCATCTTGTAGCCATGCTGGCCTGCTTAAGGGGGCCTTGAAAAGCCTCCGGGAAATACAAGCTGTGGGCAATAGGGAAAAGCATCTCAGGATCAGAAGCATGGAAAAGGTATGATCCATCTGAGAGAGCAAGGGCTGCATGGACAAAGCTGTCTCGATGCACCCAGACTTTCAATTTACTATAAGGACAGGAGAAAAGATAGTGCGCTTCTATGATTTCCAGGCCTTTATTGATCATGCCGGCGGAATCTACCGTAATTTTTGCGCCCATAGACCAATTTGGATGGCTTAGAACTTGTTCTTGTTTTAATGTAGCGAAGGCATGGGCGGGAATATCTCGTAGAGGCCCGCCTGAAGCCGTCAAAATGATATGGTCTATTGCATTCCTATCCAGATGGCATAGCAGACGAAATACAGAGTTATGTTCAGAATCTACAGGCAGTATGACTGCCTGCCTGCCGGCAGGCAGCCTGCAGGAACGGCGCATAGCGGCCTGTATTACCGGGCCTGCCGTTACTAGAGCCTCTTTATTAGCCAGACAGAGTTTCATTCCCAAAGCTATGGCCTTCAAGCTGGCTTCTATACCGGCTGCGCCCACGATGGCTGTTAGAATACTATCTGCGCCTTCTTTGTGAGCTTCTGTTATCATTTCCAAAAGACCTGCCGGGCCATGATAAAAGCTGATATGCGGGAAGTCTCTTTGGAGCTCCTTTAGCTCTTGGCGCATGCCGGGCTTTGTGATTGCTGCATGCGCCAAATTCGGGTGCCTATGTTTTGTTTCGGGAGCAAGCAGAAAAGCTCGAAGAAAGCCGACAGAAGAATGCACGCTCAGGGCGAGGAGAGCTATGTGTTTGTCTTGTTTGAAAAAAGAAAGGGCGCTTTTTCCTACGGAGCCAGAGGCCCCTAATAGAATGAGATTCCTGCTTTTGGAAGCATGGCCATGGTTCGTATATCTACAAAAGGAGCTTTGCATCTATCTTCTCACTTCCTTTTGATTTTGCCCAAGCCTGAGATTTTGTATTTTTGAGATGATCTTGCTGCTAGAGCGGCCGCTGAGGAAAGGTAGTATCTCCACTCTGCCCCCGTATTTCTCGACTGTTGCCTTCTCGCCTAAGTCTTCCGGCCGATAATCACCCCCTTTGCAGTGTATTTGAGGACGAAAAAGTTCTATAGAAGCGATGGGCCTATCCTCTGCAAAGCAAAAGACAAAATCCACGCAGGCCACAGCAGCCAGTACTATCGCACGATCTTCCCAGTTGTTTACAGGACGCATGGCTCCTTTCAAGCGCTGGACGGATTCGTCAGAGTTTAGGCCTATAATAAGAATATCTCCTAATTGCCTGGCTCTGCTCAGGTAGCTTATGTGACCCGCATGCACTATGTCAAAGCAGCCATTCGTAAAAACGCGCTTCTTGTCAGGGAAGTCTTTCTCAAGCAGGCAGAGCAGCTTCTTTCTGTCGCGAAATATTTTGGAATGCGGGAAGTGATTTTGCATTTGCTTAGGAGAGCTCTTTTTTTCGCCCTTGTCTGAGGGCGTCCTGATAAGACTTTTTGCGAAGGCGGGGAGTTTCTGTCATACTGCTAGAATATCTCTTCTAAAACATAGAAACGATTCTGGTCTGTGCCAAAGAGAATCTTCCCGCCTGAGATCACGGGAGCGCTGAGCACAGCCCCTTCCAATTCCATCTCCCAGAGCACTTTGCCGCTGCTGGCTGAGAGACATAGCAGCAAGGGGGGCCTTGCAACATAGTCTTTGAGCTCGCTTCCATGGATGCCGAAATAAAGCCTGTCCCCTGCTATCGTGGGAGCGCTGGAGGTGTGATAAGGAAAGGAGCGCTTCCAGACCAATGCCCCTGTATTACGATGAAAGGCGCGCACTACTTTGTCACCGCTGGTATAGATGACAAGGTCTTTCCATAAGGAAGGAGCCATATAGTCCAAAAGATAGATATGGCGGTAAAAGGCGTTCTTAGGATTTCTACTTACGTACGGGCTCCATTCAAAGGAGGCCTTTTTTTCCCATATAAGCCTTCCCCGCTTGCGGTCCCAAGCTTGGTATGTGAACTCTGCGCCGCCTCTACGCCCAGTAAAAAGGCTGCGCGCAAAATAGACTTTTTTCTCGTCTATGGCAGGGAAGGAATACCAGAGCGGGACTCCGAAGCTCACCGGCACATCCCATAAAAAACGCCTTGTCTGAATGTCATAGGCGCCAAAGCCTTGCGGGCGTGGAGCCCAGTAGATCGCCCCATCATAGACCTGAAAAGTATGGTGAGACCAGGTGGGATTAGGTATTTGGTGCAGCGCCTCGCCTTGCGGATTGAGGAAGTATGTAGCTCCCAGATCGCTTGTAAAAATAATGGTATCTTCGTGGCGGTATACAAGGGATTGCACAGTACGCCTGGTTTGAAAGGACCATAGCTCTGTCCCTTTTTCTATGTCCAGAGCGTAGACATTGCCATCATCTGAACCAAAATAGATCTCGTTCTCATGTACATGGGGCACAGAGTTTACCTTGTTCTTTGTTTGGAAAATCCATCGCATATAACCTGAAGCTATATCCAAGGCATAAAAATTCTTATCGCTTGAGCCAAAAAAAATGGTCTCGCCCTTCACTATAGGGGGGTTGAAGGAGCGTGCGGCTTCTCCTTCTTGTTGCAAGCGCAGCTTCCAGCGCTGGCCTAAGGGAGGATAGACGCCGCTAGGCGTGGCCCCTTGTCCCTCTATGCCCCGATATCTGATCCAATCAAGCTCTCTAGCGCAGCCAGAAAGCAGGAGCGCAGGTATCAGCAAGTTGCAAAGAATGAGTCTTCTGAGCAAGGAGAGAGGAGCTAAGGCCAAGCAGATCATTTTTCTATAACTCTGATTTTGCCTGTGGAAGCAGTAGCCCTTATGGCTTTTTCACATGCAATCGCTGTCATGTATCCTTTCCCCAAACTTGCAGGAGAGCAAAGGCTGCTTTTGCGAGCTAGCTTAGCCTCTTACTCAAAGTAAATAAGACTTATCAAAATCCCGCATAGTTTTTTTGATAGATTCTAAGTCCGCCTTCACCCATTCATGCCTGCTTTGCAATTCCGTATGTATATATCTTTCCAGCTCTCTGTATCTGGGCGTCAATTTCTTATGCTCCAGCTTATAGCCCCTGTTTGGATCGCTGGTCTGGTAGCTGTTTAGGCGTTTTTGTATGTCATGAGCGATGCCTACTTTGTATTCGTTCTTGTAAGCTTTGTTAGAAATCACGTAGACGTATTTTTGATCTATGTCTGTCTGCCTAAGGTCTGTTCTCTTTGGCGGGTCTGTAGAAAAGCGCAGGGCTTTCTTGTAATCAAAAAGCTCTTCTGGATTTGCGACCTCTTTCTTCAGCCTCTCTTGCACCAGCTCGTATGCTTTTATAGAAATGTCTATGCCCACCCACTTGCGCCCCAGCTTTTCAGCGGCAATGCATGTGGTAGCGCAGCCGCAAAAAGGGTCCAGCACAAGCTCGCCCTTCTTGCTGCTTGCCTGGATGATGCGTTCTAGTAAAGCGAGCGGCTTTTGCGTGGGGTAGCCCGTGCGTTCTTTTGCCATTGCGTTGATTATTGGCAATTCCCAGACATCTCGCTCCCTTTGTTTCTTTCTCATGTATTGCTTGTGAAGCTTACCATCTGGATGCCTTATTTCTTTATACCTACCTTGTTTATCTTCTTTAGTATATTTCGTAAGTGAAAACTCACTTATAGCGATGCTGCTGCCCTCTTTACTGAAATACGTATTTGAAGACTTTGCATAAAAAAATATAGTATCATGCTTACGTTTGAAAAACTTTGCAGGCTCACCTGTCCCTTGATAAGACCAAATTATCTCATTTCTAAATTGCTTTTCACCAAAGACGCAATCTAAAAGTATTTTGAGATAATGCGACATTGTGGGATCGCAGTGCAAATATAAGCTGCCCGTGTCTTTGAGTATCCGGTGGCATTCTAGTAGCCGTATGGCCATGTAGACAAGATAGCAGAAGTTATACTTGTTGCCATAATCCCTGATGCCCATAAGGAAGCTGTATAGCTCGTCTTGGTCTTCTTTGATAGTCTTTAGCCATTCTTCTTTTAGATCTGCTTCTTGAAAATAATCCTTGAAGCTTGCGCCCTCCGCATGGCTTCCTATGGGCGCTGTAAAGACTTTCTTTTTGTTAAAGGGCGGGTCTAAGTATATCAGGTCTACGCATTTGGAGTTTATGCCTTGCAATACGTCTATGTTGTCACGGCAGTAAATGGACCTATTTTGCAGATTGCTTTTCATTTGTTTTGTACAAAGCAAGGGCCAGCTAAGCGCGCAAGCCCCCGCCTGTCTTATTATTACTAGCCCTAAGGACGCCTGCAAGCTTTTCTATTCGTTTTTAGTGGGCTGTTGGATATAGTTCCCTGAAATTTGTTCAGGTTTCTTCCATAAACAAGGCCTGCAGCAAGCTATGGTTTTAGAAAAGTTTTTTAAACAGTTTTTTAGCCTCTTCTTTTGCAGCTTCTTTCAACTTATCTCCGTGCTTATCCTTAAGTTTGCGCAGCTCTTGCTTTGCCTTGCTTTGTAAAATGTTTTTCCCTTGCTTTTTGTAAATCTCTTGCAGGCTGGGAAGTTTTGCTTGCAGCTGCACCTTGGGCTTGCCCAGGGCTCCGCTTGAATGAAAAGGCAGGACAATCTGCCCTTGTTTTACGAGATTTACTAAGATACTCTGGCGAAGCTGTGAGGCTTCTGCTGGAGAAATGCCCAGGCTTCGCGCCAATCCTCGTTCTACTTGCTCTATATTTTTTTGCGATTGTTTCTTAGAAAGCCACATCTCACCCTGCATTTTATGCCGGGCCTGCGTTGTATGAAACCAAGCGCCCTTGTTTAGAGCTAAGCCAAAGTTTTGTGTTAGGAACTTCGTATCGCTTAATATAGTTAAGACGCTGCGATACATGCGTATTTGCGCCTCTACATCCTTGCTTAGTATTGCCTTTTCAGACAACTTAGACAAAGAAAGGCCTATTGTTTGGAGCTTATCTGCCTGCCCGCGCAGTTTCTCTGTAATGCTGAGGCCCGATATATAAGAGCCCTCGACAACTTTTGTTTTCAATAGAAGTTCTGGGTCTAGTATGCCTGTGTTCTTATGAAAGGGTCTTGCAAGTCCATTTGCAATAAAATGAAGGCGAGCGCTTTCTTTCTTCTCTTGCGTAAAGATGGCCAAGCGCATACGAAAATCAAGTTTTACCTGATTCTTTTTTGCAAGAGCTTTCGGGTCTATTTCAATATCATGCGCAAGGCAATACAAGTTTTCTATCAGCAGGCGATCCCCTGTCGCTTGGATTCGGACATCAAGCTGAGCGTCTTCCAAGCCAATCTTGGCAAGAGATGCTGCCAGAGGAATATCCTGTGCTCGGAAGGCTTTTGCAGGCTTTGCTTCCCCCTCTGCCAACTCGTTTTTTTGTACTTTCTTGTCAGGTATAGCATCGCTGGTTGGATTTGGCTTTCCTTGTACAATGCTTGGGGGCCTAAAGAGAGGGCTCAAGTTATTAGACCCGTCTTTTGCAATGTTTAGAGAGACCTTAGCTTTGTATACAACGAAGCCGTTTAAATGAAATAGGCCTGAGAAGAGCTTAAAGAGATCCAAGTCTAAAACCAGCTTCTCTAAGGACAGGGCCTTGTTGCTCATGGGAGAACGTTTTGTAAGAGGCAGAGCCAAATTGGCCGCCCGGTCTCTTGTGCCTAAAGCGAAGCCCTCTACTTCCAGATCTCCGCCCGATAGTATGCTGATGCGAAGCTTTTTCAAGTCTACGCGCGCATTCAAATAAGCTTCCGCTTGATGAACTAAAAATTCCTCAGTCACAAGAGATGAAAGATATAGGGAAGCGGCGCTTAGAGCTCCGAAGAAAAGTATGAGTATAAGGGCGGCAATCAGCAGTATTTTTTTCATAAGAACAAACTCAGGTCCGCTATTTGCCCTAAAGAAAAATAGCTTCGTGTAAAAGGCCCTTCTCTTCTATATATCATATCATCATCTATCATCATCTATTATCATCTATTATCATCTATTATCATCTATCATCATCTATCATCATCCCTTCTCTTTCTAGTTCGCGATGAAAAAGGGCACGGACTCTTTTGGGCACGCAGTATGCTGCTTACAGAGACTAAGGATATATTTTTAGAGGATACATTTTTTGGCAAGAGATAACGTATTCTAAAATTAGCGCTATTTCAATTTCAAATTAGGACAAGTATAGACTTCATGTCATCCGACCATTCCATGAAACTCTGCGCATGTTGTTCAACAATCTGTAAATATCTTTTTTCATGTTCATGAAGCTTTGCTTTTTTGTTAGTAACATTAACAGTAATCAATTTTCACGCAAGTAGTCCATTCCACTTGGTCTTGCAATTTTTTATACTTCTGCTTTATGAAAAAGCCCATCTACAATGATTACTTTATAACCTTGTTGTTAGTATTATGTATGTTTGTTTTGCTTGTTAAAGTCTTGCGCTTAATGTGAAGCTGATTTTGCCTCATAAAAAAAAAATAAAAAAAATACTTTTTTTGCTTGACATTATAATGAGCTGGGTACAAAATGAAAAAGCTTGTTTATGCAGGCGCTCACGTAAAAAATTGCAGGCCAAAGCGTATAGAGATATTCTATGTCTTGGGCCCTGACTACGTGCTTGTCTGTTATGGAAGTTTTTAAGCAATAGGAGTTTATCAATGCAAACCAAATCCCCATTCTACCAAATCCCACGCAAATTTTACGTTCTCTGTAAAAAGGCATTTGCTAAGGCCAGAGAGCTAAGCTACAAGGAGGTGTTCTATAGTAAGAAAATCAGTAAAAAAATCGATGTGTTTTTATACCGTAGCGTAGCTGCTGCTCTTAGTTTGCACTATCTTCTTGTTGTAAACCTTGTGCAGCTTGCAGCTGAGCCTTCTGGCATACGGGTGGATAGAGGAAGGCACCCCTCTCTCGGAGCCAAGGGGCCTAGGGTCTATCAGAAACAGGGTGTGGATATTGTAGACATAAGCAAGGCCAATGATAAGGGTATTTCACATAACTTCTTTAGCGCCTTTGATGTGAGCCGCCGAGGTGCTGTTATGAATAACAGCATATTTGATGGGGAATCGCTTTTGGCTGGTTTGCTTGGGGCGAATCTGAATTTGGGCGGTATTGCTGCCAGTATTATCCTTAATGAAGTTACAGGCCGCCGTGCTTCCAATTTGCGTGGCCAGGTAGAGATATTTGGTAAGAGAGCAAGTTTTATATTAGCAAACAGCGCGGGCATCACTTGTGACACTTGTGGCGTGCTTAATGCTGAGCGGGCTACTTTTACTACGGGCCATTCTGTTTTTGATGCGCAGGGGGAGATTGGTTTTGATGTGCGCGGAGGTGAGGTAGTTATTAAAGGGGGAGGCTTGGATGTTCTAGGTGTAGACTATTTTGACATTGTTAGCCGTACGGCCAAGGTGCATGCCGAAGTGCGGGCTAAGAAGCTCGGTTTTGTTCTGGGCGCAAATCATTATTTTTATGCAGATCGTAAGGCCAAGGGGCATGGCTTGCAAAGCAAAGGAATACGTTATGCCTTGGATGTTTCACGTTTGGGCGGTATCAAGGCAGGCAGTATCGCCCTTGAAAGTACGGACAGGGGCGTGGGGGTGCGCGTTGCAGGTAATATGGCCGCTTCTGCTGGGGAAATGATCATGACTGCGGATGGCCGCTTGCTCATCAAAGCAAAGCTGCAGGCTAGGGGTGATGTGCGTTTGCAAAGCGGCGATTCCGGAGTGGGGCTGAATGAGCATGGCCTCTTTTCTGGGGTTGCTGATGCGAGT
>CBDETG010000049.1:0-23655 GCA_965242745.1 Leptonemataceae bacterium
AGCCCTATGTACCTAAGCTCACTTGACAACATAGAGTACTTGCTTTATTTTGTTTGTAATATTGCGCTTTATCTTAGGGGACTCTTGCAGCGCCTTCTCCCATAAAAGAGCGGGTATAGTCTATAACAGAGCAAAGAAGGCACGCTCACTCTATAAAGAAAAACAAGCGCCCGCTCTATAATCACAAAATGAAAGAAATCAAACTAAAAAACAAACGTATTTTCCTCTTAGATTCTTCTCTAAATATCCATCTGGAGAGGGCAGGGGACAAACTTTTTTTAAAGAACAAATTCCAGAACCTTCGCCAAAGTAAAAGCAAATCTATGGTTTTCTTCCATAACCTCCCCTCTGAATCTCCATCATCTTCCAAAGCCTTGCAAAGGCTGTCACAAAGCGCAAAAGAAGCAGCTTTCAAAACAGATTACTTAAGTCCTCAAAAGATACAAAACAAGGATTTCCGTTACATCCAAAGAAGCGTGCAAAAACTGATGAAAGCAGCAGGCAAAGGGCCTGTTATTTTTTTCTACATGCCCGGCGACAAAGCATTGCTGCATGCTTTTACAGTTATGTGCGCCTACAATAGAGATGAAAATCTAAAGGAGATACAAAAATTTTCCTCTGAGCTTGCAGGCGCGCCTTTAGCTGAAGAACAAGCGCAGAATGTAATGGAATACATATCCTTTATGCGCAAATCGCAGGAAAAGAAGGCGCGGGGCTGGGGCTTTCTTTGGAAGACTTCAGGGCCAAAGCAAGCAGAGTCAGTAAGCTCAGCAAAGCAAGCAAAGCCAGTAAGCACAGCAGTAAGCAGCAAAGCCAGTAATCACAGCAAAGCAAGCAAAGCAAAGCCAGTAAGCGCGGCAAAGCAAGCAAAGCCAGTAAGCGCAGCAGAGCCAGTAAGCACGGCAAAGCAAGTAAAGCCGGCAGCAAAGATACAGAGGCAGGAAGCTTTTGAGCCCTCTCCTTTTACAATTCGTTTTAAGCTGCTTGGGATCATATCGTCTATTATCTTTGCTTCCCTTGCTGTCATGATCTATTTTAGCAGCAGGCTCTTCAACAATCAGGCAGAAGTCAGCATCCAAGAAAACAACTTAAATCTAGCGCGCGTCTATGGCTCACAAATTGAAACGCAGCTCCAAAGCATACGCTACACCGCGCAAATCTTCCTCGACAGCGCCGCAAGGGCCGCAAGGGCCAAGCAGTCCAGCTTAAAAGATCAGTTTTTCAAAGATCACTCTTCTTTTTTCTATATTTCTCTCGGCCGTCTTCAGAAGGACAGATACCAGCCGCAAATACAATTCTTTCATGACGCATACCTCAAAAAAAATAAGCTGCGGCGCACAAGTATATCCCGGACAAATTTGGAAAATGGCAGATACTTCAAGCAGGCCCTTTCTTCCTACAGCGCTTTTAACGCCTCTATGAGTCAGGTGCCTGTACTGGGCCTCAGCTTCACAAGCAAGCAAGGGGCAATCATTGTTATCTATTTGCAGCCGACCGGCCTGCTTAGCAGTTTCCAGCGCAGCGGGGCAGTACAGGTCTATGTGGTGAATGGCCAGGGAGATATTATAGCGCACAAAGATTCGAATATCCTCGTTGCCCGCGCAAATTTCTTAAAACAGCCCATAGTCCAAAGCATGCTCTCAAGTACTGTAGAAGCGGGACAAAAACGTTATCATTATGACGGCGTGGAATTTATGGGCTCCTTCCAACGTCTGGATTTAGGGCGTCTGGGAGTCATTGCGGCAATAGAAGCCGATACGGTCTTTGCGCCTGTCTATAGAATACAGATCATCAACTTCTTGATCATTACAATCGTTATGTGCATTGCCTTTATCGTCGTTTTTTATTTCTCTAAAAGTATCACGATCCCTATCACAAGCTTGGTCGAAAGCGCAGGGCAGATTGAGGAGGGGAACTACAATCTGGAGCTCCATCCTATATATCGTGATGAAATAGGAAGATTGACCTATTCTTTCAGCAATATGGCCACGGGTCTTGAGGAGCGGGAGAAAATGAAAGACGCTTTTGGAAAATTCGTAAACAAAGAAATCGCTGAACGTGTCTTGAAGGGAGATATTAAACTAGGAGGAGAAAGAAAAGAAGCCGCTATCTTCTTCTCGGACCTGCGCGGCTTTACAGCTTTGTCAGAAGGCCTTATGCCCGAGCAGGTAGTTTCCTTCCTAAACGCATATTTTACCAGCATGGTGCAATGCGTACATGAAACCCACGGCATAGTAGACAAGTACATAGGTGACGCCATTATGGCCCATTGGGGCGCTATAGGCGGCCGGGGTAATAACACGGAGAACGCTATCAACGCCGCTATTATGATGCGCAGGGCGCTGGCACGCTTTAACGCTGTCCATAAGGGTAAATTTCCTATAGCAAGAATTGGTTGTGGTATCAATACGGGCTCTGTGATCTCAGGTCAAATCGGCTCAGAAGACCGCTTGGAATATACAGTCATAGGAGATGCCGTCAATCTTGCTTCCCGCATAGAAGCGCTAAACAAGCCCTTTGCTACAGATATACTGATATCAAGCGAGGCCTATAGTCAGGTTGCAAATATTTACAAAGTAGAAAAAATGCCGTCTATCAAAGTCAAGGGCAAGGAAAAGCCGCAGGCTATCTATGCGATCATAGGGCGTTTGGATGATCCCCAGTGTCCTCCTAACCTGCAGGCGGTGCGCGCAATTTTGGGCGCAAAGCAGCAAGAAACTGGCAAAAAGGCAGCTAGTGGGAAAGAGGAGAAATTTGAAATCCTTGGTAAAATGTAGCTATAGCCGGCTTTGCATTGCTTTGCTGTCTGCCTGTCTTGGCTTTTGCGAAGCGCAAAACAATGAGGGCCCTAAAAAAGCCCCCTCATCCAAAGAAGAGGGCCAAAGCTCCGGAGAAACTAAAAAAGCTCCGGCATCCAAAGAAAAGGGCCAAGCCCCTAGACCCATAGTATACCATCTGCATATCAAAGGAGCGATCACTCCCGCTGCCTTAGAAAGTTTCGAGAAGGCTATAGAGCTCTCAGAGAAAGATGCCTCAACAAAAGCAGTGGCGGCGCTTTTGCTTACTTTAGACACGCCGGGGGGCTTGGTCAGTTCTATGGATGATATTATACGCCGTATCCTTAATGCTGCAATTCCTGTGCTGACTTATGTAAGCCCAAGGGGCGCTGCCTGCGGCTCTGCGGGGGTTTTCATACTCTATGCCTCTCATATAGCAGCGATGGCGCCTGCCACAAATATTGGCTCGGCTACGCCTGTCTCTGTGGGAGGGGGAGGCGTCAGTAAAGATGATTCTAAGAAAGGCCAGCAAGATCGCATACCCAAAACAGCAGGCGCCAATGACGCTTTGAACATGAAGCGAAAAATACTAAACCATGCCCGTGCGCAAATCAGAAGCTTGGCCCAATATCACGGGCGCAATGCAAGCTTTGCTGAGGCGACTATTACGCAGGCAAAGAATATCAGCGCACGAGAAGCGCTGCGTATCAAGGCTATAGATATACTGGCGCCAAGCAAAGAAGCGCTGCTAGAGCAGGCGCATGGGCGCAAGGTCCGCATGCCTTCTGGAACGCTTAAGCTGGAACTAAAAGGGGCGAAGATTCAGAGCCTGCACAAAGACTTTCGCCAGAAAATGCTGGACCTGATCGCAAATCCTAATCTGGCCTATTTGTTAATGATGTTAGGGATACTTGGCCTTCTTGCTGAGCTGCAAAACCCTGGTCTGATCTTCCCAGGCGTTCTTGGCTCTATCTCTCTCTTTTTGGGTCTCTACGCAATGCAGAGCATAGCCCTGAGTCATACTGGCTTTGCATTACTTGGACTTGCTTTTATCTTTTTTGTCTTGGAAATCTATGTCTTCAGCTATGGCCTTCTTTCTGTAGCAGGTTTGTTTTCTATGCTTGTGGGCTCTTTGATGCTGGCGCGCAGCGGGGCCGCATTCAGTTCGCTTTCCATGCAGCTGGCCCTAAGCATAAGCATAGTGGTAAGCGTGCTGGCTGCTGCCATGATCTATGCGGCAGCCAAGAGTCAGAGAAGAAGTACCATGAGACAAAGCGGCTACGCAAAGCTTATGACGGCAAGAGCTCTAAGCCGCATACAAATTGATTCTCAGTCAGGTTCTGTAGAAGCGCTTGGCGAAATCTGGCAGGCCCGTTCGCAAGGGGGAGAAATCATAGCGCCTCAAAAACAAGTCCGCATCAAGGATAGAATCGGGATGCTCCTGTTTGTAGAAGAGTTAGACAAGCAGGATAAGGACTCTGCCGTGTGATATGAGGCCTCCTTGTTATTCGATTTTGTTTATTCTAAGAAGCCTTTGGTAGAGGCCGTATTTTGGCTGCGCTGTGGATCGTACTTTAGCGCCATGCCTAATGCGCGGCCTAGGGCCTTAAAGACAGCTTCGTGTAAGTGGTGGCGGTTATGGCCATAATGTATCAGCACATGCAGATTCATAGCCGCATTCATAGCAAATTTTTGTAAAAATTCAAGACTGAGCTCAGCATCATAAATACCAAACTGACCCGTGTTTATGTGTTCAGGCCCTGTGTATACAAAGCTAAAGCGCCCACTCAGATCAAGAGCCACAGCGCTTAAAACCTCATCCATGGGAAGAGTAAAGTGCCCATAGCGGGCTATGCCTTTTTTCTCCCCCAGGGCTTGGCGCAGGGCTTTGCCAAAAACGATAGCCGTATCTTCCACACAGTGATGGCAGTCTATGCCTATATCACCGCGCAGCTTAAGAGATATGTCTATCATGGATTGCTTTGCAACATGGCTCAGCATATGTTCCAGAAAAGGAATAGGGCTGTCGAAGTCATACTTCCCGTGCCCGTCCAGATTGATTTTTATATGGACTTCCGTCTCCGAGCTCTTGCGGGATAATTCAGCAATACGTGTACGCATGATACGAATAAAAACGCCCAGCGCAGCCAGGCTCTTAGGGCTCTAAGTGGATCATCTCACAATTCCCGTCAAACACAACTCCGTCTGCAATTTGCAGCTTGGGCGTGCGTATATTACCCTGCACCTTCGCTGTGGGGAGAATCTCTACTCTTTTTGAGGCCTCTATATTGCCTATGACATGCCCGCTTATCAATATGCCGCCGGCCTGTATGTTAGCTTTGACATAGGCCTGCTCGCCAATCAATAAGATTCCCTTGCTGATAATTTCACCTTCAAAATGACCATTGATCTGCAAGGGATTTACAAACTCCAAGCTTCCTATGAAATGACTGCTCTCGCCCAGCCTTGTACTGATATTGTTTGCTTCTACAAACTCTGGTATATCTATGATTTTTTTCCTAGCCATAAGCAGCAGCCCTATTCCTTTGCAAGCCTTCCCATTAAAAAGTAATACAGCTATTTTTCATATATAAGAAACCCATGCATCCACTTAAGTAACTCTAAATAAGCTTAGCAAACTCGAATCCAAGCTGCAATCACAAAAAACTCCTTCACATTAGCTTGACTGATGAACAGATGCCGTCAAAGCTCAAAGCGCCTCAGGCAGCATGCTAAGTATTCGGCGTATGCTCTATATCACGAATGCAGCGCTGCAACTGGGCGGCCTCTTCGTAATTTTCATGATATATGGCCTGGAATTTGCGGATGTAGAGCTTTGCCAGCTTTACGTTCTTTTTTTTTCTTTGTTTTTCGCCAGCCAAACCCAAAGCCCGGGCCAAATTGTAGCTGTCATAGCGCGGGTAATTTTGCGACAGCAGTTTAATAGTATTACGAAGACGAGGCAGAAGGCTTTCATTGCTTTTAGAAAAAACATAACGCTCTAAACGTTCCAGACATAACTTCTCATCTGAGTCCTGATTTTGCAAAGGGGCGGCGTGGGAGGGCTGCCCTAAGAGAAGACCGGAATGCATCTGCTTGGTCTGAGTTTTGCTCTGCTTGTAAAGATAGTCATGACACATTTCAACGTATTCTACAATGAAGGCATTGAACTTCCGGATTCTTTTGTGAATATATGCGCCCAAATCCCGCTCAGGCTCTACTTCAAAATCTTCTATACGTATAACGTCATAATGCGGATGTATTTCCACGAGTTTTGCTATATCCCTTTCTTTGGCCAAAGCCTTGGGTGGGAAGGCTACAACTGGGAATTTATCTTCATCCGCAATAAAGCTTACCATTACATTGCAAAAGATCAGCTCACAGCCCGGGCTAAGAAAATTGTAGCCGGGCGTGCGTGCATAGACCAGAAGGTTGCCGCTGGGGCACATGCGTGAGCCGTGTACAAATTCAAAAGTCTCCATATCTCTCTAGGAAAATGAACACATACGGCGTGTCAAGGGCTAAGTTCTAAAAAAACATAAAACAGTATGCCTATTCCCATTAGCCTTGCACAGAAAGGCTATGTACAATAAAGAGCCGCAGGTACAGTTTTGTAAACATTTTTTGGGAACTACATACAAAAGTCCACTAAAAAGATTTCGCATGATTTGCGATCCTTGCCTTATCAAAGCAAATAAGACTTATCAAAATCCCGCATAGCTTTTTTGATGCTCTCTAAGTCCGCCTTTAGCCATTCATGCCTGCTTTGCAATTCCGTATGTATATATCTTTCCAGCTCTCTGTATCTGGGAGTCAGTTTTTTACACTCCAGCTTATAGCCCCTGTTTGGATCGCTGGTCTGGTAGCTGTTTAAGCGTTTTTGTATGTCCTTAGCTATGCCTACTTTGTATCCGTCTTTGTAGGCTTTGTTTGAAATCACATAGACGTATTTTTGCTCTATGTCCGTCTGTCTAAGGTCTGTTCTCTTCGGCGGATCTGTAGAAAAGCGCAGGGCTTTCTGGTAATCAAAAAGCTCTTCTGGATTTGCGACCTCTTTCTTCAGCCTCTCTTGCACCAGCTCGTATGCTTTTATACTTATGTCTATGCCCACCCACTTACGCCCCAGCTTTTCAGCTGCAATGCAAGTGGTAGCGCAGCCGCAAAATGGGTCCAGCACAAGGTCGCCCTTCTTGCTGCTTGCCTGGATGATGCGCTCCAGTAAGGCGAGCGGCTTTTGCGTAGGATAGCCTAATAATTCATGTCTCCATTGGGAAACGTTAGAAATATCTGCCCACCAATCTTCAGGGACTTTGCCTTTACTATGCCTGCTGAACTTTTTTTTAGCATCATAGGCATTAAAGCCGTGCAGGCCTCTAGCTTCTGTAAAACTTGCTTTATACGGGAGTCTAATTTCATCATTACTGAAGCGATAATTTTCAGATTTGGCATACCTAAAAATAACATCATGTCTTCTAGGAAAATCTTTAGGGAAATTGCCCGGGAAGGTATAACACCAAACTATCTCGTTCCTAAAATTCTTTTCACCAAAAACGCAATCCAGAAGTATTTTCAAGTAGTGCGACATTGTGGGATCGCAGTGCAAATACAAGCTGCCAGCGTCTTTGAGTATCCGGTGGCATTCGATAAGCCGTATTGCCATGTAGGCGAGATAGCAGAAGTTGTAGCTCGTCTGCCCCTCTATTCCTCTGATGCCATGCAAAAACGAGCGCAGCTTTTCTTGATCTTCATCTATCTTTTGCAGCCATTCCTCTTTTATATCTTCTTCTCTGAAATAATCCTTGAAGCTGGCGCCCTCTGCATGGCTGCCTATGGGCGCAGTAAAGACTTTCTTTTTGTTGAAGGGCGGGTCTAAGTATAGCAAATCTACGCATTTGGAGTTTATGCCTTGCAATACGTCTATGTTGTCACGGCAATAGATAGACCTGTTTTGCAGATTGCTTTTCATTTGCCTGCATAAAACGAGGGCCGCCGAGCCTGCCTGCGCACGTATGCCTTATTACTAAAGCGATCTAAAGTAAGCAAGCTATATGCAGCAAGAGCCTGTACTCATGCCATGCGCAAGGGCCCGGTCTGACTAAAGACCCAGCAAAGAAGACAAGCCCGGAATATTGATACCGCCGGCGGCGTTTTTCATTTCATGGTTGACAGCCTCCTGCACTTTCTTTTGGGCTTCGTGAAAGGCAGAAATCAACATTTCCTCAAGCATAGCTTTGTCTTTTTGTAAAAAGAGGGAGTCATCTATTTCTATAGCCTGCACTTTATTTGCTCCATTGAGCGTAATACGCACCATGCCTGCCCCTGCTTCTGCCTTGATAGACATAGACGCTAGGCGTTTTTGCGCGTTTTCCATATTTGTTTTGATGCTGCCAAATTTTTGGAGCATTTCTTGAAAATCAAAATTCATTTCTATATCCTTTACTTAAGAGAATGTCTCACCCTGCACCGCAGTACCTAAGAATTTTTTTTGCAGCTCATGCTCAAAAGAATAAGCCTCCTTGGAATCAGCTTCTTTAGAATCAGCTTCTTGGGCCTGCCTAGTCTCCTGCGGCTCTTTCTTAGATTCTGCCTTTCCCCTGTCCTCTGCTTCCAAAGCTTTGCTCAAGGAATTAAGCTGCGCCAAAATACCTGAAAGAGAGGGCTGTTCCAGTTTTTTTTTGGTATTCATAAGCTCTATTTCCAAGAGGATACGCGTTTCATAAGCATTACGCAGACCTAAAGACTGCACCTTAGCAAGCAAGGCAAACATTTCCTGAAACAGGAAGTCGATACTTGATTCATCGCAGCCAGCAAATTCCTGGCGCAGGCGCGCTATCTCAGCTTCTGGCAGGGCAAGCAATTCCTGGTCTTCTATACCCTTTTTGATAAAAAGCAGAGCTCTGAGAAATTCCAGATATTCCCATATGAAACGCTGCAGGTCTATACCTGCAGCAAAGCTCAGCCGCACAGTCTCTAGGAGTTTTTGGCTTTCTGCCTGCTCTTGCTCTGAGCTTTGCTTTAGGAGAAGGCAGCTTAATTCCAAAAAGAGATCAAAGGAGAGACGGCCGAGCAGTTCTTTCGTTTTATGCGCCTGGATATTTTGGCCGCAATAGTGTATGCTTTGTTCCAGAAAGGAAATGCTATCCCGCAAAGAACCATCTCCCACCCGCGCTATCCAGAAAAGAGCTTCTTCATCAATACTGACTCCCTCTGACTTGCAAATCCATGCAAGGCGCTCTTGGAGGCTTTTCATGGAAAATTTCTGCAGGTGAAAAATCTGGCACCGTGAGAGTATAGTCTGCGGCACTTTATGATATTCTGTTGTGGCTAAAACAAAGAGGACATGATCCGGAGGTTCTTCCAAAGTTTTCAGCAAAGCATTGAAAGATTCCGGCGTCAGCATATGCACTTCATCAATGATATATACTTTCTTGGAGCCTGAAATAGGCAGGAATTTAACGTTTTCTCGCAGCTCTCGTATGTGATCTATACCGCGGTGAGAGGCAGCGTCAATTTCTATAACATCCATATTGCTGCCTGCCTCTATTTCCTGACAAGATTGGCAGGCGCCGCATGCCTCTTCTTTTTCTGGATTCTGGCAGTTGGCCCTCCTGGCAATAAGGCGGGCAAGAGTGGTTTTCCCTGTGCCCCTTGGCCCAAAAAAGAGAAAAGAAGAAGAAACCTGAGACCTAGAAGCAGAGAGCGCGTTTTGAAGCGCCTGGACTACAGGCGCCTGTTCTACTACTTCCCGGAACTTACGCGGTCTGTATTTACGCGCTAAGTCCTGCAGAGCCTGATCTACGCCGGCCTTTTGCTTGTTCTGTTTCATACTACTGCGCTGCCCTTGCCTAAATTCATACAGAAAGTTTGCAAGTCAATGCCTTTGCTATTTCAAATTAGGACAAAGATATTTGCTGCTTTTTCAAAATATATAAAAAACTGCAGGGCTGCTCTCATGCAGCTTTTTTCATTTTAGGCAGGGCTTTTCAATTTTTAGATTGCAATTAGTCAAACAAAGTTAAGCTAAAAAAATACTTGACGTCTCAAAGTTTGCTTAACATATTTTACAAATAGTAGGTATTAGTTTTCGCTGTTGTATTTGCTAAAAACAGGCGCTGAGGCAGACCGCACATGCGGCGCCTATGCAAGGGAAATTGAATAGCATACTTTGGGCGCTGTTGCGGGTGGCAAGTGTTCTAGACCTTGAGCCACTTCTAAAGATGAATTGGACAATGCTTTGCTGCTGTGTATCATGAAAATATTAGGCTTCTTAAGCGGCGGCTTGTACTTCTCAAAAGACCCCGCTTGTATTGCATGCAAGGCTATACGCGGCTGCTTTGTCGCACTGCTCGTATCTGCGCTCTTTGTGTGCCCAAAGTCTTGTATTGGCAAAGATCATTTGGCAGCAGAAACTATATATCTCAAAGATGGCAGTCTTTTGCGAAACGTGACATTCCTTGGCAGCAAGAAAGATACAATATCTATTAAAATGCAGGATGGCAGGGTGCGCAATTACAAAAAAGATCAGATAGCTTTCATTAACTGGAATGATTCTATAAAATCTGTCAAAGAATGCGTGATAAAAAGCCTCTATCTCCCCAGCTATGGCCAGTACTGTTCGGGACGCACGGCGGCTTTCTGGGGGACTCTTGGGCTCAATATCGCGGCTCTAGCAGGCATATATTTCACATTTGATAACTTTCAAACTGCAAGGGCAAATGTGAATAACCCTTCGCAGGAGGAGCAGAGGTTAAGAGCGGCCCTCGCCAATGGGGAGGCCATCGGCGCGGAGTTGGAAAGTATCAACAGAGAGATTGCGCAGCGTGAGCAGGCGCAGACGCAGGCCTTGCAATACTTCTACTACAGCTTAGCCTTTACGTTTCTTGTGTACGGTTGGAGCGCCTTTGACACTTGGTATAACCATCCCTATCGCAAACTTACCCGCAAAGGGAGCAATATGAGGCGCTGGGAGAAGCCCGCCGCAAGGCTGAGCATCCATTTCCAATTTCTTCCTAATGAGCGGGGCAGACAGGAGGCCTCCCTTGGCATGAGCAGCAGCTTTTGAGCTGTCTTAAGTGAGAAACTATACTCGCCAAAAAAACGTCAAAGCATAGATAAGGGCAGGCGCTCCTCCTGCGGGATGGGCTTTTCTTTATAGAGTGCGCGCCTTATGCTTTGCATTACAACAATGCTTAGAAACTTGTACAAGATGCTTATCAGTAGCGCTGCCTTGGCAATGCTCATGCTGCTCATGCAGGCATGCGCAAATCGCAACGCAGAGGAGATGGAGGAGATTATGGGGGAAAGCGCCTTTATTGCGTATAGCCAGGAGTCTTTGGCAGCATGGGGCATAGACTTGGAGACGGAGCATCTGCTCCCTCACAGGAAGCTTGGCACAGAAGGACGAAGGCATAATCCACCGCACTGGATCACTACCGCCGATGAGAACTGCGTAGCACGAGGCATTCCCTCCCGTCTAGATTGCAGCTTCGAAGGAACAAACACAGTAGGTCTATGCGCTTTTCGCTATATAATAGATGCTGAGGACCCCAGCCGTATTGGCAGTATTGTAGACAGCACGATCATAATACGGGAAAGCGCTTTGATGGACTCTTCTTCTACGCAAAGTAGGAAAAAGGCGATCTTTATCCATGAAGTAGGGCATTGTCTGGGCCTGCAGCACTGGGGTAACGGGCAGTTTTCCAATGACGTGGGTCTGGAAGCGGCTATAGAAGATTCTGAGTTGGAGCCCCATCATCGCAAAGTTTTGGACCATATCATGTTTCCTAACGTAACAAAGACGGCTTTGCCTCATGCGCAAGAAATCGCAGCTGTGCAGGCTGTCTATGGCCATGGGCACAGCGGGCAGTGCCAGCCTTCGGGATGTACTCCTCCCGCCTCCCTGCCCGGTAGCTGTAGCAGTACTATGGAAGAAAGTGAAGAAGCTTTCCCAGATACCAGCACATATGAGAGCTATGAGAAGTCTTTGAAATGTTATTATGGCCTCATAGGGGATTCGGATGTGAATCCTATGGCAAGCGGCGCACGCCTTTACCACAGCGCTTTCCCACGCTTTACTACTTCCTATGCTATAGGCAATGCTTACAGTTCAGGGGAGATGCCGCAGGAAGGGGCTCCAATAGATGACGACGCTGTTTTGGGGCATATGATCTATATCTACAAGGCCGATGGCACAGAAGAAGTTCTGAGGAGGTAGCAGCTGTTTTTATGGCTTTTTTTGCAAAGTGGACAATGCCTGTATCATGCCTGAGGTGTCTTTGTAATCCGTTGTTTTCCAGAAAAGTTTGCCATTGCTCTCTAGGATGGCAAAAAAAGGCAGCCCAATTTTGAGCTCAGGGAAGCGCGGATCATTTTCCATCTGCTGGAAGGCAGGGTCTGTGTCGTAGATTTTCAATAGTACAGCGCCTTGCAGCGCTTCCTGCAGTCCTTTGTGTTTTTGCATGAGTTTTGTAAAGGCCTTGCAATTCGGGCACCAGTCGGCATAGAAGTCTATAAAAAGAGGACGCCTTTCCCTAGCAGCAGCGCTAAAAGCCTCCTTTGCATCCCTGTAAAAACGTAGAGGGCCTAATTCTTCGTATGCCTGCGGGGGCTTGGAGGCAATAGAAGGGCTTGCCATATTGCTGAAAGCCTGTATGGCAAAGCCCAGCGCAAAAAGAAGGCTCAGAAGAGCAAAGTAAAACTTGCTGATTGCCTTCTTATCAGGCCAGGCAGGCGGGCGCAGACCTAAAAGCGTTGCTCCAAAGAGCAGGATCATAGCCGCAAAAAGCGCCTTGATCTGCTTAGAATCCCAAGCCAGCACTCTCAAGCCTGTGTCTATCTGGTAAAATGCGGCAAGCGCAATAGCTATGGCAAAGCCGTATTTGACAAAAAGCATCCATGGCCCTGAGCGGGGCAGCCTTGCTCCCAGCACGCCAATGCAAAAAAAAGGCAGCGCAATCCCTGCGCCGAAGCTTAGGCATAAAGAGGTCCCGTACAATATCGCAGCGATATCAAGGCCTGCAGCTTGCTGCGCTACAAGCAGCAGCACAGCGACCAAAACCGGCGCAGCACAGGTAGATGCTACCAAGCCCGCCACCGCCCCCATGCAAATTGTAAAAAATGAGCCCTGCCGCTGGCTCAGATAAGCGCTCCATTTGCTTCCCTGCTCCCAGCTAAGGCTGATCCAATCCATACTGACAAAGCTTAAAAACAGGAAAAGAAAACCTATCCCTACAATCACAAAGCCGTTTTGCATCCATTGGTTGAAGGCGCCCCCGCTAAGGGTAGCAAGCAGGCCTAAGATAGCATATGCAAGGACCATCCCACACCAGTACAGGAAGGGCTGCTTCCATATAGGAGATGGGAGAGAAAGGTCCTGAGAGCGCCTGCGCAGGAAGCCAGCGCTGATAGGGTAGAGGGGATAGACACAGGGGAAAAGGCTCGCTACAAGACCTGCCAAAAGATAAAGAGGATAGGCAAGCAGGGGATCAGATAAGCTTTGCGCAGCAAAAGAGTTAATAAAGCCACTAAAATTTTCTATCATAGCTGCTGACTTTAGCCTGCGCGCAAAACACGCAAAAGCTTAGATGATGGCTGAGCTGCTCCCTCTTCCTATAGCCGCAGACTCCAGCGTATACATACGGCTATTTAGTTTTTTGCAGGCCTGCTTATAGCATTCCAAAATGACTCATCACCAATTATGCAAGACCCTGCAAATATCTAAAACAATGCGCCTGCGCCCCTATGCCTAAAATCCATCCCTCACTTGTTCAAGCGCACTAAGCAAGGCCCATGGCGCTACAACCGCAATCCCATGCTATATATCAGAGAGGGCGCATCCCAAGTCAAGACTTAAAATGTATGATATTGCAAAAGCAAGTTCTTGGCATGAGGCCTGCACGGGGAAGCCAAAATGCGGCGGGACAGTATGGCAGGCCTTTGCAATCCACCAGCCTTGTTTCCATCGCTATTACAACACAAAGCGTCTGAGGGAATAGGCGAATGCCTTGTATTATTCTTCCATAGTATATACAGTTTGCAGCTTAGGCCTTATTTTAGTTAAGCATGCCTTATATAATATATGCTTGAAATTTTTAAAAAAATGTTTGACTCTTGCTCCTTACACGTATAGAATGCAAAAGCTTTGTTATATAATATATTGCAAACGCAGGTACAGTTCTAGTATCAGCTCTATTGTGCTGCGCTGCATAATTTGCGAAAAGCCGTATTTCGTTTGCAACATGAATTGAGAAACAAGCTAATAAAGGACTAAGTTATGTTAACGAATTACAGACGGGGAAAAAACAAGCAGCCAGGTATTGCTTCATGGCTTTGCGCATACTCTTTGCGCCTTCTTCTTGCATGCAGCCTTGCTTTTGCGCCGCATTGTTTTGAAGGGGCGGAGGCTTGCGATGGCGATCTTTCATTAGACCCTGAAAACGGCTGCACGCCCTATCCTCTCTTTCAACGCGCTTTCGGTGACCTGGGCTGCGTGGAGCGTGTGGGCGATGGTGTTCTTGGTATTTGTGACTATCAGGCTTTCAGCAATATAGGAAAGGACGAGCGCTTGCCTTTGTCTGCTACCTATAAAATTACGCGCAATCTAGACGCCTCTGCAAGCTGCAAGTCACCATTTGCTTTGCCGGAAGAAAAGGCAGACTGCGAAAACCCAGACCCAAACATTCAGGGCGCATCTCCTATAGGCTCAGCTAGTATCCCTTTTACGGGGAGCTTGGATGCTTTAGATGTGGAAAGTGGAGAAATCTATAGTATCCGAAACCTCTACATCAATCTTGCAGAAAACGAAGAAGTGGGCCTTTTTGGCAGGATTGGGCAGCAAGGCAAAGTAAGCCATCTTATTTTGGATAGTCCTAGGATTAAAGGCAAGCAAAAAGTGGGAGCCCTTGTCGGCCGGAATCAGGGGAGGGTAGAGTCCGTAGCTATACTCAGCCCAGAAGTGCAGGGCGAGGAGGCCGTAGGCGCTATCGCAGGAGAGTTGACAAGTGATGGCAGTGTCGCAAAAAGCTTTGTAGTAGAGCCTAGAATAAGCGGGGAGGCTTCTGTGGGCGCTGTAGCTGGGCTCTTGGACGAGGGCGGGAGGCTTCTTGCAAGCTATGTAAGTAAGGGCCAGATCGCTCTCAATAGCAATAAAACTGAGGCCAGCATAGGCGGCTTGGTGGGGCTTGCGCGCCAAGGCAGCGGGATCAAGCAAAGCTACGTGGAGGGGCTTGTAATCCAAGTCCATAACCAAGACACGGATGATGCCCCTACTGCCCCTGTAAACGCGGGTGGCTTAGTCGGCAAGCTTTCCGGCGCCTATCTGCAGGAGAGCTATGTGGATTTGAAGGGTTTGCATGTCGTGCGTAACAATAACGATAGTAAGCTGGCTCATGTAGTGGGGCTTTGTGAAAACGTTCAGGCAGAACAAGGCCAAATAGAGCTCTCAGCGCAGGTAAGTAAAATCTATTACAGCGAGGAAGCTTCCCGGACTGTGGCTGCTTTTGGTTCCAACACCGTAGACGGCTGCAGGGAGGAGGTATATGTAAGGAGCAGGAATTACCTGCGAGACGAGCTTTATGAACACGCTACAGCAGGGCCGCGTGCTATGGCATGGGACAAACAGGATTGGGCGCAGCTGAGCCTTAGTGGTACATACCCCTGCCTGAAGGCTTTCCTGCAGACTTCGGATTTTTGCATCGATGCCAGCCCCGCCCCTGAGCTCGAAGAACTCAAGGCGCTTGCAGGCGTACAAATAGATGCGACAAAGCAGGATTCTCTCCATGTTTCCTATGACCGCCAATATGTATTAAGCTGGCAGAACAGCTCCAATACGGACGCTCATTTTTACTATTACATCATCGCACGAAGGTCAGGGGAGCTCGACTCGACTGCCGGCGGCGCTTGGAGTTGTAACTTCGCAAACAATCTTGGCGAGACTTCCGGCTCCTACATGACTTGGCCTCAGGAAAGCTTGTCATCGTCTTTGCATGTGCAGGGGGAAGAGCCGGGGCAATGCTACAGGTATGTCATTTCTGTCTGTAATGACCGCGCTTGCTCCGAGTCAGTCTCCTCTCCTGCCGTAGCTGTACCTATTTTGCCTAAGCCTGATTCTATTTTGATCACGGAAAAGGCTTCCTTTGATGACGCTAAGGAGCTCTTGACGAGTGAGAGCTACACCCACTACGCCACTACATACAAGTTGAAGGCCCCTCTTCCGGGCGCAGATACGGCACGCGTATTTTACAAGGCAGAGCTTTGCCCTCTTGCTTCTTTGGAAAGCGATCAGGAAAATCCTTGTGTCACTCTTACTTCGGATAAGCAGGGTGAGATAGAAGTGGATCATTCTAGTGAGCGCCTATCCAGCTTGAAGCAGTACACGCTCAAAGTACAGGCCTGCAATCAGGGAGGCATCACAAACGAGAGATATGAGCGTTGCAGCGCATGGAGTGATTCTGTGACGATAAAGTCTTGGGATATTGCCTATAGCAAGCCCTCTATGAGCGTGCAGCAGCAAAATGCGGATGTCAAGAGCGATAGTAAGGGGAACTATATCGTGCATGCGGGCTCACGTTACACTTTGCAGTGGCTTGTGGATACAGATGGGGTTTTGCGGGGTCTCAGCTACGCCTTGCTTAGGCAAGAGGGTGCGACGGAAACATATTTTGACCTCAGCGCTTATGCCACAGACTCCTCATACTCTGTGCCTATACAGATTAGCGGGACCCACTCGCATCCTATAGGCGCGCAGGTACGCTACATCTTAAAAATTTGTTATGGAGACTCCCGGGACACCTGCGTGGATTCCGAGACAATCCAAGTATTGCGGGGCCTGCCTGCTTTGCGTTTGGTGGATGCAGGACAGCTAAGGGGCACTTATGACTATGAGCTGAGACTAGACAGGAGCGAATTCCCTGCCTTACAGACGCTGTGGTCGTATCAATATATGCTTAACAGCTCTGGGGATTGGCATACTTTGGAATGCAGGTCTGCCTTTGCTGCCAATCACCCCTCTCCCCAATGCCAGCGCAGCTCCTATTCCCAGCTTGACAGCATCAGAATCCCTAAGAATATGCTGCTATTGCAAAGTACAAATACTTGGAGCATGCGGGTCTGCTTAGGTGAAACAAGGTGCCAAGACCCTTCCTTAAATCATAGCATTGCAAATGTTATTACGGCTCCCCCTTACAATCTTAGCATCACGCAGTTGGACAGCGCGCGCAAATACCGCATAGCTTGGCATTATTCCGGCCTTGGCTGGGATGCGGCGAAGCAGGAAGGCTTTGTCTATGAGTTGCAAAGATGCCACGTGAGCAAAACAGTCCTGTGCGATGGCCATGATGACAGCGAATTCCAAAATATTGAGCAGTCCATCAAAGCGGATCACTACGACCTCAGCATACATCCCTTTGGAAGATATAGATACCGCCTGAGAGCTTATTATCAGCGTAATGCGGGGGGCGATCTGCGAAAAAGCGAAAAGAGCGCATGGGCTTATTCCTATCTGCAGGTAGACTTGCCTATAGTGAAGAATCCTTCTGTAGAGGAAAATGGGGAGGACCTGCTTCGATACAAGAATGCTGCTTTGGACCCGCAGGGCAATCTTATTTACAAAACGCAGTCTGCGGTTTTTACTCTGAGTTTTGAGAGCGCAGCCGGCGTTGCAAGCTACAGCGTAGAAGAATGCAGGCTAGAGCTGCCAGAGCAGGAAAGATGCAGCGATAGCACAGTTTGCGCAAGCTCGCCATGCCTGATAGATAAAGGCGCTGACATAAATCGCAAGCCCTACTTCTACAGAGTGCGCTCTTGTGACAGTCCAAGTAAGAATTTTTGCAGCTATGCTTTTTTGCGTATTCCCAGCAATGAGAAGGCCTATATTCAGAACGAAGATCACATTCCTCAGGCAGGCGATTTGCAATTCCTTGCAGGCACGCATCCTTTAGAAAAACAGATAGACTGCAATACCCAAGTTCCTTCGCTTTTCTCTTACCAATTTCAAGACTCCCAAAGCGTCACCTCTCCTGCTACGGGGAAGATTATGTGCTCTGCAGGCATCGCGGCAAAAACGCAGTCGCAGCTCTTTGGTGATATAACATGGAAGGTGCGCAAATGCGCAGCCAGCAACTGCGGGCCAGAAAGGGAGCAGAGCCTTTCTTTTCGCCATTTACAGCTGGAAGAGAGTGAGGTGCAGCTTGTAAAAGCAGGGCTCGGAAGCGCCATCTCTGTTTCGTGGAAGGCGCCCATGCAATACCAAAATTTGCCCGACTCCGCTTATGCGAAGGGGGGCATCTATACCCTGCTGGAGAGATGCAAACTAGATGTGCGATGTGAGGAAGATGACTGGGAGGCGCTGGGGCGTATAGCCGTGCATAAAAATACTTCCTCTTACAGCTATGAAGATAGAAGAGACATATCCCTCTCTGCTAATTACCAATACAGGCTTGCTCTTTGCTCAGATTATACATCCAGGAACAGGCCGGACCCCTGCGGCCCCTACGCATTGTCCTCAAGCTTCTCATTAGGTTCCAGCAAGCCTGAGCAAGGCAAGGCATTCTGGGAAAGCGTGCGGATTACTATCTCTTCCCAAGCAAGCTTGAATGGTGAGTGGGACCTTGATGTCAAAACTGCCAATATTACCAGCGCAAACGCCAATCTGGTCTATATCTATGAAATTGAAGAAAGATTTGATCTTCTAGACGCTGAGGGCCCGACATGGCATCTAAGTCCATGGAAGAGAATACAAAATCAGATTATCATAAGCTGCCCAAGCTTAGGGAATTGCAGGCTTGCTGCCTCCGCCCCGGGGACCTTCACGCCCGCTGACAAAATCTACAGCCAAGCATTACGCAGGAACAATCCCGGATACTATTCTTATAGACTCAGAGCTTGCAGGGCTTCTATTGGAATAAACAGCTGCGATGCCCCTGATGATGATGTTATTGACAGGATGGATTGGATTCATTCAGATTTTGCTATTGCCTTTCTTGTGCCGGCTCCTGAAAAACTGCAAATCCAGGCGCCGGATCCTGTAAGCGGGGTCTACACGGTGCAATGGAAGGCAGTCAAAAACGAAAGCAATTCTGAGTATCAGCTGGAGCGCAAGTGTACAGGGGCATGCTCCAGCTATACTTGGGAGCGGCAAAGTCCCTTGCCCAGCGCCCTTTCCGGTAATGGCTTGTATGAAAAAAGTTATACGCATAAGTCCCATGAGTCTGCAAAATATCATTTTCGCATACGAAGCTGCAAAAAATATAACAAAACCACAGAGGCATTCGTATCTCTTAGCTCTACCAGCTCAGACGTGCTGCTGATTTGTAGTGACTGGCGAAACGGCGTCTTCTCCACTTTGGATGGCTCCGTAGTCGAAGAGCCGGCCATTGCAGCCATCCCTGAGCTGGCCCAAGCCAAATGGCTTGCATTTGAGGGGATCTCAGATGAAGCAGGTCTTGCTGGCAAAAATGACATATCTTATGATGGGCAATATACCTTGAAATGGGAAGTCAAGGACGATCATAGCTATTATATAGCCACGCAGGAAGAGGGGAGCAGCGATCCGCTGGATTATGAGAAGGTTGCGGGCGGCCAGAAGCTTTTTAAGCATTGGGACCCTGATGCTGGGAAAACAAACAGAAATATCCTGACTAAGACCTATGTACATCATCTGCTGGCCTGCGCCGGCTTGAAAAGTGGAGTAAGCAATCCGGGCGTGTGCACCACGAAGAACAGCTCTCCGTGGTCTCGTCTGCCTAGTCAAGTTGTCCAAAAATCTGTTTCTATAGCGCATATGCCTGAAATAAGCGGGCAATTTGGAGCAGATACAAGGCTTGTTTTGGATGGAGCTTTTAGCCTGCACTGGGAGCGCGGTGGAGACTCTTCTGCTGGGGTCTTTCTTTTGGAAAAACGCCCTGGGCTGATGCATTGGGGAGAAGCTGCCTTTAGGAAGAAAGATTCGCATACGGGGAAGGAGTATTTCGTATTCAGCGCCGCAGAGCCCGCCCAGTTCTATGTTCTTCCTACAAGCGGCGCCGTATTCCAAAAACGAGACTGGAATGTCGAGGAAGTCTTCTTGGGTAATGAAATGGGTAATGAAAACAGGGAGCATATGATCTTTTATCAAGGAGATTGGCAGGAGCATGGTCTGGGGGGCAGAGCGCCAAAAAGTAGAGATTACTCCTGGGATATAAGCGGCGCAAAGCCTAATGTGTACCAATACCGCCTCAGGGCATGCAGCGGCGAGGAGGCTGACGAGACGAGGGCCTTACAATGCAGCAAAGCAACTGTGGCTATAGCAGTCTACTTTGACGGCACGCAGGGCGATGGCAGTCAGGCAAAACCATACCAGATAGGCAATTATTTCCAGCTAAAAGCCTTGCGTCATAAAAAAGATGCCCATTATGTGTTGCTCAGAGATATTGATGCCAGTGAAAGTTGTGGAGGAAATTGCGCAGACCCGAAAGGAATCGGATGGATGCCTGTGGGCAGCGCAAGTCTCCCCTTTTCTGGCAGCTTAGACGGAGCTAAGCATAGCATTATCAATCTCTACGTGCGTTCCTCTAAGCCGCAGCTTGGCCTTTTTGGTTTTATTCAAGGAAAGCTCTCTAATGACGGCCTTATGAATTGCCTAGACAATGCCAGCATCCAGAGTCTGTCTTTGGAAAACGTTATCGTGCACAGTATGCAGGCGCAAAGCAGCCTTGTCCATCTTGCCCCTCTTGCAGGAGAGCTCTTTTGCGCTGTCGTAGACGAGCTGAGCCTAAAAGGTACGGCCTTGCTTGCTGTAGGAACAAAACACAGCGATTTCTCTGACGATTTCCACCTTTTTGTAATCCCGTCTGCAAGCCTAAAGATGAAGCGAACGGGCGCAGATAGCTTCCTTGTCAATGGCATGGAAATTCGCAGCAATACGGCTTTTTCTTTTCTTGAGGATGGCACGCACAAAGAAGACCCGTCTTTGCAAGCAAGACCTGGCCTGCCTCAGCTGAAAGTAAGAACAGTGGAGCTAAGGAATGGGGCCTTGTATCTGGATGACAAAAAGCTGCATATCAATTCTGACGCAAGTTATGTAAAAGTAGGGGAGCTCTTGCTGTGGTCTTCTCAAGCAAGTCTGCAGGAGTCATTACGTTCAGGCAGGATTAGCAACAATATTGATGTGAATTTCGATAGAGACCTGCCCAGCGGCGCTTTTAGCGTGCAAAATCCCAGTATTGTCATAGGCGAAGAGACAGAAGAAGCGCCGTCTATCGGCCCCGCCCAAGCTTCCCATGCTTATGCAGGCGCTTTGGCAGGGAGAATGCGTAAAAGCATTCTCCGTAATAGTTTTGTAAACGGCGCCCTGCGCCTGAGGCTGAAGGCCGAGCATCTTTTAAGCAGTAGCGCTGACACATTGCACGTAGGCATGCTGGCGGCCTCAGTAGAAGATGGCAGTGTGCTAGAAAGGTCTTTTACCCGCGGCTCTATTGCGCTTTTTGAGCGCGCTTCCTATTCCAGCTTGTATTTAGGAGCTATAACGGGGGCAAATTCCCAATTTTCCATCATTCGGGACGTATATGCGCGCATCGCTCATATAGATGCGGGCAGGCGTATTTCTCTTGCCTTGGATCAAAGCAGCCATAGCCATATTGGCGCTTTCATAGGCCAGCAACGCTCCCATGCCTCCTCGGAATACGCTTACGCTGTGATCCATGTCAATGAGGCCATTGTAGATAGCTTAGAGCCCATAGCTCAGGCAACAAGCCCTGTCTCTAACACGCTTTACGTGAGTGATTCTGAAACCGTACAACTTAGTGATTTTCTGGACGGCGCCAGCAGAAGGGGATGGAAGCAGAACACAGACGCCCCTTCCCCTCATTTGCTCTATGGATGGGAGGGCTGCATCAGTACCAATTGCAACAAAAATCCCCTTGCAGGACAAAACTAAAGCCCTACGTAAACTAAAAACCCTGTGCAGCCCCTGCCATAAACGAAACGCGCTTTGCAAACTGCAGGCAGGATGCCTTATGCTGCATATCTCTTTTGTCGATAAAATAGCCAAGGCAAATGGAAGCAGGCCCTTATTTTGCAAGCTGCCTGTCTTTGCTGCGTTTTGCTGCAAGATAGCAGCAGCCTTTTTGCAGACCCCGCTCCCTGCCCGTCTTCCGTACTTAGAGCAAAAAGCGGGCATATTGCCTTTCATCCACCACTTTTGCCAGTTTTGCTTATATGCTTTTTTCTTCTCCCATCTTTCCTACAAGGCAAGGCCATCCGGGCCTGTGCTGTGTTTTCTTAAGCCCTAAATGCTTTGACTGGATGCTTTGAAGATGATGATTTCCAGACAAAACCTAGATTCCAAAAGAGACCTGACAATTATCCGCGAGCCGCAAAAGATCAAATATCTGGTAAAGAAGCATTTTCTGGGGCTCAATATGCAGCTAAGCGGACATGAGCCTCCTATTGCAGCCAAGATTATGGATTTGCGCGATACCAGTCACATTGTTGTAGATTTCCATAACTTTTATCCTGAGATAGGAGATAATTTTACGATGTATAAGGTGCTTGCGCGCTACGTGCATCTGCGCGGGCGGGTCGTACAGGATCAAGTGGAAGGCGGCCGCTATTTTTTAGTCCTGCTAAATCACATAGCCATAGCTAAGCAGCAAAGACGCAGCCTGCGCATCCCCATACAGGGAGATATGGCCTTTATCTCAAATGTCCGCTTAAGCCGCAAGCAAATAGACGTAGATATGCTGCGTATTCCTGTTTCTATCAAATTAGGCTTTGAAGAGCTTAAGCAGGGCCTTAGTGAGCAATACCCCCATGCCAAAGTAGAAGTAGAGATATACAGCCCCAGAACAAAAATGCGCTCCTACCTGCTGCAAAGGATATGCCAGGCGGGCAAGCCTCTTTTAGTAAGTGACTGCGCAAATACGCAGTCATATATTCCCTTTAACAAATCCTATTTTGACTATGCGGGCTTTTTGGGCAATAAGCTCCAGGAAGAAGTCCAAAAAATGCGCCAGCAGGCGATCTATTCTCAAATGTGCCTTCCCATTATCTATCTTACGCATGAAAAAATAGCTGTTACTTTGGGATATGCCTACTTGGAGAGCAAAAGCAGGCATTTTCAGGCTTCAGATGTCAAAGAGCTTTGGCACAAAATTGGAAAAATGATAGAGCGCGTGCACGAGGCCAACACTATGTTTGTTGCCGAACGCCAGAAAATTGTGGACTTGTCCAGAGATGGGCTGATGTTCCTGACTAAGAACCCTATTTTAACAGAAAACCTCAGCAAGCAGGCAGGCTTTAGCTTTGATCTTGTTTTTCAGATGCAGGCCCCTATTACGCTTTATGCCCTCATCCGCTCTGTTACAAAAACAAGAAAGGGCGCGATGGTAGGCGTGCAAATAGAAGGCAATTCCTTCCGCCCTAATGAAATGAAACATTTTTACGAAAACATATCACAGCTGGAAATGCAGTATAAAATAGCAAAGCAGGTTTAGCAGCTTGCGCATAAAACAATTCGCTTTTTCAAACTGCCTTTTTTGCGCTGCAAAAATTTTAAAAACTTCTTGCCATCCCGCATGCTTATTTCTATATGGTGTTTTTGCAGGCGCTGGCAAAGGGTTTCAGACCTTCTTTTTTGTTGCTCACTTTTTTCGTTTTTTCTAAAAAAATGTTTGCCCTTGTTTCAGCCTTGGATAAATTAAGTAATAGAAGCCCTTGCCTTAGGCAGGCGGCAATTTTTATTTTAGGAGAGAAAATAATGGATAGATGTAGGAAAAAATTAGGTTATGCGCCCTATCATGCGCATAAGATTTTGTATAAGCGGGCGGGCCTTGGCTCTGCTGGCTTTTTTGGATCAGGCTGGGCTCTAAGCTCGGCTGTGTTTATGGAGGAAAATATGAGAAAC
>CBDETG010000050.1:0-41873 GCA_965242745.1 Leptonemataceae bacterium
TATTTCCTTCGTTTATGTTTTCTATGCTGCGCACACCCACGCAAACATTGATGAGGCTTTCACCTGTGCTCTCAGTAATCAGTTCGGGATGCTCGCATAAATGTATGATGGGGCTTGCGCTTTCCTTTTCAAATCTCAGTCTTCGTGTTTCGTAGAGTAAGACTTCATAATCCAGTCTGATCTCATGCCAGTAGCGAAGCTGGGGATGCGGCTCTATCGTGAAGTTGTCTTTTGCTATGTCTTTTACTTGCAGGTGGATATTGCCGCCCTGCAATGCGTTTCGATATGCAAAGACAGAATGTATCTTATGGATGGGCGCAAAGGCCGGGCGAAAGCGCAGCGTGTTATGATGCTGGATGGCCAGGCTCTCTTCTGCAATACGAAAGTTTTTTTGGAAAGTTAGGATGTAGCCCTTGTTTGTATGATGGAGGTCTGGCGAGAGAAGGCGGCCAGCCTGCAAGGGCTTTGCATGGACGGGGGGGAGGGCTGGAAACCACAAGACTGGCTCCCCCCTCCGTATTAGAAATTCTTCTGGGGGCAGTCTGTTAAAGATGGACGGCCGATGTTGCGTAGGGAAGGGAGAAAGACCCCCGCTGTATTGACGCCTTGCCATGTATTGTGCGCAACAGTGCTGTGCTGTAATGACCTTGCGTGGCTGTCAGTCATTCCTCACGCTCTCTAAAAAACGATAGATGATCTTGCGATTTCTCGCCTTCAAAAAAGAAGCGGTATAGGAGGCAGCAAAGCGCTCTTCTTTTGCGATAGCTGTTTCTGTTTTGCGTATGTCGCCTAAAACTTTGGATGCCATCTTTTTGACAGAGTCTTCCACAGATGAGACAGGCCTTTGCATTGCCATAATTTCCTTCTTTGCCTGCTCCAAGTAGACAGGCTTGTTTTTCAAAAGCTCCTCAATCTTCTTTGCCCATGTTGTTTCCTCTGCTCTGAGCTCTGTGACCTTTTTGTTTGCTGCCTGTTCATCTGCAATGCCCATTGCCTTGAGCTGCTCTAGGCTTGCCTCCATCATCTCTTTGGATTTCTTGCTTTTGCTTTGCGCTTTGCGTTCCAAAGACCTATAGTATTTGAAATCGTCTTTGGTATCGCTAATGTTTTCTTCTAAGTCGCTCAGCTCTTCCTTGCTTTTCTTTTTCTGCTTGGCTTCTTTCCATCGTCCTTCTGCCTGCTTTAATGATGCTTCTGTTTTCTCAATCTGGCTTCTGAATTTTTGCGCTTTCTCTTGATGATCATCCATCTGTGTCTTTCCTTCTTTGTATGACTCTTGGATGCGTTCTACTCGTGCAGCCTGCGATGCGAGCTCTTTTGCCTTCACCTTCATCTCGTCTGTTTCCAGCTGCATTTTGAACTCGGCCCTTTTGTTCGGGTCCTTGATCAGCGCATACTTTGTTTCAAAGGGATCGATGGGCGAGACATTGACATAGTCGCCCTTGAAGTTCCATATCTCTGCTATGCGCTTGCTCTTCTCATCGTGCTTTTGATACATGACGCTGTCTATAGAATCCACATTCACAGGATAGACAATGTTGACATTCTTTTGCTTATTGCCTTGCCGCCAGATGCGGCCCCGTAGCTGCTCTAGCTCTGTAGGATTCCATCCAAGAAAGGTATTGTATAAAACAGAAGTGTTTGCTTGGAGATTTACTCCCTCTGTGATTGTCTCGGAGCCGATGATGATCTTCGTCTTGCCATTGGGATCATTGAAATCATCCATAATATCCTGCTTCTTTTGATCACTGGTCTGGCCATGTAGGAATGCGATGCTTTGCGCAGGAAGGCCTTGCTCCACAAGATAGGATTTGACTTCAGGATAATAGTCCACGCCGCGAGGCAGATACATGACTTGCCCCACGTTTGGCTTCTTCGTGTAGGCTTTGGCAATGGCATCGCAAGTAAAGAGCAGGCGCGGGCTGTCTTTTACAAAGTGCCCCTTGCCCGTTATGAGCTTCGGCGAGAGCGTGGCCTTGCGTTGTATGTCAATAGCGCGAAGGACGCCAGCAGGATCATCCCTTAAATTATGCTGCGCTAAGATGTAGGCGCGCTCTGCCTCATGGATGATCGCCCTTTGTTCTTTTGTCAAAGGCAGTTCCACAAGATGCTCTTCTTTAGAAGGACGCTCGATGCCCACCTCTTCTCCAGTCTTGAAATCAATCGCATCACGCACAAGCTCTTGCAGCTCTTGCAAGTTTTGAAAGCCCTTTGCTACGTCTTGCATTTCTATTTTGCCATTGCCCTTGATAACATACTCAGATTGAAGATCAACAAAGGTGGCAATAAAGTCATTGAGATTCTTAAGGCCCTTCTCTTGCAGCTTGTCACGGGCAACATGAGATAGCATGCTATAGATTTCTATGGGGCTGTTTGTAAAAGGCGTGGCTGTAAGAAGCGTTGTATTTCTGCCCTTGTTGTTTTTTTGGATATACTGCGAATGCAGGAAGGCCTTGACGCCCCTTTCACTGCTTGCGCCTTGCAGATAGCGAAACTCATTTGCTTTCTTTTTGTCTCCCTGCACAGCGGCCCTTTCAAAAACATTCTTCATGTTATGCGCCTCATCGATTGTAAGATGATCAAAGCCCATGTCTTCCATAAGAAAGCGGGCTCCCTTCTGTACCTTGCCGCTAAGGACCGTTGCAGCTTCTTTGCGTTTTTGCTTTTGCCTTGCCGTCAGCTCTTCTGATCCCAAGCCAGCAGACATCACGTCTTGTAAATCTCGTGTCAGTTCTGTCAGCGTAGCATCATTGTAGCCTATGCGTTTCATTCCCTCGTAACTGAGAATGGAGATGGTGCCGTCTGCTATTTGCAGTTTCTCCGGGTCCTTGACATAGTCCTTGCCCAAGTTTCCCAGCACATTGATCTTTGCATCAGGGAAGAGGTCCTTAAACTCACGCACCCAGTTTCGCATAACCGCCTTTGGCACAACAAGCATAGGCTTTTTACACCAGCCCCGCTGTAAAGACTGCATGATGTTTGCGATGCCAAGCATGGTCTTGCCAAGCCCCACATCATAAGCGATGACGCCCTTGCCAGAGCTCGCCATAAACGCAAGGCCTTCGAGCTGATGCTCTTTGAGCTCTAGCTCCTTCGTCTTAAAGCTTTTGGAGAGGCCCTCCAAGAAGATAGGTATCTTTTTATAGTCTGGCCTGACCGTAGAATTATAGATGCGATTGTAATCATCCACCAAGCGCTTGCGTGTTTTTTCGTCTAAGGCCTCACGCACAAAAGTATTAAAAAGACGCTCAGCCGCCCTGCGTCTCTGGCTTCTTCTCTCCTGCGCATTCTCTTTGCTCTCACCCCTTGTTTTACGAACAGGCTCTTGGGCAATGTATGCTGCAATATCATAACTAGATACGCCCTGCAATTCCTCATAGCCGACATGATGATGCAGCCAGTCTTGAAACTTATCTAAAATATGTTCAGGCTCCTCGCCCTCCTCCCAAGCTTGGAAGTTACGCACAAAGGAAGCAAGGGGTGAGAAATGGATCTGCCTTGCCTTCTTTTGCTTGGGCATCTTGGCTTCTAAAAGCTTCTTTTGCTTTGCATATTGCTTTTTATCTAATTCCTTTTTTTCTCTTTCCAGTTGATCTAGTTTGTTACGTATGTTGCCAGAGGCATAGATCGTATCGGGCATAGCATTGCCTTGAAAGACAGACATCGTATTTGGATCAAACTTATGCCCATCCATGTTGATGCTGCCATCAGCCTGCACGGAAGACCAGAGCGCCAAGTCTTCTTTGGAAAAATTGCTGTGATACTTTTGATGGAAGGAATGCAGATCATAGGAGCCTTGCTCTTCGCCAAAGTCATAGTCTTGGAGCATCTTATCTACAAGCGATGCGGTTTTTGTTTTCTTAGTTTTCTTAGTTGTTTTAGCGAGTGTAGCTTTTGCAGCTTGGGCATTGTTAGCTTCTTGCTTGACTTCTATCTTTTTGTTAATCTCAGGCTTGATGCGAGTCGTAGGTCTCTTGCCAGCTGCATTTTTGTTTCCCCTAAGCGCCTGTGAGATTTTCTGCTTTGTCAGCTCAGAGAGCTTATGGCCTATGCGCTCCACATTAGAGAAAGGGCCATCCACTTCGACATATACTTTTCTGCCCCGCCTTCTTGTTTTGATCTGGCCTAAGACATTTTCAGGATGCTTGCTAAAAAAGTCATCATTCGCAAGCTCCTCTGCCTTGCCTCCCTTTGCTTTTTGCAATACGATGATGTCCGTGCCTATGTTAGAGCCTGCAAAAATACCCCTGGGCAAACGGTAAGCATCCACAAGCTTTGCCTTGCCTGCGATCTTTTCTCTGATCTTGTCTTTGGCTTTGGACAGGAAGCTGCTGGGTATGAGCATGATCATATGCCCCCCCTCCCTAAGCGTATCAAGGCCGCGCTCTATAAAGTAATCCTCCCAGCGCGAATGCTCCGCTCCCTCCCCCATGCCCTTGTATTTGCTAAGGTAATCACCATAGGGGGGATTGCCAATGACAAGATCATATTGCTTGCCGCTGTAGGTTTTGGCCTCGTTTCCCAGCTTGCCTCCCATGAAAAGTTTTTCAAAGGGCTGGTGCAGGACCTCCGTATGTGGATTGAGTATGGCATTGATCTTTGCCGAGACGGGATTTTGTTCTAGCTGCGTAATATGGAAGGACTTGTCTTTGTCACCCTCTGCAATGCGGCCTATGCCAGCCGATGGCTCCAGCACGCTGTCACCTTTTTTGAGACCGAGCTTGCGCGCCATCTCCCACATCTTCTCCACGATTTTATAGGGGGTATAAAACTCAGTCAGGCCGCTGGTGCTCTCGCTATACTTTGTGCCGCCAAGACCAGAGTAGAGCCGCAGCAGGCTAAGCTCTGCATCGCTGTATGCTTCTTTGTTCTGCGCAAGTATGTCTATGACACGCTGGTTGATCTTCTCACGAGAGGCCCTTGTCAGATCGCCCGTTTTGCTTCGGCGCAGCTTGAGGCCGCCAATGTCTATGGCGCTAGCCTGTCGTGTTCTAGATCGCTCTCCAGTATCGCCGCTGCGCTCTGCAAGGCTGTAAGTGTGAGTGGCTTGTTCTGATTGCCGTAGCTTGCCAGCTTGACTAATGTCGGTACTGCTTTTTTTCCAGCGCCATTAGGTTTGGAAAGTTTTTTGGATTGTCGATGATCTCTTCTATCTTGAGGCTTTGCAGGTTCACGCAGTTGTTTTATGACATTTGTTAACCTAGTCAAGCCAGTTTTCTTTTTTACTTTCTTCTTTGTACTTGTCTTCTTCTTCGTACTTGTTTTCTTCTTTGTTACTTTCTTCTTGCTTTTGCTTTGTGCTTTCAGCGGCTTCCATTTTCCGTCAGCCATCTTAATGACCTTCTTGCCTCCATGCGTCCTGATTGTGCCTACAGGAAAGCCGCGTGCTTTTAGGAATTCTATGATCTCTTCTGCAAACATTTTAGCTATGCTCTATAAGACTCTGCCGCCTGCGCCTGTGACGAAGTCTAAGTACTGCGGCTGGCTGCTTGCCTTTGCTCCCGCGCCTCTTTTCGCGAGGCGGCAAGGCCTTTCAAGAAAGAGCGGGTCATGGCATGCAAGGGCGCTGCAAGATTTTCTGAGGCGGCCCTTGTTGCGCTGCCATTTTTAGCAGACTGCAAAGCAGGCTTGACTTCGTAGCCCTGGCTCTCTAAGGCGCGGATGGCTTTTTGCGTGTTGCTCTGGTAGTGCTTTCCAGGTGGGCGGGGCATGGCGTTTCAAAATAGTTTTGAAATAGTTTTGAAACTAGATATTATGCTAATATCTCACCAATATCAGTAAAAAAATACGTACCGCTCAGCTTGCGCAAGTAAACTATATCATTGTAGTAGGTGACAAAGAAGAAAAGCTGCGTAAGTACACAGTGCGCAGCAGACAAGGCCAAGTATTTCCTGACAAAGAAGTACAAGAGATTCTATCTGTTTTACAAAAGGAAAAGAGCAAGCGCAGCCAAATGTCTTTATTTTAAGAAATATGTTTTTAGCTTTTTGTTAGACCCGTGAATCAGCTGCCTGAATATGATTTTTTTAGTATTTCGGTGACAATCATTTTTTTATAGTGCCCTTCTAAGTTTTGTCTTGTGTATCTCTTTCTTTTTATTCTTAACTTTAGCCGGCCTATGAAATTTTTAAGCTCATCAGAAAGCTTACAATCATAATACCATTGCCCCTTATCATTTCTTCTTGGTTTCTTGTCATATTTGTAAATCCCTGTAAATAGCCATATATCATTCCCTTCAGGATAAAACTGAACGAGAGATAAAGCATATAGACGATTGAAATCTCGCCTTTTTCCTGAATAAGCATTCCACTTACGAAGTTCCTTAGGCTCTCTGGCAAATATATCTAATGGCTGAGAATGTGGACCATGTGTATGGAAGCTGATCTTATATTCCTTTTGCAGATCTTCATGTATTAGCCATATATCTTTTAAATAAATTTCATTCATAATTTCTTGTATTGGCAATGGCAAAATCAATTTCCAATATTGCAATGCCTATAATTTGCCTGGCTTGCTTTGGTATGCAGCGCCCCTGAGCGCCAGCTCCCCGCCGCCTACTTCCCACATCGCCCCCGCACACCAGCCACAGTCCCAGTACTCAAACGCCACTTTATCAAAAAAAGCGCGCCTTAGATCGCAACAAAGCGCAACGCGCGCTTTGCATCCATAGACTCTGCCTACTTCGCAGGCGCCGCTGTCATCACGCCCCCCCCCCTCACTACGGCCGCACAAACTTAATGCGCACCTTGTGCGTCACGGCGCTTGTGCCGCTGCCCTTCTGAAAAGTCAGGGCGAGCCAGAAAGTCTCACCCGACGCAATGCCGCCGATGCTGCCTGCGCTCGTGCCCTGAGCCCACGTCACGTCGCTGCTTGCGGTACCGTCTGCCTGCTCCACGCCCGATGCGCTGATGCTGATGCCCGTCGGCAGATTGTAGGTGACTGTAACGCTGGAATCACTGCCGCTGGTACCGCCCACGCTGTAGAAAAACTCGGGCGCAGAAGCCGTGGGCGCGCCGATGGTGACGCCGCTGAAGACAACATTGCCTCTGGCCCTATAAAGCTCCTGATTAGGCAGAAGATCGCCGCAACGCGCCTTGTCGCTGTCCGTATTGCCATAGCCCGGCAACAAAGCGCATTCGTTTACGTTTTCGTTGTCCGTAGTATCGGGATCATCGGCCGTATGCGGATTGTCGCCATACTTAAGCAGAGGCGCCTTGCCCCTAACGCCCGCATCCTGCCAGTGCACAACCCTCCACGTTAAGAGCGGATAGCTGCCTGCCGTAGTGAAACTGCCCCAGACGCTGCTGTCCCAAGCTTCCCACGTCAGATTGGGCGTTGTATCATCGCCGTCGTGATCCGTCCCCACGCTGTCTGTAGGAAACATTGCGACTGCGCTCTCGTCCTGGGCTTGCAGCCACGCACGCCGCTGTGCATCCGTATTGCCCGCCGCCCCTGCGCGTATGCAAACGCTGCTGGCGCATGTGCCGCTGCCAATGCCATTCGTGCCATCGGCGGCCACGTAATAATTCTTACCCACGATGCTGTTGCTGCCACGCATCCTGCCCACAAGTCCCCCAGCATAAACATATATAGCAGAAGAAAAAGAGACGTCCCCTGTTGCGTAGCTGTTACTTATACTGTTGCTACCATCATTCATATACCCCACAAGCCCCCCAGCATAAGCATGAGAAGAAGAAGTAGAAGTAGAAGAGACGTCCCCCGTTGCATAGCTGTTACTTATACTGCTGTCATGCATCTCCCCCACAAGCCCCCCAGCATAAGCAGAAGTAGAAGTAGAAGAGACGTCCCCCGTTGCATAGCTGTTACTGATACTACTGCTATCACTCATATTGCCCACAAGCCCACCAGCATAAGAATCATAAGAAGCAGAAGAAGTAGAGACGTCCCCCGTTGCATAGCTGTTACTGATACTACTATTATACCAAGCACGCCCCACAAGCCCCCCAGCATAAGCATGAGAAGAAGAAGTAGAAGAGACGTCCCCTGTCGCATAGCTGTTACTGATGATACCGCTACTGCTATCAGGGCTCTCATTCATATACCCCACAAGCCCCCCAGCATAAGCATGAGAAGAAGAAGAAGTAGAAGTAGAAGAGACGTCCCCCGTTGCATAGCTGTTACTTATACTGCTGTCATGCATCTCCCCCACAAGCCCCCCAGCATAAGCATAAGTAGCAGAAGAAGAGACGTCCCCTGTTGCGTAGCTGTTACCGATACTGCTATCACTCATATTGCCCACAAGCCCCCCAGCATAAGAAGAATAAGAAGCAGAAGCAGAAGAAGAGACGTCCCCTGTCGCATAGCTGTTACTGATACTGCCGCTATCATTTATATCCCCCACAAGTCCTCCAGCATAAGCATGAGAAGAAGAAGTAGAAGAGACGTCCCCTGTCGCATAGCTGTTACTGATACTGCCGCTATCATTTATATCCCCCACAAGTCCTCCAGCATAAGCATGAGAAGAAGAAGTAGAAGAGACGTCTCCTGTTGCGTAGCTGTTACTGATGCTGTAGCTATCATCTATATACCCCACAAGCCCGCCAGCATGAGAATCAGAAGAGACGTCCCCTGTCGCATAGCTGTTACTGATACTGTTGCTATCATTTATATACCCCACAAGTCCCCCAGCATAAGAATCAGAAGAGACATCCCCTGTTGCATAGCTGTTACTGATACTGCCACCATTCATATACCCCACAAGCCCCCCAGCATAAGAATCAGAAGAAGAAGTAGCAGAAGAGACGTCTCCTGTCGCATAGCTGTTACTGATACTGCCACCATTCATATACCCCACAAGCCCGCCAGCATCAGTAGAAGAAGAGGAAGAAGAATCAGAAGAGACGTCCCCTGTTACGTAGCTGTTACTAATACTGCTATTATCCGCACGCCCCACAAGCCCGCCGGCGGGTTTACTGCTCTCTATGTAGGCATTGTTTAGGCCTACGTTCGTTATCGTCGCCCCGTCTGCATGGCCAAAGAGCCCGCCATAGTTCGCATTTGCCTTGTAATACAAATTGCTGATTCTATGGCCGCTTCCGTTAAAAATGCCCGTGAATTTGGCGCTACTTGTTCCCACGGGCGCCCACACGCTCTGGCCAGCGCTGGCGCAGCTCACTGTCTTGCCGTTTGTGCCGTCGTACCCGGGACAGCTGGCGCTGGCATTTATGTCAGCCGCCAGCTCGTAGCCGCAGAGATAGACGCTCACGGCCGTTGAGCCATCGGGCACGGCGCCTCTGGCCACGCTAGCCACGCCCGTTGCGTCTACAACATGATAGTCAACGGCGGTGGTGCAGTCGTCGGTGGCGGCAATCGGCGCCCCAGCAATCAGCGGCGCCTCTGTGGCGCCCCTTTTGTAGCTCGCTCCAGCAAGGTCGTGGCGCATGTTTTGGAGCTCTTCATAAGTGGCAATCTCAATCAGCCCGTCGTTATCGTCGTCTACGTCCAGAGCATCGGGCACGCCGTCGCTGTCGCTGTCGGTCTCGCACATACCTGTGGCCGTATTCGGCGCCGTCTGGCCCGTGCATTCCTGGCAGCTACCGTTATTGTGCGCAACATGCTTTGCCATCGCTTCGCAGGCCGTATCTGTAATACATTCGCTGCCCAGCACGCTATAGGCGCCGCCATCTTCACTTTGGCAGTCTGCCTCGCTGATGCATGCGGTTTTGTCTACGCTGCTTAGGAGATTTGAGTCTGCGCAGTCTTGGCAGAATCCGTCTATGGTGGCAACGTGGCCGTCCATATTCCCGCAAGCTATATCACTAATACATTCGTTGCCATTCAGCACGCTATTTGCGCCAGAGCTGCTAACCTGGCAGGCGTGCTCGCTGATGCACTCGGTTTTGTCTACGCTGCTTACAGTGCCTGTGTCTGCGCAGTCTTGGCAGAATCCGTCTATGGTTGCAACGTGGCCGTCCATATTCCAGCAAGCTATATCACTAATACATTCGTTGTCATTCAGCACGCTATTTGCGCCAGAGCTTCCAGTCTGGCAGTCGTCTATGCTGATGCATGCGGTTTTGCCTATATTGCTTACGGGAGTCGTGTCAGCGCAGGCTTGGCATTCATCTGTGGCTGTTGCGACCTGGCCTTTCACATTGGTGCAGGCTGTTCTACTGATGCATTGGGTTTTGTCTACGCTGCTTAGGGGAGCTCCGCCAGCGCAGGCCTCGCAATCACCGTCAATGGTGGCTGCATGCCCAGTCATAGCCATGCAGGCTGCATCCGTAATACATTCCTTGCCATTCAGCACGCTATTTGCGCCTGAGCTGCCAGTCATGCAGTCGTTTATGCTGATGCATGCGGTTTTGCCTATATTGCTTACGGGAGTTGTGTCAGCGCAGGCTTGGCATTCATCTGTGGCTGTTGCGACCTGGCCTTTCACATTGGTGCAGGCTGTTCTTGTGATGCACTGGTTCTTGTCTACATTGCTTACTTGATTGGAATCTACGCAGGCCTGGCAATCGCCGAGGGCTGTTGCGGCATGGCCTGCCATATCGGTGCAGGCTTCGGGCGTGATGCATGCGCTTTGATCTATATTACGTACCTCCCCGGCCTCGCATGCTTCGCAGTCACCTTCGGTATTAGCGACCTGGCCTGCCGTATTGGTGCAGGCCTCTGGCGTGATGCACACGCTTTGAGCTACATTACGGACCTCCCCGGCCTCGCAGGCTGTGCAGTCATTGCTGGCAGTCGCAACATGGCCTGCCATACCTCTGCAAGCCGATGCGGTGATACACTGATCTTTGTCTACATTGCTTACTTGGCCTGAGTCTGCGCAGGCTTGGCAATCACTGCTGGATGTGGCAACCTGACCTGTCACAGCGGTGCAGGCCGTTTTGCTGATGCACTGGGTTTTGTCTACGCTACTTACAGTGCCTGTGTCTGTGCAGTCTTGGCAGAATCCGTCTATGGTGGGCAACGCGGCCATCTTCAGCGATACAGGCCGCATCTGTAATGCACTCGGCATCGTCCAGCACGCTAAAGGCGCCTGCGCTGAGGATCTGGCAGGCTTCCGCGCTCATGCAGGCCGTTTTTTCCATATTCCGGATGGAATCCGTGCCCGTGCAAGTTTTACAAACGCCGTCTGTGGGTGGCAACGCGGTCATCTTCAGCAATACAGGCCGTATCCGTAATGCACTCGGCCTCGTTTAGCACGCTAAAGGCGCCTGCGCTGAGGCTCTGGCAGTCCTGCGCGCTCATGCACGCAGTTTTTTCCATATTACGGATGGAATCCGTGCCCGTGCAAGTTTTACAAACGCCGTCTGTGGTGGCAACGCGGCCATCTTCAGCGATACAGGCTGCATCCGTAATGCAGTCGGCATCGTCCAGCACGCTAAAGGCGCCTGCGCTGAGGCTCTGGCAGTCCTGAGCGCTCATGCACTGGGTTTTCTCCATATTACGGATGGAATCCATGCCCGTGCAGGCCTCGCAGTCACCTCTGGTAGTTGCCACCTGATTACTTACAGAGGTGCAGGCCATCGCACTGATGCACTGCGTTTTTTCCATATTACGGATGGAAGTGTTGCCAGCGCAGGTCTCGCAGTCACCTCTGACGGTGGCAACCTGGCCAGCCACAGAAGTGCAGGCGCTCTGACTAATGCAGGCGCTGTCAGCCGCATTTACAAACTTTCCGGTGGCCGAGCGGCAGTCGCTGGGGGTGATACATGCGCGTGGGCTTAGAGTCGTATCGATAAGCCTGTCTGCCCCGCATCCTGATTCTACAGTGCAGGTGTTGCTCGCCGGATCGTACACCTGCGGATCAGCGCAGCTTAGCATCGCCTCGCAGGCGGGCTTGTTATCTGGCTTGATCTCACCGTCCGCGCATTTGCTCACACAGGCCGTGCGATCAGAATTAGGATACTGCGGCGCAACGCAGGCCTCGCACTGACCACTTTTTAGAATTTGATTGTCAACACAGACGCTGGGCTTATCCTCGTTGCCATCGTTTGCGGCACCTCCGCTATCGCAGTGGGCAAAGGCAAGGCTCGCGCTAAGCGCAGTCAGTGTGATAAAGCGAAAGCCGATCAAAGGCAATGCGTCTAAGCTAAATGTGCTGAGTTTGCTCAGTACTGAGCTTTTATGCCTCTTCTTGTTATGTAGTGAGATATGGGGGGGGGGGGGGGGGGTAAAGAAGCGCTGCAAGGCTAAGCTACGTAGGAAGTGATGGCGGCGGGCCTTGTTGTAGTAAGCGAAGTCTGGGCGCCGGGAGTAGGCAGCATTTGTTTTGCTGACGAGAGCCTTGTTGCAATAAGCGAAGTCTGGGCGCCGCATTATGTCGTGTGGGCGCAGGTGCTCAGGAAAGCTGTGGGCTTTGCCCTGCGAGTCTGTGATGCCTTGCCTGAGTTGAGCTGTGGTTTTTTTTAAATTTGTTCTGCATTTTTCTTCCTCCTAAATGTGATGCTTGGTCAAGCGAGTGCGTGATGCTTTGCCTGAGTTGGACAATGGTTTTTCTAAATGTGTTTTGCATTTTTCTTCCTCCTACATGCGATGCTAGTTTAGCAGTGTGTTATGCTTTTGTTCTATATAAATAAAACATTTGTGTTAATACAGCGTGATGTTTTGATCAAAAGCTTATGTTAAGCTAGCACACTACGGGAAATATATGTCAAGCTTTTTTTAGAAAAAAATTTACTTTCTGGGAACTATCCGTTTTGATACACTCACGCTGGTCTCTATAAACAGCAATCCTCTAAGCGCATATTAGGCTTTCTATATACTTTTCTACGCATTTTTAGCTATCCGCCAATATCCCAAGCGCTATATTTTTTAGCGCGGATGATCATTTTGATTGGGCAGCAAAACTACTTGTCTTTGCTTTCGCTGCTTTGGTCTGCATCATGCCTTGCCCTTATGCCCGCAAGTAAGAACAATACTCACCATTCTGAAACCTATTAGCAATCAAATATAGCTCACAATCTTTTTTTCGTCTTAAACTTTTCTATAAAATCTACTATACTGTCTAATATAAACTAAATAGCGCAAATACTATGCTATGGGTGTGACAATTTTCAGTGTATCAAAAGGGATAGTTCCCTTTTTTTATGATGAATTTGGAGTGGGTAGTAGGTGGTGTCTGTGGAAGAAAAGCGCGAATGCACGCTTTGCTATGATTCTAAGGCGCCTTTTGTGAAAGGATGGCGGTGGGATTAGGTCGTGGGATTTGATGACGGTGGCGGTGTTGTGATGACGTTTACGTTGCTGTGGGAGTAGGTGGTGTCTGTGGAAGAAAAGCGTGTATGCACGTTTTGCCATGATGATAAGGCGCGCTTATGTGTGATAATCCAGCCCAAGGCCGCATTCTCCACCCACGCCCACAGCCATCACAACAACATTTTTTTCATATTTCTTCGCAACAAAAACGAAAATGGAAACCCTGATATTGAGCAAGCCTTCGCGCCCAGACTCCTATCATGATATTCTTACAAGACGCTTTTTTGCAAAGCCTGTGCCTTGCGCTTCTGCGTGGCCTGAGCGGTATTCCCATTCTTCCAGCGCTTGTGAAAACGCAGGGCAGGGCCCATAAACACGCCTATTATTGTAGCGCACGCTATACCAGCGCGCCCTGCCCATGCGATACACCCGCAATTCCCAGATACCATTACGCCAGCCCCCGCATTGGTGCTTGTGAAAGCCACGCAGCAAGAGCTCCGCCTGCTCTTGCTTTGCAAACTCACAAGACTCTATCAAGGTCCTGTGACTGGATACCGAGCTTCCTGAGGCGCCGCCGCAGGAATTGACGCCTGCTTGTGCCACCCCTGGAAAAAGCAGCTTCTTGCTTTGCTCTGATTGCATGCGCGCCTCCTTGCGGGTAACGAAGCAGACGGACAGCATATTCCAAAGCATCGGGGCCGTCTATGTGGCCGTAGGGAAAGGAGCTCAGCTGTGCCAGCAAGACTTCGGAGTCTTCCCTCAAGCGCAGCAAGCCGCCCGCAACCAGTGGCTGCAGGGCCGTCTGTATTCTTACCTTCTTGCGCAGGCTATCTTTTAGTCCCACCAAAGGTACAAGAATTTTTTCTGTGCTCTGAAAATTGTGCGCCTTGATAGCGTCTTGGATGCGGTCCAGAAAGTGCTCCTGATTGCCGCTGGTATCTACGCCGCATCTCTGCCATGCAAAGAGTTGCAATATGACAAGCAGGTCTGCTATGATCTGGTCAGGACGGCGTATCTTGATGGAGCTGTAGAGCTCGTAGATGATGCCATCAGGCGCCATGCCCACGCCTACGATTGCAGAAGGATTGCTCTTTTCGTTATGACCGAGGCTCTCATCTACGCCGAGCGCCAGCTGCCAGCCTGCAAAGCTTGCTGGTCTTGCAAAGCTCCATGTTTGGATGAGGCCCTTGAAGCACTGCCCGCCCTCAGGCAGCGGCTCATTTTGACGCTCAGAGGCAAAGGCCAGAGGGTCCTTCTGGCGCTCTTCCAAGAGCAAGGCCGTGGGCGCCCCTGCCTCCCAGCAGCTCTTTTCCGTCCCGTCTGCCAGCTGCTCTAGGGCCTTGTATTTCTTTCTATCGAAAGAGCAAAACTTGCTGTGCTGATAGATATGCTCGCCCACGCATGTTTCTGCAATCGTGGTGTAGACGATGACAATGTCTAGATCGAATAGGACGCTGCCTGTTTTCAAAGCTGAGCGTTCCAGCCATCTGTAGCGCTTCTGCATGGCGCTGTGAGACTCCACGTCCGAGTATTCATCGGGATCATCAATGACGATGGCATCGGGCCGATGGTGTTTGTGGCGCAGGCCGCGTATTTTGTTGCCGAAGCCCTTCGCAAGGATGGCAAAATCGCCAGCAAAGACGAGGTGGCGGTCATTCCATGCAGTAGTCGTGCCGTTGCTGTCCCGTGCGGGCCGCAGCTCTGGGAAGTCCTCTGCCAGCAGCTCGTTGCCCTCTGCCTCGTCTGCAATTTTGCGCAGGAAGCCCTCAGCGTGAGCAAGCGTAGCCGAGATGAGCAAGACGAATTTCCAGTCTCCCCTGAGCGCAAGCCAAAGGACGCCGCAGAGCGTGATAATCGTAGACTTGCCAAAGCCCCTGCTGATTGCCCGGCTGTATTTGCGCGCCTTGCGCTGCCTGCGGTCCCGCAGGCTTGCGATGAGACAGCAGAGCTCCTGCTGCTGCGGGCCAGATGCGATGCTAAAATAATGCGCAAAATAGCTTTGCAGAAAGCAGGGGAAGCTGGCGAGGGCAGCGCTGCGGCGCTTGGCGGAGCGCAGCAGGGCCTCCAGCTCCGGGCTCTGGGCGTGGATTTTCCTTTGCGCTTCTTCTACAATGCTGGGGTCCTTTGTGATCTTGCTGATTGCTTTGGCTAAGGCAGCGAGTCTTTCCATATACGCAGTCTGACAGGCCAGCTCAGCAATGCCAGCGTGAAAAGGACGTGGGAATTGATGACGGGCGGGAATAGTAATAGGCGGTGTTGGGGATAGGCAGTGTGGGAAGTGATGACGGGCGGGCGGGGTTGTAATAAGCAGAGTCAGGGCGCCGGTGTAGAGAACGTAGAGCTTTGCTGACGGGGGCGGTGTTGTAATAAATGGAGTCTGGGCGCCGCATTATGTCGTGTCTGTCAAGGGGGTGTTTGTGATACGGGGCGGGGGTTGCTGCTGACTGAGGCGGGGTTGTAATATGTGGAGTCTGGGCGTTGTTGTGATAATGTAGCGCTTGTTTGTGCTGACTGCGGGCCTTTGTTGTAATATGTGGAGTCTCGGCGGCGCATTATGTCGCGTTGGGCGCAGGGGCTCATGTGCGTTACATACCAGAACAATCCAGTGCAAGGCATGGGCATTGCGTCACGAGCACAGGATGTGCGAGAGTCTGGCGCTAAGGCAGGGCTGCAACACAGGCCTAATGCCATGCTGGAGCTGTATCTACCAGAACAATCCAGTGCAAGGCATAGGCATTGCGTCACGAGCACATGGATGTGCGAGAGTCTGGCGCTAAGACATGGATGTCGCCGCGCCAGACCAATGCCTATGCCTTGCCGTGCGGAGTCTGGGCGCCGGTGTAGAGCACATAGAGCTTTGCTGACGGGGGCGGTGTTGTAATAAGCAGAGTCTGGCCGCAACGCGACATAATACAAGTAAAAAAAGGCATATATGGCGTTTGAACGCCGCATTATGTCACATTGGGCGCAGGGGCTCATGTGCGTTACATACCAGAACAATCCAGTGCAAATCATAGGCATTGCATCCCGAGCACAGGATGTGCGAGAGTCTGGCGCTAAGGCAGGGAAGCCGTTTGCGCCAGACCAATGCCTATGATTTGCCGTCAGACCAATGCCTATGGCTTGCCGTGTCCTTGCGCAAAATTTCCTAAGCCATGCCATTTTCTCCTATGTCACAAAAGTAACCTTTTGTGACATTAACCGTCATTTGTCGGGCATTTTTCTGCATCTCCAGTCTTTTCAAGCAACAGCAATTTGATCACGGCCTCTATCTTCTTTTGGCGCTCGCCAGTGGCATCTTGGGCAGGCTGAGCGGCGGCAAGGACGCCGCATTCTTTGAGCACTGCAAAGGAGATTTTAGGATCGCCAGACTCTATGGCGTCTTTGATATTCTGCACGGCCTGAGGCCAAGTGGATATGAGCTCTGTCTTGGCAGCGTCAAAAATCTGGCGCTTTTTTTGCGCAACGGCTGCCCTGAGAGCATGGTCTTTTTGATACCAGTAATGCGCACGCTGCTTGCTGATGCCAACAGAGCGTCCCGCTTTGGCAAAGCTCATGCCAGAGGTAAGGGCACGGGCGAGGGCTGCACGCTGCGGGTCCAGCTCTTCTGGCGAAGGCTCTGTAGCTGGCATCTTCAAATCGTCAAAATTGTCAAAATTGTCAAAGCAAGAATAGAATAGCAGCTCGCCAAAGCTAGAGGAACGCGGCAAGCCTGCTGCGTTTTTCTCTATTATGGAAGAAGATCGCTATATAAAACCAGGCATTAGGAACGCGGCAGGTCTTCTACGTTTTTCTTTATTATGGAAGAAGATCGTTATACAAAACAAGGCATTAGGAACGCGGCAAGCCTGCTACGTTTTTCTTTATTATGGAAGAAGATCGCTATATAAAACCAGGCATTAGGAACGCGGCAGGTCTTCTACGTTTTTCTTTATTTAGAAGAAGATCGCTATACAAAACAAGGCATTAGGATCGCGGCAAGCGCTCTCATGTTACTTTATTATGGAAGAAGATCGTTATACAAAACAAGGCATTAGGAACGCGGCAGGGCTTCTACGTTTTTCTTTATTATGGAAGAAGATCGCTATACAAAACCAGGCATTAGGAACGCGGCAGGGCTTCTACGTTTTTCTTTATTATGGAAGAAGATCGCTATACAAAACCAGGCATTAGGATCGCGGCAGGTCTTCTACGTTTTTCTTTATTATGGAAGAAGATCGCTATATAAAACAAGGCATTAGGAACGCGGCAAGCCTGCTGCGTTTTTGTTTACTATGGAAGAAGATCGTTATGCAAACAAGGCATTAGGATCACGGCAGACCTGCTGCGTTTTTCTTTATTTAGAAGAAGATCGTTATATAAAACCAGGCATTAGGAACGCGGCAGTCTACGTTTTTCTTTATTATGGAAGAAGATCGTTACTAAAACCAGCTTAAACACATACGATTTTCTGCTCTCTTTGGTGAGATGCTATGCCAAACTAGGCGCATGTCCCAGATGATCTCGCGCCACTTTTGCTTGGATGAAGTTATATTTTCTGAGAGCGCCATACGCAAGCCCGAAGCAAAGTCTACTCTCTTTCTTTTGAAAAAACTTTTCGGCGGCGCAGCAATCAGAGTCAAAGAAGATGTGAACAAGGAAGAACTGAAAGACTGGCCAGAGGAAAAGCTGGCGCAAGTCCATGCAAAGAAGGAACACAAGGACCAGTTCTTTTATGAGATAGATCGAGAAAGGATTAACGAGGCCTTGCTCAAGCGATCACTCTAATGCGGCAAAGTATCACAAGAAAGATCAACAAGGTGATAGAGGGCGACTGCCTGCAAGTCTTGCAAGGCCTGCCAGATAATTCCATAGACATGGTCTTTGCCGACCCGCCCTTCAACTTAGACAAGGCATACAATCTATACAAAGACAAGCTCAGCAAGCCGGCTTACTTGCTTTGGTCGAAGCTCTGGCTCACAGAACTTGTGCGCGTTTGCAAAGCTACTGGCTCTGTTTTTATCCATAATATACCTTTGTGGCTTACGCATTATGCGGGCTTCTTAAACGACATGGCTTTCTTTAGGCATTGGATCGTGTGGCATACAAACAACAGGCCAATCGGCCGACTGCTCCTGCCCTTTCACTATGGCATTCTTTACTATACGAAATCCAAGAGCTACAAGTTTCATAAGCTAAGGCGGGCGCATGAAAGATGCAGAGCATGCAAGAGCCTTGTTAAAAAATATGGCAACAAGACGCCGCATCCCTATGGCCCGCTGCTTTCTGATGTTTGGTCTGACATCCATCGCGTCCATCATAAGAAGCGTCATGATGCGCATCCTTGCCAACTGCCCCTTGCCTTACTTGAGCGATTGATTCTTATGAGCACGGACGAAGGCGATCTTGTTTTGGACCCCTTTCTTGGAACAGGCACAAGCGCAATCGCAGCAAAGCGTCTGGGCAGGTCTTATATAGGAATAGAGATGGATGCCGCTTATGTAGGCATTGCAAGAGATAAGCTGAAAGCAACGAAGAGCAATAAGCAAGACTTAGCGCAGGCAGTATGAACAGAAACTATAATAAGATTTACAATGCAGACTCTTCTAACATGCGAGAGATCGCAAGCGCTAGCGTGCAGCTTGTCATAACATCGCCGCCCTATAATCTCAATAAGGAATACGAGTTAGGCGAGAGCTTTCATCATTGGCAAAGCATGATGGAGCAAGTCTTATCAGAGTGCCTGCGCATCTTGCAAGACGGCGGCCGCTTGTGCATCAATGTGGCTAACACTGGGCGGCGGCCCTATGTTGCGCTGACAGCTGAGCTGACCAAGATAGCTTTGCGCTTAGGTTTTTTAGAGCGAGGCGAGATCATCTGAGACAAAGGCATCAGCGCTGGTCATAAAAAAAGCTGGGGCTCATGGCGGCTGCCCAGCAATCCTGTCCTGCGGGATTATCACGAATACATTCTCGTCTTTTGCAAGAAGCAGTTTGGCCGCCCCATTCCCAGCCACTATGAAAAAGAAATGACGAAGCAGGAGTTTATGCTTTTTACAAAAAGTGTTTGGCATATCAGCGCAGCCAGCGCAACGAAAATCGGCCACCCTGCGCCCTTCCCAATTGAGCTGCCCCGGAGGCTGATCTATCTCTATTCCTTTCCAAATGACGTGGTCTTGGACCCATTTATGGGCAGCGGCAGCACAGCCATAGCGGCGCTGCAGGCGCTCCGCCATTATCTCGGCTACGAAAAAGAGGCGCGCTACTGCGAGCTGGCAAAGCGGCGCATTCAGCTTAGCACAAAAAAGAGCGCATAAGCTATTTTCTTCTTTTTGCCAAAGCGCCGTTGCGCATAAAAAATTTCGCAAGAGGTATTTTTTACCTTGACTTTTTGAGACAAAACAGGGAGAAGGTACCCGCTGTGTGAATAAGCAGGCATTGCAGAGCAAAGGGCCACAGGCTCAGGGCAGCCTATTATGTCTCTTTGCTTATGAAATGTGCACAAAACAGGTCGAATTATGTCACCTAAAGAACTTCAAAGCTATGCAGCTGGGAATTTACGGATTTGGGCCTGTACTATGCTTTCTGCAGCAAATTTTACGATCAACGGCTCTTGGGCGCATTGGTTTGTTTCACTTAGGCGCGGGATATAGTGAAGTTTTCGCAGACAAGCTTGATTTTACTAAGCTCAAGATGGAACAGGGCTCATTCATTGACGCCAAAGACCGTGAACGCTTCACTGATCTGCTTTTTAGTATTCCGCACAAGCAAAAGGAAAGTATTCGTATTTATGCTTTAATAGAGCATAAATCGCATCCTGAGAAAACAGTACTTTGCCAGCTTCTTAGCTATCTTGCAGCAATTTACAGCGACAAAAAACCCCGCACTGTCGTAATTCCCATCGTCTTGTATCATGGTCAGCAGAAATGGAAGGTGGTGCGGGCTTTTTCTGATCTTTTAGATATTCCCGACGACTTATCAAATCCACTTCGCAAATACATTCCAGACTTCACATATGAACTTATTGATCTTTCTCCCACAGCTAATATCCAACAGTATCCTCCACGCATGCAGGCTTTTCTTGCTAGTCTAAAAGAAATCTGGTATTTATCAAAAAAGGAACACTTGGAAGCGCTGTTTCAGAATTATCTACGCAGCTTACATAAACAGAAGGATAAAAAATTAGTTGAAATTTTACTTCGCTATTTTATACAGAGTGTGGAGTTATTAGAGATTGAGATCATTGTTGAATTTGCAGATAAATATATATCAAAAGAAGCAGGGGAACGCGTTATGACCATCGCAGAACAACTTGAAAAGAAAGGTATTGAAAAAGGTATTGAAAAAGGCATTGAGCAGGGTATTGAAAAAGGTGAGCAAAAGAAAGCCATTGCGACAGCTCGTCTTATGCTATCCAAAGGCTACCCCCTTTCTGACATTACTGAGATGACTGGCCTCACTGAAGCCCAGCTCAGAGAAGCGGGCTTGATCTAATGTATCTTACCGGCAAGGATGTCGCCCGCGCCAGACTCTCGCACCTCCTGTGCTCGTGACGCAATGCCTATGCCTTGCACTGGATTGTTCTGGTATGTACAGCATGCAGAGGCCCTGCGCCCAATGTGACATAATACGGCGCCGAGACTCTGATTATTACAACAACGCCCGTCTATTTTTACCTGTATTATGTCGCGTTGCGCCCCAACGCCGCCTACTACAATACCGCTCGCCTGTCAGTAAAACCAAGGCCACATTACTACTACAACGCACATGAGGCCCTGCGCCCAATGCGACATAACGCGGCGCCGAGACTCTGATTATTACAACAACGCCCGTCTATTTTTACCTGTATTATGTCGCGTTGCGCCCCAACGCCGCCTACTACAATACCGCTCGCCTGTCAGTAAAACCAAGGCCACATTACTACTACAACGCACATGAGCCTCTGCGCCCAACGCGACATAATGCGGCGCTCAGACGCCGCATATTACAACGAGGCACTAGTTAGCATAGCTCCACGCCCCAGTACTCAAGCGCTCCCTTGCTACTACAAGGCCAGCCTGACCCCCGGCGTTGTTGCGTAACGCAAAAGCGAGAATCGGCGATTCCACGTAATATATAGCACTTATAGGCCGATTCAAGCATTTTCGAGAGTGTCATTTTCCATTTTACGAAGGCCGTATAACCGCAATATATGGCACTTATCGGCCATTTCGTGAGTTACGCAACAACGCCCTGACCCCCGCCGCCATATTGCAACAACGCATGAAATCTAAATATAAACTTAGTAACTGGTCAAGTTACAATCGTAGTCTAATGGAGCGTACGAAACTCACTGTTTAGATAGACCCAAAGGCTATAAAATCGTGGAAAAACAAAAACGGGCAAACCGGGGCGGCCATTTGTGTATGCAGATGGGATGATATTGCTATTTTTGCAGCTCAGGCAGGTATTTCGTCTTCCTTTACGGCAGACGCAGGGCTTTTTGCTTGGCCTACGGGATATGATGCAGCTTTCTGGATGGCTAATTCCCAGCTATTCTCAGGTCTGTCGCAGGTCTAAGAAACTGCCAGTTCCTTGCAATGCTAAGATCAAGCAAGGCGAGCGTGTGCATTTAGTTGTGGATGCAACAGGTCTGAAAGTCTATGGTGATGGGGAATGGAACGCCAGCAAACATGGCAGCAAGAAAAGACGGGTCTGGAAAAAATTACATATTTGTATGGATGATCCATCCTTTCAGATTGTTCATTCTGAGCTGACTGACCTAAGAGGCGGAGATGCCCAAGTTGCAGCTGCTTCGGTAAAAGACCTAAGGAAGAAATATGACATAGCTAGCAATATTTGCGATGGAGCTTATGATGCGCATAACTTATATCATGTATTGGAGCAAAGTGGAGTAGAGAAAATACTGATCCCTCCCAAGAAGAAGGCGAGAACATTAGGAGAGCTCTATGCGAATGCGCCCCCGGAGGATAGAGCCCGAGATGTGAATATTAAAAATTCTCGTGCGCAAGGTCTACAAAAATGGAAAGAAGAGGTGGGTTATCATCGCAGATCACGAGTGGAAACCGCCATGTATCGCTACAAACAGATTATCGGGGAGCGATTAAGGTCTCGTTGCCATGCAAATCAAATTACAGAACATAAAATAGCGTGTCAAATATGACAATACCATGGCAAGCTTGGGAATGCCTAAAGAGAATTGCAGCATGAGATTCCGGGCATTTGGCCCTGCTATCGGCTATTTTACGCAATATACAACAACGCCAGCTGCTATCCACCGCACCACCACCGCTTTCGCAATCTCTAATCTCTTACAGGACAGCTGCTATCAGATTCCCAATAAGCTGTATTCACTCCAGAACAGCTCCAAGTACATTTGCCATCGCCTTTAGTCCCAGCCGTGCAAGTGCGGTAATAGAACCTTGATTGAGACCTATAATAGCTGCACGTGCTCCTCCAAGAAGTAGTTGAATACGGCTTACATGATGCAGGCTTCGCTGGACAAGTGCCGCAAGTCGTAGTATTATTCCAGCACGTCTTCTTAGAGCTGCAACTCGGATAGGTTCCGCAGGGCGTGGCTCCGCTGCATGTGTCTGTCGAACCACAATCTACCGTTCTATATGTGCTCACGAAAGCACAGCTCCAATTACAGCTCCCATCGCCCTTAGTCCCATTCTCGCAATCACGGTAATCGCTTCTCTTTCCAACATTGAAACGGCCGCAAGTGCCAATCGTCCACTTCGTCACCACCCTTGGCTTACATGTTGAATTCCCGCCGCCGCAACTAGAATCAGCTTCCTTCTTACTCATCTTGCCAAGACAATCCCAATTACAGGTGTAGGAAGGAGTGCCTGAATAACTCCCAATGGTGCAAGTGCGGCTATAATTCCTATAAGGATTCCCATCAACATCAGTGCTGCAAGACCCAGCCTTCCACGGCCCTAATGTAGCTGGCACACACTTAGAGCCAGAGCCGCCGCAATCAGCATGAGGATCACTCTTCCTTACTCTTACTCCAAGACAACTCCAAGCACAGCCGCCAGATCCCTTCGTCCCATCCGTGCAAGTGCGTGTATAAGACTTGTAGCCCTTGAGTGGACCGTAGGTGTAGCAAGACCCAGCCTTCCATAGCGTTGTTTTATATGGCACGCATCCGCCTGCGCAAGAGCTGGAACAAGTCCCATCAGAGCAATACGGTCTGCAATTCGGCCATGACCCGCACTCATCACATGTCTGCGGCGGGCCTGGATTCACTGGAGGATTTGGATTCACCGGCGGATTCGTGTTACAGCTGCTATCCGTCCTACATTCCCGCGTCGTTGCCCCAACGCAGCTCCAAGTACAGTTCCCGTCGCCCTTAGTGCCCGGCGTGCAGGTCCGCGTCCATCGCCTCTGGCCGCTTGAACAACAAGAATTGCTCCTAGTATAAGTCGTAAAAGTACGCTCCGTACACGCCCCCACCGTGACTTTCTTGCAATCATCATCATCCACCAGCTGCGATTCTGCAATGCCAGCGCAGGACCACGTGCAGCCACCGTTGCCCTTCTGCCCAGACGTGCAGGTCCTCGTCTGCTCGCGCTTTTCTTCTTCCTCGTTGCAGTCGCCGTCTGCCCATTCTGTGAGCGTCCGCGCCTTGCATGCCACGCAGCTAACATCAATCCTCCACTTCTTCACAGCCACGCCAAGACAGCTCCAGTCGCAGCTGCCGTCGCCTTCGGTGCCGTCTGTGCAGGTGCGGGTCTGGCCCATCTTCGTCTTCTCGCAGACGCCGTCCTGCCAGTCCTTCAGGTCACGGGCCGTACAGGCGCCGCCATCGGCGATGGTAGCGCCAAGGCGCTGGCCCGGTATCAGCGTGCCGCAGACAGGCAGCTCGTCGCTGTTGCCCTCAGCCCCGCACCACTTCGGCGCATTTGCGGCCGTAGACGGATTCTGCACGTACTGCACACCCGGCAGCGCCGCAAAAGACCAGTTCGCAGCGCTCCAGCCCGTCCCTGCGGCCGTCAGCGCCTGCAGCTCTGCCGTCGTCTTAGGATAAACCTTGTTTTCCACCAGCGCATGCGTATTGGCCCTGTTGCCCACCCAGCGCATATTTGCTGCAGACACGACAGAGCCGCCCTGGCTGTGCTCGGCATCCTGATTCAGGTAGCTTGCGCTGATGCTAGCGCTCGTATTTGCGATATTGCCCACGAGCCCGCCAGGCTTGCTCCAGGCGCTAAGAAGGGACAAAGCCCCCGTCGCATAGCTGTTCCTAATACTGCCACTGGTGAAATTGCCCACGAGCCCCCCCGTGCCCCGCTGCACGCCGTTCCATGACGAGCTCACCGCGCCCATCGCATAGCTGTTGTGCACGGCGCCCCCGCCCATCGTGCCTGCAAGCCCGCCCGCATTCTCAGTCGAGCTCACCTGCCCCGCCGCATAGCTGTTCCTGACAGTGACGCCCAGCATGTTGCCCACAAGCCCGCCCGTGCTGTCTGCGCCCGTGACTGCGCCCTGCGCAAAGCTGTTTGCAATCGTATTCGTGCCAGCCGTAGCGCCCACCAGCCCGCCAGCATAGCGCTTGGCGCTCACCGTGCCCAGCGCATAGCTGTTCAGAATCCTGCCTCCGCCCTGCATCTTGCCCACGAGCCCGCCGACCTCGCTGCTTGCGCCAGCGCTGGCAACGGCGCCCGTCATGTAGCTGTTGCTGATGCTGCCGCCCACCATAAAGCCCGCAATCGCGCCAGTGTTGAAATTGCTCGTACCATCCGCGCTGATATTTACGCCTTCCACAGCGAGATTCTTAATATGCGCGCCACTCACCCGCCCAAAGAGGCCGATAGCGGCGCCAGATCGGTTAATATGAAGGGACAGAATACGATAGCAGCCGCCGTCAAAGCCGCCCTCGAAGGTCTCAGAGCTCGTGGCGGCGATGGGCAGCCAGCCTTTGCCACTGTCTTCCGTCTTGCTTGCGCTTGCGTCTATGTCGGCAGTCAGCTTGTAGTGCGCACGGAGGTAGGCCGTGCCGCCGTTGCCCCGCATCTTCTCAGCGTAGGATTTCAGCGTGTCATAATCGCCAATGCGATAGGGGTCGTCCGCCGTGCCTGTGCCCGTGCCAGAGCCCGTATCTGCGCTGCAGCTCGCCAAAAAGCCTATGGGCGATGGGTCGACACCGCTGCTGCAGCCCGCATCCGTCACCAGCTGCGTCTTTGCAAGCGTGCTGCAATCCCAGTTGCAGCTACCGTCGCCCTCGGTGCCGTCCGTGCAGCTGCGGGTCTCCTCGCGCTTGCCGCTCTTGCAGCTGCCCTTGGCCCATGCCGTCTCCGTGCGGGCTATGCAGGCCTCGCAGCTGGGATCAGCCTCCAGCTTCGTCAGCGAAAAGCTTGCGCAATCCCAGTCGCAGCTGCCGTCTCCCTCGGTGCCATCGGTGCATGTGCGTGTCCACTCCCGCCTGCCGCTTGCGCAGCTACCCTTAGCCCAGGATGTCTCCAGCCGAGGCACGCAGGCAGCGCAGGCGCTGTCCGTCACCAGCTGCGTGAGCTCCAGCTTAGAGCAATCCCAGTCACAGCTGCCGTCAGCTTCTGTGCCATCGGTGCAGGTGCGGGTCTGCTCGCGCTTGCCGTTCTTGCAGCTGCCGTCTGCCCAGCCGCCGAGGCTCGCCTCCGTGCACTGCGGGACCGTTAGCGCAAGCACGCTGGAGTGTGTGCCAGAGCAATGCTGCGCGTTGCTTGTATCCAAAACGCAGCTCTGCGCACGGTATTTGTGCGACTCGCCCTTGGCCGTGCTCAGGTTCAGGGCGCAGCTGACAGGATTGCTGGGATTGGAGGAGATAGCGCTTGCGCAGGAGCTGTCCGCCTGCCATGCACCGGCCTCTTCTTTTTCTAAAACATACTTGCTCAGGGCCACGCCCGTAGGCAGACTTGCGCCGAAGCTCAGCGTAAAGATGCCGCTGCTCTCGCTCGTGCTGCCGCTTGTCAGCGTGGGGGCGGGCAGCTTCTGCGCCGTGATGGACAGATTGGGGCCCCACTTGCCGCATATCTTTTTTGCAGCATCCAGCGCTGAGCCGCAGCTACGTATGCAGTAGTTCAGATTCTTTGTGCGACTCAGGTTGGATCTAAAAAGCTTGCTGGTCGCCGTAGTCTGGATATCCACGCCAAGGCTGCAGGGCTCGTCCTCGCCGTCCTTGTATTCGTAGTATGTTGCGCCGTCGACTGCATCCCATGTGAGCGTGTAGGTGCCGTCAAAAGAATAATGCTGGGGCGGCGTAGCGCTCGTTGCATACTCGCCTGCGCCGTTTGCAACGCTCAGGAGCGGGGCGGCAAGATCATATTCCACAGAAATGTAGCTGGAGGCGTATCCGCAGTTCTTGCCGCTGCTAGTGGGACAGGCCTGCACGCTGTAATAATAGCGATACCCAGGGGCTACGCTCTGTGCAGATGCGGCGGCGCCTGCTGCGCTGAGCGCCAGGTGGCGATCCGCGATGGAGGTCTTGCCTCCAGGCAGCGTGGCGGCGGGGCTCGTGCCCGCAAGGTCGCTGATGGCATACTGGACAACACGCAGCTTGTAGTAGAGGGAGCTCTCGGCATTCCAGCCCACGCTGTAGCTTGCGCCAAGCGCCGTGTGCGCATGGCCCGCAGCGCCGTTAAACTTGAGAACAGGGACGGGGAGCTCCAGCAGGCTGATGGTAGCAGCGCTCGTCCATGCGCTGCAGCCGAGATCATTGCTGGCAGCGGCGATGGGGCAGGCACGCAGCCTGTAGCTATAGTTTTGGCCAACTACCGCCACGCCCACAGCATAGCTCTGGGGCGAGCCTGTCAGACTTTCTTCTATAATAGACCAGTTTTCGTCGCTATCGCAGGAGCCGGGGCAGCGGGCCAGCTCGTAGCGCTTTGCATACTCTACGTTTGCCCAGCTGATGTCGTAGTCCTGGCCTTCGAAGGCCTTGGTGCGAGAGAGCGCAAAGCTGGCGGGTTTGCTGAGGCTGCTGCGAAAGCGAAGCGTAAGCTGTGGGCTTGCAGAGCTGCAGTGGCCAGCGCCCGCCGCCTCAGCGCAGGCCTTGACCCTGTAGACGTAGCTCAGCGTGCCGCTTGCAGGCAGGCTCTTCGTGATGCTTTTGCTGAGCGTCGCCAGCGTGCTTTCAGACCAGTTTGCGCCGCCGTCAGAACTTTCTTCTATTACATAGGACTTTGCGCCCGTCACCGCAGACCAGCTGATCGCACCCGTTGCATTGTAGGATATGTGCTCGCTTGCAGATAGGACGTGATCGCTTGCGTCGGCCTCGATGGCAAAGTTTGCGGGAACGGCAGGCGCCTCCACAGTCACCGTGTAGGGCTCTGACCATGCGCCGCAGCTGGAGTCAAGGTCTTCTTTGCTGTTGCTCTCCTCCAGCACCGTGCGCGAGCAGGAGCGGAGCCTGTAGGTGTAGCTTCCCGCATCCTTTGCAAATGCGCGACCTGTGATTGGATAGCGCAGCTCCTTGCTGTCATATTCGCCTGCAGCTGAGTCGCCCGCCTTTTCTTCAAGCTGGTAGCGCACAGCGCCATCCACCTCGCCCCAGAGCATCCAATATTTGCCATCGTAGGACTTGTCGGCGTATTGGGCGCTCTGGCTGTGCGTCAGCGTAGAAGAGGTGGGCAGATGGATGCTGAGCGCAGCACGTGCTGCTCCATGCGCTGCAACCAAGGTCCTGCTCTGGCATCGCAAAGGGGCAGGCGCGCAGCCTGTAGGCTATAGTTTTTGCCTGAATCGCTGTTCTCAGAAGCCATGCTCTTGGGCGAGCCTGTCAGGCTTTCTTCTATTGTATTCCAGTTTTCGTCGCTGTCGCAGGAGACCTCGCAGCGGGCCAGCTCGTAGCGCTGCGTGTCCGTCACCGCATCCCAGCTGATGTCGTAGGGCTGGCCTACGAAAAGGCTCTTTGTGGAAAGCGCAAAGCTGGCGGGCTGGCTAAGACGAGTGCGAAAGTGGAGCTTGAGCAGATCGGCATCAGCCGTAGGCGAGCTGCAGGGACCACCGCCGCCAGCTACCGTGCAGGCCTTGATCCTGTAAATATAGCTGTCGGTGCCGCTGGCAGGCAGGCTCCTCGTGATGCTGGCGCTGAGCGCAGGCGCATCCACACCCGCAGCTTTGGACCAGTTTGCGCCATCATCGGAACTTTCTTCTATTATATAGGACTTTGCGCCCGTGACCGCAGACCAGCTAAAGCCCGCCGCATCGTTGTAGGAGGTGCGCTCTTTCTCGGACTGGGAGACGTCGCTGGGATCAAGACTGATGGCGAAATCCTTGGGCACAGGCAGGGCCTCCACGCTCACGCTATAGGAGGCCGACCATGCGCCGCAGCTGGCATCGCTGGGATCGGCTGGCGCCGTCTGCGAGCAGGCACGGACCATGTAGGCGTAGGCGCCCAGCTTGTTGTTTGTCAAGGCGGACTTGGGATATCTGGGCGTGTCGAGCTCGTGCTGCGTGGCGCTGCCAGCCTTTTCTTCAAACTGGTAGCGGGCGGCGCCATCCACATTCTGCCAGCTCAGGAAATACTTGCCGTCGTAGGATTTGTCGCCGTGTTGCCCGCTCTGGCTGTGCGTGAGCACGGGCACGCCGAGGGGCTTGTAGGCGATGCTCACATCGGGGCTCCACTCGCTGCAGACGAGCGCAGCCTCACTGCCAGGACAGGCCTGGATTTTGTATGTGCAGGTCCTGTCATTTTGGCCATATTCTGGCATCACGTCCATGCTCTGCTTTTCAAGCGCATCCTGCGCCTTCGGGGCAAGGCGTGCACAGCCTGCGCCGCTTGCGCTGCCATCAAACCTGTATTCTACAGCGCCCGTGACACGCCCCCAGCTGAGCCTGTAGGGCTGGCCAAAGTAGCGGTTGTTGGAATTCGCAGCAAAGGCGGCGGGCGTGGCAAGCCGCTGGACGATGATGTCGTAGCTGACAGGCTCGCTGCAGATGGGGGCCTCCCCCTCCTCGGGATGATCGAGGCAGAGCTGCAATTCATAGGAAAAAGTCTGGGGCTCGGCGGTGGGTATTGCGGGATCGGGAGAATACGCAAGGCCGCTTAGGCGCTGGGTCTGGTTTAGCACGTAGTAGGTGTCTGGGGGCGCGCCATCGGGGGCTTCCCAGACCAGACGATAGATGCCATCGTAGGAGGCGCTGGGGTCGGGCTCATCGCTCTGGAAGGCGGCGGGCGGGGGTGGGGGGATGCTAAGCACGCTGAGGCTCAGGACAGCGCCGCTCCATGCGCTGCAACGGGCATCGTCGCCTGCGGGACAGAAGCGCAAGCTGTAGCCGTAGTCGCCATCCTGCTTGCTAGTAAAGGCGTGGCGGGCACCTGAGACGGCGGGCACGGTGGACCACGGACTCCAGCTCTCGCCTACATCGCCGCTGATGCGCTCCTGTAGCTCGTAGCTGGCGACATGCTTTTGCAAAGATGCCGGCGCAGACATGGCCAGCGTGTAGGCGTGATCGTAGGCTACGTGCTTGCCTTCCTGCTGCCACTCGGCAGAAGACAGCGTCAAGTTTTCAGCGAGGGGCGCAGGCAGGTCAACGGCAACTTGGAAGGGCATGGACCACGGGCCACAGGCGCTTTCTTTGGGCGTGCGCTCGCAGGTGCGCAGGAAATTCTGGTAGGTGTAGCCGTAGGGGTTAGTGTTGCGCTGGATTTGCAGTCCTTCTTCTATGGTAGAAACTGAGTCATCTGCGCTGTCTTGGAGCTGGTAGAAAATGCGCTCGGCGTTGCCATCGACATCGGGGGAGTGCTCCCATGTGATGCGATAGTCGTTGGTCTTGAGCTCGGCGGCAGAGCTGAAGAGCTTTTGGCCATTGACTTGGACGCCGCTCAGCTCAGGCGGGGCGTGGCCGAGCAGCATCTCGAGGGGCTCGCTGGCCAGACCGCAGCCGTAGGCGCTGCAGGCGGTGACACGAAAATAATAGTAAAACTCGGTGGAGGCATCGTCCATGTCCATGGGCATGCTGGGGCCTCGGCTCTCGGCCATCGTGTCTTTGCCCTGCCATTGGACCTCTGCGCCCGTGAAGCTTGCGGTGCCCTTCTCGATTTTATACATTTGTATGTATTCATAACCGCCGGGGGCTGGGTCCCATGCAAGGAAGAACTTTTTCGGGTTGGTGGGATGGGCGGGGTCCATTTCCCTTCGCAGGTTTTGGACGGCGAAGGGCATACATTCAAAGTCTGGGTTTGCAAACTGGTCACCGCCGCAGAGGCCGGGGTTTACGTAGCCGCACTGGGCGCTAAGCGAAAGAATACCCGCAAGGAAGAGACAAGAATGCAAGCTGCGTTTCATGCGCAAGCCTCCTGAGCGAGTTGGGGGGGGGGGGGTAAAGAAGCGCTGCAAGGCTAAGCTACGTAAGAAGTGATGGCGGCGGGCCTTGTTGTAGTAAGCGAAGCCTGGGCGCCGCATTATGTCGTGTGGGCGCAGGTGCTCAGGAAAGCTGTGGGCTTTGCCCTGCGAGTCTGTGATGCCTCCTTTGAGTTGAGCTGTGGTTTTTTTGTATGTACTGTGGCAGAATGCTCGAGGCATTCTGCACTTCACAAGTCCTAAAGACTTGCTCAGCATTTTTCTTCCTCCTAATTGTGATGCTTTGTCAAGCGAGTGCGCGATGCCTTGCCTGAGTTGAGCTGTGGTTTTTTTAAATTTGTTCTGCATTTTTCTTCCTCCTAAATGTGATGCTTTGTCAAGCGAGTGCGTGATGCCTTGCCTGAGTTGAGCTGTGGTTTTTTTGAGTGTACTGTGCATTTGTTTTTCCTCCTAAATGCGATTGCTTTGTTAAGCGAGTGTGATATGCTTTTGCAAAAACACCTGTGTTTTCGTCAGCATGATATTTTATCAAAAGCTTATGGTATTTTAGCACTAGGGTAAATATATGTCAAACTTTTTTTTAGAAAAAAATTTATTTTTTTTGGGTACTATATACCTAAAACCACAGGAATAGTCTAAAATAGCTGCATTTGCTTATACTCTCTAATCTTTCTCATTCATTGACAGAGTTACAAGACTGTTCATAGAATTACTTGCTGCTTTGCTTTAGCGGGTTCAAAAGAACCTCTAGAGCTTCATCAAATGAGCAATCCTCTATGTCTTTGCTGTCCTTACTGTCTTTGCTGTCTTTATCCACTGGTGAGCTCCTTGTAGCTTATTCTGTTATTCATATTTTCTAAAGTGAAATTTAATAAGCCTGCGCTTGAAATTTCTTTATTATTATGTCTAAACATAAATTCATCAACATATTTTTGTAAATGCTTCGAGCTCATATAGTGGTATATCCCGATATAGCCACGCTTGAATGTCGCCCAAAACGACTCTATGCTATTAGTGTGGCACTCACCTTTCACATATTCACCTTGCCCATGCTTGCCTGCTCTATGCTTATACGCATGCTGCATACGCCTATAGCCCATATTATCATCCGTCATAACAACAGAGCCCATCGCTACATTATCATAAATATAGCTCTTTAGCGTTATTGCTTTTGTATTCGGCACGTGCTTTGCTATGACTTGCTTTTGCTCACGATGGATTATGCCCACGACAGCGGCTTTCGGAGGCAACGCGCCTTTCTTTTTACTGGCGTGCTTGTTCTTTTCTTTACCACCCACAAACATTTCGTCTACCTCTACTATGCCTGAAAACACTGCTTGATCCTCGTTATACGCGTGGCGTATGCGGTGATCCATAAACCAAGCCGTCTTTTGTGTGACGCCTAATTGACGCGCAAGCTGAACGCTGGAAACTCCTTTTTTACTTGTAGTAATTAAGAATATAGCAATAAACCATTTTTGTAACGGTATCTGGCTATTATGAAATACTGTGTCTACTGTGACTGTGAAATCTTTACGGCAAGCTTTATTGGCACAACGATACTTCTTTTGCGTTTTATAGATTTTAGTATGCATGCAGTGTGGGCAATATATGCCATCCTTATATCTTATACTTTCAAGATGTTTTATGCAGTCAGCTTGTTTGGCAAATCTATTTGTAAAGTCCATCAATGTCTTCATAACCTTACATTACTATAATGGTGTGACATTTTTTGTGGTTTTAGGTATATAGTACCCAAAAAAATTTATTTTTTTTACTGATAAATTTGGAGTGGGTAGGTTGTATATAGCAGACTGCAAAGCGGGCTTGACTTCGTAACCCTGACTCTCTAAGGCGCGGTGGTTATACACTATAAAAAATACTCCTCTGATAGATGAGGCAGCTATGCAAAAGATCATATACACAAATCCTGCTATGGCTGAGGCCTTTGCTACGCTAAAACGTCTTTCGATGGACCCTGAGATTTCGGGCGCAGCGGCCATGCGTGAAAAAGCTATCAAAGACTACAACACCAATATGCGCGCAAGTTACCGAGAAGGCAGAGTGGAGGGTGAGGCCAAAGGCAGAGTGGAAATCATAAAAAACATGTTCTGTGCTGGCGCCTCTATTTCTGATATTGCAAGATTCACAGGCCTATCTATTGCAGAAATAGAAAAGATCAAGTCTGAGTCTGACTAAACATTTGCCCTTGCTTGAGTAGCCGCAGCTTTCAGCTCAGTGTGGTAGTGGGGGAGGGTGTGGGGGGAGGGGGAGGGATTAGGTTTTTGTATAAGGACGTTTTGCATTAGTTCTATATTTACGTTTATCTACAATTCCTTGAAAATATTCGTTATTTAAGAATCTTAAAATGGGCAGTAGCTCGCCTTTGCTACTTGGCAAACAGATTTTTCCCTTATCTGAACTGATTTTTAGTTCTAAGCCCCACTCGTTCTTGGCTGTTGATTTTAGCTTTTTTATGTCAGCAGGTTTTAACTGATTAAGTGAATCATAATGAAGCAATACCAAAATTTTTTTCCTTATTGTCGGATTTGCGATTTGGATTATTTCATCGGAGGAAGCCGATATAATATCCAAATTACAAAACTCACCAATTTTCTCATTTGTTGCCTCATCATAGTAGTCTGAAATATCTAGTACTCTCTTTGCCTCACGAAATTTTGTGAATAAAAGAGTCTTTTCACTTATTTTGTAAAGAGCTGCTAGCTTATTCTCTAATACTATACTTTTCCCTTTTAACGTATCGAATCGCCTATACTGATCTTGATTGGCAAATAACATTTTTACATAGCTACTATCGCTATGTATATATGACTTTTTCTCAAAATCTTGAAACAAGATACAATCTTCAATTTTCAAAAAAAAGCCACGAATAAAATTTGCTTCAACCTTAGCTAGCGGTATGTATGAATATGAAGTAGGATTAGAAATAGCATGCTTGATATTCTCTATATACTGATCTTGGAAGTCACTTATTTTAAATATTTCATCTTCATCTAAATTATCATCAGGGGTGTAATCGACGGCTACTTTTCGAGAACAGCTTTGCATAATACGGGAATAGAATTTTACTAAATCATTACTTATTTTATCGTATGTATTGAGTTTATATATAGGGGTATCTCTATCTGTTGTTATGGTAAATAAAGTAAAATCAGACATTTTCAAATTTCAATTAACATATAAGGAGTAAGCTCTACTACTTTAATAGGCCTTGCTCTACCTTTCATATTTTTTTTTGACAATAGAAAAAATGTAATCTCATTACTCTTTATCTGATAATAAGTATATCCAAAAAATAGGAGTAGTGGATTATAGTATGCTGTATTATCTAGCATGTAATAGCAGTAGAAAAAGTATATGATGAGTATAGTAATGAATACTTCTAACTCAGAATTTATAAAGCCAAGCAATGGTATCAAATAACTAAAAGAAAATCTAAAAGCGTCAGCATTAGCAAGTCTTAAATCTTTAACGGTAATACTATTAACATGAGCGTTTTTTTTGTTATATCGCAAAGTAAGTTTTAAAATTATAATAAATGTCAGACCTATAGCAACTAACGTAATAAGGAATGCTATTTGTGATAGTGTTAAACTTGTTTTGTTAGTATACCAAAAATATAGCGAACCTAATAAAAGTGTTGGAGTAAAAGAGGTCAGGCATAATACAAAGCCAATAAATCGGTTATGTGTCACTTTATCCCTTCCCCCACTCCCCCACGCCTTGCCCCTGACGGCAAGTAGTTTCACAGCAAGCCCAGCGGTGCAGCAAAGCCCCCTACTTCTCCCTTGCGCTCGCTGCCTTTCGCAGGCGTGCCTCGACCAGCTTCACTACCGCTTCATATACGCCGTCCCGCTCGCCCTGGCTAAGACCAAGCACATCGAAGATGATTGCGTCCAGAGCCCGACGATTGCTGTGTGTAATATCTTCTTGAATCGTGCCAACTTCTCTTTTGATCAGCATGTTAACTAAATCCATATGGAATGCTATCAATTTAGGTTGTATAATGCAAAAGTTTTGAACCTCATATACAGCCGTTTTCAATGCGCCGCCTCCAAGCGAGTGGAAGCCTGAAAGAAGTTTGAAAAGCATCATCGGCGTTGAATTAAGCAAAATTGTTAGCTTGTCTACGTTATCTTGAGATTGAATTCCATAAAACTTATCGCTTTCGTATATAGCGGGTGCGTTCCGGTGGACTTTGAAAGTTTCGTGCATTGTTTCAATCCAGAGCAAGTCTGCGAATTCCCGATCTCCCAAATCCCACCACCTTGGACGTCCTTTGCAGCTCGGTCTTTGGTGAAAGCCTTGTTTTTCACCCCACTTGATGTACTCCAATGCGGCTGTGCCGGCTAAGTCTGCCTTGTCTGCATGGCACATAAACAACTTATACGACAACTGCCGCGGGTCCACGAGGATGCCTTTGCATTCCCGCGGGCTCTTAATAACCGGCCGCAAAAATTTCGCTTCCATGCCCCATTCCTGAATGCGCGCAGCATCAAGATAAAAGAACTCGTTGGCGCCGGTTGTAAAGCCTCGTCGCACCTCCGCAATATCACTCAGGGGCGCCAGTTTATCTTTTCCTTTCTTTAGAATTGTCCAATAGATATCTGGCGCGCGCAGGTATTTCCCGCCCCACTTATTACCGGTGTATGTTTCGTCGTTTGTACCTTCTTGTTTTAGCTCGGCATAACTGCGGACTCGCTCCCGGCGGTTTTTTATGTTTGGGTCGCCGATAAAAGTCTTGAAGCTAAGGAAACGAAATTGAGAATCCGCCTCCGCTTTGCCGTTTTGGAGAATGCTTACGATAGTATTGATATCAGCGCTTGCAAATTCCCGCTTGGCTTCACTGTGACAGATAAGCGCAGCCCTAGTGTTTTCCAAAAGATATTTTTGTAAAGGCGCGCCGTAGCCAACATCTAACCAGCTGTTAGAGCAAACAAAGCTATGCACGCCCCGCTTGTTCAAAAGCCGCAGGCCGCGCTCGTAAAAATAGACGTATAAATCTGACTTGCCTGTGTAACAGGCATATTGTTTTTTCAAAGTAGCTTTGAGCCTTGTGATGTTTTCTTGACGCACGTACGGCGGATTGCCAATCACTATGTCAAAGCCATCTCTGATGCCATACATATACTCGGGATCAAACCAGTCTGCTGCGGGCGCATTCTGATCGTAGGGGTCCCAGTTGGCTATCTTCTCGGCGGTGTCTGCTTTAAAGGCATGTCCCTTTAGCGCATCGGCGAGTTGTCTGCGCAGCTTCCTGTCCTGCGCGCGGAGCTGCATTTTTTCATTGCGGCTTTTAGCGTGAAAATAGCGCTCACGATTTTTGCCCAAGTCCTGCACGAGCCTGCGCACGCTTCTATAGATCAGCTCAGGCGCAGCTGCCTTCTCCAGGGCCACGAGGCTGTTTGCCGCAATGAAGCGCGTCTCCAAGTTGGGCAATGGGCGGATGGCATAGTTGTTTTTAGGATCAGTTCCAGCTTCTTGTTCAATGGCAAGTGAAATAAAAAAGCGCAGCTTGGCTAGATGACAGGCGATGGGCTGCATATCGACTCCGTAAATTGCGTTTTCAATAAGGTAGAGCTTGCGGCCAAAATCAGAATTGCTGTATTGCTCAAAGAAATCGTCTATCTCTTTCATCTTTGCTTGGCGCAGCTCCTGATCCTTTTCTTCTTCCATAGCGTTTGCAAGCCGGCTCATCGCAATGTCCTTTTGCATCCTGCGCCAGCGCTTGTTATCAGGATCAAGGCGCCGCAAAAGCAAAGTCAGCGCATGCAAAATGCCCATGGGAAAGGCGCCCGAGCCCACTGCCGGATCCAGTATCTTAAGCCTGGCTGTCGCCTCTACGATTAAGTCTTTTTGCGCCTCATGCAAATTGGGCGCTTGCGTACTTGCATAAGAAAGCAGCTGGCGCAATGTATCTTCACTGATCCCCTGTCCCGCATCTTTCGTCTTGCAATAGCTTTTGAAATACGCCGTCAAACTTTCACAAACCATGTAATCTACAACTTCCCGCGGCGTATAATAGGAGCCGGTCTGCTTGCGCGCCGTATCGCGCGTCTCTGGGTTATGCGCCGCCAGTAAGTTTTCAAAAACCTTGCCAAGCAATTCGGGATCAAGCGCCACCTCCTGCTCCATAGGCGTGTTTTCTTCTACGGTAAATTTATATTTGTTAAAGAGATGGATCAGGCCGGGCTTTTTTTCGTCTTCACTAAAGAAAAGATCGTTGCTAAAAAGCAGCTTGTGATATTCTTCTTTTTTAGGATCCTTTAGGTTATCAGTAAAATAATCAATGCGAGCGCCGCCTCCTGTTTTGCTTTCAAAGCTGTCGAGGCAGTCAAAAAGACCGCCATTGATAAAGGGCGTTTTTGCAAATAGCCTAAGCAGGGAATCGGCGTCTTGTATTTCGTCCTCATAGCGGTAGAGCGAAAAGTTGCGATGGTCAGCCTGCGTCTTTTTGCTAAAACGCCGCTTGTCAATCGGCGTATTCAAAGTAGCAAAAAATAAATTCTGCAATATGGCGCGGTAATAGGAATGGCCTTTCTTCCTGTCATAGTTTTTTAGCAATGCCCCTGCCTGCTCTTCTTGGAAGAGGGAATCTGCGATGAGCTTTTTTTCTTTTATGAACCAGCAAAACATGAGCCGCGTAATCAGGCGGATGACATGCTCTTCTGGCTTGAGATTCTTAGCCGGCAATTTTGCTTTCTGATGTGCCATTTCAAACCAAGCGTAGAGCTCACGATAAAAATTACGATTCAGAATAGACGTATCCAGCGCCTTCTGCCAATGATCATACAAGTCAGCAAAGCTGGTGATATCACTGCCGGCCTGTATGCGCAGCTCTTCGAGTATTTTCAGGTGGCCTGTATGCGGCTTGCGTATGTCTATGTCTTTTAGTAGCCTGACTTTTGCGACCTTCTCGCCCTCCCGCCATGCCTGCGTGTAAGCTATGCGCTCGGCATGCGCTATGGAGATGCAGTCATCATAGCGCAGCACAACTAGGACCGGCGTATAATGAAATTCACGATTGAAGGCTCTGGTGATCTCGGCCAAGCGCGAGCGGCTGGGATACGCTCTTTTTTTACTGCGCTCTTTTAGTCTCACGCCAAAGATCAGTATGCCATCATAGTCCCGCTTAGTTTTTTTAATATCAGTCAGCGCTGCGCTTTGGGCATTGGCAAAGGCGCCATCATCAATCATGCCAAATGCGATTGCGTCTTCTATCAGCGCAAAGGCTTCATGATTTTCTTTGAAGGTGTTTTTCAGTATCTCGCTTGGCCTGATGGGATTTTTATCGAGAGGATTGACCGGCACATGAAGCTGGGCAAAGAGTGATTGCAGCGCCTCATACAAATCTCCCTGAAAGAAACTTAGGTCCATAACTAACTGACAAAACTAACTGACAAAAAACCACTGAGCGCGCAGGCCCTCATGCTCCTTGTTATTTACAGCTCTAAGCGCTGCAAGCTTTTCTATTTGTTTTTAGTGGATTGTTTTGTATATGCTTTGCCTTGGTTTTGCATCGGGTCAAGCTGAACGTTTTTTACTTGCTCTTATATCTGCTTTTGTGTTTGTGTCTTATGTCGTTTTCTTGCCATAGCCTTATGCCTTGTGTGGCTGGCGGCGCATGGATTTTGTTTGTGTCCTTGCGTGATTGCCATCGTCATATCCATTGTGTTATAGGATGGGAAAGGAATGGCTGCGAAGCAAGATTTCGAAAAGGCGCTCGGTGAGGCCATTGTGAATATACAGGCATTAAAACGGGAAAATAAGTCTCTGCTGGATATATTGCAGGTAAACACCATTCTTTCTACAAGCCTCCGGCTGGACTTGGTTTTAGACCTGCTTATGGAGAAGGCAAAGAAGCTTTGCTCTGCTCAGGCCTCTAGTCTCATGCTTGTAGATGAGGAAAAACAAGAGCTGTACTTTCACATTATTAAAGATGCGCAGGCAATGAGCTTGCGTAAAGTGCGTCTTAAGATGGGCGAAGGCATAGCAGGCTGGGTAGCTCAAGAAAAGAAGGCCGTTCTGGTTAGAGATTGTACAAAGGACAAGCGTTTTTCTAGTAAGGGAGATGAGCAAAGCAGCTTTCAGACCCGTACTATGATGTGCGTACCCCTTATATATAAAGACCGGGTTTTAGGCACAATCCAAGTATTAAACAGAAAAGATAAGGAGTCCTTCGATAACAGCAATCTTCGTCTTTTTCAGATCATGGCCAACCAGGCTGCTATTGCTATAGAAAATGCGCATCTCCATGAATTGGCGACGGTAGACGCTATGACGGGGCTTTATATGAAAAATTATTTTCTGGCTCGTTTGCGCCAGGAGTACAAGAGGGCAAAGCATCAGAAGTATCCCCTCAGTCTTTTAATGTTAGATATTGATTACTTCAAAAAAGTCAATGACAACTACGGACATCAGGGAGGGGATAGGGCCCTAGTGTATTTAGCTAAGATAGTGCAAGAAACGCTTTTCTCACTGAAAAAAGAAGACATGGCTGGCCGTTATGGCGGTGAGGAATTCTGCGCTCTGTTGCCAATGAGAGACAAAAAAGAAGCTTGTGACATAGCAGAGCAGATTCGTCAAAATGTAGAGCATACTCCTATTCCTATCGACCTGCAGCATACGGCGCATATCAGCGTATCCATAGGCATAGCGAATTTCCCTTCGCACAAGCGTGCTTTGCATAAGGCAGAAGACTTGATAAGCTGCGCTGATGAGGCGCTCTATGTCTGCAAAGGAAAGGGGCGTAACTGCGTTGCTTTCTACGGAGAAAAGGCTTGAAGTTCTGGCTGTTGCTCAGGCCTTAGCGCAAGCTTTTGCAGCAATGCCAGGTCTTCTTGGCGCGTCAGTTTATGGTTATGGGGATGCGCTTCTACAAGCATACCCGGCACGCCGCAGCTTTGGCCCCAGCTCAAGAGATCATGGAAATCCCTGCCTTTCTGCAAAGCGTGCTCTTGCCTTTGCGTTTTTGCTATCATATGCTCCAGAGTATGCGCGCGGGCCATTTGCGGCGTTTTTACTGCGTAACTTTGTCCCCTGTCCAAGACCTTTTCTATAGGAGCAAGCCAAGAGGCGGCTTGGACGATGCTGTCTTTCAGGGAATGCGCTAAACTGGCTATTGCAATAGGCGGCTTAGCTGCAAAAAAAGCTGCCCATAGACGTTCCAGCTCTTCTTCTTTGAGTAAGGGGCGGGCAGCATCGTGTATCAGTATGGGCTCTTCTCTTTCGCATTGGCGCAAAAGGACTTGCAGGCCCGCAAGGCATGAAAGATGACGCGTCTTTGCTCCTATAGCCAGCTGCAGCTTGGGGCTGTCCTGTCTAAGATACTGTTCTATGTGCGCTCTGCTTTTCTTGTATTCTTGTTTTGCAACAACCAAGACGATGCTTTTTGTTCTAGGCCAGGCCAGAAAAGCAAGCAGGCTGTGCAGCAAGACAGGCTTGTCTCCCAGCTGAACAAATTGCTTGCTTTCTTTAGTAGAAAAGCGCCTCCCTTGCCCTCCAGATAGAAGCAGTATATGGGCTGCTTTTTGCCTTTGGCCTTTTTCTTTTTTCCTGCTTGGCACTATCTTTGATATACAATAGTGGGATTTGAGTATAGAAAATATACGCTCACTTATCGCTTGCTAGTCCGTGTTTGTTTTGTACAAGCTGAAAAAGGAAGCTCCGTATTTCTTGTATACCAGACTCTAGCTTTTGCATGTCTTGCCGTGTGTTTGCTTCCATCTTGTCTATACGTGAGTCCAGCTTTTGCATGTCTCGCTGTGTGCTTGCCTCTAGCTTTTGTATGTTTTGCTTTGTGTCGCTGTGTAAATATGTTATGAGACCAGCAAGGGCAAGCAAGCTTAGGCCCACAATCCACTTTAGCCAGTCTATGCTAATTTGCAGCTCCCGTGTGTTTGTCTTTAGCTCTTGTAATTGTGTAGGGCTTCCTTCCTGCCTGCCTGTGCGCTTGCCTGCGCAAGCAGGGACGGACGCAGGCAGGGCTTCTTTTGCCTCCTTTGTGCCTACGGTGGGATTTGACTCTAAGGCAGCAGGCAGGAGCAGCAAAGCGATCGTAAATACTACTATTCTTTTCATATAAGGTTAGTTAAGCAAGCAGATCAGCAGAAGTCAAGCAAAAACGGCAAATCATAGGCATTGGTCTGGCGCAAACGACACGGCAAGGCATAGGCATTGGTCTGGCGCAACGACTTCCATGTCTTAGCGCCAGACTCTCGCACATCCTGTGCTCGTGACGCAATGCCTATGCCTTGCACTGGATTGTTGTAGTATGTAGAGCTCCAGAAAAAACCATATCTGTTTTGTCAGCCCTGCTTTAGCGCCAGACTCTCGCACCTCCATGTGCTCGTGACGCAATGCCTATGCCTTGCACTGGATTGTTCTGGTATGTACAGCAGCAGATGCGCCTTAGAATCACAGCAAAGTGCATCTGCACTTTGCGTCTACAGACTCCGCCTACTATAAAAAAGTGCGCCTTAATATCGGAAGCAAAGTGTGCAACGCATACTTTGCTTCTACTAGACTCCGCCTACTACAAAAAGCGCGCCTTAGAATCGTGAGCAAAGTATGCAACGCATACTTTGCTTCTACAGACGCCGCTTATTCCTCACAAGGCCGAAGTTATCAAAAGCGCCTCTGCGCCATCCCATACTACAACTAGGTTTTCATCCTCGCTGTTGTTCCACAAAAAAGTGCGCCTTAGAATCGTGAGCAAAGTGTGCAACGCATACTTTGCTTCTACTAGACTCCGCCTACTACAAAAAGCGCGCTTTAGAATCGTAGCAAAGTGTGTATGCACACTTTGCGTCTACAGACGCCCCATACCACAAAAAAGCGCGCCTTAAATCCTAAGCAAAGCGCATCTGCGCTTTGCGTCCTCAGACTCTCCCCACCACAACAGGTCGCCGCCTGCTTTTTTGTTGCTCAAAAAATTTATTTTTTTTTTACAATAAAGACTTGCTATTTTCTGAGCCCCGCCTAAGTTTTGTCCTAGAACTGTCCTGCATGCGGGGCAGTCATTTTTTTATATAAAGGAGGACATGAAGATGTCTATTATAAAAAAACTTAAGGAATGCGTGCTCACAGCGCGTATTGGAATGTATTTAGGCGGGCTTAGCGCCAGCTTAAGATTATGGAAAAACAGCGCAGCGAACTTTCGCTCTGCATGGAAAAGCAACGCAGTTGCCTTGCAAAAACGCAGCCGAGAAGGCCTTGGCCTTGGCGGCTTATTATGGAAGAACTTTAGCTTTGCTAATTTTAGCTTTGCTAACTTCGGCCTTCGTTTTATGACGCTGACTGCGATCAGCCTGAGCCTGACTCTGGCGGGCTGCGATACGGGAGGTGGAGGCTCTGGAGGGGATAGCGGCGATAGCGGCGAAAGGCCGACTTGTACGGGAAATCAGATTCTACAAAACGA
>CBDETG010000051.1:0-7422 GCA_965242745.1 Leptonemataceae bacterium
TAGAGCTATGCGGCCTTTCCTCGTTGTAATATCTGAGATACTCTGTAATCCTTTTTTGTATCTGGCAATGCGCAGGGACCATCTAACTTTTCAAGCTTAGCTTCTTGCTTCATAGTTCTGTGAAAGCGTTCAATCTTGCCATTGTGCTGTGGCGTGCGCGGACGGATAAGGTGATGCCTGACACCAAGAGATTGCAATGTAGTTTCAAACAATCCAGCCCTGCTTTGCTTTTACCTTTTTGCATTCAACTCTGAAGTATAACGATTGGTAAACCCAAGGCCATTATCTGTTTGGATCAATTTAGGCTTCCCATATCGATTTACATATTCGTGCAAAGCTTGCGTTGCTTCATAAGCAGACTTTTCTTCACAAACATGGACAAAAACACTTCTACTACAATCATCAATAAAAGTCACAGCATAGACTTTATTGCCGTTGTTGTTTTCTATGCCCAAGCAGACCGTATCAGCCTGCACTCTATCATGCTTATGAGAGGCGCTATAACGCTTATCGTGCGGATTCTCCTTTTTACGCTTATATGTATTGCATACATTGTTGCGGCGCAGAATCTTATCTACAGTGGAAGGCGCAATATACTTTCCTGTTTGCCTGCGATACAGAGCAGCGATGATCGCTCCACCATTCTGCTTGTCTTTGCGTATTTCTAAAATCTTACTTTCTACTTCGCAAGAAGTTTTGTTTGGCGAGTTATGCGGCCGTCTACTTTTGCCTTTTAGAGCATGAAGACAATATCCATTTTCACGCAGGACTTTTATATGATTGTAAAAGGTCCTGCGTTGTATGCCAGCTTGATCGCAACCTAATGAAATGTTTTTACTTTCTAATACGCGGATCAGCAAGCGTGCTTTTGAGCGCACTATATGCTCTTTTACTCCTAATAGATTTTGTTTTATTTTTTGTAAGTCATTTTGATAATTGGACATAGGTCCCTCCTGTGCTTGTTTGCTCTACAAGCAACCAGTAAGGAGGGGCCTCAAGCCCAGTAAAATGTGAAATATGTTCGTAGGTTGTATATAAGTAGAATACAAAAGCCTTGACATGCAAAATAGTGGAAATAGACTAGGCTAAAATGGGGCTTTTTGAAGCGTTGCCCCTTAGGCTTATGGATGAGGAGGAATTACAGCGCCTGCGCGCATTTAGGCAGCCAGGCTGCCTTGGGACTTGTGTTATGTTTGGATTTTTCAGTTTCTTTTGCAAGTTTGCGCTTTGTTTTGTTATCTTCTTTGTCTCTGGCCTGCAGCTTGGAGCCCAAAGCATGCAGCCATATATCTCTCAGGTGATCATTGAAGAAGGAGGGGACAGCGGCGAGGCAAGCTACAGGAGTTATTGGGATGAGCATTTCAAGGCAAGCATAGGCGCTTCGTATTCCTATGGTTTAGACAGGCGCAGCTATCGCTCTTATGCCTATGCTGGTCTTTTCTGGCAGGACAGTTTTCGCTGGGCTGCATTTACATTAGAAGCACTGCTCTACAATAGAGATTACGGCTATCAGCTGGAGCTCAATCCAGACGAAAGTGAAGACCTGACAAAGGACATAGAAGCCGTCATGGCAGAGCTGGGAGAGCTGGCGCTGCCAGAGAACCCATCCAATCCAGAGCGGGACAGGCGTGCAGAGGCGCTGCAAGAGCGCTTAGAAAGGCTGCAGGGTGATCAGCAGGACAGGAACGAACAAAGAAACTTCCAGCTTGCCCTGCAAAACAGCGACCTCGTTTTACGTGAAGCAAATGTGAAAGTGAATCTGGGCGAGCATCTGCAGTTACTGGCGGGCTGGCATGTGATTGTATGGGGGCAGCTTGACTTTTTGTCGCCTGTAGATTTTCTCCTGCCTTTACGTTTAGGCTCTACAGGTCTGGGTCTTACAAAGGCAGATAACAGAAATTCGCAGCTTGCCGGTATTCTATATTTCTTCCCTATAAGCTCCATCGAGCTCCAAACGTATTTTTTCCCAGACTTGGGAATAGACAGCGCCTTTCTTGACAACATCCAGCAGGAGGCGCGCATGAATTCTGATTACAGGCAGGTGGAGTCTGTCCAGCTCCCTCGTGGGCAGGACAGCTACCGCTACGCAGCTCGTCTGCTTTTTTATTTGCCAAACATGACCATAGGCTTCAGCCATTATCGAGGTTTTTTCCAATTTGACGCTGATGAAAACCTGATATTAAGTCAAAGCAAGCACGGCCTCTATGCCAGCTCTGTAGATACGGATATCTACCGCATTACAGGAGAAAGCAAGCTGCAGGAAGTTCGTTCTTTTGGCCTGGAAGTCGCTGTGCCTGCCGGGGCCTGGACTTGGAAATTGGATGCGGTTTACTTCTCTTTGAAAGAAGACCTTGATTTGGACGTAGATCGCTTCAATCACCAGATTCTAGGCTACAATGAGAAGGACGAGCAATTTGGCATAAGGGAAGAATATGTAAGGTGGATTCTGGAGCAAAACGGCGGGGAGCTCGCTGTGCGTAACAATATCGTAATAGCTACGGGAGGCGTCGATGCGAATTTAGATAAATGGCTTTTGAACCTCGGCCTAGCCTTCTTTCTCTTTCAACGCTCAGACAAGGATGACAAGGGCTTCGAGCTCTACGTTGATGCTGAGCAGGTAGAACAAACTGGCTTTGGTGGTGATGAGTTTTTTGTAGCGCCCATACTCAACGTGGCTTATTATACAGACAATATGAAAAGGGATGCCGTCGGCCTTGCAGCTGGTTTTCTCAATACCGGCTTTGGGATCATTCTTTATACTTCACAGGAATACTTTGAGTCTCTGCGGCTGGGCCTTGCCTTCGAATATCTGGTGCTTTTCAGCAATGGCCTGGTAGACGTAGAAGGCTACCAGCTGGAAAATCCAGCATACCCTGCTGTACGCTTTATCGTAGATTCCAAGCTCTGATTGCAAGAATCACTCAAAATGCCCGTATACACTCGCAAAGGAGACCAAGGCAAAACCTGCCTTGCCAATGGGGCAAAAGTACACAAAAATAACGAGCGCGTAGAAATATACGGCTCTGTAGACGAATTGAATGCTGCAATAGGATTTAGCTTAGCTCTCCTCAACGAAGCAAAAGCAGAAGGCAAGGCTTCCCTGCTTTGCGAACTTGCCCGTATACAACACCTGCTTTTTGAAATCGGAGCTGAGCTGGCTGCCTACCGGCCCAAAGCTGACAAAAAGGATCACGAAAAGCATAGCAGCAAGTCAGCTTTGGCAAGCTCTTTTTTGCGAGAGGAAGCCAAGAGCCTGGAGGAGAGTATCGATGCAATGGAAGCCAGCGTAGGCCCTATGCGCTTTTTCATTCTGCCAGGGGGCAGTTGTGCCAGCGCAGCCCTGCATCTGGCCCGCACTATATGCCGGCGTCTGGAACGTCAAATGACGCCTTATCTCAAAGCGCAAGCAAAAGACAGGACGATGGAGCTAGAAGAGCCGGGCTTTGTTTCTTCCTACGTGTATGCTTTTATCAATCGCCTCTCTGACTATCTCTTCATAGCTGCCCGCTATGCCAATCACATACAAAAGACAGCGGATATAGCTTGGAAGAAAAAACAGGCTACCTGAGCGTCCGCGCTGCTACCAATGCCTATGATTTGCCGCTATGTCGTCGTGTTGGGCGGCAGAAGTTTTTGTTATAGAGCAGGGCCACAAGCCTTCCTGGGCCGTACTAGCGCAGATTATAGAACAACGCCGTCACCTTAGCCCGCCTCCCCGTGAAGGCTCGGGGAGCATTAGCGCAATAGAAGTATTTTTGAGACCGGTTCTTAGTAATCAGTGTATTTTTTTGATACGAAAAAGGCGAGCTCCGAGAAGGGCGGGTACTACAACCAGAGCAGAAAGCAGGGCTCCCATTTTAGCGCCCTCTTGCAAGCGTGGATCTGTGAAAGCCTCGCCTGATACAAAAAGAGCAACCGTAAGCCCTAATCCCGCAATCAAAGATACAAGTATGAGAGACTGCAGATTCATAGCCTTTGGCAAAGCAAAGCCAAAGAGATAGCCTATATAGCTAAACATTGTGATACCCAGAGTTTTCCCTCCCAAGAGAGAGAAACATACAATCCAGCTAAGCGTAGAGAAGGATCCCAAAGGCACGGCAGCATTAGCCAAGCCAAAGCCAAAAAGACCCAAGTCTACCGGCGTCTTGAAAAAATGTTCAAAATCATGCAAGGTAGTAGCTTCTTTTTCTTTGATAGATGGATCAGAAGGCATAAAGGGAACAATAACAACGAGAGCTAAGGCTGGATGCAAGTGAGCCAGAAGTAAACCTAACCAGGAAGGTATGCCGCCAAGAATAAGATAATACCAGAAATTCCGCACCCGCCAAAACCTTAAGCAGCCGGCCACTAAGACCCCTCCCAGCGTAAGCAAGAGCCAAGGTAATTCCACAGGATGATTAGGGTCTGGATAAAAGACGGCAATGATTCCCAAACCTATAGCATCATCTACCACAGCCAAGAGTAAGAGAAAGGCGACTGCTGGATGACGAGCGCCAAAGACAAAACGCGCTAAAAGCCAGGCCAAAGCGATGTCCGTAGCGGTAGGAATGCCCCAGCCTCTGTAGACCTCTTTCTCCACGTCCAGCATATAGCACAGGAGGAAATACGTCCCCACAGGACCCACAATCCCGCCTATCGTGCCTAAAAGGGGGTTTATGGCCCGAGAGACAGGATTCAATGAACCACCGGGCCTCAGAGCCTGCGTGATCTCTACGGCCGCAATGCCAAAAAAGAAGACCATAAAGATGTCATTGATAAGAAAATGAAAAGTAATAGGGTGCCCCAGAAACTGAACATGATCCCCTAAAAAGGCGGTGTGCAGCAACTTCGTATAATCCTCTCCAAAGATATTTGCAGCCGCTAAGGCAAGGACTACGCCAAGAAGCAGGGGTATGGAAAACTCCGAAAGCAGGTGGATTGTTTTTTGGATATACGTTCGCATATGAATGTACAGTTTTATGGAGCTTCTTTACTGCGCCAGCATATTTTGCACGTACTTGCCCAAAAAATCGCTTCTATATTTAGTATGGAAAACTCCGAAAGCGGGTGGATTGTTTTTTGGATGTGCGCTCGCATATGAATGTACAGTTTTATGAAGCTTCTTTACTGCGCCAGCATATTTTGCACGTACTTGCCTAAAAAATCGAATTCTATATTTACTCTTTGTCCCTCCTGCCAATGCTGGACATTGCTGTGCTGGTAAGTATATGGTATAATACAGACAGACAATCTGGCCTCATCCTTGTGTTTTTTTTTGCTCATTACTGTCAGGCTGATGCCATCCAGGGCGATGCTGCCCTTGTGCGCAACAAGGCTATGATAAGAAGCTGGATAGGAGAGCAGGATTTCCCAACTCCCGCCCTCTTTACTTTTTTCCAAACCGCATATCTTCCCCGTGGTATCAATATGGCCCTGCAGGAAATGCCCATCCACCCTGTCCTGCAGACGGAGAGCACGCTCCAAGTTAAGGAAAGACTGCTCTTGCAAGTCCCCAAGCGCGCTCCTTTGATAACTCTCTTCTATAACGCAGACTTTGTAGCTGTCTTTTTTGATAGCAGCCACAGTTAAACATAAGCCGTTATGCGCAAGGCTTTGACCTAAGACAAGTTCCTTATGAAAAGGGGCTTTGATTTCCATATACAAATTGCCTGCCTGCTTAGTAAGCGTCTTGACTTGGCCTAGGCCTTCTACGATACCCCGAAACATAATACAGATTCTTTTTATACTTCAAATTGATTTGCGCAGACAGGGCAGGTGTACTTTGCCGCCTTTTTTACCCGCAGGGAGGCGCCGCATCTTGTACATCTTGTATGAGAAAGCCCTAATTTCATCGCTTCGCCATACTGGGGCATAGAAAAAACAATATCATTCCCATAAAAGGGTATTCCTCTCCTTGGCAGCACAAGAAGGGAGCGGGGATGGATAGACCTAAAAGCAACGCAGAAGGGCAAATAAGCGGCGCTTTCATATAAAATAAAATTACGTATATGAGTCAGGGCCTCAGGTAAGATAGGGAAGATAAGCTCTGCGTTGATTGTAAGAAAACGTGCGCCTCGCCTCAGGCATCCTTCCAGTTTCTCACATAATATCTGAGCCGAATCTCTGTCAAGCTGGCCCTTGGGTTTGAGGATCATCTGCATTCTTAGAATAAAAAATAGAAGCTGTCTTTTCTCTATGTATCTAAAGAGCTATAAGCTCATAGCAGCTTCGTTCCTGCCCTATCAGCGCAAAGTTTATGTCCTGCAAATGCCCCCTCTTTTTGCAAGCCTTGCCGGCTTTGTCTGCTAACAAAGTCGATTCAAAAAATACTCTTCTTAAGCAAGAAAACCATGGGATCGCAAAAAGAGGGAACTCTTATGTAAGTTGCTTTATGTTCAGTCTTAGATTCTTGTTTGTCTTTCTGTCCCGCCTAGCCCTTCTGGTCTTTTTATATTCTTTATATTCATTGAGAAATAATTAAAACCTCCTTTGTTCTTCCCTTGCTTAAAACATATTTATAGTCTATTTTTCTTAGCTCAGCTTCTCTCCCAATTTTTTTCAGTATTCCAAGAAGTTCTTTTGTTGCGGGTATACCGTCATCTCGATATGAAATAACTAAAATAGAATTTTGGAATTTCTTAAAAAGATTTTCAAAGGCATGATAAATTCCTTCTTTATCACGCCACTCATTTCTTCTGCTTTTTATTTTTTTATGTTTTGATTTATGATCAATCAAAGCTGCCCATTTGTCATATTGCGCTATGCCTTCTAAAAAGTGATAAAAATCAAGATAGTCTATTCCAGCGCCTTTCATGGAAATATAAGGCGTATCAATATAAACAAGATCAGGGGTAGTATAGTTCCAATCAAAGATATTATTTTGAAAAGCGATATTATTTTTCCTGTTATCTACAATAGCATTATTTGCTTCTTGAACAAACTTGATAAAGTATTTTTCAAAAGGCGCATCCCATGTTTTCTTATTACCGAAACTTCTTTCAACATTCGCCATACGAACATATAAATTCTTACGGTGAAAGAGATTATAGGGCCTTTTAATGATACAAGCCTGAAATACTGAAAAAAAAGCCAAGGCTTGTTTATATTTATTATTTATATGATGAATGTTCGTAATGACTTGGTCAAGCCATAGGTTTTCTTCGTCTGTAAAATAAATATTCTGAAAAGTGTCAGCTATAAAGCTTGGATAATTGATTTCATTATGTCTATATAAAATGAAATTCACATCATCATCATGTAAAAGTGTTTTATTATTTTCAATTAAAGCCTGCCCAATGATATAGTTGCACTTTAAGTAATCATTGTAAAAAACCTGTTTACCTCTCTGCTTAAACATGTAAGCCACGCTGCCAGTTCCTCCAAAGGCGTCTAATACAGTATGGAAATTCAAATTTTCTGTGAAATAATAAATCCAATCAAGAA
>CBDETG010000052.1:0-14560 GCA_965242745.1 Leptonemataceae bacterium
CTTTGTAAATCGCCTCAAGGCAGGTGAAGATGTTTTGCTGGATCACGTCAAAAGCGCAGTCTTGCAAGAGAGGCCGCGAGACTTTTTATATATCAACATTGCAGGTAATGACATTGCAGTGCAGCCTAGAGAATTGCCGCGCATAGGCGGGGCAGGAGGGGGGAGGGTCACAGTGAGCAGCATAACAAGGATCGCAAGACCATAGCAAGGCAAGTATGATACAAAAGCAGATGCGATAAGACAGTTACAAAATATGATCGATGATTTTCTACATATCTTTACCAAAGAGGGCAGCCAGTACAAGAAGCTCGTCTTTGATAAAGACAGGCAGGAAAAGGCAGAGCTCCAGCGTCCTATGGATATAAACAAGGGCGCCTTGCATAACGTTTTGGAGTGGCACAGGATGCTAGCTTGTGATCTTGCAAAGCGCATGAGCCTGCGCGATGCCACTGGCTTTCTGACACAGCTTTGGGCGGAGTTCTGGGGCATAGCGCTGCCAGAGGAGGCAGATGATACAAGCCTGCGCGCATGGCTCTTGGCAACTGCGCTTGGCCTTTCCCCCACGCCTATGGTGCTTGCATCGCTTTTGCCAAGCGCCAGCCTGCATGCGCCTGAGAGCATCGCCCCCTATCTTGATCACACTTACTTAGGAATAAGCGCCCGCCCTTCTTTCGCCTTTGGCTCTATGCCTACGCTCTTGCATGATGTCGTCTATGCTGTCTTTACAAGTATCCATCTTGGACAAGTCGAAGCTGCTCTGAGGGCAAAGGCTGCTGGCGCTGGCATACTTATAGGAAGATAGAAGGGGGGGGGGGATACTTTTGATACAATGCCAAAGCAAGAGATAATAACGCAAGAAAGTCAAACAAGCCTGCCGCTCTATCTTCCCAATCGCCGCATCTATGCGCAGAGCACGCCAAGCGGCATACCCGGCCTGCAAGAAGAGATGCGGGAGTTTCCCAAGCTGATCCTGCAAAGCCTCCTTGCATTTTTGGAAGGCGCTATAGCAAAAACAGAAAAACGCAATGCCGTGCTGATTGGCGGAGACATAAGAAGCTACAATAGCAATGAGATAGAATGCAATGCGGCTTGGATACTTGAGCAAGGAGCTATTTATTATCTTGCGCCGATGACTTTGCGTCCCGCTCCAAATGCCATGACGGGGTTTTATGAAATGCGCTTGGAACAAAGCACGGGCGAGCCTGTGGCTATGGACTTTTATGATCCCGAACAAAACAGAGCGCTGCAGGCGCAGGCAGATACAAAGGAGCTCTTTGTGATTCGTGTTATAGAAAACTACAGTACGACAAGCCAAGCGCCAACATTAACGCAGGCTCATATCAAGTGGATAGAATACAAAAGAGATCAGAGCGGCATTCGTGAGGCGACGATGAATCACCACCTGCGCAAGTCTTTCAAAACGATCATAAGAGAATTAAACACAAGCATAGCAAACACAGACAGGAAGGCAGAGCAAAGGCTGCAAGCTAAAGACAGGCATCTTGTAGGCGAGGTCTTCTTCATGCCTGACTACCTTGCGCCCTCTGCTTCCTTCCCCGCATACTGCTTGTCGCAAAGAGACAGCATTCTCAATCAAAGCAAGTGGCCGGAGCTTGTGCCTTTCCTCTATAATATACGCCTGCGCTATAACACGACTGATACGACTGGCCTTGCGATCACAAACTGGCGCATTACAAACAATGAAGCCTACTTATATTTTGCAAGCAGCACGGCGCAAAGCATGCTCTTTGCGGCGCTCGCAGAAGACCGCCTTGTGCAGACATCTTACAACAACTGGAGGAGCATCACTCTGCTAAACGACATAGGCTCTATACGATCTGGCGCTTATGCCATTGCAAACCTAAACCTTAGCTCTCGTTATATTTCTTTTACATACATAGCTGCCAATGCAAGCGGCAATCATGAAGGCACAGCTTATTTTTATCCCTATCGCATTCCAGCCAGAAGCGATCGCATACGAATCTTGCAGACTGCAGCAAGAAGTATTTTCACCGTAGGACAGGATAAGGACGGCGCATGGCTTGCTGGCCTTCGCAAGCGTGATCAGATGCAAGACCATAAGCACATTGATGCGGGACATAGCCATAGTCTTACTGCCTATCATGGAGGCACAAACTTTCGCGTTGCAGCGGCGGCGCATAGCGCCAGAGGCGATAGAAGCGCGCAGGAAAATACAAGCAGCGCAAAGGCAAGCCTCGGCGGGCCAAGCAGCAATGATCATGGAAGCATAAACACGGGTTATCACAATCGCAGTCAGGGCATCGCGCTCTATCCTTATATCTGGGGAGGACGCTATGTCAGTTAATAGGAACGCACTCTTTTGGTATGGACCTCAGTTTTTAGAAGAGCACGCCTTAGAATCAGAGGCGCTTCTTTTTATAGACAACGAAATGTACAATCAAGGCTTAGCCGATGCAAAGCAAAGACGCATATACAAGGGCTCATCTTTTCCACCTGAGAATTATAGCTTTGATAAGAAGACAGGCAGGCTCAAGCAAAAAGACAAGGCAGCGCAGACGCCCAGCATAGAGGCAGCCAAAGAGGCGCTGCAAGATGCAATAGAGTCAGACTTCCTAGATGATATATTATGGACAGATGAAGAGCTGCAGTTTTGGCAGAAGCGCAAGGCTGTGGGAGATGATTCCTATGACGCATGGTTTATGCAGGTGGCCAAGTATCACGACGAGTCATACAAGGCCAAGCAGAAGGCGCAGGCCAGTATTGCCAAAGCAAGTACTATAGAAGAGATCCAAGCTGTGTCCTATAAACCTTCGCATACATATACAAGGCAGGCCTTAGCAACGCCTAAGCAGCAAAACACGGAGTAATGAACATTGCAAGACATGCGTTATCACATACATAAGCTTTTGCAAAGACGGCTTCGCAGGCTTGCCTATGAACATGCGGGTCTTGCCCTACCCCTTCTTGTTATTACATTGCTTCCCGAAATCAGAGACGAGGAGCTTCCCTTCCCCATCATCTCTTCTGATCTGCAAGACATACAAGCGCTGGAGCAAAGCGATGATGCCCTAGACTTTGATAGAGAGCTAAGAAGAAAGTTGCTGGCAGAATACAAAAGGCTGCTTGGCTTGTGTCGTCTGCTCAAGCAAGCCAAAAGCAAGGAGGACTTAGAGCGTATCCAAAGAGCGCTTGCATAAAATATTGTATCAAAAAAAAATACATAAAGCGCTTGGCGCGGTAAATGTACATGTTCTCATAGGGCCATGCTCCAGCAACAAGGCTTCTATCATAAGTCTGCGATTTCCTCTGCGCCCTGTATCTTGCAAGCAACAGGCATAGAAGGCTACGATGGACATGTCGCTCGCTTTAACAAATGGAACAAGGGGCAGGCCATCACAGCCTCGCGCATCCTGCTCTTCCTGCAAACAAAGCAAGGGCTTGCGCCGAGCACCATAAGCTGCTACCTGCAGGCGATCAAGAAAGCCATCAAGCAATCACTGACAGATACAAGGCAGCTCACTTTGCTTGATAACTTTTTCAAGCAGATCAAGACGGCAAAGACAGATAAGAAAATCTACCAAGAAGAGCTGCTAAGCGAAGGGGATATGGCAAAGCTCATCCAAGCCATGCCCATACGCCTTGCGCTGATTTGCGAGGCTTTGTATAGAACGGGCCTGCGCATCTCAGAGCTGCTTGCCATAAGACTCGAAGATACGCAGAGGCAGGGAGACTTTGTCTATGTGCGCATCATCGGCAAAGGCAAAAAAGAACGGCGCATCATCTTGAGTCATACTTTGTATAAGAAAATCATCAAGGCCTTTGCATCACAAGAGCTGCTATTCGCATCGCCTAGAGGCGGCAGCTATAGCCGTGAATACATAGCAAGGCAAGTTGCAAAATACGCCCGGCTTATATTAGACAGGCACATACATCCACACAGCTTTCGCCATAGCTTTGCAACATCGCATATTCTACGCAAGGGCAGCGTCAAGGCAGTAGCCAATTACTTAGGCCACAGCTCGACTAGCATTACAGAACAAATGTACAACCACGACCAGATGCAAGCCGCAGAGCTCTGGCCAAAGATGGAGGCAAAAAGCGCATGAAAACAATGGTCTAATATATAGACAAAGTGGAAGCGCACCCCGGTAAAGCGGACACTATACCGAGATGCTAACCACACTAATACATATCGAGGAGGTATTAGCATGGCTAATCACAAAGAGGGCTTGTCTGAAACTGAGGGGCAAGTAAAAAAACTCTCACTCTTGCAAGGGCTTAGGCTGCAAGCAGGAAGGAGTGTGCGCTATGAGTGAGAAACAAAATGGCGATGCTCCAAAACTGCGCATCGATGATGAAAGCCTAATAGATGCGATAGCAAAGCGGGCAGAACACTTAGAGTCCCAAGCTCTAAGCGCAGCTGGCTTTGCCTTCAAAAACCTAGAAGAAATGGGAGAGAAATTAGATCAGGCATATAGCAAGCTGGCTGTAACGGCTAGCGCTGCTTTGTATTGTCTGGAGCATAACTATGGCTTGAGAGAATACAATGCTATAGAAAAAAAGCTCAGTTTAGAAGAATAAGTTTGGCTGGCAGCTTTACAAGCTGCCAGCTTTTTCTTTTTAGTAAGCGCAGCGAAAGTTTTTTTTGACTGGAGCTCTTCGCGGCCAGCTATGCCTTCTGCTTTGTACCGCCTGCGGCTGTATGTATATGATCTTTAGATTTCTTCCATCGTATTTTTGTATAGACTCACGCAGAATCTCCGGCACAGTGTAGGCAGACTCTACTTCCAGCACAATCTCACCTTGCAGCTCGCCGACAACAGAAAGCTCATAAAAGCGCCTCATGTGATCGGGAACATGGGGGTATAGCCCTTGCTCCAGCTCTGCTAAAACCTTCGCCTTGCCCTTGTCCATCTTCATATAAGCATGACTCTGCGCTTGCAGCACAGGCGCATTGCCTGTACTTGTTTGCGCCTTTTGCAAAAAGACGTGCTGATCGTAATAACTACTCGTTTGTTTATTTGACGAAACGAGGACGTCTTTTTGAGACATGCGCTCTTTACTCTGATGACTACTCATCTGTTTATTTGACGAAATGAGGACGTCTTTCTTAGACAAGTGCTCTTTACTCTGATAACTACTCGTTTGTTTATTTGACGAAATGAGGACGTCTTTCTTAGACAAGTGCTCTTTACTCTGATAACTACTTATCTGTTTATTTGACGAAATGAGGACGTCTTTCTTAGACAAGTGCTCTTTACTCTGATGACTCAATGTCTGTGGAAACAAAGATGGCTTTTGCACAGCGTGCTGTGTGTTTGGACTATCTGCTGCCTTGCTCTTTGTTATTGTAGTAGTACTTGCAGTACTTACTGGGTTTTTATATGGGTTTTTCTTTGTACTAGGATTGACAGAATGCGGACCTCTTTCTTGACGAAACGAGGACGTCTTTTTGCAAAAGACCTCCTCATTTTGATAACTACTCATTTGTTTATTTGACGAAACGAGGACGTCTTTCTTAGACAAGCGCTCTTTACTCTGATAACTACTTATCTGTTTATTTGACGAAACGAGGACGTCTTTCTTAGACAAGCGCTCTTTACTCTGATGACTACTCATCTGTTTATTTGACGAAATGAGGACGTCTTTTTGAGACATGCGCTCTTTACTCTGATGACTCAATGTCTGTGGAAACAAAGATGGCTTTTGCACAGCGTGCTGTGTGTTTGGACTATCTGCTGCCTTGCTCTTTGTTATTGTAGTAGTACTTGCAGTACTTACTGGGTTTTTATATGGGTTTTTCTTTGTACTAGGATTGACAGAATGCGGACCTCTTTCTTGACGAAACGAGGACATCTTTTTGCAAAAGACCTCCTCATTTTGACAACTAAGCATTTGTTTATTTGACGAAACGAGGACGTCTTTTTGCGATAAGCGCTCTTTACTCTGATAACTACTCGTTTGTTTATTTGACGAAATGAGGACGTCTTTCTTAGACAAGGGCTCTTTACTCTGATAACTACTCGTTTGTTTATTTGACGAAACAAGGACGTCTTTTTGAGACATGCGCTCTTTACTCTGATGACTAAGCATTTGTTTATTTGACGAAATGAGGACGTCTTTTTGAGACAAGGGCTCTTTACTCTGATAACTACTCGTTTGTTTATTTGACGAAACAAGGACGTCTTTTTGAGACATGCGCTCTTTACTCTGATGACTACTCATCTGTTTATTTGACGAAATGAGGACGTCTTTTTGAGACAAGGGCTCTTTACTCTGATAACTACTCGTTTGTTTATTTGACGAATTGAGGACGTCTTTTTGAGACATGCGTTCATCACCTGCGCAAGTTAAGACATAGACATTGCTCCTTGGGCCCTGCCTTTGGCTATCCAGCCAGCCCTGCTTTTTTAGCTCATGCAAGGCATGCGATATATAAGGCATGCTTTTGATACCCACCCGCGCTCCTATTTGCATCCGCGTAGGGAAGCATTGCTGCGCTGTGCCTTGAAAACTGGACAAGCCTGCATAGACCAAGAGCATAGACTTTGAGGGCTTGGCATGCAGGAAGCTCAGAGGCAGCGCAGCATAAGGACCGGCCTTAGGCTGCACTCTGTATTCTTTGACAGAACTTTTTATAGAAGAGCATTCTATAAGAGCTAAGGACTTTAGCCTATATATGATCCGTGAGAGCTGACATAGGGAGCTGATCCTTGCGCGCTGAGCAATGCTTCGCAGCGAGACAGCGCAATGGCTCTGCTTGCCTTGAAAGCTGGACAAAGCAACATAGACCTGTATCTCGCTCTTGGTTAAGTGCGGCAAGATGGCGCAGGTTATGGTGCCGTAGATTTTCTCCCAAGCTCCATGTTGGCTTGAGTTGATACTAGATTGCATACTTCTTAGCAGGCGCCTTAGTCTCCACCATAAGGGCCGTTGCTTCTTCCATAGCTTGCTCCTTTCTTATACTACACGAGAGCCCGCCTACACTTTGGAGATGTAATTGCTTGCGAGCTTTACCCAAGAGCTTGCTTGCTTCTCGCAGCCGCTTGATCTTCTCGTCTTCTATAAGACTGGCTTTCTTCTTTGAAGCTGCTTTAGAAGTCTTAGCTTTCTCTTTCTTGTGAGATGTGCTATCGCTCTTATGAGAGCCCATAGTAAATAGAAAGAGAAGCTGGCCGTTGCTGTCTTGCAAGCGCTTGATACTTTGTATTCCAAAGAGCTCTTGCTCTTGCTCTGCATTGCATAACTCTTGCTGCTTAGTCTCGTATGTCCTGTCAGTTTGCGCAGGTATTGCTTGGCTTAGCAAACTTGGATCAGGAATGCTATCTACTGCAAGCCTTGCCTCACTGTTATGAGCTTGCATGAGAGCGCTTGGATCAGGAATAGCATCTGCTGAAAGTTTTTCTTCACTAACATAATGCTTCATAAAAACCTCTACACTCACCCAACCAGCTCTGCGCATGATTTGCTGTATTTGCTTAGGGAAATGCTGTATCATAGTTGTCGCATAAGCACGGCGCAGGTCATGCGGAGTGATCTTATAGCCAAGACTCATCATGGAAGAGCTCACAATGGCGCGATGGATGCCGCTATATTTATAGGGCTTGCCATTTTTCTTCTCAAACAGAAAGGTAGAGCTATCGAAAACCTTGCGTATCCTTCTGACTAAGTCCCCTCTGACTTCGACTGTATTCATGGTATTGCCCTTCTGTCTATAGCTGAGTAAGTAATGGCCGTTCTCCTGCGGCCTGCATTGATCCCAGCGCAGCTTAGTGAGCTCTGTCGCCCGCATGCCAGTATGGAACATTATCTCAGCCATGAGGGCATATCTGACAGGGGCCCTCTCCACAAATTTGCAAAGCTCATCGAAGCTTATGGCGATCTTTTTATTCACTTTCACTTTCTTGCGGAAGGAATTTCTAAAGCTTCTGATGGTATAGTCCAGCTCCAAGTTTGCGCATAACTCTGCTCCAAAATAGATTTTGAGTGACTGCACAAAAGCTTGCGTTATTGTGTTTTTAGATGCAGCTTTGATAGGCAGCGCACTCACAAAGCTATAAAGATCAGATAGATAGCTGCCATTGGGATGGAGCTTATTGTATTTTTTGATATATGAGTTAAGGCCATGCCTGCCATTGTCAGATACAACATGAGGCAGGATACCTAAACTCAGAGTCTTTTTTTTACGCTGTGCTAGATACTTCCTAGCAGATGCGAGATTGAGTAGAAACATATCTTGTTCTCCTTGTGTTTTGGATTTGGCATCAAGAGCCAAGATATGCTTTTCATTTTTTGATAGACTCTTGTCAAGACGCAAGGTCCTGATATTTCGCCTTTTGGAAATATGTATGAGCTTGCACTCTGGCCTGGCCTCTGCCTGCTGCTCGTATTTTTTCTTGCTTGCTAGAGAGGAAAAATACCCGTCCTTTTTCTCTTTGAATCGTGCTTTGTATTTTGAGGACAGCACAATGAGCGCTGCTTTCTGTGAATGTGTTTTCCTTTCTATTGCGTCCCCTGCTAGTGAGGAAATAGAAAGTAAGTGATGTTTTGCCTGCATATAGCCTCCAAATAAGGCTCATGTGATGCAAAAAAATGTTTCATGCTAGGGACATAATAAGCTGTTTAGACTTGCAAAAATCAGAATATAAGAGACATAACTCCTAAGATTCTGCTTTACAAGCGACATAAATAGCTTACATGCGACATAAGTAGTGAAGTTTATCTGCAATAGCTTTATCAAGCGTGTTTTGCAGCAGGTCAATGGCGTATTTTTTCTCAGATAGAACGCGTTTGACTACAATGTCATGTTGATTTGTTTGAGGCATATTCTGATGGGAGCATTTGCTTGGTTTTTTGTAACTGCAAGCAATTTATGATTAGGCTAGGTGCGATATATTTGGCGCTATATATTCATGCTTGCGATGGCCGACGGCAAGACATAGGCATTGCAATAGCGGCGCGGGAGTCTGGCGCTAAGGCAAGGCTGCATTTGAACTTGCCGGATCTCAGCAAAGCGTAGTGGCGCGCAGGGGCCTTCTGCCAGATCGCATCTTTGACATATTGGCGTCTTTTACTCTTCTGTTTGTTTGAGCGCCTGCTCCAAAGTGCTCCAGGCAAGGGTAGCGCACTTTATGCGTATAGGATACTTGCTTACTCCAGACAATGCTTCAAGGTCTTCTCCTTTAGGCGGGAAAACCGGCTTTGTGCCTTGAAGGAGCATAGACTTAAATGTTTCTATCAACTGCTTTGCTTCCTGTCTTGTCATGCCTTCTACAGCTTCTGCCATCATGGAACCAGAAGCAAGGGAAATACTACAGCCTTTACTATTGACTCGTATGGCATCTATCCTGTCTTCACTTATACGCAGCTCCACTTCTACTTCATCTCCGCAGCTGCGATTCACGTTTGCTTGGGATACAGTAGCATCATGGAGGTGCCCAAGGTGCGAGGGATGGCGAGCGTGCTCAAGAATGAGCTCCTTGTAAATATCCTGTACGAGCGTCATAGTCAGTTAGCGTGGGGCAGCTTAAAAATAGAACGCACTTTTCGCAGCGCCTTTAGCAAGTGGTCGACATCCTCATCGCCGTTATACAAATAAAAGCTTACGCGAGCCGTGCCGCTGATGCCTTGGCTTCTCATCCAAACTTCGCAGCAATGGTGGCCCGCCCGTATAGCTATGCCTTCTTCGTCCAGTATGCTTGCCAGGTCATGCGGATGGACGCCTGTGAGATTAAAAGAGATAATACCGCCATACATATCCTCCTTTGCTTTCAGGAGAGAGGCGTCTACTCCGTAGAGCTCTATGCCTTCTATTTGCTTCAGCTCTTCCCAGGCATACTTTGTCAGCGCTTTTTCATGCTCATGTATGTTCTCCAGCCCAATTTTTTCCAGGTAGTCTAAGGCATTCGCAAAGCTTACAACGCCGGCAATGTTAGGAGTGCCTGCTTCAAATTTACCGGGAGACTCGGCAGCTTCAAAACTTTTATCCAGTACACGCAGGATCATGCCCCCGCCGCCCATAAAAGGCTGCATCTCTTCTAATATCTTTTTTTTACCATAGAGCACACCTACCCCGGTAGGCCCCAGCATTTTATGGGCGCTGAAGGCATAAAAATCGCAGTCTATCTCTGTCACATCGATTTTCAGATGCGGCGCGCTCTGCGCTCCGTCTACAACAAACAGAGCCCCCACCCTGCGCGCTTGCGCGGCAATGCTTGCTATATCCTGTATCGTGCCCAGTACATTACTCATATGCTGCACGCTGATAATTTTTGTTTTTGCGCAAATGAGCTCTGGCAAAGCTGAAACATCGTAAAAGCCTTCTGAGCTTAATGGCATATATACGATTTTTGCGCCCCTCTCTTTGGCCAGCATCATCCATGGGACTAAGTTAGAATGATGTTCCAAGCGGCCAAGAAGGATTTCGTCGCCCTCTTCTAGCTTTGCCCTGCCCCAGCTATAGGCGACAAGATTTAAGCTCTCTGTAGTGTTGCGAGTAAAAATGCAGCTTTCCGGCTCCGGGGCATGCAAAAAACGAGCTGCCCGCCGGCGCGCCTCTTCATAAAGATCAGTGGCTTCATAGCTGAGCCTGTAAGCGCCCCTGTGTATATTCGCATGACGACAGCGATAGTAATCATAAAAGGCATCAATAACTCTTTGTGGTAACTGAGAGCTGGCGGCGCTGTCTAAAAAAACCAGCTCCTTCCCGTAGACCTTGCTTTGCAAAAGTGGAAAGTCTTTACGTATTTCTTTGTAAGCTAAGAGGCTCATCGGAGTCTAAGATATCCCGCTTTGCTGCCGCTAAGAATAGACCTTCGCCCAAGCCCTCATCCAAGCTATGAACAAAAATTGTAAAAACTAAAGAACGCTGTCGGGGCCTTCCATAAGACGCAGGGAATCAGGTACTTGGGGCGAGCGACGGGGTTCGAACCCGCGACCACCAGAACCACAATCTGGGGCTCTACCAACTGAGCTACACCCGCCGGATTACTTAAGCCTTAGCTGCATTACCTAAAGCCCAGGGTCAAAAATACTTAGCCTCTTTCCTATAAAGCTTAGCCTATACAAGAAGGCCTTACGCTATATAGACAGCCTGCAAGACGCCAGTTTCAGCATGAGAAAAAGCACAGGAACCAGAAAAGGACTGAGGGGATATGCGTCAAGCCTAAAACGTAAAACGAAAGCATTGCCGTATTTCTAAAGCACAAAGTGTCTGCTTCACAGCGCCGTGTCATGTACAGCCAAGGGCAAGCAAGCTGCGTGATTTTTTTTAGCTGTCACTGAGAAAAAATTGCTTGCATAAAAACAGGCCTTGTGTTTTTATGTGTCTAACATTAAAAATACTTGTGACCCTTGCTTATACGGCAAGGTTTTTAGGAGGCTGATATGGCTTTTATGAAACGCATCTTTTTGTTTATGATCGTGAACGTTCTTGTGTTAGTAACGATCAGCATAGTCAGTTCTATTTTTGGAATAGGACATTATCTGGACGCTCAGGGCATCAATTATGAATCGCTTATGTTCTTTTGTCTGATGTGGGGAATGGGCGGGGCTTTTATTTCGCTCGCCCTTTCTCGTGTCATGGCTCGCTGGATGACGGGCGTAAAAATAATTTCTACAGATACACGAGACAGCCAGCAGGCCGCTCTGTTGCAAGCTGTGCATCGTTTAGCGCGTTCTGCGGGTATAGATAAGATGCCGCAAGTAGGGATTTACGAAAGCCCCGAAGTGAATGCCTTTGCTACAGGCCCTACAAAAAATCGCTCCCTTGTGGCTGTATCTTCAGGCTTGCTGCAGCGCCTGAGTGATCGTGAAATCGAAGGCGTTCTAGGACATGAAGTAGCTCATATTACAAATGGGGACATGGTCACAATGACTCTGGTTCAGGGCATTGTCAATGCCTTCGTTATGTTCTTTGCGCGTGTCGTCGCTTTTTTCGCAAGCTCGGCAGTAGATGAGCGTTACCAGTATATGGTGCGCTTTGCTCTTACAATAGCGCTTGAGATAGCTTTCAGCTTTTTAGGTATGATTATTGTGGCATGGTTTTCACGCTGGCGCGAATTTCGTGCTGATGCCGGGGGGGCGCGCCTAGCTGGGCGGGAGAATATGATAGCAGCTTTGGAAGCTCTGAAAAGGACTGTACCGGCTATGCAAAAGACAGCAGGGCAGGAAGAAATGGCCTTAGCTTCCATGAAGATTTCCGGCAAATCCGGCGGCTTGATGATGCTGTTTGCAACTCATCCCCCGCTCGATCTGAGGATCAAACAGCTCTACAGGATATCCCATTAGTCACACAGCAGCTATGCAAGCTTCCATTTGCGCTGAGAGTCTTGTAAGTTCTGCAGCGCAATCCCTTCTATATGAGTTGCTGCTAAGGCACACAACGAACGATGCGTCACAGGCCTCGTAGACTTCGCAAAACAGCAGCGCTTCGGGCTTTGGCGCAGGAATGCCATCTTTCTGTTTGCGATCTGGTAATGCCTCTTTTTGTACAGGAAGGCAGACAAAAGCGCAGCCCTGTAGTATCTATGCCGGGCATAGACCGCCTTAGTCTGGACCTGCTCCTTGCAGAATGCGAGGACTTAGCGAAGCTTGGGATTCGTGCCATTGCATTGTTCCCTGTTGTTAGCGCTGACTTGAAAAACAAAGAAGCAAGTGAAGCAACAAATTCCGGCGGCCTGTATAGCAAGGCTTTGCGCGCCATCAAAGAAGCCTTCCCAGAGCTTTTGCTGATCAGCGATGTTGCCTTAGACCCCTACAGCTCCCACGGGCATGACGCCCTGCTTTCTCCTGAGGGCCTTGTTCTAAATGACGCTACTCTGAAACTTCTGGGCCGCATGGCCGTATGTCATGTGGAGGCTGGCGCCGATATGGTCGCCCCTTCTGATATGATGGACGGGCGCATTGCTTATATACGCTCTGCTTTAGACCATGCAGGGCATGTGGAAAGCGGTATGATTGCCTACACAGCTAAGTATGCCTCTGCCTTCTACGGCCCCTTTCGGGATGCCTTGGGAAGCAAAAGCGCCCTGCAAAAAAGCGATAAAAAAAGCTACCAGATGAATCCTGCAAACGGGAGGGAAGCGCTGTGGGAAGCGCGCCTAGACATACGCGAAGGAGCTGATATGCTTTTGGTAAAACCGGGCTTAGCTTATCTGGATGTGCTGTGGCGTATCTGCAAAGAAAGCCCTATCCCCCTGGCCGTCTACAATGTCTCGGGAGAGTATGCCCTGCTCAAAACAGCAGCACAGGCCGGGCATCTTGACCTTGATTACAAAAGCTGCGTCATGGAAATTCTACTTTCTTTTAAGAGGGCAGGCGCTGACCTCATCTTTAGCTACCACGCCAAAGAGGCGGGCGCAATGGTTAGCGAAAGGACCAAGCCATGTAACTTAAGCGCTTGTGGCTTAGGCAGGGCTGAGGGCTAGGGATCAGGGAAAACAACATTGACTTCTTGGATCGCGCTGTAGGCCCCTCCCGTAGCGCACTGCGCCACGGCAAATTACGTCATAGTTGTAAGAACTTTGAGGATCGCCAGTAAACGAAAACCCCGCTATGCGGCCAGGAATCTGATGCCTTAGATAAAAGCCCAGCGTCCTACTGCCCAGAGTAGAGGCGCTGCCATTGCTGTCTTGGCCCATCATGATCTGCTCGGCTGTGGGCGCAGCTGAGCCCTCTGCAAGTATTACCATGTGTACACGCCTGCAAACCCCATCCAAATCAAAGTATATGTCAAAGCCCCTTTCGTTTTTTGTAAGGACGCGAATTTCGCTAAAAACAGGCGCAGCTGAGTCTTCCGGCACATAATCAACCTCTACGCGATGCAAAGGACCTATCGTATTGCTGCCGCAGGCGGCTACTGCGTAGACGTTACGGCTATAGGAAGCGTCCATCAGGCCAAGCAGGTTAACCTGCAGTACTCCAGTACTTGCGTCGTCATCCACATTGGCGGCAGTCATATCGAATTTGAAGTTGTTAGTGGGCTCTCTACGAAAGACCTGCAATGCGCTGGGAGCAGGAGTGGAGGGATTTGCAAATGCCGTGTAGATGGAGCAGGTATTAGCATCCGCATCCTGATACCTATCCAAACTCCCGATAATGGTATACTGATTTTGCCCTACGCTATAGGCGAGGGGCCTCTGAAGGTTAACGCTACCTAAGGTCGTATCAAATACGGGCGGATCATAGTCTAGGTCCAGCTTCTTTACAGCGCTATATGCGGGCATGCCCCCGCTCTCGCAATATGCCACAAAGTAGCCGTCGACGCTATATTGCACGGCGCCACGGAAGCCCGTGTAACGCAGAGAATGGCTATAGGAGCCGGCATGTCTTGCGCCTACGCTTGCTAGAGCATTGGGGACGCTTGCTCCCTCGCTGTCTTGGCCCATTACGATCTGCGCTGCGCTGGGAGCCGTTGCGTCGTCAGCCAGAAACACGGCACGTACCCAGCATTCTCTATTAAGACTGAAGTTGACCTCCAGAGCATCAGAGCTCAGATAGGCAATGCTGGGGTCCTCATCAAAGCTGGGAGCGCTCCCTGTAGGAGGAATATAATTTGCTTCTATTTTCTCGATAGAAT
>CBDETG010000053.1:0-12410 GCA_965242745.1 Leptonemataceae bacterium
GAATTTTATTAATGAAATAGTGTGGTGTTATCGTAAATGGACCAATGCAGCAGAGCATTTTCAAAAGAACCATGATGTTATACTGGCTTATACAAAAGAGTACAATAAACATTTTTTGCAAAGTTATATGACAGCAACACGCCGCAGCAAGTAAAGATGGAGAGAGGCTATGATGTAAATGTCATACAAGGGCAAATAAAGCAGCTCATAGTCTATAATCGCAAAAAAGCAGAGGCAAAGATAGCTTCTGGAAAGTATGATCGAATAGTATTTCGAGATAGGAAGGCAATGGTCGCTTTGCAAGACTGGTGGGAAATGGCTGTTATTAATTCTCAAGCAAAAGAACGCACGGGCTACCCTACGCAAAAGCCGCTCGCCTTACTTGAACGCATCATCCAAGCCAGCAGCAAGAAGGGCGACCTTGTGCTGGACCCTTTTTGCGGCTGCGCTACCACATGCATTGCAGCTGAAAAGCTGGGGCGCAAGTGGGTAGGCATAGACGTGAGTATAAAAGCATACGAGCTGGTGCAAAAGAGGCTGAAGAAAGAGGTAGCAAAGCCAGAAGAACTTTTTGATTACCAGAAAGCCCTGCGCTTTTCTACAGATCCGCCAAAGCGCACAGATCTTAGGCAGACAGACATAGATCAAAAATACGTCTATGTGATTTCTAACAAAGCTTACAAGAACGAATACAAAGTAGGCATCGCTCATGACATACAAAAACGCTTGAACAGCTACCAGAGTAGCGATCCCAACAGGGGCTATAAGCTGGAATACAAAGTACTAACGCATAATTTTAGAGATATGGAAAAGTACATACATAGGGAATTGCAAAGCCGGCATGAATGGGTGAAGGCAGACTAAGAGCCGGTCTCAAAAGTCGCCTGTGCGAAAGCAGGCAACAAAGCCATTTGTGAGCATTTTGGAAGTTCCCTTCAAAATGCGACCGTCTCAAAAAAATACATGGATGTATTTTTGAGACCACTTCTTAGAAACTATCAAAAAAACTATGCGGGATTTTGATAAGTCTTAATGGAAGGCTTAAGACGAGGGATAACATAATTCCGCCAGTTCCATGAGATAAGGCTGCGGCTTTTGCATGCGGCGTGCAGCAATCTTTTTACTGTCACTGAGAAAGCGATCCAGCTCATAGAGCTCCCCTGCGCTTCCCCAGGAAAAGGGAGGGAGGTACTTAGGTATGAAAGCGCCAAAAACATTGCTTGCGCAGTCTAAAATTGTGCCTGTGCCTAACATGCTGCCTATGGCTGTTTTGACATGGTCTCCAATAAGCGAAGCTAATTTCATACGCTCTGTAGCTATGGTGAGGCATTTTTCTCCCGGCTCGGGTCTATGCTTTGCAGGTACTTGGAGGCGCACGAGCCCATAATTATTTTTCAGATTAGATGTTGTAGTTAAGGCGCCCAAATTGACCCAGTTGCCTACAATACTGTGACCTAAAAAGCCCTCATGGCACTTATTGCTAAAATCACCGATGAGAGAGTTTTGTATTTCTCCCCCTGCCCGTACTGCCCTGCCCAAGACTAGGGAGCTTCCGCGCAAGCGCTCTAAGCGCGCTTTAGGAGCGGCATAGACAGGACCCTGCAGATAGCAAAAAGGCAATACTTCTACCTCCGCATCCAGGACTATAGGGCCTGAGCGCGTATCTAAAACGCTGTAGGGCGCTAGTTGGCAGCTTTTGTGTAAGTAGAGCTCCTCTGCCCTCCCTAAGACTGTATAGGAGCCGGGCTTCTCTGTGCAGGAGACGTAATCCCTATTGCAAAGCCACAAAGGCAGGTCTTGCTGCATTTGTTTTCTTAGTTCTTCCTTATCTAACAAAGAAAAAAAGGGCAGATCAGAAGAAAAAAAGATCTCCTTGTATTGGTTTTTTACAGAAGCAAGTTTTTCTTTTAGCTTTGCTAAGTCCTGCATGGGGAATCGCTCTTTGTGGTATGCCTGCATGCCTTCGGCCCTTGCTATGTACGACTCATAGTCCCGGCCTTGGATGTAAAAACATGATCTCTGCATCGGCTTCTTTTAGACGAAGACGTTCCAGCAAAGAAAAAATCCCAATGCGTAATGAGAAAACAGAGCGAAAACGCGTCAAGGGGCGCAGGTGAGGCAAATCCAGGTCTACTAACAAATAAGGTTTCATCGCCAAAAAAGAAATAGAAAGAAAAGGGCGCAGCCCAGCCGGGCTTAGACTTATGTTATGATCCCATGATCATCCTATGGCTTTTTTTATGATAGCTTCTTGTTCCATTTGATGGATCTTTAAAAGGCCGGCAGCAGGGCTTGCAGATTCAGGCCGCGCAATACAGTTTAGACTCTGCTTTGCAGAGAGAAGCTGCAGCAAAGGCTCTCTTACAAAACTCCATGCGCCTTGGTTTACGGGCTCTTCCTGAACCCAGAAAATGCGCTTGAGATTTTTACATGCTTGTATGAAGGCCTGGATTTGTTCGACAGGGAAGGGATAGATTTGTTCCAAACGGCCTATCAGAATATCTTTGCGGCCCTCTTTGGCTCTATGGGCCTCAAGCTCGTAATATATCTTTCCCGAACAAAGAAGCAAACGCTCTCCCTGCGCCCAGGAGCTCTTATTCGTATCGCAAAGAAATTCGCAAAAGACAGATTCATCCATCTCCGCCATCGTGGAGCTTACAGCTGGATGGCGCAGGAGGCTTTTAGGCGTAAGGATAATCAAAGGCTTACGGAAGTCTCTGAGTATCTGGCGGCGCAGAAGATGGAAATATTGGGCTGGGGTGCTGCAATTGCAAACCTGCATATTCTGATTTGCGCAGAGCTGCAAAAGACGCTCTAATCTAGCGCTGGAATGTTCAGGCCCCTGGCCTTCATAAGCGTGGGGCAGCAATATAACCAAACCACTCATTCTGTACCATTTGATCTCGGAGCTGGAAATAAATTGGTCAAAGATAATTTGGGCTCCATTTGCAAAATCTCCAAACTGCGCTTCCCATAAGACTAAGGTATGCGGGTCTGCAAGGCTAAAACCGTATTCAAAGCCAAGAACGGCAAATTCAGACAAAGGCGAATTCCATATCTCCAGATCCCCTTGCGTGTCAGAGAAGTGATTGAGCGGGATATATTCTGCGCCTGTCTTGTAATCCGTCAAAACAGCGTGCCTGTGCGAAAAGGTGCCTCGTTTAACGTCCTGGCCAGAAAAGCGTATGTTATGTCCATGCGCCAAGATAGAGGCAAAGGCCAGCGTCTCTGCAAAGCCCCAGTCCACGGGCAGCTTGGCTTGCAGCATTTGCTCTCTATTTTCTAAAAGCCGTTTGAGTTTGGGATGCAAGTGGAAGGAGGGAGGCGTCTTCACTAAATTCTGTAATTTTTTTCTAAAGCCCGCAGCAAAGATTTTGGAGGCCGCTTGTTTTGAAGATACTTTCTCTGCATGTCTGGAAAAAGAAGACCAAGCCCCTTGCATTGTATCTACCTGCATACGGAATTTCTTGGCCCGCGCTTTGTTGAAAGTGCTTTCCAGGTCTGTGTGGTAAGATTGTTCTATGCTGTCTAAGTCTTGGGAGCGGATTTCTTTTGCTTCTAGTAAACGCTTCCTATGTATTTGCAGGCTTGTAGGATGTTTTTTGATATACTCATACATCAAAGGCTGGGTAAATGCCGGCTCGTCTGTTTCATTATGTCCTAAGCGGCGGTAGCCAATAAGGTCTACGATCACATCCTTGGCAAAGCGCTGCCTGTATTCAAGGGCCAGTTTCGTAACGCGATAAGCGGCTTCCGGGTCATCAGTATTTACATGAAAGATAGGAACCTGAAAGCCCTTTGCCAAGTCTGTAGCATATTCCGTAGAACGAGAATCCGGGGGGGGAGTTGTAAAACCAATTTGGTTATTGATGATAATATGCAGCGTGCCGCCTACTTCGTATCCCCGCAGATTGCAGAGATTGAGACTTTCTGAGACGATGCCCTGCCCCATAAAAGCCGCATCCCCATGCACTATAACGGGCATGAAGGTCTTGCGCACCTTTTCTCTTGCATTTGGGCCGGGCTGCGAGCAAATTGCTTTTTTCTGACGCGCTCGTATGGAGCCCAGAACAACGGGGTTCACCGCCTCCAGATGACTTGGGTTAAAGGCCAAGGAAAGGTGTACCTCCTGCTTGGAGCGCGTAACATAATCATGTGAATAGCCAAGGTGATACTTTACATCCGCATAATCTATGGTCTTGGTATTGTAGATTTCATCAAATTCCGCAAAAATAAGACCTGCCTGCTTTTGCATAATGTTAGCCAGCACATTAAGACGGCCTCTATGAGCCATGCCCAAAACGATACATTTTACTCCTAAGGAAGCGCCTTCTTGTATCACAGTATCAAGCAAGGGAATGAAAGTCTCGCAGCCTTCTATAGAAAAACGCTTTTTCCCTACATATTTCTGGGCTAAAAATCTCTCAAAACTTTCTGCCTGAATAAGCTTCTCATATAGGTGTAGTTTTAGGTCTAAAGGCAGGGTCTCAGAGTTCGCCGTAGATTCCATACGTTCTTCTAGCCAATTACGCTCTTGCGTATTTCTTACGTAAGCGTACTCCACGCCTATAGAGGAACAATAAGTTTTCTCCATCCAAGCAATGATATCACGCAATTTGGCCTTGCGAAAATTCGCTATATGCGTAGGGAAAACGCGGTCCAGGTCCGCTGCATCCAGACCGTAGAGAGAAAGTGATAGGAGCTCTCTATTTTCTCTTCGCATCTCTAAGGGGTCTATCTTAGCTGCAAGATTCCCAAAGCGCCTATAGGATTCAATAAGGGATTGTACTCCTACCACTTTGGAATCAAGATGGCTGAGAGTTGCGCCGGCATCGGGCAAAAGAGCGGCTGGATGCCCTAAGCTTTTGTCTGCAGCCGCAGGATGGCCATTGCTTCTATCCAGACTTTGGAAATAACGCTGCCATTCCGGCGTTAGTCCCTGCCCATTGCCATTGCAGTAGCGCTGGTAAAGCTCTTCAAGCAGCTGAGCGTTATCTCTGTTTAGTACCATATCTTAAGTCTAAGGATGGGGGCTAGGGAGCACATGCGGCTGATCCGAAGCTATGCCTATAGTAAAAGTATTTCCATATCTTCATGAGGCAAGTATATTTTTCTTTTTTGACCTTAGTTTTAGCTTTTTCTTCCCCTGCGCTGCAGGCTTAGCCTGCACTCTGCCTTTACGACGTGCAGCTTCTTGGGGGGCGGCAGGTATTTGCAAGCGCTGTATTTTATGCTGCAAGGTAGAGCGTTTCATTTGCAGGGCTTTGGCCGTATGAGAAATATTATATCTCTTTTGATTCAAGCTCTCTGTAATGATATTTGCCTCCACCTCTGTAAGGAGCGCAGCCAAGGAGCTCCCCTGTTCTAGACGATGTAGGAAAGCAGCGCTTATAGTAGACGAGCTCTTGTCATCAAAACAAAAAAGATAACCGAAAATCTTCCCTTTTTCTTCCAGGTTGCTTATGCGTATCAAGGCCTCCAGCTTAGGGTCGTAGTTCTCCAAAAATTTCTTCTCCTTCCTTTCTGTTCTCGAAAAAGACTGCGCTAAGAGCTCTTGCAGTATACGCAGCAGGTAGCTCTCGGCGTGTCGTATAGAGGCTTTGAGCGCCTTTTTTGGTAAAATGTCTCTTTCAAAGAGGCCATTGAAAAAAAGCGTACGGCCTCTCAAGTTGCAGGCATAGAGCGGCAAAGGCATGGCCTTAAGCAAAAATTCTCCCAGCCATCTTTCATCAGATTGCGCTGCTGCAAAAGTTTCCCGGGATGCCTGCTCCTCCTTAGTCTCAGCAGGAGAAGCAAGTCCTCCTAGAGCAAAGAGCAGCTGTTTTTCGTTCCAATACCCAAGCAAATGACCTTGTTTCCCAAGAACGGGGATCTCTTTTTGTGCGCTGAAAATATCCAGCATTTCTCTAGCACAGACAAACTTGTCTATAAGCTCTGCTGGTATCTCCTTGTATTCTTTACGAAAACGCTGCAAATCAGAAGACCATCTTTGCAAAGAGCGCAGGCTGATAAAACCAAGCAGAGCGCCAGGGGGCCCTATGGCTTGGCGCTTCTTTGCTGGGTCTTCTAATGCCTCAGCAAAAGGCAGGTAGGGCAGATCAAAACGATAGAAGCTGTGGAGTAGATTCGAAAGTATGGCCATATGCGCAATTCCAATAAAGTCTGTATTTGTTAGAAGCTTGGGACAGGAAGTAAGGAGCAAGAATGGCCTTTTGTATCGGGAGCCTCAGAAGCTAAGGGAAGGGGGAATGGGGGGCGAGTCTGCTTTTGCAGCCGGCATACGCGATTAACTGCCATTGAGTGACCAATCATAATCCAGATACTCTATATCCAAGTCCTCTCTCTTAACACGCCGGATTTGCTTTTGTGTTTCAGAAGGGAAATAGGGCAGGATGAGAGGGAGAAGGTCTTTGCCCTTCGGGCGAAAGTCTCTGCCAAACCAGGAGAATATCTTAGAAAGATACAAACGCTTTTTTTGGGGATCAAAACGGTTATGGGTTTTTTTAGCAAGCCAGCGGCGCATTTGCGAATCTAGCTGCTTATCCAGCTTTGCAGCTTCATAGGCTTCTGTGCGCAGGGGAGGGCAGCTCTTGGCAGCGCATACCAAAGCCGCATGAATGCGGGGCTCCCGGAATTTAGGGCGTATGATCTTATGCTCTATGTGATCCAGAGTGTATTCCTTTCCGTAGATTTTGAATTTCCATGTTTCCCAAATCGTACTGGTCCATGAACCCAGTTTTTTAATGCTTTTGACCGGATACTTGTCACAAATAAGCTTGAGAGTATAGGCGTTATAGGCATTGATCCAATAAGCTAAGCGCCTCTTTTTGCCTTTCATGGCTTCTGGATTGGTCAAAGCAAGCTCTTTGATATAGGCAGCTAAAAGGGGGCTTTTTTTGAGCTTGCTGTAGTGTACAAAATCTTTGTGTACATACTTTTTGAGTATTTTACTAAAAAGAGTATGTTCTGCTGCGCTTAAAGAAGCGGTAAAGAGAGAGAAAAAGAAGACAAAAAGAAAAATGCCTGCTTTCCCTAAGCTGCTTTGCGCTTTGTTTGTCATAGCAATAAGAAAGATTAGTTTAGCGTCTCAAAAAGTATAGAAAATGGCAAAACGCTCGATGCGCTTGGGCAGTGTGCTCGATATGCTCTGGCAGAATGCCCGATGCATACTTTAATTCACTCAGTCATACAAGCTGTTGTTTCTGCATTTAGCAAGCGTTTTTTCACAGTATTATGGGAACTATACAGCTAAAACCACAAAAAAATGCCGCACTATACGAAGACATAGAGGATTGCTCATCTGATGAAGCCCTGGATATATAAGTCCTTTTGAACCCGCCAAGGCAAAGCAGCAAGTAATTCTATTAACCGTCTTGCATATGAGAAAGATTAGGGAGATAAGCAAAGACAGCTATTTAGCCTATTCCTGTGGTTTTAGATATATAGTTCCCGGCTAAAACGATTTTTGCGCCAGAGCAGTCTAATTCTTTCTTGACGAAGTCCAGAAGAAGGATGTAGTAGGAGTTCAGGAAGGGATATGCGTGTAGTACAAAGTCATATAGATAGCAAGGGAAAGGCCGCTATGGTGGATATAAGCCAAAAGAGCTCTACATTGCGCATGGCTAAGGCTGAGGCTGTCATTGTTCTGCCAGAGGAGCTCATGAAGCGTTTAGAAGCTCAAGGCGCCTTAAGCGACAAAGGGCCTGTTTTCCAGACGGCGGTAGTTGCCGCTATCATGGCGTCAAAAAAAACTCATGAACTTATCCCTATGTGTCATCCTCTGTCTTTGGATCATTGTCGCGTGGAAATCCGCATCTCCTCTGCAAAGCGCATCAAGATTCTTGCTGCCACGCAAGCGCACGACAAAACAGGCGTGGAAATGGAAGCTTTAACGGCAGTATCTGTGGCAGCCTTGACAGTCTATGATATGTGCAAGGCTCTGTCCCATAATATACAAATAGAAAAGATCAGCCTTATAGAAAAGAGCGGTGGAAAAGAAGGCTTCAAGAAAGAAGAAAACTAAGCGGGACTGGGAAGCCTGCTGCCATGCGCCTTGCGCTTTGCGGCTTTCGCTGCAGAGGAAAAAAGCCCTGAGTTTTATATGCCAGCAACGAAAAAAAGGAGCCTGCGCTGCCGCCTTTCATGAAGCTGCAATTACTTTTTTTTGGCCCTGCTAAAGACATGATCGGGGAAAGGCAGGCAGAGCTGCGCTTGGATCAGCTAAGGAAGCCGGAGCTGAAGGTCTTGGAATTCAAAACAATCCTAAAAGAAAAATATCCCCTTCTAAAAGAACTTGGCCCCTTTGCCATTGCTGTAAACGAGAGCTATGTAAAAGACGACTATACTCTCAGAGATGGGGATAAGGTGGCTCTTATTCCACCCGTAGGAGGCGGCTGATATTATGGAGCGTCTTTCTCTAAAATTAAGCGAGGAAGCATTGGACCTTGCGGCTTGCTATCATTTTGTAACAGACGCTTCCTGTGGAGCGGCGCATATCTTTGTGGGCACAGTTAGGAAACATAATTTTCATAAGGAAGTATTGTATCTGGAGTTTGAAGCTTATGAGAACATGGCATTCAAAGAAATGGAGAAGATAGCCAAAGAGGCCTTCGCAAAATGGCCCTGCGCAAAACTGGCAATACATCACCGTATAGGACGAACGCATATCCAAGAAGAGCCCCTCATAATTGCCTTAAGCGCTCCCCATAGCAAGGAGGCTTTTGAGGCCTGCGCCTTTCTTGTACAGCAGCTAAAAACGAGAGTCCCCATATGGAAGAAGGAGTATTACAAGGATGGCGCAGTTTGGATAGGCGCTGCCCCTTAGTGGAGGTACTGCAGCATATTGCGAAAGGTCTTGCATGGCCCATTACAAAAGGACTGAAAAACTCATCCATCGCTTGATTCTCCACTGGGATGGCGTAGGAGAGCTTTTATTTGATCTGGAAAAAAAGCTTTTTTGCAAAAAAGCCAGCGCTTATGCCAAGGAGGATCATGTTTTTGTCTGCGGCTTGGCACGGGCTGGCAGCACAATCCTGATGCGGAGGATTTATGAGAGCGGGCAATTTGCCTCATTGCTCTACGAGGATATGCCTTTTGTAATGGCGCCTAATCTTTGGAAGGCATTAACAAAAAAGCTCTTTCGCTCTACGCAGACAGAAGAGAGAGCGCATGGTGACGGCATTTCTATCGATTTGCAATCGCCGGAAGCCTTTGATGAAGTCTTCTGGAGAACTTTTATCAGAAAGAAGTATATTTCTTCTACAGGGCTCAGGACCCATGAGCCTTGCGATGAGGACATTGCAAATTTTATCACATATAGCAATCTTATTTGCTTTAAGATGCAAAGAAGGCGTTATCTTTCCAAGAATAACAATAACATTTTACGTCTGCAGGTTTTGCACAAGAGCCTGCCTCGATCTTTTTTCCTGATACCATTCCGTTCTCCCCTGCAGCATGCGCAAAACCTGCTCAAACAGCATTTGCGTTTTTCCAATGTAGAGAGCTTTAGCAAGTCCTATATGAGATGGCTTGGCCATTATGAATTTGGAGCCCAGCACCGCCCCTTTCTCTTCCCTCAGTTTTCCAGCCATTACCATGAGCCTTGCCAAATGAATTACTGGCTGGAAAGATGGGTAGAGCTGTACAGGTATTTGCTGGCGATAGAGGAACAAAGCAGTCAGGCGAATATCTATTTTGTATGTTATGAATATGTATGCGATTCGGAGCGCTACTGGTCTTGTCTTGTAAAGATTCTCAGCATAGCCGGCCAAAGCTCCGCTGTTTTTTGCAAACACGAAGAAGCAGTTTCCTTCCCCTACGCAAAGTCTCTGGCCAAAGAAGCTGATGCGCTTTTTGCTGCGATGAAAGAACGCTCTTTAGAGCAACTCTGCCTGCCGCCCGCTTCTATAAAAAAAGCTGCTACTTAGCTTGTCTGCAGTTCTCTCTAGCGCTGCGTAAACAAAGCCCAAGCTTTACTGTAAAATCAACATGGCATCTCCATAGGAAAAGAAACGGTATCCCTTTGCCACCGCATTTTCGTAGAGCTTGAGAGTGTTTTTTTTGCCTATGCACGAAGCAACTAAGCACAATAAGGAAGAAGCGGGTAAATGAAAATTTGTCATGAGGCCTTGGACAGAGCGGGGCTTATCGGGAGCTTTCAAAAAAAGCTTCGTGCAAAAAGCGCCGGGCTCAAATCTGCCATTGGCTGCGCGGAAATTTGATTCCAGGGCGCGCAGGCTGCTTGTGCCTACAGCAATTCGCAGTCCCTTGCAATCATTCAGAATGTCTGCTGTTTGAGGCGTGATGCAATAATGTTCCTCATGCAAGGCATTTTCCTGAAAGTTTTTTTCTCTCAGCGGCGCAAAAGTTCCATAGGAAATCCGCAGCTCAAGCTCTGCTAAAAGCACGCCCCGCGCTCGTATTCTTTCGAGTAAGCCGGAGGAAAAATGCAGGCCGGCAGTAGGCGCAGCTACGCTGCCCAGCTCCTTAGCATAGACGCATTGGTAGCGCTCTGTATCAAGGCTTTCACTGCTGCGCCGCAGATAAGGTGGTATAGGGATGCTCCCATAGCTAGCAAACCAGTTTTCTGCATCCTCTTTGCTATGCCAAGCTGCTTCTGATGTGCCCTCCCTTACCGGCAAGAGATAGGCATATTCCTTTGAGGCAGAGAAAATAAATTCTACGTTTGCGCTTGCTTGTTTAGAGGAGCGATTCTGCAAGTGAGGATAGATAAGTCGTTCCTTTTCTAAGAGTCTAGCCTTAGGCCTCAGGAGACATTGCCACTGCTTATGCGCCTTCTCTTCTAAAAAAAGGGCTTCTATGGCGCCGCCGCTTTTGCGCCTCAGTTTGACACGACGGGGAGAAACGCGGCTATTATTAAGAACAAGCACATCTCCAGGGCTTAGAAAATCGACAATGCGCTCAACATTTGTATCAAGCACCTTCCCGGACCTTGCCTGGAATACCATGAGGCGCGAGTTCTCTCTTTTAGGCAAAGGATAGGAGGCTATAAGCTCACAAGGAAGATCATAATAATAATCCCTCAGCGCTTCTGGATAGTCTTCTTTGCTTTTGCGTCGTATCATCCAAAGGCAAGCATAAGGGAAGGCGCTACTGTGCCGTGCTATAGCGAAATTGTAAATATCTTTTTAGCTGCTTGGGCAGGCATAACGCTTCGGCTCATGCGCTATTTCAATTTCAAATTAGGACAGCTATGAAATAGATAGACATAATAGCATAGGACCTATCCCCATAACAGGCAGGCGCTCTTTTGTTTCTTGCGTGTCCATGACAAACGAATATATACGCAGTCTCTATCTCTTAGCTTGGCGCTTTCCCTGCCCTTGCTTTGTATCTTGCTGGCTTGTCTACTTTTGTATAAGCTGCATAAGCAGTGTTCTTATTTCCTTTATGTCTTGGCTTGTGTTAGACTCTAGCTTGTCTATACGTGACTCTATCCTAGTAAATAAGAAAAATACAAAGCCAGCAAACAAAGCCAAGAAAGCAAAAATACTTTTACCTAAAAACTTAAGCCAGTCAAAACCAGACTCCAGCAATAAGACCTTGTCTCTTATTCCCTGCCAATCTGTAAGCTGCCCGCTTGTGCTGCTTGTAGGATTCGACAGCAAGACCGCAGGCAAAGCTATACAAACAAGTAAGCAAAGTACAAATAAGTATGTTAGCTTTGTTTTCATGATCACAGCCTCTATCTCTTGGCTTGTCTTCTTGCCTGCGGGCTTGCGGCTTTGTATCTTGCCGGCCCTGTGTTTGTAGGAGATTGCTTTTGTATAAGCTCTATAAGCAGTTTTCTATTTTCTTGGATGCCAGACTCTAGCCTCTGCATGTCTTGCCTTGTATTAGACTCTAGCTTGTCTATGCGTGAGTCTAGCTTTTGTATGCCTTGCTGTGTCTCTTGCCTTGTGTCTCTTATCGCAAAAAAGAGAGCTGCAAAGCACACTCCCAAGACCGTAAGCAAGGCAGGCAATCCTATAGCAAGCGTCCATTTTATCCAGTCAAAACTAGCTGCATGCAATAAGACTTTGTCTCTTATTCCCTGCCAATCTGTAAGCTGCCCGCTTGTGCTGCTTGTAGGATTCGACAGCAAGACCGCAGGCAAAGCTATACAAACAAGTAAGCAAAGTACAAATAAGTATGTTAGCTTTGTTTTCATGATCACAGCCTCTATCTCTTGGCTTGTCTTCTTGCCTGCGGGCTTGCCGGCTTTGTATCTTGCCGGCTTGCTTGGCTTTGTATAAGTAGTATTCGTATATCTTGTATGCTAGACTCCAGCTTGTCTATTCGGGAGTCTATCTTGTCTATGCGTGAGTCTAGTTTAGCAAACAAGAAAAATACAAGACTAGCAAGACCAATAAGACCAGCAAACAAGACTGGGAAACCTATAGCAAGACTCC
>CBDETG010000054.1:0-26011 GCA_965242745.1 Leptonemataceae bacterium
GCTCTGTTCAATGGGGCTACGTTCCTGGTGGAAAACAAGCCAGAGCTACCAGAGGTCAAGATGATATTCCATGACAAGCTGGAAGCTCACCTTGCTAAAATTCTACGCCTTGCAATGCAGGGGCAGAAAATAGCAATCGGGGTTCACAAAAAAGCTACGGCTGATTACCTAGACGGGCTTTTTCGAAGCCTTGGGCTTAAGACTAAAAAGATAACGGGGGAGGTTTTAGAAGACGTAAACGAGTCAGATATAGAAAAAGTCCATGTTTGCATATACAATATGAGCGCAGGACGCGGTTTTGATTGCCAGCTGGAAGGCTGGCACCGGTCGATTATTGCAGACTACACTCTCAAGATTACGGCGCTGGATAGTTGCCAGCAAGCTATGCGCTTTCGTAAAGGCGGGGATATTGACGTCTCTTGTATGTCTTCGGGCGGGGCGCTCCCGAATAAGAAGAGACTGGGGGAGTTCAGCGCAAAAATAGCTGAGTCTGTATATGATGGCACGAATTACTACTGGGGGAGTTTTGATATAGCGCCTCTGACAGAAGCTATACTGGGCTTGAAAATGTCTGAGGCCTCTATGATCGCCTTCCCTGAACGCGCATGGAATGCTACTATGCAGCAATTCGGTTTTACGGGAGACTGGAAGGCTTGCGATTTTAGTAACAGCATGGCGCTGCTGCCTGCGGGGCACGGTGTGTATAATATCCCGCAAGCCCTGAGGGATGAGAGGGATTCGATATGGAAATATATATGCACCGGGGATAAGGAAAGGGAAGAGAATCTTAAGAAGACAAGGAAGCTGGGGGCTCCATACAAGCTTGGTAAAATAATAAAGGGCTGCATAGATACTTGGGAAAAGCACGGCGCTGGGAGCGTGGTGCTGCCCTTCCTTCTATCCGGCGCAAGTCTTCCTGGCGGTAAAAAGCCGGGGGCGGGGCTAGGCGCTGCATACAAGACACAGGCGCGCAGACAAAAAAGGAAGGCGGAGAGGAGATACTCACGCAGTTTTTTAGAGCGTCACTCTGGTGTGGAAAATAGTCATAGAGCTAAGGAGCTGTATGAGGATATAAGGAAAGGCCGGAATTGTGCTAGAAAAGATAAGAAGCGCGAATTCGCTGGCCTGCGTGGAGAGGTGGACATGGCATGGGCCGGGGGCTTTGCACACTGGGGCCTGGATGTAAAAACACTACACTGCGAATTCTCGCCACTCTCGGGCGATAATATGGGGGATGTGGGAAAGCTAAGAAAAGCAGACAGACACTGGGAGCGTTACCGGCTGTTTAAGCTAGGTATAAATAAACATGACTGCCCAACGCTTTGTGAGAGTATAAGGGCTAAGATTGACCTGGCTAATGAGTGCGCAGAGAAGGTGCTGGGCAAAAAAGTAGAGCCGGGGATGGCGCTAGAGGCTATCAAGGACGCCTTTGACGTGGATATAGATAAGAAAGGCGAGCTCATGCAGAATCTCGGCGAATGGGCAAGGGGCCTGGACAGGGAGCGCGCTTTGGCTGCCTGTGGCTTTGACTCAAAAAGGCACAGAGGGCACACAGTAGAGGAAGCAAGGGCGCTTGTTAAGAAGGGCAAGAAGCCCAAGGAGCAAAGCACAGACTACGTCACCGTAAAGGATTTTCTCTATTGCCTGGCAGGCCTGCATCTAAGGACAGCTGGACAGGCAAGGAATGGAGAGAAGCGGATGGAACAATGCCAGCTGGCGTGGGGGGCTATAGAGTGCTTTGATCGCAGGATAGAGAGGGAGAAGGTGAACAGTGTCAGCTTTTTTGATAAATCAAAAGCGTCTAGTTTCTTAAAATCACTGCCAAGGCCATATGCTAATTCACACAGCGCCGCAAAACGCCTGATTCTGCTGTGTGAGACTAAATACTTGCTAAGAAAAGGCGCAGCTGAGGCGATCCCAATACAAGACACGGGCTAAATTTCGCAGTATCCAGCGCCCAGCGGGGCGCAAGCTCTGCCTTCTTGCAAACCTGCCCTGCAATAGCCTTATTCTTGCACAGAATACACGCAGAAACTAAGTAAAAGGCAAGGGCAGGCAATCGCAAGCAAACAAAAACACAAGCCAGCACAAGCCAGCACAAGCCAGCACAAGCCAGCTGGGAGCGTATATGCCTTATTCTTATAGCCTTGCCTGCCCGCTGTGTATATATTAGCTAATAGAGGCGCCGGGCCTGCGGGGAATAATGCAAGGCGGGCGCCGGGCCTCTGCTTTTTTTTGCTTGATTCTAGCACAGGGGGCTTTATAGTATTCCCAGTCTTAGACGGCGCTTTACGGCGCTGGAGTAGACAGGCAGGTCTAGAAAGCCCCGGCTCCCTTATGGGAATATCCTGTGCGCATGCAGTCGAAGACCGGAGAAGAGTAGACTTGTTTTTGCCTGTGCCTGCCTGGCGCTGCGGCGAAGACCAGCATCCAGCGCAAGCACAGTCGCCTGTGCTATAGTGTATATAAAAAAGGTACTCCGACCGATAAAAAATCGCGGGCGTGTTTTTTGCCATGCCGAGGCTTTTTATGTGTCAGGATTTTTTTTCCAGACTTAGACTATGAGTAAAGCAGGCTATAAGTAAAGGCCTGCATGTAATAGCTAATCTTGCTTGACGTCTTATTTTCTTATACTGCGTATATATATTGTGGACACACAGGAAGCAAAAGAAGCGGGCTTTACTCCCATGCAATCTATACAGGTAAAGATAGAGAAGCTGGAGTCTGGGCAAGACTGGCTTAAGTATGTTCAGAGATTGACCACGGGCGTTGTGGTCTCTGCTATAGGAATAGGTTTTGCAGTTATCTTTTTTATGCTAAGAGACACAAGGCAAGATATACAAAAGCTAGACTCCCGTATAGATAAACTAGACTCCCGTATAGATAAGCTAGAGTCTAGCATACAGGATATAAGAATACTACTTATACAGAATGCACGCCGGCAGGATACAAGCAAGACAAGCCCGCATGCAAGAAGACAAGCTAAGAGATAGACACTGCGCATATATTTATCATGGATACACAGGAAGCAAAAGACCAGGACATAATTATAGTCATGCACCCGGCAAGGCCGGGGGGAGAGATAGTCTTTTCATATATAGACAAGGCGGGAGAGGTTATCAAAGTAATCGATGGCAAGACTGGGCAGCTTTACTTTGCACTAGACACGTCAGTCTAAGACAAGACTAAGACCACAGGCCAGGGCAAGATTTACAAAGGCAAAACAAGCCAGCGGGCAAGGGCTACTCAGCATATGTATACTATCTTTTCTTTACGCCTTGCTTACATACAAGCCTGCGATAGATAAGAAAAACAAAAACACTCCCAGCTAAATATCTCTAAACTTTACTCATGGTCTAAGACTGCCAGATTTAGACTATACGTCAATGTTAATACATAATGTCTCTTTTGTATTAGATTATTTTTATACAAAAAATACTTAATTTTTACTTGACAAGATTCGATATATAATTCATGGTCATAATATCAAAAGGGCAATAGCAGTTTTGATAAAATTTATTTAGTAAAGGATAGAGAGAAAATGAGAGTAGATAATCAAATACAAAAAACAGAGAATAATGGACAGCTGGTCTTGGCTAAGACTGGCAGTAAAACTTACGATGGGCATAACAAGCGCTTCGCCGCTTGGCTTATCGCAGAGAATAAAGAGATAAGTAAAGAGAGTATAGCTTGCTACTTAGCAGAGCTGGCAGCGCAAGGCAAAAAGCCGGCGACAGTTAATAGCTACAAGCAAGCTATAAAGAAGGCGTTGAGTCTGCTTGCTACTAGTGACAGGCAGCGGGCAGAGCTGCAAGCTAGTTTTGCAGATATGAAAATTGGCAAGCCGGACAAGAAAGTCACAGCTAGAAAAATACTCAGCGACACGGAGACTGAGATTATTGCAAGAAACCTCAGCAAGCATAACAGACTGGCATTCACCGCCTTACAGCAGAGCGGGCTAAGAGTGTCAGAGTTATGCAATATACGCAAAGCTGATTGTACGGTCGAAAAAGAAGCAGTCAATATTCGTGTGCTGGGCAAGGGCAGAAAAGAGCGCTTTGTATATTTTACGCAGGCGCTATATAGTGAGATACTAGAGGCCTGTAAATGCGATAGAGCTGAGTATTTATTCGCAGGCAAGAACGGGGGCCGGGTAAATAGAAGCAATCTTAGTAATGCTATAGCAAGGGCAGGCAGTATTGCAGGCGTCAAAGCAAGCGCGCATAAACTAAGGCATACATTCGCGACAAAACAAATCAAAGCAAACAAAGGCAGTGTCAAGGCAGTATCTCAGTATCTCGGGCATGCGACCACAGCGATAACCGAGTCTATGTACGTCCATGATGAACTGTCTGCAAAAGAAGCGCTGAGGTTTGCAGTATAGACAAGGGAGATTAGAATAATGGAGATAGAAGAGAAAATAATCATTAGAGTCATGAGATGGCCGGGTAAATTTAGAACAGAGGTCTCCCAGTTTTTCAGTGTAGAGGAAGACCAGCTCTTATTAGCCTGGGACAACAGCGTCCATGTAAATGGAATACAGCGTAAAGACTTCTATCATCGGGAGCATAGAATGGGAGATAGGAAAGGGACATTATGCTGCGATTTGATTCAGCTAATACATAAAGGGAGTAAAGAAAAAATGAAAACAGACTTATATGATGAAGCAAGGAAGCGGGATTTTATAGTCAGCAAGCACAGCGGGCAGGAAGGGGAGCTTGCTTATAGCCTTGCGTATAGTCACAAAAACGAGTGCGGGGAGAGGTTTACTTCTGGGCTACATTTATCGAATCCAAAGCCAGATTCCTTTGTCGCTTACGACAGGATAACATTCGAGCGTGTAGTGTGGGAAGGGAGCAAGGCAAGTTTTTTTAGAGAGCTAGAGGCCTTATGCAAAAAGAAGAGCGCTGTAATTGCAGAGCTGGGCAAAGCGAATCTAGAGCAAGCCCGGCGTAATGTAGAGGTAATCGAATGTCTGACATAATACTTAGAGCGCAAGAGGAAGCAGAGCGCAAAAGAAAGGCAAGGGAAGCTGGCAGGCCAGAGTCTCTTACAGAGACTGCTACTGCCCGGCATTTGACAGTCATGATCCAGCCGGCAGAGTCAGAGCTACTGAATAAGCTTGCTAAAAAAAACGGGCGCTCTCGGTCAAAAGAGGCTATAGAAGCTATAAAGGAAAAAGCACAGCGGGAGGGAGTTGGCTAAGTGAAACAAAGCAGAGCACAGCGGCGCGCAAAAAGCGCAAGGCAATCCTCTCCCAGTGAAAAGAGCACTCTAAAAAAAGAGCGCCCAGCAATATCTCCCTTGTCACAGGCGCGTCTTGTGCTGGTAAAAAGCAAAGCAGAGCAACAGAGGCTTAAGGCAGCAAGACAAGATATACTAAAAGAGAAGGCGCTTGAGCTAGCAGAGCGGAGCGCAAGCTCTCCCTTGTCACTTGCCCAGCTTGCTCTGGAAGCTGAAAAGAAAGCGCATAAAGAGACTGAGGCTTTGCTTTATGAGACTCTGGAGAAGCAAGACAAGGACGCCTCTAGGTTTGAGGAAGTACAAAACATATATACAAAGCTAGAGCAAGGGCAGGCAGAGCTTACACTAGAGAATCAACGCTTACGGGATTCGCTTGCAAGGAAAAGCAAAAGCAAGCCAAGCAAAAAGCAAGGCAGCGGGATAGATTACCATGAGCAAATTATACGCTGGATATATTTTTCGTGGGTTAATGTTTGCAAAAAAGAACGGGCTGAAAAGAAAAGGGATGTTTGGAAGGAAGCAAGCGGGCTTTTTATACTACTGGGCTTTCTGCTTGGTCTTGCCTTCGGGCTACTATCATGAACGCGCGTACAGAAAAAATAGTCATCGGCTTTCTTATATGCTTCGGTGCGCTCTTCCTTACTGCATACATATACTACTTTATCCTTACAGATAAATACGCTTTTATATACTTTCTATAGCAGAGCTGGCATAAGCACAGGCCAGCGCCCGCTGGTTTTTTTTCACTACAAAAGATTTTTCTTATTGACAAGACCGGGCAAGCCCTTAAAAAACAAGATAGCCCAGCGCATTATGTCGCTTTATATATACGACATAAAACACTGGGCTAAAGCAGATACTTATTGCTATAAGTGTCCCAAACAAGAATGACTTGTCAAGAACAAATCTGCAAAACAAAATTCTCTCTCTTGTTTTATTGTTTGGATATATCGCTTGGAATAAAAAAAGTGTCAAGACTATTTTTTGCAATAAAAAGCAGTAATAAGCACTTTTTACACAGACAAGCCCGGTTAGCCGTATAATAGCAAAGTATCTGCAAAATTTTTTCCATACGCGGAGGATTTTGTAGATGAAAAAACAAACAAACCAAGTCGCAGGTCAAAGCGACATAATCAAAAACACAGCACAGGGCAGCTTAGAAGCCGGCCTTGCAAAACTAAGAGCAGAGCGGGAAGCCTTACAGGCAGCTGGCAGCTGGGCTTGGGCCGGGAGTCTGGGCAAGCCTGCAAGCTTGCAAGACCGCAAAGCAAAGCAAAGCACAGGGCAAGATATAGACCAAGAGATAGAGCAAGTAAACGCTGCCTTGTTCCTTGCCAGCGCCCATGATGAGCTAGATAGAGCAGAGCAGATGGACGAGGTAGCCGCTTCTAGCTTGGAATATGAAGCCAAGATGGATTTGGAAGCGCAAGAAGCTGAGCTCGAGCGAGTCTGCAAAGCGCAGGGTGACGGGATCAAGGGCATCCTTAAGGCAAGCAAGGCCCGGGTCTTAGAGCTTGCTGGAAGCTTCAGGGCAGCTGCCCTTGCTTTATCGCAGGGCTTTCTTGGCAAAGCCATAGAGACCAGTATAGATAAGGCGCTGGCAGCTGGTCGTATAGACTCTGAGCGGGCGCTTAGGATTGCCTGCTGGCTTACGGTCTATCATGAAAAAAAGGCCGGGGCAAGGCCTGCAAAGCAAGAGCAGAGCTCAGAGCAAGAGCAGACAGCGGAGCTTGACACTGCAAGCCAAGCCAAGACTGCAATAGAGCAAGACAAGCCAAGTCTTAGTCTTGTCAAGCCAGAGCTATTGCCAGCGCCGGCAATAAGGGAAGAGATAAAGACTGGGGAATTTATACGCAGGCTACTCAGTAGCCCGCTTTTTACCCCGGCTATATCCTCAGACGTAGAAGCGGATGATAAAGTAGCTTTGAGAAAGTGGAAGCTACTAGAAAAGCCCAAGTGGTTTGTCTTAGAGCAAGCGATAAGCAAGGGCGCCTGGGATATAGAGCGGGCTAAAAACACTCCCATAGAAAAGATAGAAAAGAGGTATCTTTATTTTCACAAGCGAAAGCTAAATGCAAAGGGAGTATTGCCTGCAATAGTGCTTAGTGAAAGGTTAATTGCCGGGGGGTATTTGACTGCCCTGGACATAGACTTAGCAGAGCAGTATAAGAAAGGGGGCGGGCAGCTAACAGAAGAGCAAAAGCAAGAGCTCATAACTAGCGCCAAGAAACTTTGCGAATACATGGGAGTAGAGAGCTACTTTGCTGTAGAGACTAAGAGTAAAGGCCTGCACGTATACTTTCTTAGCACAGAGCTTTTGCAAAAAGCCAGCGCTTTAGACCTGCCCGATGGTTTGCTGCCAGATTTTATTGATCACGTGGAGCTAAGAGCGGGCAAGACAAGGCATTATTGTATATGGTGGTTAAGAGATATACGGGAGCTGGCTTTTGCTACTCCCACAATATATTCCTGCAAGGTTAAGAATATAGCAAGCCAAGCCGGCAAGAGCAAGAATACTGCAAGCAAGGATGGCAAGGCTAAGAATCCAGCAAGTAAAGCCGGCAAGACAAGGAAGCAAGCGCCGAAGCAAAGCAAAAAGGTGGTGGTGCTTAAGCCAGATACAAAATTCGGAGCGGGGGAAAGTGACAAGTATATCGAAGCCTTTGTAAAACAAGGAATAAGACAAGGGCAGAGTATAGAGCAAGCATTCGAAGCTTGCTGGCAAGCTGACACCGGGGACGCTGCTGAGGGTATCCCTATAAGCGGCTTGAAGCAAGCGGGCAGGGAAGCTTATTATGCCAAGTTTTTTGCCCGCTGGGGGTGGTTTGAGAATAATCGCGATGGCTGGAATTCAGCGCCAGCTGGGCTGGTCTATCAATTCCCAGAGCCAGTATCCCCGGCTAAAGCAGACGTTGAGATAGCAGTACGTTATCTGACGGCAGGGGGGCTTAAGCTTTACGCCACAGCCGGGCGCTTTCTACTAGTGGGCTCCCCATGCAATCATGGGAAGACCACAGTAGCAAAGGGCACCGGATATGATGGGCTTGACTGCGTAATATTTACGCACAACGAACGACTAGCTACCGGTACCGGTGGTTTCACAGTCAAAAACATAACGCGCTTCTTGGTCGAAGAGGGAAAAAAACGCGATATATGGCTGGATATCCAAGACCATATGAACATGGCATCGACAGAGAAGCCGAAATACTGGCCTAAATGGCTAAAAGACCTGTGCGCAGGAATTGACCAAATCGCATTCGACGAAATAGAGCAACTTGTGCGCTGCTTGTTTCTGAGCAGGTTTTACACAGCAGAGGAGCGGGTTGCCTTTGTGAAATTTGTGAGACTACTACTAAAACACGGGCGCTGTGTGCTGGGGCTTGACGCCTTCATAACACAGCAGACCAGAGACTTATTAGACGCTCTGTTCAATGGGGCTACGTTCCTGGTGGAAAACAAGCCAGAGCTACCAGAGGTCAAGATGATATTCCATGACAAGCTGGAAGCTCACCTTGCTAAAATTCTACGCCTTGCAATGCAGGGGCAGAAAATAGCAATCGGGGTTCACAAAAAAGCTACGGCTGATTACCTAGACGGGCTTTTTCGAAGCCTTGGGCTTAAGACTAAAAAGATAACGGGGGAGGTTTTAGAAGACGTAAACGAGTCAGATATAGAAAAAGTCCATGTTTGCATATACAATATGAGCGCAGGACGCGGTTTTGATTGCCAGCTGGAAGGCTGGCACCGGTCGATTATTGCAGACTACACTCTCAAGATTACGGCGCTGGATAGTTGCCAGCAAGCTATGCGCTTTCGTAAAGGCGGGGATATTGACGTCTCTTGTATGTCTTCGGGCGGGGCGCTCCCGAATAAGAAGAGACTGGGGGAGTTCAGCGCAAAAATAGCTGAGTCTGTATATGATGGCACGAATTACTACTGGGGGAGTTTTGATATAGCGCCTCTGACAGAAGCTATACTGGGCTTGAAAATGTCTGAGGCCTCTATGATCGCCTTCCCTGAACGCGCATGGAATGCTACTATGCAGCAATTCGGTTTTACGGGAGACTGGAAGGCTTGCGATTTTAGTAACAGCATGGCGCTGCTGCCTGCGGGGCACGGTGTGTATAATATCCCGCAAGCCCTGAGGGATGAGAGGGATTCGATATGGAAATATATATGCACCGGGGATAAGGAAAGGGAAGAGAATCTTAAGAAGACAAGGAAGCTGGGGGCTCCATACAAGCTTGGTAAAATAATAAAGGGCTGCATAGATACTTGGGAAAAGCACGGCGCTGGGAGCGTGGTGCTGCCCTTCCTTCTATCCGGCGCAAGTCTTCCTGGCGGTAAAAAGCCGGGGGCGGGGCTAGGCGCTGCATACAAGACACAGGCGCGCAGACAAAAAAGGAAGGCGGAGAGGAGATACTCACGCAGTTTTTTAGAGCGTCACTCTGGTGTGGAAAATAGTCATAGAGCTAAGGAGCTGTATGAGGATATAAGGAAAGGCCGGAATTGTGCTAGAAAAGATAAGAAGCGCGAATTCGCTGGCCTGCGTGGAGAGGTGGACATGGCATGGGCCGGGGGCTTTGCACACTGGGGCCTGGATGTAAAAACACTACACTGCGAATTCTCGCCACTCTCGGGCGATAATATGGGGGATGTGGGAAAGCTAAGAAAAGCAGACAGACACTGGGAGCGTTACCGGCTGTTTAAGCTAGGTATAAATAAACATGACTGCCCAACGCTTTGTGAGAGTATAAGGGCTAAGATTGACCTGGCTAATGAGTGCGCAGAGAAGGTGCTGGGCAAAAAAGTAGAGCCGGGGATGGCGCTAGAGGCTATCAAGGACGCCTTTGACGTGGATATAGATAAGAAAGGCGAGCTCATGCAGAATCTCGGCGAATGGGCAAGGGGCCTGGACAGGGAGCGCGCTTTGGCTGCCTGTGGCTTTGACTCAAAAAGGCACAGAGGGCACACAGTAGAGGAAGCAAGGGCGCTTGTTAAGAAGGGCAAGAAGCCCAAGGAGCAAAGCACAGACTACGTCACCGTAAAGGATTTTCTCTATTGCCTGGCAGGCCTGCATCTAAGGACAGCTGGACAGGCAAGGAATGGAGAGAAGCGGATGGAACAATGCCAGCTGGCGTGGGGGGCTATAGAGTGCTTTGATCGCAGGATAGAGAGGGAGAAGGTGAACAGTGTCAGCTTTTTTGATAAATCAAAAGCGTCTAGTTTCTTAAAATCACTGCCAAGGCCATATGCTAATTCACACAGCGCCGCAAAACGCCTGATTCTGCTGTGTGAGACTAAATACTTGCTAAGAAAAGGCGCAGCTGAGGCGATCCCAATACAAGACACGGGCTAAATTTCGCAGTATCCAGCGCCCAGCGGGGCGCAAGCTCTGCCTTCTTGCAAACCTGCCCTGCAATAGCCTTATTCTTGCACAGAATACACGCAGAAACTAAGTAAAAGGCAAGGGCAGGCAATCGCAAGCAAACAAAAACACAAGCCAGCACAAGCCAGCACAAGCCAGCACAAGCCAGCTGGGAGCGTATATGCCTTATTCTTATAGCCTTGCCTGCCCGCTGTGTATATATTAGCTAATAGAGGCGCCGGGCCTGCGGGGAATAATGCAAGGCGGGCGCCGGGCCTCTGCTTTTTTTTGCTTGATTCTAGCACAGGGGGCTTTATAGTATTCCCAGTCTTAGACGGCGCTTTACGGCGCTGGAGTAGACAGGCAGGTCTAGAAAGCCCCGGCTCCCTTATGGGAATATCCTGTGCGCATGCAGTCGAAGACCGGAGAAGAGTAGACTTGTTTTTGCCTGTGCCTGCCTGGCGCTGCGGCGAAGACCAGCATCCAGCGCAAGCACAGTCGCCTGTGCTATAGTGTATATAAAAAAGGTACTCCGACCGATAAAAAATCGCGGGCGTGTTTTTTGCCATGCCGAGGCTTTTTATGTGTCAGGATTTTTTTTCCAGACTTAGACTATGAGTAAAGCAGGCTATAAGTAAAGGCCTGCATGTAATAGCTAATCTTGCTTGACGTCTTATTTTCTTATACTGCGTATATATATTGTGGACACACAGGAAGCAAAAGAAGCGGGCTTTACTCCCATGCAATCTATACAGGTAAAGATAGAGAAGCTGGAGTCTGGGCAAGACTGGCTTAAGTATGTTCAGAGATTGACCACGGGCGTTGTGGTCTCTGCTATAGGAATAGGTTTTGCAGTTATCTTTTTTATGCTAAGAGACACAAGGCAAGATATACAAAAGCTAGACTCCCGTATAGATAAACTAGACTCCCGTATAGATAAGCTAGAGTCTAGCATACAGGATATAAGAATACTACTTATACAGAATGCACGCCGGCAGGATACAAGCAAGACAAGCCCGCATGCAAGAAGACAAGCTAAGAGATAGACACTGCGCATATATTTATCATGGATACACAGGAAGCAAAAGACCAGGACATAATTATAGTCATGCACCCGGCAAGGCCGGGGGGAGAGATAGTCTTTTCATATATAGACAAGGCGGGAGAGGTTATCAAAGTAATCGATGGCAAGACTGGGCAGCTTTACTTTGCACTAGACACGTCAGTCTAAGACAAGACTAAGACCACAGGCCAGGGCAAGATTTACAAAGGCAAAACAAGCCAGCGGGCAAGGGCTACTCAGCATATGTATACTATCTTTTCTTTACGCCTTGCTTACATACAAGCCTGCGATAGATAAGAAAAACAAAAACACTCCCAGCTAAATATCTCTAAACTTTACTCATGGTCTAAGACTGCCAGATTTAGACTATACGTCAATGTTAATACATAATGTCTCTTTTGTATTAGATTATTTTTATACAAAAAATACTTAATTTTTACTTGACAAGATTCGATATATAATTCATGGTCATAATATCAAAAGGGCAATAGCAGTTTTGATAAAATTTATTTAGTAAAGGATAGAGAGAAAATGAGAGTAGATAATCAAATACAAAAAACAGAGAATAATGGACAGCTGGTCTTGGCTAAGACTGGCAGTAAAACTTACGATGGGCATAACAAGCGCTTCGCCGCTTGGCTTATCGCAGAGAATAAAGAGATAAGTAAAGAGAGTATAGCTTGCTACTTAGCAGAGCTGGCAGCGCAAGGCAAAAAGCCGGCGACAGTTAATAGCTACAAGCAAGCTATAAAGAAGGCGTTGAGTCTGCTTGCTACTAGTGACAGGCAGCGGGCAGAGCTGCAAGCTAGTTTTGCAGATATGAAAATTGGCAAGCCGGACAAGAAAGTCACAGCTAGAAAAATACTCAGCGACACGGAGACTGAGATTATTGCAAGAAACCTCAGCAAGCATAACAGACTGGCATTCACCGCCTTACAGCAGAGCGGGCTAAGAGTGTCAGAGTTATGCAATATACGCAAAGCTGATTGTACGGTCGAAAAAGAAGCAGTCAATATTCGTGTGCTGGGCAAGGGCAGAAAAGAGCGCTTTGTATATTTTACGCAGGCGCTATATAGTGAGATACTAGAGGCCTGTAAATGCGATAGAGCTGAGTATTTATTCGCAGGCAAGAACGGGGGCCGGGTAAATAGAAGCAATCTTAGTAATGCTATAGCAAGGGCAGGCAGTATTGCAGGCGTCAAAGCAAGCGCGCATAAACTAAGGCATACATTCGCGACAAAACAAATCAAAGCAAACAAAGGCAGTGTCAAGGCAGTATCTCAGTATCTCGGGCATGCGACCACAGCGATAACCGAGTCTATGTACGTCCATGATGAACTGTCTGCAAAAGAAGCGCTGAGGTTTGCAGTATAGACAAGGGAGATTAGAATAATGGAGATAGAAGAGAAAATAATCATTAGAGTCATGAGATGGCCGGGTAAATTTAGAACAGAGGTCTCCCAGTTTTTCAGTGTAGAGGAAGACCAGCTCTTATTAGCCTGGGACAACAGCGTCCATGTAAATGGAATACAGCGTAAAGACTTCTATCATCGGGAGCATAGAATGGGAGATAGGAAAGGGACATTATGCTGCGATTTGATTCAGCTAATACATAAAGGGAGTAAAGAAAAAATGAAAACAGACTTATATGATGAAGCAAGGAAGCGGGATTTTATAGTCAGCAAGCACAGCGGGCAGGAAGGGGAGCTTGCTTATAGCCTTGCGTATAGTCACAAAAACGAGTGCGGGGAGAGGTTTACTTCTGGGCTACATTTATCGAATCCAAAGCCAGATTCCTTTGTCGCTTACGACAGGATAACATTCGAGCGTGTAGTGTGGGAAGGGAGCAAGGCAAGTTTTTTTAGAGAGCTAGAGGCCTTATGCAAAAAGAAGAGCGCTGTAATTGCAGAGCTGGGCAAAGCGAATCTAGAGCAAGCCCGGCGTAATGTAGAGGTAATCGAATGTCTGACATAATACTTAGAGCGCAAGAGGAAGCAGAGCGCAAAAGAAAGGCAAGGGAAGCTGGCAGGCCAGAGTCTCTTACAGAGACTGCTACTGCCCGGCATTTGACAGTCATGATCCAGCCGGCAGAGTCAGAGCTACTGAATAAGCTTGCTAAAAAAAACGGGCGCTCTCGGTCAAAAGAGGCTATAGAAGCTATAAAGGAAAAAGCACAGCGGGAGGGAGTTGGCTAAGTGAAACAAAGCAGAGCACAGCGGCGCGCAAAAAGCGCAAGGCAATCCTCTCCCAGTGAAAAGAGCACTCTAAAAAAAGAGCGCCCAGCAATATCTCCCTTGTCACAGGCGCGTCTTGTGCTGGTAAAAAGCAAAGCAGAGCAACAGAGGCTTAAGGCAGCAAGACAAGATATACTAAAAGAGAAGGCGCTTGAGCTAGCAGAGCGGAGCGCAAGCTCTCCCTTGTCACTTGCCCAGCTTGCTCTGGAAGCTGAAAAGAAAGCGCATAAAGAGACTGAGGCTTTGCTTTATGAGACTCTGGAGAAGCAAGACAAGGACGCCTCTAGGTTTGAGGAAGTACAAAACATATATACAAAGCTAGAGCAAGGGCAGGCAGAGCTTACACTAGAGAATCAACGCTTACGGGATTCGCTTGCAAGGAAAAGCAAAAGCAAGCCAAGCAAAAAGCAAGGCAGCGGGATAGATTACCATGAGCAAATTATACGCTGGATATATTTTTCGTGGGTTAATGTTTGCAAAAAAGAACGGGCTGAAAAGAAAAGGGATGTTTGGAAGGAAGCAAGCGGGCTTTTTATACTACTGGGCTTTCTGCTTGGTCTTGCCTTCGGGCTACTATCATGAACGCGCGTACAGAAAAAATAGTCATCGGCTTTCTTATATGCTTCGGTGCGCTCTTCCTTACTGCATACATATACTACTTTATCCTTACAGATAAATACGCTTTTATATACTTTCTATAGCAGAGCTGGCATAAGCACAGGCCAGCGCCCGCTGGTTTTTTTTCACTACAAAAGATTTTTCTTATTGACAAGACCGGGCAAGCCCTTAAAAAACAAGATAGCCCAGCGCATTATGTCGCTTTATATATACGACATAAAACACTGGGCTAAAGCAGATACTTATTGCTATAAGTGTCCCAAACAAGAATGACTTGTCAAGAACAAATCTGCAAAACAAAATTCTCTCTCTTGTTTTATTGTTTGGATATATCGCTTGGAATAAAAAAAGTGTCAAGACTATTTTTTGCAATAAAAAGCAGTAATAAGCACTTTTTACACAGACAAGCCCGGTTAGCCGTATAATAGCAAAGTATCTGCAAAATTTTTTCCATACGCGGAGGATTTTGTAGATGAAAAAACAAACAAACCAAGTCGCAGGTCAAAGCGACATAATCAAAAACACAGCACAGGGCAGCTTAGAAGCCGGCCTTGCAAAACTAAGAGCAGAGCGGGAAGCCTTACAGGCAGCTGGCAGCTGGGCTTGGGCCGGGAGTCTGGGCAAGCCTGCAAGCTTGCAAGACCGCAAAGCAAAGCAAAGCACAGGGCAAGATATAGACCAAGAGATAGAGCAAGTAAACGCTGCCTTGTTCCTTGCCAGCGCCCATGATGAGCTAGATAGAGCAGAGCAGATGGACGAGGTAGCCGCTTCTAGCTTGGAATATGAAGCCAAGATGGATTTGGAAGCGCAAGAAGCTGAGCTCGAGCGAGTCTGCAAAGCGCAGGGTGACGGGATCAAGGGCATCCTTAAGGCAAGCAAGGCCCGGGTCTTAGAGCTTGCTGGAAGCTTCAGGGCAGCTGCCCTTGCTTTATCGCAGGGCTTTCTTGGCAAAGCCATAGAGACCAGTATAGATAAGGCGCTGGCAGCTGGTCGTATAGACTCTGAGCGGGCGCTTAGGATTGCCTGCTGGCTTACGGTCTATCATGAAAAAAAGGCCGGGGCAAGGCCTGCAAAGCAAGAGCAGAGCTCAGAGCAAGAGCAGACAGCGGAGCTTGACACTGCAAGCCAAGCCAAGACTGCAATAGAGCAAGACAAGCCAAGTCTTAGTCTTGTCAAGCCAGAGCTATTGCCAGCGCCGGCAATAAGGGAAGAGATAAAGACTGGGGAATTTATACGCAGGCTACTCAGTAGCCCGCTTTTTACCCCGGCTATATCCTCAGACGTAGAAGCGGATGATAAAGTAGCTTTGAGAAAGTGGAAGCTACTAGAAAAGCCCAAGTGGTTTGTCTTAGAGCAAGCGATAAGCAAGGGCGCCTGGGATATAGAGCGGGCTAAAAACACTCCCATAGAAAAGATAGAAAAGAGGTATCTTTATTTTCACAAGCGAAAGCTAAATGCAAAGGGAGTATTGCCTGCAATAGTGCTTAGTGAAAGGTTAATTGCCGGGGGGTATTTGACTGCCCTGGACATAGACTTAGCAGAGCAGTATAAGAAAGGGGGCGGGCAGCTAACAGAAGAGCAAAAGCAAGAGCTCATAACTAGCGCCAAGAAACTTTGCGAATACATGGGAGTAGAGAGCTACTTTGCTGTAGAGACTAAGAGTAAAGGCCTGCACGTATACTTTCTTAGCACAGAGCTTTTGCAAAAAGCCAGCGCTTTAGACCTGCCCGATGGTTTGCTGCCAGATTTTATTGATCACGTGGAGCTAAGAGCGGGCAAGACAAGGCATTATTGTATATGGTGGTTAAGAGATATACGGGAGCTGGCTTTTGCTACTCCCACAATATATTCCTGCAAGGTTAAGAATATAGCAAGCCAAGCCGGCAAGAGCAAGAATACTGCAAGCAAGGATGGCAAGGCTAAGAATCCAGCAAGTAAAGCCGGCAAGACAAGGAAGCAAGCGCCGAAGCAAAGCAAAAAGGTGGTGGTGCTTAAGCCAGATACAAAATTCGGAGCGGGGGAAAGTGACAAGTATATCGAAGCCTTTGTAAAACAAGGAATAAGACAAGGGCAGAGTATAGAGCAAGCATTCGAAGCTTGCTGGCAAGCTGACACCGGGGACGCTGCTGAGGGTATCCCTATAAGCGGCTTGAAGCAAGCGGGCAGGGAAGCTTATTATGCCAAGTTTTTTGCCCGCTGGGGGTGGTTTGAGAATAATCGCGATGGCTGGAATTCAGCGCCAGCTGGGCTGGTCTATCAATTCCCAGAGCCAGTATCCCCGGCTAAAGCAGACGTTGAGATAGCAGTACGTTATCTGACGGCAGGGGGGCTTAAGCTTTACGCCACAGCCGGGCGCTTTCTACTAGTGGGCTCCCCATGCAATCATGGGAAGACCACAGTAGCAAAGGGCACCGGATATGATGGGCTTGACTGCGTAATATTTACGCACAACGAACGACTAGCTACCGGTACCGGTGGTTTCACAGTCAAAAACATAACGCGCTTCTTGGTCGAAGAGGGAAAAAAACGCGATATATGGCTGGATATCCAAGACCATATGAACATGGCATCGACAGAGAAGCCGAAATACTGGCCTAAATGGCTAAAAGACCTGTGCGCAGGAATTGACCAAATCGCATTCGACGAAATAGAGCAACTTGTGCGCTGCTTGTTTCTGAGCAGGTTTTACACAGCAGAGGAGCGGGTTGCCTTTGTGAAATTTGTGAGACTACTACTAAAACACGGGCGCTGTGTGCTGGGGCTTGACGCCTTCATAACACAGCAGACCAGAGACTTATTAGACGCTCTGTTCAATGGGGCTACGTTCCTGGTGGAAAACAAGCCAGAGCTACCAGAGGTCAAGATGATATTCCATGACAAGCTGGAAGCTCACCTTGCTAAAATTCTACGCCTTGCAATGCAGGGGCAGAAAATAGCAATCGGGGTTCACAAAAAAGCTACGGCTGATTACCTAGACGGGCTTTTTCGAAGCCTTGGGCTTAAGACTAAAAAGATAACGGGGGAGGTTTTAGAAGACGTAAACGAGTCAGATATAGAAAAAGTCCATGTTTGCATATACAATATGAGCGCAGGACGCGGTTTTGATTGCCAGCTGGAAGGCTGGCACCGGTCGATTATTGCAGACTACACTCTCAAGATTACGGCGCTGGATAGTTGCCAGCAAGCTATGCGCTTTCGTAAAGGCGGGGATATTGACGTCTCTTGTATGTCTTCGGGCGGGGCGCTCCCGAATAAGAAGAGACTGGGGGAGTTCAGCGCAAAAATAGCTGAGTCTGTATATGATGGCACGAATTACTACTGGGGGAGTTTTGATATAGCGCCTCTGACAGAAGCTATACTGGGCTTGAAAATGTCTGAGGCCTCTATGATCGCCTTCCCTGAACGCGCATGGAATGCTACTATGCAGCAATTCGGTTTTACGGGAGACTGGAAGGCTTGCGATTTTAGTAACAGCATGGCGCTGCTGCCTGCGGGGCACGGTGTGTATAATATCCCGCAAGCCCTGAGGGATGAGAGGGATTCGATATGGAAATATATATGCACCGGGGATAAGGAAAGGGAAGAGAATCTTAAGAAGACAAGGAAGCTGGGGGCTCCATACAAGCTTGGTAAAATAATAAAGGGCTGCATAGATACTTGGGAAAAGCACGGCGCTGGGAGCGTGGTGCTGCCCTTCCTTCTATCCGGCGCAAGTCTTCCTGGCGGTAAAAAGCCGGGGGCGGGGCTAGGCGCTGCATACAAGACACAGGCGCGCAGACAAAAAAGGAAGGCGGAGAGGAGATACTCACGCAGTTTTTTAGAGCGTCACTCTGGTGTGGAAAATAGTCATAGAGCTAAGGAGCTGTATGAGGATATAAGGAAAGGCCGGAATTGTGCTAGAAAAGATAAGAAGCGCGAATTCGCTGGCCTGCGTGGAGAGGTGGACATGGCATGGGCCGGGGGCTTTGCACACTGGGGCCTGGATGTAAAAACACTACACTGCGAATTCTCGCCACTCTCGGGCGATAATATGGGGGATGTGGGAAAGCTAAGAAAAGCAGACAGACACTGGGAGCGTTACCGGCTGTTTAAGCTAGGTATAAATAAACATGACTGCCCAACGCTTTGTGAGAGTATAAGGGCTAAGATTGACCTGGCTAATGAGTGCGCAGAGAAGGTGCTGGGCAAAAAAGTAGAGCCGGGGATGGCGCTAGAGGCTATCAAGGACGCCTTTGACGTGGATATAGATAAGAAAGGCGAGCTCATGCAGAATCTCGGCGAATGGGCAAGGGGCCTGGACAGGGAGCGCGCTTTGGCTGCCTGTGGCTTTGACTCAAAAAGGCACAGAGGGCACACAGTAGAGGAAGCAAGGGCGCTTGTTAAGAAGGGCAAGAAGCCCAAGGAGCAAAGCACAGACTACGTCACCGTAAAGGATTTTCTCTATTGCCTGGCAGGCCTGCATCTAAGGACAGCTGGACAGGCAAGGAATGGAGAGAAGCGGATGGAACAATGCCAGCTGGCGTGGGGGGCTATAGAGTGCTTTGATCGCAGGATAGAGAGGGAGAAGGTGAACAGTGTCAGCTTTTTTGATAAATCAAAAGCGTCTAGTTTCTTAAAATCACTGCCAAGGCCATATGCTAATTCACACAGCGCCGCAAAACGCCTGATTCTGCTGTGTGAGACTAAATACTTGCTAAGAAAAGGCGCAGCTGAGGCGATCCCAATACAAGACACGGGCTAAATTTCGCAGTATCCAGCGCCCAGCGGGGCGCAAGCTCTGCCTTCTTGCAAACCTGCCCTGCAATAGCCTTATTCTTGCACAGAATACACGCAGAAACTAAGTAAAAGGCAAGGGCAGGCAATCGCAAGCAAACAAAAACACAAGCCAGCACAAGCCAGCACAAGCCAGCACAAGCCAGCTGGGAGCGTATATGCCTTATTCTTATAGCCTTGCCTGCCCGCTGTGTATATATTAGCTAATAGAGGCGCCGGGCCTGCGGGGAATAATGCAAGGCGGGCGCCGGGCCTCTGCTTTTTTTTGCTTGATTCTAGCACAGGGGGCTTTATAGTATTCCCAGTCTTAGACGGCGCTTTACGGCGCTGGAGTAGACAGGCAGGTCTAGAAAGCCCCGGCTCCCTTATGGGAATATCCTGTGCGCATGCAGTCGAAGACCGGAGAAGAGTAGACTTGTTTTTGCCTGTGCCTGCCTGGCGCTGCGGCGAAGACCAGCATCCAGCGCAAGCACAGTCGCCTGTGCTATAGTGTATATAAAAAAGGTACTCCGACCGATAAAAAATCGCGGGCGTGTTTTTTGCCATGCCCGAGGCTTTTTATGTGTCAGGATTTTTTTTCCAGACTTAGACTATGAGTAAAGCAGGCTATAAGTAAAGGCCTGCATGTAATAGCTAATCTTGCTTGACGTCTTATTTTCTTATACTGCGTATATATATTGTGGACACACAGGAAGCAAAAGAAGCGGGCTTTACTCCCATGCAATCTATACAGGTAAAGATAGAGAAGCTGGAGTCTGGGCAAGACTGGCTTAAGTATGTTCAGAGATTGACCACGGGCGTTGTGGTCTCTGCTATAGGAATAGGTTTTGCAGTTATCTTTTTTATGCTAAGAGACACAAGGCAAGATATACAAAAGCTAGACTCCCGTATAGATAAACTAGACTCCCGTATAGATAAGCTAGAGTCTAGCATACAGGATATAAGAATACTACTTATACAGAATGCACGCCGGCAGGATACAAGCAAGACAAGCCCGCATGCAAGAAGACAAGCTAAGAGATAGACACTGCGCATATATTTATCATGGATACACAGGAAGCAAAAGACCAGGACATAATTATAGTCATGCACCCGGCAAGGCCGGGGGGAGAGATAGTCTTTTCATATATAGACAAGGCGGGAGAGGTTATCAAAGTAATCGATGGCAAGACTGGGCAGCTTTACTTTGCACTAGACACGTCAGTCTAAGACAAGACTAAGACCACAGGCCAGGGCAAGATTTACAAAGGCAAAACAAGCCAGCGGGCAAGGGCTACTCAGCATATGTATACTATCTTTTCTTTACGCCTTGCTTACATACAAGCCTGCGATAGATAAGAAAAACAAAAACACTCCCAGCTAAATATCTCTAAACTTTACTCATGGTCTAAGACTGCCAGATTTAGACTATACGTCAATGTTAATACATAATGTCTCTTTTGTATTAGATTATTTTTATACAAAAAATACTTAATTTTTACTTGACAAGATTCGATATATAATTCATGGTCATAATATCAAAAGGGCAATAGCAGTTTTGATAAAATTTATTTAGTAAAGGATAGAGAGAAAATGAGAGTAGATAATCAAATACAAAAAACAGAGAATAATGGACAGCTGGTCTTGGCTAAGACTGGCAGTAAAACTTACGATGGGCATAACAAGCGCTTCGCCGCTTGGCTTATCGCAGAGAATAAAGAGATAAGTAAAGAGAGTATAGCTTGCTACTTAGCAGAGCTGGCAGCGCAAGGCAAAAAGCCGGCGACAGTTAATAGCTACAAGCAAGCTATAAAGAAGGCGTTGAGTCTGCTTGCTACTAGTGACAGGCAGCGGGCAGAGCTGCAAGCTAGTTTTGCAGATATGAAAATTGGCAAGCCGGACAAGAAAGTCACAGCTAGAAAAATACTCAGCGACACGGAGACTGAGATTATTGCAAGAAACCTCAGCAAGCATAACAGACTGGCATTCACCGCCTTACAGCAGAGCGGGCTAAGAGTGTCAGAGTTATGCAATATACGCAAAGCTGATTGTACGGTCGAAAAAGAAGCAGTCAATATTCGTGTGCTGGGCAAGGGCAGAAAAGAGCGCTTTGTATATTTTACGCAGGCGCTATATAGTGAGATACTAGAGGCCTGTAAATGCGATAGAGCTGAGTATTTATTCGCAGGCAAGAACGGGGGCCGGGTAAATAGAAGCAATCTTAGTAATGCTATAGCAAGGGCAGGCAGTATTGCAGGCGTCAAAGCAAGCGCGCATAAACTAAGGCATACATTCGCGACAAAACAAATCAAAGCAAACAAAGGCAGTGTCAAGGCAGTATCTCAGTATCTCGGGCATGCGACCACAGCGATAACCGAGTCTATGTACGTCCATGATGAACTGTCTGCAAAAGAAGCGCTGAGGTTTGCAGTATAGACAAGGGAGATTAGAATAATGGAGATAGAAGAGAAAATAATCATTAGAGTCATGAGATGGCCGGGTAAATTTAGAACAGAGGTCTCCCAGTTTTTCAGTGTAGAGGAAGACCAGCTCTTATTAGCCTGGGACAACAGCGTCCATGTAAATGGAATACAGCGTAAAGACTTCTATCATCGGGAGCATAGAATGGGAGATAGGAAAGGGACATTATGCTGCGATTTGATTCAGCTAATACATAAAGGGAGTAAAGAAAAAATGAAAACAGACTTATATGATGAAGCAAGGAAGCGGGATTTTATAGTCAGCAAGCACAGCGGGCAGGAAGGGGAGCTTGCTTATAGCCTTGCGTATAGTCACAAAAACGAGTGCGGGGAGAGGTTTACTTCTGGGCTACATTTATCGAATCCAAAGCCAGATTCCTTTGTCGCTTACGACAGGATAACATTCGAGCGTGTAGTGTGGGAAGGGAGCAAGGCAAGTTTTTTTAGAGAGCTAGAGGCCTTATGCAAAAAGAAGAGCGCTGTAATTGCAGAGCTGGGCAAAGCGAATCTAGAGCAAGCCCGGCGTAATGTAGAGGTAATCGAATGTCTGACATAATACTTAGAGCGCAAGAGGAAGCAGAGCGCAAAAGAAAGGCAAGGGAAGCTGGCAGGCCAGAGTCTCTTACAGAGACTGCTACTGCCCGGCATTTGACAGTCATGATCCAGCCGGCAGAGTCAGAGCTACTGAATAAGCTTGCTAAAAAAAACGGGCGCTCTCGGTCAAAAGAGGCTATAGAAGCTATAAAGGAAAAAGCACAGCGGGAGGGAGTTGGCTAAGTGAAACAAAGCAGAGCACAGCGGCGCGCAAAAAGCGCAAGGCAATCCTCTCCCAGTGAAAAGAGCACTCTAAAAAAAGAGCGCCCAGCAATATCTCCCTTGTCACAGGCGCGTCTTGTGCTGGTAAAAAGCAAAGCAGAGCAACAGAGGCTTAAGGCAGCAAGACAAGATATACTAAAAGAGAAGGCGCTTGAGCTAGCAGAGCGGAGCGCAAGCTCTCCCTTGTCACTTGCCCAGCTTGCTCTGGAAGCTGAAAAGAAAGCGCATAAAGAGACTGAGGCTTTGCTTTATGAGACTCTGGAGAAGCAAGACAAGGACGCCTCTAGGTTTGAGGAAGTACAAAACATATATACAAAGCTAGAGCAAGGGCAGGCAGAGCTTACACTAGAGAATCAACGCTTACGGGATTCGCTTGCAAGGAAAAGCAAAAGCAAGCCAAGCAAAAAGCAAGGCAGCGGGATAGATTACCATGAGCAAATTATACGCTGGATATATTTTTCGTGGGTTAATGTTTGCAAAAAAGAACGGGCTGAAAAGAAAAGGGATGTTTGGAAGGAAGCAAGCGGGCTTTTTATACTACTGGGCTTTCTGCTTGGTCTTGCCTTCGGGCTACTATCATGAACGCGCGTACAGAAAAAATAGTCATCGGCTTTCTTATATGCTTCGGTGCGCTCTTCCTTACTGCATACATATACTACTTTATCCTTACAGATAAATACGCTTTTATATACTTTCTATAGCAGAGCTGGCATAAGCACAGGCCAGCGCCCGCTGGTTTTTTTTCACTACAAAAGATTTTTCTTATTGACAAGACCGGGCAAGCCCTTAAAAAACAAGATAGCCCAGCGCATTATGTCGCTTTATATATACGACATAAAACACTGGGCTAAAGCAGATACTTATTGCTATAAGTGTCCCAAACAAGAATGACTTGTCAAGAACAAATCTGCAAAACAAAATTCTCTCTCTTGTTTTATTGTTTGGATATATCGCTTGGAATAAAAAAAGTGTCAAGACTATTTTTTGCAATAAAAAGCAGTAATAAGCACTTTTTACACAGACAAGCCCGGTTAGCCGTATAATAGCAAAGTATCTGCAAAATTTTTTCCATACGCGGAGGATTTTGTAGATGAAAAAACAAACAAACCAAGTCGCAGGTCAAAGCGACATAATCAAAAACACAGCACAGGGCAGCTTAGAAGCCGGCCTTGCAAAACTAAGAGCAGAGCGGGAAGCCTTACAGGCAGCTGGCAGCTGGGCTTGGGCCGGGAGTCTGGGCAAGCCTGCAAGCTTGCAAGACCGCAAAGCAAAGCAAAGCACAGGGCAAGATATAGACCAAGAGATAGAGCAAGTAAACGCTGCCTTGTTCCTTGCCAGCGCCCATGATGAGCTAGATAGAGCAGAGCAGATGGACGAGGTAGCCGCTTCTAGCTTGGAATATGAAGCCAAGATGGATTTGGAAGCGCAAGAAGCTGAGCTCGAGCGAGTCTGCAAAGCGCAGGGTGACGGGATCAAGGGCATCCTTAAGGCAAGCAAGGCCCGGGTCTTAGAGCTTGCTGGAAGCTTCAGGGCAGCTGCCCTTGCTTTATCGCAGGGCTTTCTTGGCAAAGCCATAGAGACCAGTATAGATAAGGCGCTGGCAGCTGGTCGTATAGACTCTGAGCGGGCGCTTAGGATTGCCTGCTGGCTTACGGTCTATCATGAAAAAAAGGCCGGGGCAAGGCCTGCAAAGCAAGAGCAGAGCTCAGAGCAAGAGCAGACAGCGGAGCTTGACACTGCAAGCCAAGCCAAGACTGCAATAGAGCAAGACAAGCCAAGTCTTAGTCTTGTCAAGCCAGAGCTATTGCCAGCGCCGGCAATAAGGGAAGAGATAAAGACTGGGGAATTTATACGCAGGCTACTCAGTAGCCCGCTTTTTACCCCGGCTATATCCTCAGACGTAGAAGCGGATGATAAAGTAGCTTTGAGAAAGTGGAAGCTACTAGAAAAGCCCAAGTGGTTTGTCTTAGAGCAAGCGATAAGCAAGGGCGCCTGGGATATAGAGCGGGCTAAAAACACTCCCATAGAAAAGATAGAAAAGAGGTATCTTTATTTTCACAAGCGAAAGCTAAATGCAAAGGGAGTATTGCCTGCAATAGTGCTTAGTGAAAGGTTAATTGCCGGGGGGTATTTGACTGCCCTGGACATAGACTTAGCAGAGCAGTATAAGAAAGGGGGCGGGCAGCTAACAGAAGAGCAAAAGCAAGAGCTCATAACTAGCGCCAAGAAACTTTGCGAATACATGGGAGTAGAGAGCTACTTTGCTGTAGAGACTAAGAGTAAAGGCCTGCACGTATACTTTCTTAGCACAGAGCTTTTGCAAAAGCCAGCGCTTTAGACCTGCCCGATGGTTTGCTGCCAGATTTTATTGATCACGTGGAGCTAAGAGCGGGCAAGACAAGGCATTATTGTATATGGTGGTTAAGAGATATACGGGAGCTGGCTTTTGCTACTCCCACAATATATTCCTGCAAGGTTAAGAATATAGCAAGCCAAGCCGGCAAGAGCAAGAATACTGCAAGCAAGGATGGCAAGGCTAAGAATCCAGCAAGTAAAGCCGGCAAGACAAGGAAGCAAGCGCCGAAGCAAAGCAAAAAGGTGGTGGTGCTTAAGCCAGATACAAAATTCGGAGCGGGGGAAAGTGACAAGTATATCGAAGCCTTTGTAAAACAAGGAATAAGACAAGGGCAGAGTATAGAGCAAGCATTCGAAGCTTGCTGGCAAGCTGACACCGGGGACGCTGCTGAGGGTATCCCTATAAGCGGCTTGAAGCAAGCGGGCAGGGAAGCTTATTATGCCAAGTTTTTTGCCCGCTGGGGGTGGTTTGAGAATAATCGCGATGGCTGGAATTCAGCGCCAGCTGGGCTGGTCTATCAATTCCCAGAGCCAGTATCCCCGGCTAAAGCAGACGTTGAGATAGCAGTACGTTATCTGACGGCAGGGGGGCTTAAGCTTTACGCCACAGCCGGGCGCTTTCTACTAGTGGGCTCCCCATGCAATCATGGGAAGACCACAGTAGCAAAGGGCACCGGATATGATGGGCTTGACTGCGTAATATTTACGCACAACGAACGACTAGCTACCGGTACCGGTGGTTTCACAGTCAAAAACATAACGCGCTTCTTGGTCGAAGAGGGAAAAAAACGCGATATATGGCTGGATATCCAAGACCATATGAACATGGCATCGACAGAGAAGCCGAAATACTGGCCTAAATGGCTAAAAGACCTGTGCGCAGGAATTGACCAAATCGCATTCGACGAAATAGAGCAACTTGTGCGCTGCTTGTTTCTGAGCAGGTTTTACACAGCAGAGGAGCGGGTTGCCTTTGTGAAATTTGTGAGACTACTACTAAAACACGGGCGCTGTGTGCTGGGGCTTGACGCCTTCATAACACAGCAGACCAGAGACTTATTAGACGCTCTGTTCAATGGGG
>CBDETG010000055.1:0-9221 GCA_965242745.1 Leptonemataceae bacterium
TTGGGCGATTGTGCTCAGGGGCTGTGCATGTGGGAACAAAGCGTGCAATACGCGCTTTGTTGTGAAAGGATGTCGCTCTGAGGCCCGTATTAACGCAAGTACGTTGTGGCTGGATATTGGAGGGAAGCAGCTTAGGGGTAGAAGACCTTAGGCGGCTCTGCAGAAAGGGCTTGATCTTTTGCCTGCGCCTCTTTGAGGATACGGTCTTTCTTTTTATCCAGCCACCAGTAGGCGATGGCTGCGCTCTCATTGTTATACTTGTCTAAGACATATCGTGGGCGTCCAAAGCGATTCCAGTAAAGCAGACGCGTCTTATCTGCCTGCCAAAGCAACACATAAGGCGCCAATTCCAAGAGACGCATGTCTAGTTTTTGAAAGAGACGATTTCTTCGATTCAGGTTCTTTTCCTTTTTTAGAGCTTCGAGTATTTGATCTACTTTGGCATCCTGCAGACCGCTAATATTTGCGCTGGCGGTCTGATTAGCGGTTTTAGAGTGAAAGAGACCTTCCGGGTCCCGCAGGCGGGAAGCTCCCGTATTTTGCCAAAGAAGATCAAACTTAAAGTCATTTACTCTTTGCGTAAGCGTAGCATGCGAGATTTGTTCAATAGAAGCGTCTATTCCCGCTTTTTTGAGGTCTTCTAGATAAATGTTGGTATGGCGTAAATCTGACATAGACGTAAGAAAACTGATTTGCAAGCTTGCTCCATTCCTTCTGCGTATGCCGTCTTTTGAGCTAACCTTCCATCCAGCCGCATCCAAAAGCGCATATGCCTGCTTAGGATCGTAAAGGCAAAAGGGGGCATGAGGATTTTTGTTCTTGGGATAGAGATCAGGGAAGTAAGAATTCAAAAGAAAATATTGCTCAAACATAAGCTTGCGATTCATCAAAGTTCTGTTCAACAAATGACAAAGAGCGCGGCGGACCCGTACATCTTGGAACTTGGGCAATCTCATATTAATAGCAAAGCCCTGGAAGCTCTTGGGAGCTTTATTGTAAATCTCCTGCCGAATCACCCAATTCTTAGATACGGCCTCAAAGCCTGTTTGCTGCACCCACAAAGAGGAGGTATAAATGGGATAGACATCAAAATTCCTTTTCTTGAAGGCTTCTAAAGCAGCAACGCGGTCTTCCATAAATCGGTAGCGTATATAATCAAAGTTGTACTTATGCTGCTCGTATTTGCGAATGCGCCCCCACCAATCCCCCCTTCTTTTCAGAAGTATGTAGCGCTTGCGTTTGAGCTCTGCTATGCTGTAAGGGCCATTTACGACAGGGAATTGGAAATTGATACGGTTGAAATCTTTGTTTTCCCAGATTTTTTTGGGGAATGCGCGAAAAAAACCAGCATCCCAAAAGGCTTTCCAGTAGACTTTCTTACTTTTGATACGGATCGTCTTTTCGTTAAGCACTTGAGGACGCTCAAAGCGACTCAACACAACCCGCGAAGGGCTTGTTTTATGCTTGGGGTTCATAATAGTATCATAGTAAAACAGCACGTCTTCAGCTGTGACAGGGTCCCCATTGCTCCAACGAGCCTTAGGATGTATTTGGAAAGTAAAGCTTTTCTTGTCGGGGGCTTGCGTCCATGACTGCGCTAAAACCCCTACCGCTTCATTGCGGGTAGCATGCAGACCGAGCAGAGACTCAAAAAGCAGGCCCATAATTTCACCTGACAGGTGCCAGTTATCTAACCAGTAATTGAGCGACTTGGGGAAGGGACCACCCCAAGAGGTATAAAGGCCTCCTTTACGAGCCTGCGCTGAGGCAATGGGGTCTTTTGTGCCTGCTTCTATGGCGTATGGCTGCTCTACTACAGGCTCAAGGCCTCTTCTGGGCTGCGCATCATGCTTACCTTTACATGCTACGATGCCCGAAAAAAGAAGCAGCAGGCTTAGCAAAGAGCTGTGTTTTACATAAAAAGAGCGCATCGTTCCAAAAGCCAGTTTTGCAAAAGACAAAGAAACAAGCTAAAGTTATATTCCCTCATCTCTGTGTCAAGACTACTATAGTCACAAGCAAGCTACACTTTATCAGCTGCTAACAATTCATTATGAATACGAAGCTGGTATTTCTTTTCCCACTCCTTGTGCGCTTGCTTTATGTGTTCTCCAAGCTTTTTTTTCCTAAGCTCGCCTCGAAGAATCTCTATAGCTTTTTTATACGCCATTTTTTTAAAACGGGCCTGCTTTTGGCTTTCGTAATGCTTCCGAATTTCTTCCTGCGGGACCTGTAAATTCTCTTGTTCCCGATGATAAAAACTGTATAAAAGCTGCCTGCCATACATATAATTTTTTACAAAAGCAAAGATTGCTGATTTCTGGCTTGTAGCAAAATCCTTCTCCCCTGCAAGCAGGCGTATAGGAAGAAGGATCGTGCGCATAACCTGCAGCTCTTCTGCAGGCTTCTTCAAATTCGCGCCCTCCAAATCCTTTTTTAGGTCCTTATATGTATAATCCTTCTCCTCAAGACTATAAAGAACTGTATGCGGTTTCAGCTCTGCGAGAGCATCGGCTGTATTGTTTTTTGCCGCATCATGCAAGACCAGCCCTTTCTTTTTCTTCATTTGTTCTATTTTTGCTCCGCTCAAATTACGCTTTTGGTTTCTAACAAGCCAATCACTCCTTTGCTTTGCCATTTTTTCCATATCCGCCTGAGAAAGCAAAAGCTGCTTCCATGCGCCATCTTTTTGGGTGAGCCTGGACTTCGTAAAATTGCGATGCGCAACACGCACAGTTTTGCTGTATAGGGTTTCAAAGCTCCCCTGCAGCTCATCTTCATCCAGACTGTATTCCTTGAGCAGGCGTACAAGCCAGACGGCATTAGGCCGCACTACTTTTACAAAGCGTAATTTCCCCACCTTTTGCAGATTTTCCAAAACCTTATCCAAGGCGCTCCCAGGGCATGAAACGCAAATAGGGTCCAGATAGCCCCCCTGCAGGCGGTAACGCGGGTGTTCGCTGCTTTGATAGATTTCTTCTTCTATTTCCTGCGGACTCATTTTACCAGAGTTGAGTTTTTTTAGCAGGGCATCGGCTTCCTTCTCGCGTTCTTGCAAAGCAAGCTTAACTTTTTTTTCGTCCGTACCTTCCACCTGTAAGATAAGTAACTGTAAGTTGACAAAGTCAAAACGACTCTTCGCGTTCTTATCGCGCAAATACAGCTCATAGCCGGCCAATTTGGCCTGCTCACCGAGAAAGGCTGCAGCCTCTTGGAAGCTTGCTTCCTTTTCCAAGCCCCAGTCTTTGGCCTCCTCGTGCGCAATCAAAGCCAGGCCATAGTTTTTCAGAAGATTCTGCTGCTGAGCAGTGCTGGCCTTAGCGTATGCGCTACCTTGGGATTGCAGCTTCAGAAGCCAGCGCAGCTCTTTTCTCGTGATCTCCTTTTTTGTTTCTCCTACATTGTAAGTAGCAAGCACTTCTCCAGACTTGTCACAGCCGGCCAACAAGGCTGCTACAATAAATAAAATCTTAAGTGTACATAATGTTTTCCAAGACTTTCTCATGATCTCTCCTTCCTGCTCTTTTGTCAGCATATGTATGTTTTCTTGATCTTGGCTTGACTAATACAAAGCCAAAAGCTACCCTGCGCCTTGATATGGACAAAAGACAGACTGGCCTTAGGATAAGCACGAACAATAACTAAACAAAGCGGTATATTATGCCAATGCTAAGCAGACCTAGAAAGCTGTAAAGAAGAAAAAATATGGTATAAAGCGCAGACAAAGAGACTGATAACAAGACAATAGAGGAAGGTCTCTGTTTCCCAATACTGCTTTAAGCGCAGCTCCACAATAGGTATATAAAACAAGCTTAGGAAAGAGGCTAAAAAATGCGCAGAGCGAGAAGGAACAAAAACAGAGGCTTCTTTCTCTTCTTTTAGCAGGAGGGGGAAAATCCACAAAAAGTACCACGGATGCCAAGGGCCTTTGGCGCCCAGTATAGCAAGGAGGCCGATCCAGAGTATTGTCTGGAATAGGACCTGCGGCTTCCATCTGCCAGTGGATCGCAGGCTTTGCTCCAAAACTTTGCTTCGTATCATAAAAAGGCCCGGCAGTAGAAAAAAGCTAAGCACGGCAAGACACAAGATCTGCTTGCGATAGATGTAGAAGAGCTCAGGCCGGCTAAGAAGGCCTTCGTAAAGCTCTATGCGTAAGCTAAGGAAGGGATTGTACGCTAAAAACCAATTTACAAAGAGCTCTCCCGTATCTAAAAAAGACCTAAAAGAAGACATGTCAGGGAAAAGCACAAAAAAGGCCAGAGCCAGCAAAAGCAGCAGGCAAAGAGCATAGCCGCTGAGCCAAGAAAAAATCAGCAAGTATGTTCTTTGCCTTTGTTTTTCTTTGCTAAGCCAGAATGTCAGGGGGACGTAGATGCCAAGACACATGGACCACCATATGCCTTCAGGTTTCAGACCTGCCAGCAAAGCGCAATGAAAGGCAAAAGCAAAGCAAGAGGGAATAGAAGGAGAGCGCCTGCGCAGCCATAGAAGCAAGAGACAAATCACAAGGAAGCCTTGCATGTCCGCATGACAAGAGGCCAAAAACATACAAAAAGCTGGAGAAAGAAAAAGACTGAGATAGGCCAAGCCTTTCTTGAAAGAAAGCATGCGAAAGATATTCCAGAGCCATAAGCCGCATAAGGTCATATAAAGTATGCGAAAACCGTACTTGGGGGAAAGCCAAGCTCCTAAAATAGCCTGCGCCTGCGTAAAAGGGAAATAAATGCTTGGCAGTTCAGGATGATTGGGTCTGCCTGTTTCTAAGGCAGGCAGTTCATCGGGACTAAGACTGTAGACATCTATGCCTTGCAGGAGATAATATCCATCATGTATGTGGCGCAAAGCGTCATCTGAAAAATACAAAGGCGCCGTAGCAAGGCAGGCAAGCAATATATAGAAAGGCCAATATCTTATGCTTTTGCGGCTGCGCCATCGAGCAAGGCCTGCTCCATGCTTCTTTTTCTTGCTTGCCCGCTGCGCCCCAAGCTTGTAATATGGGCGCAGGCCCTGCCTTAGAAGCATGTAGTATGCAAGGCTTAAGTAGACGAGCCAGCATGCAGCTGCGTATTCTTGTTTGGCTAAAACAGCAAAGAGCCATTCCGGCAGGAATAGGGTAGCAAGCATCGTCGCAAGAAAGAACAATAGCAGGCAGAGCTGAGTCAGCTTGTGACCTAAAAGGAGCTTTAGTACTTGCAGCATAAAGAAAAAAGAGCCGGCTTAGCATGCCCTGTCGTCTTTACGATTTTCAATCGCCCCCATTTGACCAAGCAAAGCTTTGCGCAGATAGGCCAGGCCAAGCCAAGCCTGCTCTTTTTGATAGCGGATGGACCCCGCAGTAACTCTGCGCAAGACGAAAGAAAGTGCAGGGAAGTAAGGGAGATTGTCAGCCATATAGACTGGGATTGCAAAGTATACAAGAAGTTTTCAGATACAAATTTAGGGGTAGCGCGCAGCACCTTTGAGGGCCTGGATTGGGTCTTCGAACACGTAGACAGGGCCATTATATTGGAGGATGATTGTGACTGGCCGAAATGGATTTTTTTTTCTTCTGCCAGGACTTGCTTGCTCGCTACTACAGCGAGCCAAAGATCATGTGTATTTCAGGCAATCATTTTTTGAGCCCTGAGCTCTCCTTAGGAAAGCTCTTATTATTACCTGTCTTGGGCGCTCGTATGGGGATGGGCAACCTGGAAAAGGGCTTGGGCGCATTATCCACGAGACCTGCATGCTCTGCTCAAAAATACGAAAAAAGATAAAGCTGCCTTTCCCGGCGCTGGGGTCCATCGCTTCCTTTCCAAGAGGCTAAAAGAAGTCCGCGCTGGCAAGCTGGCTAGATTGGAGCTATCCTTGGGCTTACGCTGTACATGCCAGAGAAGGCTTGTGCGTTTGTCCCTCTAAAAACCTTGTTGCCAATATCGGCTTTGGTCAAGATGGCACGCATACTTTTGGTACTCCAAAAGAGATCTATACAAAAAGCGAGTCTCTTTCCTGGCCGATGCAAGCCCCGCCAAAAATTCAGAGCGATCCTCAAATGGATAATTATATCTTTAGAAAACACATACTGCCCCCCTTGTGGCAGAGGATCAAGGACGCCATAGCCAAGGTGATCTTGTATCGCTATTGGAAGGCAAGGTGGCATGCCTGTATAGGCAAAGGAGGCGGTAATTAGTTAAGGGGGGCGTATTCTGCGCCCTCTATACTCTGCAGTACTCTGAGCAGGCAAATTTGGTAGCGGTAAGATTCCACAACGTTTGAGATAAGCTCTTCCGTTTTTTCTATTTCCAGGAATTTTTGCTTATGCGTCTCAGGAACCTGCAGAAGATAGGCCCCGAAGTAGGCAAGGAAGCGCGGGTCTTGCGGCAAGGGAGGGAGGCAAACAGACTCCCTGTCTTTTCCCCGCAAAAGCGCGCAATAATCCGTCAAGAGCTGCAAAAGTTCCCGGCTTTCCTCGCTTGCGCCCTCATGCAGTTTTGCCCATTCATCACACTCCAGCTCTACATAACCTTGTAAATAGCTCTTTTGGTAATCCAAACTATGTATAGCAAAACGCTGCAAGCATAAGACCTCCAGAAAAATATGGCCCTCTGACTGTTCTTCAGCCCGGGTGATATGTGCGATAGTGCCTATATCGTGCGCCTCAACAAAGGAAGATGCGGCCCTCTTCTGAGAACGAAGTAAAACAAAACCAAATTCCTTCTCTGCTTTGACGCAGTCGCGGATCATTTTTTTATGGCTTTCTTCAAAAATGTTTAATTGTACAGGAAAACCAGGAAAAAAAATGACAGGCAAAGGTAATAATGAGAGCTTTTCCATCGTAACAACTATACTATCATATATTAAGCCTACACTATATATACTATATATATTTCTCAGATGTGACAACAAAAATATCATACATTTGTTTTTTTTGGGGAATATATACAACAGGCCATTAAAAACGAATAGAAAAGCTTGCAGGCGCTTAGACCTAGTAATAATAAGGTATGCGGGCGCAGGCCAGGATCTGCGGCCCTTGTTTTATGCAGGCAAATGAAAAGCAACTTACAGAACAGGTCTATTTATTGCAAAGACAACATAGACGTATTGCAAGGCATAAACTCCAAATGCGTAGACTTGATCTACTTAGACCCGCCCTTTAACAAAAAGAAAGTCTTTACGGCACCCATAGGCAGCAGCGCAGAGGGCGCAAGCTTCAAGGATTATTTTCAAGAAGAAGACCTAAAAGAGGAGTGGCTAAAAACCATCCAAGAAGACCGGGACGAGCTATACAGCTTCCTTATGGGCATCAGAGATTACGGCAACAAGTATAACTTCTGCTATCTTGTCTACATGGCTATACGGATTATAGAATGCCACCGGATACTAAAAGACACGGGTAGCTTGTATTTGCACTGCGATCCCACAATGTCACATTATCTCAAAATACTTTTAGATTGCGTCTTTGGTGAAAAGAATTTTCTTAATGAAATTGCATGGTGTTATCGTAAATGGACCAATGCAGCAGAGCATTTTCAAAAGAACCATGATGTTATACTGGCTTATACAAAAGAGTACAGTAAACATTTTTTTGCAAAGTTATATGACAGCAACACGCCGCAGCAAGCAAAGATGGAAAGAGGCTATGATGTAAATGTCATACAAGGGCAAATAAAACAGCTTATAGTCTATAATCGCAAGAAAGCAGAAGCAAAGATAGCTTCTGGAAAGTATGATCGAATAGTATTTCGAGATAAGAAGGCAATGGTCGCTTTGCAAGACTGGTGGGAAATGGCTATTATCAACTCCCAAGCCAAAGAACGCACGGGCTACCCCACGCAAAAGCCTTTAGCCTTACTTGAACGCATTATCCAGGCAAGCAGCAAGAAGGGCGACCTTGTGCTGGACCCATTTTGCGGCTGCGCTACCACGTGCATAGCATCTGAAAAGCTGGGGCGTAAGTGGGTGGGCATAGACATTTCTATAAAAGCATACGAGCTTGTGCAGGAGAGGCTAAAGAAAGAGGTAGCAAACCCAGAAGAGCTTTTTGACTACAAGAAAGCTCTGCGCTTTTCTACAGATCCGCCGAAGAGAACAGACCTTAGGCAGACAGACATAGATCAAAAATACGTCTACGTGATTTCTAACAAAGCTTACAAGAACGAATACAAAGTAGGCATCGCTCATGACATACAAAAACGCCTAAACAGCTACCAGACCAGCGATCCAAACAGGGGCTATAAGCTGGAGCATAAGAAATTGACTCCCAGATACAGAGAGCTGGAAAAATATATACATACGGAATTGCAAAGCCGGCATGAATGGGTGAGGGCGGACTTAGAGACGATCAAAAAAACTATGCGGGATTTTGATAAGTCTTATTTGCTTTGAGATATACAACCTACGAACATATTTCACACTTTCTGGGGTTAATATTACCACCCTATCCTTGCACGGATAGAAGGATAGGGTGGTAATATTTTGAGGCCCCTCCTTACTGGTTGTTTGTAATGCCAACAATCACAGGAGGGACCTATGTCCAATTATGAACATGACCTACAAAAAATAAAACAAAATCTATTAGGAGTGAAGGAGCATGTAGTGCGCTCAAAAGCACGCTTGCTGATCTGCGTATTAGAAAGTAAAAACATTTCATTAGGTTGCGTTCGAGCTGGCATACAAGGCAGGACCTTTTACAATCATATAAAAGTCCTGTCCTGAAGTAGAAAGTAAAATTTTAGAAATACACGAAGACAGGCAGAATGGTGGAGCGATCATCGCTGCTCTGTATCGCAGGCAAACAGGAAAGTATATTGCGCCTTCCACTGTAGATAAGGTTCTGCGCCGCAACAATGTATGCAATACACATAAGCGTAAAAAGGCGAACCCGCACGATAAGCGTTATAGCGCTGCTCATAAGCATGATAGAGCGCAGGCTGATACGTCCTAAACAACAACGGCAATAAAGTCTATGCTGTGACTTTTATTGATGATTGTAGTAGAAGTGTTTTTGTCCATGTTTGTGAAGAAAAGTCTGCTTATGAAGCAACGCAAGCTTTGCATGAATATGTAAATCGATATGGGAAGCCTAAATTGATCCAAACAGATAATGGCGTTGAGTTTACCAATCGTTATACTTCAGAGTTGAATGCAAAAAGGCAAAAGCAAAGCAGGGCTGGATTGTTTGAAACTACATTGCAATCTCTTGGTGTCAGGCATCACCTTATCCGTCCGCGCACGCCACA
>CBDETG010000056.1:0-9239 GCA_965242745.1 Leptonemataceae bacterium
TTTTAATATCCGGCAAAGTATGGCCTAGCACGCTGAGGTCCTTTTGGTAGGGGAAATGAGTTGGCGGCCCTTCAGCTTCGCTTTGCTGGGAGATTTTTTGATTTGCTTTGCTTGGACATTGCGGGAAAAACGTATTTCTGAATTTGCGAGATAGGGATTTGTTTATCAAAGAGGTTTAAGTAGACGCGGAGACCACCACGGCAGATAGGGATGTAGTAAGCGCCGATTAAACTTTCCAAGAGCTTGAGGTCCTTATGTGTGATAAAATGCTGCAGCTCTGCTCTGCTTGTTGTATGAAAGCGGGTGATGTTTTCCATAATACGGATGAGTACTGTATCTTTGTTTTTCTTAAAAAGCTGCTCTGCTGTTTGGATGGCCTGCGCCATGCTTTCTTTTCTTTTTAGAATCATATAGACTTTTACTTTCGCAAAAAAAGACGTATCATCATCTCTAATCTGCCCGGCCTCGATATAAGGGTCTGTACACGCCAGCAAGTCAGGTATCTGAGAGCGCAGGCGGCTAGAATAAGTTTTGTTTTATCCTGAAAAAAAGTCATCATCGGGGCATACGAGGTAGACATTATTTTGCCTTCTGTAGCATTCTCTTGAGCTTTTGCGTGTCCAGGTCTTCCCGCTGCTTTGCTATATCTTGAGCATGAGACTGGCGCCATATCCCCAGCTTGAAAGCTCTGCTGCTAAGTGGATCAGATAAGGCGGGGCCTTTCCCTGACTTGTGTGGAAGCGGCTTATGCAGGCCTGCGCCATTTTATGAACATATTCTGCTGAGTTTATCTGCTTTGTTTTGAGCTTATGCTGTAATGCATCGCCCAAAGCCGCATCCCACCATGCGCCGAAGAAGTCTTGCTTCATATACTGCGATAAAGATGGAAGCGTTTGTTTAGGTAAGTTTCTGAGGCAAAATGGACTATATCATAACAGTCTTCCAGAGCTTTGCTTTTAGAACGCAGATCATGACAACTGAGATTCACAATAAGCCCTGCTTGATGCCGTCCATGATCAAAGTTTTGTAATGATAGCGCTGTATGATTTGGTTGGCTTTTCCTACATAGTTTCTAAGGGCTGCGGGTATTTGTCCTAAGTCTTCTTCTGATAGATAGCAGCTTCGCAGGACATAGTCCATACGTCCCATACGCACCTCCCTTTCCTGACTTTGCATGCTGTTTTTTAAGTACTCTAAATACTCAGCTATGAATGAATCCTGCTGCAGGCTGGCTGCTAAGCTTGCTTTTGTCTTTTGGTTTACATAACGCCAAGACTTGGTGATCTTGTCCGCTTCATTTTCAAGGGGAGTCGTAAAACTTGTTTGGTAATACATAATTCCATTTGCCAGTCTTCCCTCTCTGAGGATATGAATAAAAGGAATGGTATGACCAGCCAGCATTACTGCGTGCTGCATGATTTCTCTTCAGAAGCTGAGGGCTTATGATCTCCTATATTGCTTTGTGCAGGCTGATGCTGCGCAGCATTTCCTCTACAGAAGGGCCGGGCGAGGCCTTTGCGTATTTTCTCGCATTAAGGGCGCTAAGCAGAGCTTCATAAAACTTGAGAAGATGGCTTGATTTATCAATGAAATACGAACTAAAAATTTATGGAAGTCCCCGGGCATAAGCAATATTTTGCGCGCATCAAGGGGATGCAGAGCGCCAAGCTTGAGCGGGTCTACTTGCAGTTCTAATTCTTCTCTTAAAGAAGCTATTGTTTTATCCGGATTTTCCATTACTTAGGAGAGCAGGATAACTTAGTAAATAGTCCTTCCAAGTCTTTTTTGGGACGGGGCTGTGGCTGTCTCCCAGATATTGCATATAAGCAGCGCAAAGAGGCATATGCCGTACAACCATAAGCTGTAACTGAAATAATACTTTGTCTGTATAAGGAGCTGTGCGCTATGTCCGGATACATGAGACTTATAGAATAAAAAACAGCGTTGATGGTTAAAAACAGCCAAGAGAAAAAATGCGCAGAAGGATAAGGAAGAAGCCATGCCGATACAAAATATGCGCATGTCAGCAGGAAAAAAATCCACCGCGTTGAAGAAACCAGATACTGAGTCTGTTCAAAAAAATGCAGCTCGGATTGGATCCATGGTATAGAACAAGCAAGCAACAGGCCTGAGCAGAACAATGCCTTCCACAACAGATAGTTCTCAAATCAGCAAGACAAAGCACAGTATGCTGCACAAATAATACAGGGCCAAGCACCATAACTTAGCAAGGCTGCATTGCAGAGCCAAGACGAGCATCAGCCTGCGCATGCCTTTGTAAAACGCGGCTTGCAGCTGCTGCATGCTAGCTGCCTCCTTTCTTAGACGTAAGAAAAATAAGTTCCAGCTCCATAGAAGCATTTCTAGGAAGAGAGGCCACACCTAGGGCAAAGCGCGCATGCAGGCCCTCTTCTCCAAAGATGGCTTTGGCTGCCTCAGAGGCGCCATCAGCGACAAGATGCTGCTCTGTAAATGCGGGATCAGAAGCAACATATGCGCCTAAGCGCAAGACGCCGGAAATCTCGCGCTGCAAAGGACAGACAGACTGGGCTGCAGCCAGAGCATTTAAGAAGCAGCATAGCATAGCCTGCTTCGCCTGCTTGAGATCACAGCCCGGCATAAGCGGGGCGGTCATGAGCAATTTTCCTTCCTTGATAGGGAGCTGGCCGCTTACAAAAATACTCTCACCCCAAAGCTTGGCCGGCATGTACGATGCTAAGGGCGAGGGCAGGGGGGGGAGGGCGTATCCCAGTCTTTCTAATTTTTCTCTAAGCATAATGTATCAAGCTGCGCATGGCTAAGACCTAAAGCGCTTTCCTTTTTAATTCAACTCCATGCGCAGTTTTCCAAAAAAAGCCTGAAACTCCGGGTCTTGTTCTTCGAGCGCAAGAAAGGGATGGTCTGTGCGCACCTTGCCCCAAAGCTCCGGCTTGCTTGTTATAGCTTTTTCAAGATAGCTTCTTGCCTGCATGCCCTCCAGCAATAAGGCATGGCAGCGAGCGCGGGCTAAATCAAGTTCAGGGCCTTTCGCCCAGCCCATTGTAATGCGCAAGCGCCGCCCCTTAGTTCTCCATTATACATGAGCGCCTCTGCTAGATGCAGCCTATGCTCGCGGGCTAAATTCTGGAGAGCTGCGTATTGTTTCGGCATGGAAGCAAGGGCGCTGAGAGATGCTCAGGCGTTTTCTGTAGATAGGCTAAGGCCTTGTCCATTGCTTTTTTGCGCGCTGCTCTGAGGCAAGTAAGGGCCAAAGCATATTGTAAAAATATAAGCCTCCTCGATAGCCATTATAGCCGTTATAGCCATTGATGGCATAGACAGCCTGCAGCTTGTAGATGCTGTTTTTTATGGCTGCGTGAGCCTGCTAAGCAGCTCATAGGCCTCTGCCTCCTTTGCTTTTCCAAAGGCATCCAAGGCCAGAATCAAAAGCGCCCTTGCAGACCTTTGCCGGGCTTGCCTTGCCCATAAGCAAGCAATGCTTCGTTTACGGCTTTTGCGTATTCTTTGCTTTGCCACAGGGCCTGCGCAAGGAGACTTCGGAGCTGCCTTGATTCCTTTTGCTTTAGGCCCTGAGTGAGGCTCAGGACAGCCATAGGCAGTTTGCCTTGATGCAGATAGATCACTCCCTCCATGTAGCCGGCGTAAAAAAGGAAGGAAGAAGAGGGCAGGGGATGCAAATCCTGCGCCTGCCTGAGGATGCCTAAGGGCAGAGTGGTATGCCCATGTTTTGAAATAACAAAGAGCTGTTTTGTAATGGTACTGCCAGTTTGCATCCTGCTTGCCTTGAAGAAGGCCTAAATGATAAAGGGCAGGCTCGTATTCTTTCTTTGCGATGTAGAGCAAAGCCAAGTCCCAATGCGCTTCTTCGTAGTCGGGCCATAAGGCGATCGCCTGACTGAGCTTTTCTATGGCTATTGCGGAGGCCTTGTTTTGCTTGGCTTCCTGGCGCCTCTTGGAATAGGGCGTAAGCATGAGCTTTGGCAGGATTGTAATTTTGCAAGGCGATCTCCTTCATTTTCTGTCTTTCGTTACGGCAGGATGATCGCGAAATGTCTAGAAAGTCTTTGCTGTAATGGAGCAGCTGCTCCCAGTTTTCTATGTCTTTGTAATAAAGAAGCACTTTCCAATAACATTTTTCCCGCGAAGGCCTCTGCCAAGTTCAGCCCCGGCGCTAAGGCTTTTTCATAGAGCAGTACAGCGTCTGCCTTTCTGCCTTGTTCTTCTCTCGTATAGGCCATGTAAAAAAGAGCTTCGCCGTTTTGCTCGTCTAGCTTGTATGCTTTTGCCAAAAAGCTCATGCGCCTGAGCCCATTGCCCATGGCTAAAGGCGTACTTTGCTTCCTGCATTAGGGGACGGGCTTCTAATGAGTGGACAAAAACGTATAGAAAAACAAAATCACATATAAAGAATAAGGGGCTGCAAGTCTAAGCGCGGGTATAGGAGCTCTTGCCCTCATGATGGCGCGCCGCATTCGCCGCAGTTTTGCCCTAAGGACTCCGCGCCATATTGGGCGGCTAAGGCGCATGCCCCTTTGCGCTGTTTTGCGCTGAGAGATTATAAGTAAGGCGCTTCATAAGACGTGATAGAAGCTCAGGCTGCGTGAGAGCATCACTTGATACTAAGCTTCTTCTTTTGATCTTCCTTTTTGCTTTGCTCGAGAACACGTTTGTAATCCAAGGGGATAATTTTCTTGAATTGCTTTTGTTTTGCAGGCCAGCTCTCCAGGATTAGGGCAGCTTTTTTAGAAGAAGTATAGATATGATGCAAGGCTATAAGGTCCAGGCAGCGCTTTGTATCTTCTTCGTCTAAGTTTTCTACTGACACCATTTCGCAGTTTAGCATTTTCATAAAGTTTTTGTTTTCATCATAGACATAAGCAAGACCTCCGGACATGCCTGCCGCAAAATTACGTCCTGTCTCACCTAAAACCACTACGCAGCCGCCTGTCATATATTCGCAGCCGTGATCGCCAAGACCCTCTACCACAGCCATAGCCCCTGAGTTACGCACTGGCAAAACGCTCCCCCGCCAGGCCTTCAATGTATACCTCTCCGCCCGTAGCGCCGTATAAGCAGGTATTCCCAACGATAATGTTTTCATCTGCTTTGTAAGAGGGCGGCTGAGTCTTGAGGCAGGCGGATTACCAAACCGCCCCCCATTGATCCCTTTGGCTACATAGTCATTAGCTTGGCCCCAAAGCCGAAGGTCTATGCCTCTGTTGATAAAGGCGGCCAAAACTTTGGCCAGCTATACCTTCCATCTCGACAAGGAGGCTGCCTGCAGCTAAGCCTTCTGCGCCAAAGCGGCGGGCAATCTCACCGGCAAGCATGGCTCCTGCAGAACGGTCCTGTGTTACGAATTTGCATTTTTATGCGCATCTTCTTTTGCTGCTTTGCCTGCCCTGCTTTTTGTCTCAGAAGGGGCATGGCCTCTTCTATGATCTTTTTATCCAGCTGACGCTCTAGGGCGTGCTCTTGCCTGCGCGTGCGGTAGAATGCGGTTTGGTACGGGCTTTTAGCTTTGTACAGCACGGCGCTAAAATGCAGGCCGCGCGCTTTCCAATGCTTTCGCGGCACCTGCGGCGTGATAGACTGTACCTGCCCTACCATATCTGTAACTTTGCGAAAACCTAAGGAAGCCATGATCTCGCGCAGCTCTCTGCTTACAAAGCGCATATAGCGCACCACTTTTTCGGGATCACCCATATAACGTTTGCGCAGCGCTGAGTCCTGAGTTGCAATTCCTACGGGGCAGCTATTAAGATGGCACTTCCGCATCATAATGCAGCCAAGCGCAATCAAGGGCGCAATAGAAAAACCGAATTCCTCTGCGCCTAAGAGAGCAGCAATGGCTACGTCCCGGCCTGTCAAAATTTTGCCGTCTACCCCTAGGTATATGCGATCGCGCAGGCCTTGCAGTAAAAGAGTCTGTTGAGTCTCGCTTAGGCCCAGCTCCCAGGGCATGCCGGCATGGTGTATAGAAGAAACAGGGCTGGCCCCAGTCCCGCCGGAAAAACCACTGATAAGAATGTGATCCGCATGGGCCTTAGCTACGCCTGCAGCTACCGTACCTACTCCATGCTCAGAAACCAGCTTTACGCTTATGCGCGCTTTGGGATTTACGTTTTTCAAATCAAAGATAAGCTGTTTAATATCCTCAATGGAGTAAATGTCGTGGTGAGGGGGGGGGCTGATCAAGCTTAGGCCGGGAGTACTGTGGCGTAATTTTGCAATGTAGGCATCCACCTTGTAGCCCGGCAGCTGCCCGCCTTCTCCCGGCTTTGCGCCCTGCGCAATTTTTATCTGTATATCATCAGCATTAACAAGATAATGAGCGTTTACGCCGAAACGTCCAGAGGCGACCTGTTTGATAGCAGAGCGCATATTCCTACCATCTTGCATGGGAGTAAAACGAATCGGGTCCTCCCCCCCTTCGCCTGTATTGGATTTCGCGCTGAGTCTGTTCATGGCAACAGCAAGGTCGGTATGACTTTCCCAAGAAATAGAACCAAAGCTCATTGCGCCGGTGCTGAAGCGCTTACATATTTCCTCTTCGCTTTCTACTTCTTCGAGCGCTAAGGGCGAGCGGGAGGGACGCAGCCCGAAGAGGCTTCGCAGCGTAATATATCCCTCTGGCTGCTTGTTTATGCGCTCTGCGTATTCCTGATAGATGGCGTAATCGTCCTGATTGCAGGCATGTTGGAGTAAATAGATCGTGCGGGGAGCTAGGAGATGTTGTATAGAGTGCTTGCGGTAATAATGGAAGCCTCCTTTGGGCAGCTGGCTTTGGTCTTCCATAGCATGATAGGCTGCGGCGTGCCGGGCTAAGCTTTCCTCTTCGAGCATCTCCAAGCTTAGGCCTTCGATTTGCGAGGGCGTTCCGCCAAAATACAGCTGGCTTAGCTCTGAGTCGAGGCCTATAGCTTCAAATATGCGGGCCCCACAATAAGACTGCAGAGTAGAAATGCCCATCTTGCTGAAAATTTTGAGCAGGCCCTTCCTGATGGCCTTGATATAATTCTCCTGCGGCCTGAGATGCCTCCCTTAGTTCCGGCAGATGGCCTTCTTTTACCAAGTCAGCTAAGCTTTCAAAAGCCAAGTAAGGATTAATAGCGTTTGCGCCGTATCCTAGAAGCAGGGCAAAATGGAACACCTCCCTTGGCTCCCCGCTTTCTATAATAAGCCCCGTGCGCGTCCGTAATCCTGCCTTGATGAGAGCATGGTGTACTGTAGAGAGCGCCAAAAGGCTTGGGATGGGTGCCATGTTTTCGCAGACTCCCCGGTCAGTAAGTATAATAAGATTGTAGCCCTTCTGTACAGCTTGGCACGTTTCTTCTTGGATTTGCAAAAGCCTTGTGCGCATGGCATGCTTAGTTTTTGGGTCGAAGAGTATGTGGATCGTGCGTGTCTGAAAGTGGCCCTTGTCTATGTGGCGTATTTTTTCTAAATCTTTGTTTGCCAGCACGGGGTCTGCAAGCTCTAATCGATGCGCATGCTGTGGGCTTTCACAAAGCAGATTCCCTTCGGGGCCTATGTAGGTGGTAAGCTCCATAACCAGCTCTTCTCGTATGGGATCTATAGGGGGATTGGTAACCTGCGCGAATTTCTGTTTGAAGTAATGAAAGAGCGGCACTGCTTCATCAGCAAGTATGGCCAAAGAGCTGTCTATACCCATAGAGCCGGTAGGCTCCTGCCCTGTAAGAGCCATAGGGCGCATATGAATGTGAATGTCTTCTGTTGTGTAGCTGAAGCATCGCTGCCTTTCGCGTATGCTTGCATGATCTGGAGGGCGCACAAAGGCCGGGTCTGGCAGCTGGCTTAGGCGTATCATATTGTTCTTGATCCATTCTCCGTAATCCTGCGCTTTTGCAAGCCTTGTTTTGATCTCTTGATCGTGTATAATACGTCCTTGCTGCGTATCAATCAGAAACATGCGGCCGGGGCGCAGGCGGCCGCTGTGAGCGATCTTCGCTGCTGCTATGTCTATTGTGCCTGCCTCTGAGGCCATAAGTACTTTGTGATCTGTTGTGATAATATAGCGGCCCGGCCTCAGGCCGTTGCGGTCTAAAGTTGCGCCTATCAATTCCCCGTCTGTGAAGGCAATAGCGGCAGGTCCGTCCCAGGGCTCCATAAGAGTAGCGTGGTACTCATAAAAAGCGCGCAGCTTGGCATCCATGTCTTTGTTCTTAGACCAAGCTTCAGGGATCATCATCATCATAGCATGGGGGATGCTCCGGCCGGTCATATGCAAAAGCTCCAGTACTGTGTCAAAGGTTGCCGAATCGCTTTGCCCCTCCATGATAACGGGAAGCATACGATGCAGGTCACTGCCGTAAATAGGGCTCTCCATAACCATTTGGCGCGCATACATCCAGTTTTGATTGCCCTGCACTGTGTTGATTTCTCCGTTATGCGCAATCATACGAAAGGGCTGCGCCAGGTCCCAGGTAGGGAAAGTATTTGTAGAATAGCGTTGGTGTAAGAGGGCCAGGGCAGAAAGCATATCTTGCGCTTTGAGATCAGGATAAAAGTTAGGCAGCTGCTCTGCTCTCAGCATCCCCTTATATACCAGAGTGCGGCAGGAAAAAGAGGCCACATAGTATTGGCTGCGATCCAGCTTGTGTTCTGCGCGGACTCGGCGGTCGATGATACGCCTTATGAGATAAAGCCTGCGTTCAAAGGAAAGCTTATCCGTGATTGTCTTCGGGGCGGCAAGAAAGCACTGTCTCATGTACGGAAGATTCTGCCTTGCTGCTTTTCCAAGAAACTCTGGACATACAGGTACGTCGCGCCATCCTAAAAACTCTATGCCCTCATCCACGCTGACTTTTTCAATTAAGCTTTCGATCACTTGGCGCATATGCTCCTGCTGAGGCAGATAGACAAAGCCTACAGCATAACTCCCCTCTGCCTGAGGTAATTCAAAGCCAAGCTTTTCCTCTTTTGTGATGCGCCTAAAAAAAGTGTCTGGGATTTGTATACTAATGCCTGAGCCATCTCCTGTCAAGGGGTCTGCCCCTACTGCCCCCCTATGCTCCAGACGGCAGACACAGCCAAGGGCCATATCTATGATCTCTCTTGATCTTTGGCCCCGTATATCAGCTACGAAACCTATACCACATGCGTCCTTTTCCAAAGCAGGATCGTAGAGTCCCTGCAATTTGTAAGAAAGTTTGTTTGCGTAAGTTTGTGACATGGCAAAGGAGCCCTTCTACTGAGGCTAAGAATAGACTAGCCAT
>CBDETG010000057.1:0-5684 GCA_965242745.1 Leptonemataceae bacterium
CCCTTTAGGCAAAAGCCTCCGCTTTTGTTCATTCGGGCACGATGGAGACAGTCGCATTTTGAAGGAAGCCTCCAAAATACTGAGCCTGCCTTTACGGTAGGCGAAGTGCAGAGTGCATCGAGCACTCTGCCGTGTAGCGCCAAGAGTCTACTTTTGAGAGCGGCTCTTAGAATTGACAACTACGAAAGGGCCGGAATGCAGCTCTGCGTCCAAGAACTTGCCTCTTACTTCAATCTGGACCTCCTTTGCCTTGTATGAGGAAGGCAGGTAGAGGCTTCCTATGCCTGTTTTCAGCACGGGGCTATACACGGCAGAAAGCGTCTGAGCAATCTGCTCCTTTCTATTTGCATCCCATACGGGTGAACCGCTCCTAGCCAGAGCTGCCGCCTTGAGCCGAAAGCCTGTAACTTTTCCCGGCGCGCCCTGCTTTTTATGCCGCATAATATGTTCATAAGCCAGATAGGGCGGGTCTTTTTCTTTTACGGTCCAAGACAAGGCGCTTTGGCATGGGCTCCATGCGGCATTCAGTTCCTTTCCATAGAGAGGGAAGGCCGCCTCCATTCTTAAACTATCCCTTGCGCCAAGGCCGCAGGGCACAAGCCCCCAAGGCCTGCCTTCACGTAAAAGACTTTCCCAAAGCCATACGATACTCCGCGCCTGGGCATAGATCTCAAAGCCATCTTCTCCCGTATAACCACTTCTACTAAGACGCAGCCTGCGTGCGCCCAGCCTCAGGTCCTCAAAGTGAAAATAGCCTATATGATCCAGATTGCGCTGCAACAGCTTCTCTAAAATGTTCTGCGCCTGCGGGCCTTGGAGCGCCAATTGCTCGTAGTTTTGGCTTATATCTTGTATGAGCAGGCCCTCGGAGCCTGCGCCGCCCTGCTCTAGGGCCTTGGCATAATAACGCAGATGCGACAAGAGTTTTTCATGATTAGCCGCATTAGAAACCAGAAAGAAGCGATCAGAGGCAAGACGGTAGAGTACTATATCATCCACAACGCCCCCCTCGTCATTTAAAACGAGATTGTATTGCGCCTGGCCTGCCTTCAGCGGCTCGATGTCATTGCATGTCAGCTTCTGCAAGAAAGCAAGCGCCTGCCCCCCTTGGCCCGTGCCTTCCAGCAGGATTTTGCCCATATGCGAGACATCAAAGAGGCCTGCAGCCTTACGAACGCTCAGATGCTCTTCTATGAGGGACTTGTACTGCAAGGGCATGCTCCAGCCAGCAAAGGCAAAGATACGCGCCCCCAGCGCTGTATGGTGTTCATACAAAGATGTCTTCTTCACTTTTTTGCCCGCGCTGCAGCAAGGCCTAAGGGGCCTTAGCAAAGTTTTTTTGAAAAAAAGAAAAAAGGGAAGCCTTTTTTATTCCTTGTGAGCTGCAAAAGCAAGTATGACGGGGGAGGTGTGCAAGGCTTTAGCAGTACAGACATGCCGCCTGAGGGCGCGACTGGCTGCTGGCATCAGGCCAAGGGCAAGCGCCCCGCGTCCGCTTGCGAGTATATCTTGCGAGTATATGCGCAGGCGCAGGCAGCGCTGGAGTTGCTACTTTCGCCTAGTCTGAGTCTCCTAAGTCTATGTCAGGCATGTCTAAGTCTACGCCATACATGTCTAAGTAAACCCTGGACATATCTAACTGCGCTGCGCCGTAGGCCTCCATGCCCTGCATAAACCAAGAGCCAAGATTTTGTGCGCCTGTTCCTATCGCATGCGCAGTTGCTCCCATATATACTCCTGTGGGGTGAAAGCTACTGCTAACAGCAAGGGCGAGCTCAGGACCGATCAGGTGCTCAAGAGAGCCAGTCGCGTGCTCCCTATACCCCTCATTGAAATGCCCTGATAAATCACCTCCAAAGCCCGTCTCCATGCCAAACACGAAGTCAGCGGGTAGCATACTCATATTATAGTGGCTTACTTTTATACCATGGAAGAGTCCATCGAGGGTCCTGCCAAGGCCTATGAGAGTAGGCTCAATTCTTGTCTTGAAAGTGAACACAGTGGCGATCCGACCCATTTCCAAAGATCGCTGCCCGGACGTCTTCAAACCCTCCCAAGCTACCCTGCCCAGGCCCTTCGCCATCTCCATCGGTACGCTCTTGAGAGTCTGTATCATATAGTCTCTTCTGCTCCGCATCATTCTTTCGCTTGGCGAGAGCTGATCCCACTCGGCTTGCTCTGCCAACTCTGCCAGCTCTGCCTCCCTTGCCTCTTCTGCCTCCCTTGCCTGCCTCCATGCCTGTCCCTCTGCTATCATTTCGTCCATATCGTAGCCCCACATCGCCAGCATCGCCTTAGATTGCAAGAGTTGCGCCTCACCGTGCAGTCTCATAGCGTTTGTAAAAAAGTTACCCACCTGGCGCGCCGCATGGCCCAGCACAGTGCTAGGGATGTCATCTTCCGTGCAATTTCCTCCAGAGCAACCGCCCCAGTATACGGCAGCAAGGCCGTGTTTCACTCTATAATTTTCCATACCTTCGGCGTTGAAACCGCCAATAGGATCAAAGACAGTTTTATCCAGCCCTTCTACACCAGCATCAACTATATCCCCAAATAAATTCACTCCGGGCGCTACGGCATTAAATATGGGCACTATGTGATCATTATATAAGTCACCATAAACCTCTGCCAGCTCGCTATCTTTTACTGCTTTGGATACAGAGGAGATTTTGTCTAGTATCGTATCCAGCTGACTGCGCTTTTCGGGATCAAAAAGACCTTCTGCAATAGCCCTCATTTCTTTTTCTGTGTATTTGAAACGATGGACGACAAGCTTAGCTATGTCTACGTCTATGACTGACATGCTGGAAATAAGGTCTATTGCCATCTCCTCCTTATCGCTTGTGATACGGCCATGATAGCTGTCTATTTCGAAGCCCAGAACAATGGGGTTTAGTTTCAACTGATGTTGGATGGTCTTAGAGGCGATGCGTGTTGGCATCGTAAACCAGCCAAGCCCAACCTTTAGCAACCGGCCGGCAAATTCTCTGATATTTATTTTCAGCTCTTGATCAGAAATATCCCCGCGCCGGCTCCTATAATTCTTGTCCCTCTTTGAGACCTCGTATCCCAATGTTGCTGCAAACATACCTTCCAGCAATGTTAGACCCTCGCCTTCTTCAAGCATGGCCAACTCACTGACCACGTTAAACTCAAGGCCTTCGATGTGGAGAAAGTCTTCACAAGCCCCTTTTCCTCCGCCAGGAGCGCACTCACTTGAAATGCCAAGGAGGTCTGCAGAGAAATTCACATCCGTGACAATATTTGCCAGGATTTCTTTCCACGGCTTTTCCTCAGACTCCATCAATGTAGTAGCAAGGGCTGTCGCTAAGACCACTTTTGCTGGATCATTCGCACCTCTTAGCTCCTGAGCGATTTGCGAGTTTTCCTGATAGACGATATCGCCTTCAAGCAAGTCTACGCCATGCAAAAAGAGAGACCATTTGCTCTCCAGCTCTTTGCCCTCTGCGTTCAAAATCACGCCCTCCCCGCGCTGCCTAGTATAAGACAGATTGAGGTCCATATCATCGAGTATGTCTATAGTGCCCTTTGCTTTTTCTTTATCAACATGCAGGACGCCGCAGCTATCTGATGCGCAGGTGATGCTGCCGATGCTGGCAACCAGGTCTTTGCCCATTGCCATTGCATTTATATCTTTGAAGGCCAGCGCAAAAGTACCATCAGAATCTTCTGCCATTGCCAAACGCATGCCTTTGTCTTTCAATAGCTCTGCAGATAGGGCCTCCATATTTGTCAGCGATACATACAGCTCAGCTTGGAAGAAGCTGTCAAAAGCTAGTTTGTCTTTATCATCTCTACTCAAGGCGATGCGAGCGCCTCCCTCTCCGGATCTTATCAGCCAGTCGCTTTCTACTGTAGTTGCTTCTTGTACTTTTATTAAACGCGTACGGTGGAGATGGTCGGCAGGCAGATCGGAGCAGCCATTTATGAAGACGACAGGACAGAGTGAAGGCTCATAGACCGCACCTGAAGGAAGCTGCAGCTTGCCGCCGAAAGCATAGTCCATATCCAGGAGGATTTTACCCTCTGCTGCCGTATATGTGCCCAATGTAATGTGGGAATTTTCGCCTAGATCAAGCTTCATGTCAGTTTTCTTATCCCTAATATCCCCGCTCATATTTATACGAAGGTCCAGAGGGATAGATACCCCTTCTATGTCCCGCAAAAAGGCAGTCAGAACATGGCCTACCTTTTCATCCAATGTCGTAGAGATATGCACATTATCTGCATCCAGTTTATCCGTCTCCAAAGAAAGCTCTATGTCTACATGCACCTTGCCATCTATAAAAACGCCTCTTGTCTTCTCTATTTTCGTATTTTCTGCTAGGTCTGCGAGGCCGGCACATGATAAGCCCTCACATACTTCTTCTATGCCGACTCCTTCTGGCGGCTTCGTCCATGTTTCAACATAGCCGACAGTCCCTTCTGTACGGATTGCAAACGTAGCTGTGCTGCCTTCAAGCAGGCGCGTAGCATCAGGAAGCATTGTGACACGATTGAATTCTAGAGCATCCAGTCCCAGTATTCCTTCGAAGAAGAGCTCATCTATGAGCTCGAAAGCAAGCTTTGCTTGTATCTGAGCCTTATCATCAGCGCTGATATCCTCAGTGCTGTCAGACGCAGATGCCAGATCAGAGTGTACCCCACCTTCAGTTTCATTGTGTACCCCATCTTCAGTTTCATTCGCTCTAACTACGATTTGCTCGCGTATAAATTCACGAACCCTACCTACAAGGCCTCCAGGCTTAGCAGAATCATCAGTGGCTGCCATCGCAGCAACAGCAGCAATAAAGTCCTGCGCCACTGGCAGGTTTATCTCACCAGTTATCACCGACTTGGCCGAGAGGGTAGGGCTTTGGAAGCACTCGCGATCCTTCTTGCAATGCCTCGTGAAAGTAAGCCGAGGAATTGCTGCAGAGATATTCATGAGGTCTTGGCTGCCATCCTCCTTTGTATGATAAGAGAAATCGCCTTCGATTTTTACTCCCTGCGCAAGCAGGTTAAAAAACTCTGTATAGCCCTCCTCATTACTTACAATAGCGCTCGTCAAGCTTAGATTGAGGTCCAGCGCTCCTAAGTCCACAGTACTATCAGCCAACTCTACAGACTGGACTACTTCCCCTTCCTGATTCTTGAGGTCTAGGGTAGGGGCCTCGCCGTCTATCATAATACGCATATCGCCACAGGATGGGCATGTAATGCTGCCAATACTTAGGAAGAGGCCGTCACGCTCTGTTCTTTCTTCGGGATTATCCTCTGCTTTCCCTGGTATGCCATCCCTTGCAATGATATTTTGGAGGCGCAGAGCAATCTCGTCTTTTTCTGTTTCTACGCGAATATTCTCCGGCAATAGCAAGCCCGCCAGCCCCTCTACATTGCTTACTGAGACATAGAGCATAGATTGCTGAAATTGATCAAAAACTAGTTTCCCTTCTTCATCCTTCTTAAGGCTGAGCATGAAGCCCGGCCTTAGAGTAGAAAGTTCCCGGTAAAGAGAGCGATCTTCTCCCTCCTGAATTGGCCCAACCATCTCTCGGTAATAGGAAGAGAGCGTCAATGCGCCTGTTTCCAGCTCCCTATCCTCAGGCGAAGAAGAGGCCAGCTCGCTCCAATCGCCGGTAAACTCATAATTTCCACGCACTTGCAACCTGCCACCTGATCTT
>CBDETG010000058.1:0-45059 GCA_965242745.1 Leptonemataceae bacterium
TACAGCTATGCTAACTACTCCCTCCTCATCAGAGGAATTTAATCTGCTTGTATCATCAAAATTCATATTGCTAATATCTCCTTTAAATAAAATACGGACGTCCTTTCCATTTCTCCCTGTTGGTACTAATGCTATATGATTGAGCTTAAGATTGCGTTGTATCAAATCATAAGGCTCGTTATCAAATGTCCCAGGCGTGTAATCTGGCTTCAGCTGATAGCCTAATGATAGCTCCTTAACCCCCGATTGAATGTCCTTGTTTGCATTCTCATCCCACACTCTAAGATTGCCATATAATTCGCCAGTACTTTCCTTCTTAGTGACATCATATAGCACTCCGCTTATGCTGTTCTTAATCTGATTGCCTTTGAGAAGTCTACTCTCGGGATGCAATACTACAAAAGGTCGTCCGTTGCAACTCTTTATGAAGTCTTGCTTAAGCAGTTCCTCCTTCGGCAAATACTCCCGTACTTCTATCTGCTTCGGCCTGCCTACTCTATCGGTAGCATTGTAGGTGTAATTCATGACACGCTCCCTGCCTATCTTGCAGACATAGGTTATTGTGCCATCTGAATTTATCCTACTTTGGCTTATCCCAGATATTGCTATACGACAATCGGGAGCTGCCTTTACCAAGCCTTGTTTACTAAGATTTGGCATAAGCTTTTGCTCCGTAAAAACACACTGTCTTTTCTCCCTACGATTGTCAAGAAAAAAAATATAGCATATCCTTTTTTTTTACGCTCACTTAACGACCGACAAAGTAGGGATATCTATACACTCATACTGGTCAGGCGTGCCTAATGTCTTGCGCCTATGCAATACTGATTTGGAAGTACGGCCCAGCATCCTGCCTATCTCCCTATTTGACTTGCGATAGTATCTTAGCAATAGCAGGTCTTCCTCCTTAGACCACCTGCGCTTTACATCCTTTGCTAATAGCTTCTCCTCTGACTCTAGCTCTGCTAAATCCTTTACGCCTTCTGTAAGCAGCTTTGACAACTGAAACAGCTTTTGATATTCCCGCATATCTCTAAGCTGATTCTTCCTTATGCGATCTACCGCGCTTTGTAGCTCTTTTGCTGCCTCTTCTAAATACTCTAATCTTTTCATTGCTTATCCTTCGGAATGATGCTCTTCCCTATATTGCGTAAAGAACCAGCAAGTGCGCCCTCTGCATTCTGCTCCTCTGCTATCTCTTTACGAACTACCTCATACTCAGGTAAATCGGGATACAGCTTTGCCCTTGCCTCCGCCTTTGTCAATATGCCAGCTGCTACCTCCTCCCTTATCTTAGATGACTTCTCAGATTGCGTCTTCTCCTGCTCGCCCGCGCTATCCACTACTAACGGATTGAATGTCACCTTTACTTTCACATCTGAGGGAAGCTTGTTTATGCTAGCAAGCTGACTACGAAACTTTGGCTCATGTAATAATATCGTTAGTATCTTCTGCATAAAAGGCTGCAGCTTAGGTACGATCTCCCTACCCTTGACTAAATCACTATACGCATATCTATCTCTATCCGCAGAACTAATCTCACCTCTTGCAGAACCAGTAATCTGACTCTGCGGGATACCAAGCACAAAACTAATGTAGCGAAATATGAAATCTAAGGCTTCCCCTATGCCTGAAAAATTTACAGACAACTGCTCAGGCTTAAACACATCGGGCATAGCCATCGCTGACTTGCTAGACATATTGCGTGACATAATCCTTAGCTGCTCTTGTAGCTGCTCTGCGCTCCATATCCCTTCTTTTGCCCTCGCCTCAAATACAAGAATGAATATACTGTATTTGATAAGCAGTACTGTAATAGACCATTGCGCCACTGATAATCCCTTCAAGCTTGTGACTAACCTGTCTAATATAGATAAGCCTCGCTGGTAATATATGTCAATATCATTGACCATAAGAAAAAGATGTGAGGGATGTATCAATCTATCGCCAAGTAAAAACCATTCTATCTTGCCGTACTGCGTAGAATAGGGGTCTATGTTATGAATGACATAGCTTATGCGGTCGTCTTGTACTACATTGAGCTGTATCAGTTTCTCTACGCTATCGAGGGAAATAGGTTGTGTCATGTATGACTCGTCATTTCGTTTATCAGTTATGCCGTCTATGACAGGATATACGCCCACGCCTCTAGAAAAGAGATTGGAATACTTAATTCCCTGCTGATTGACTTGCTGAATGTTTAGGTCAAGCAAGCGTTCCTGCAAAGCTTCTTTTATGTTCTCTAGGGTTTGCTTATCGCTTTCCTTTTCGTATTCGCATATCAGCTCTATATTGTATCCTTCCCTTACGCTGTCTTCTGCGATAGTTTCTATGATACGAGCTACTCCGTCAAGCGTACGAAAGAGATGCCTTGCGTAATGAGAAGAATAGTAGACGTCGATAGTATCTAGGGAATGTACGGGGTCTCTGTTTTGCATTCCTATGCCGTGCATTTCGGAGTATATGCTATTGAGTCTGTGCTGCGTAGCTCCCTGCTTGTAGACATATTCTAGCTTATCGCTATTCAGTCGTATTTGATTATGAAGTATATCATTGCTTACGCCTGTCCCCATTTGTCGTATAAATTGCAGTCTATTTTCTACACGCTGCTGGTCGTAGTATGCGTCAGTGCTATCCTTGTACTTTGTAATATCCCGTCCCAGCTGGTCTAGCTCTTGTCTGTTTTTAGCAGGGTCTAGGATGTCTGCCATAAACTTAGAGGCTTGCTCACCGCTGGAGGCGTCAGGCCGTAGGGGGCGTGCGCTTTTGTCTTTTTGCCATCGTAGCAAAGTGTCTATGATAGATTTGATAGATTTCATATCCTTATCTTAGACTAGCGGTGAGTTTGTAGATATCCCCGTAGTCCATAAGAGCTTCCCATTGGTCTGTATAGATAGCAGCTCGTATAGCGTCCATGGCATGGTCGTTGCTTTTGATAGGTTCGTCTTCTCTGCCTTCTTCGGTGCGCCATTGGTATGTATCAAATTCCCGCAATGTCTTAGTGCATTGAGGCGAGCAGAAAAACAACCTATTTTGTATAAGCGTATTCATAATATATATGCCATCGAATACGCTACCTTTTTCCTTGTTTTGCGGGTAGGCGGGGATGCCTTCTTGCTCTAAGTAGTCAATCAGTCTTGGGTCTTCGCTATCGCAGTAAAAGGTATTGACATTGTATTTTTCCCTGAAGTCTTTACAGGCGCGTGCGAGCTCATCTGCTTTGACACGCCTTGCGTAAAATTCATCTATGACATAATAAGCAGGTCTCCCCATAATCTTTTGTTTGTCAATCACGATTATGGCGGTAGGATGATTCCAGCCAAAGTCAACGCCTGCGATTACGCTGCTAAGTTGGGGATATGCTGGTGCTACACGCTGCTCAGGAGGCAAAGAGAATACTAAGCCTGACAAGTCACCCCAGCCTCCCTCCACCATGATACGATAGCGTTCGGGCTCGGTCTGCTTCATGCTAACCCAGTCTTCTATGTATTCGTCTGGCAGAAAGGGATTCTCATACAAGCGCAAGAAGTGAGTAGAAAACTTTTTATCAGTGCTTATGATAAACTTCTTATAGACCCAATGGCTATAAGTGCCGGGGTTTGTAGTAGCCCATATCTGTAAGGGCTGATTGCGCTGTCTTATGTTTCCCCGCATCCTTGTAAATATCTCTTCTTTCACCTCTGTTAGTTCGTCAAAGTATACGCCACCCATCGTCACTCCCTTAAACTTGTATTCCTGATCTGCCGAACGAAATATGATACGGGAGCCGTTATGAAAATATGCTTCTAGGTTTGCATTGTCTACGCTTGCTACAAATCTATCGTCTGCAAGCTCTAAGAATTCGCGCATCAGTGTCTGCCGTACTTGATTGTAAGTAGGGGCAAAAGCATATAGTATGATTTTCGGATGATTCGCAGCCTTTATGTAGAGCTTCACTATGCCTGCAAAACTCTTGCCACTCCCTACGCCACCGCTTGCTAATACAAAGCGACTCTCATCTAATACATAATCTAGCTGTGAGGGATATAGCTGAATGTTCTTAGTGTAAATTTGTTTCTTAAGACGAGGCATACTCTATGCAAATATAAATCCTATCGGCTTGTCCTTTGGCTTATCCCCACTCTCTTGCTGCTCCGACTCTGTATGTATGCGCTTACGACCGGGCGTCCCCGATAAACCAGCACGCTTCCTGCGCTCATAATCATCACGTATCTTTTGACCGGCCTCAGGATTGCGGGCCTGCCACGAACGCTGATGAGCTGCATTGATATCCCGCTTCCGCTGCGCCTCCGCTTCCAAATCTGATACCTTCGACTCTATGCTGTTTATATGACGCAAAGTACGCTCATCCTTTTTGCTTAATCCCTGCTTCCCTTTCTTCAACATCTCCTCATGTATTGGCAATGTCACACCAGGGGGAGGTACTTTGCTCTTGCTCTTCACGCCAGCAGGACGCACCACTTCTATCTGCAATCGAGCAGACTCCTCTACAGGCTTGTCCTTTACATTCAAACCCAATGTGTCGGGACGTAAACGACTAGCTAACTGCGCAAGCAAGCGAGCATCACCTACGCCAGCACGCTTCTTCCCCTCATTGTAATCCTGCCATATCGAACGAATTATAGCTGACTCATACAACGCCATCGCCTGACCTACCTCACGACGCAAACGAGCGCCCCCCTTCGCAGCTGCCGTCCATAATTGCCAAGAATCCAAATCTATGCAAAACAACTTCAACGTCACAGATAAGGGAGTACCAGCTCTTAGCTCTTCTAAAAATAAATCATATATCCGTTCATGAAGTAATGCTATAAGAGATAATCCTTGCTGCAACCCCAATCCATCTATCACGCTAAGTATGAATTCTGCTTTGCCTATCTCCCTATTATCATACCTAGACCTTAATGACCTTATGCAAGCATCCGAATTCGCATTTACTCGATTCGCACCAGGCTCCTTATAAGTCACCCGCCCAGACAAACCCGCTGCCTGACTCTCAGACACAATACCACCCCCAGCCTTCACCCTGCTTTTACGAGCTGTTGTTTTTTTCATTCCCTAATCCTGCGCTGTATCAGTTTCGCTTGCTATGCTTTTTTCTAAAGCCTGAAAAGCAGCTATAAATTTATCTATGACGATGACCTTTTCCTGCTCATGCAGTCCGAGCTGAGTAGCAAAGAGTCGTTTTTCAATGTTGTTGGGGAAGACTAAAGATAGGACGAAGTCTTTATCTTCGATAGAGCCTGAGATACCGAGTGCTTTATCAGCTTTAGCATTTTCTCGGATTTCTCGTTTCACGTTTTGCATGACGGCTTGTTTTTCAGGAGTGAGCTGTGTTGTCTTATGCAGCGTGTTTTGCATTTCCCGTATATCGTTGTCGATGTGATTGTCGCTGTTATCAAAAGAGACGTCAGCTTCGATAGAGATGCGGTCAATGTCGATAGAGGAGAAGCCTAAGTCTTGGAGTTCTGCTTCATGCGCTATTCCGATATCGTCAAGCATAGAGTAGACGGCTTTATAGTCGAAGTCACCTTGTAAAGACTGCTGGTTCATAAGGACATTGATACGCCTTTCGTCAGCTTCATTGACTTGAATGTAGACGACGGGGATATCGTAGTCTTCTTTTTGTTTATGGATAGAGTCGAGTATAGCGAGTCGTTGGTGTCCTGAGATAAGATGTCCTGTATTTTGATTTACGATAAAGGGTTGTAGCAGGCCGTAGGTTTTCAGTGATTTTTTGAGTTTTCGTTTGGCGTCATCTGTAATAGTGCGAGGATTGTATCCCGCCATAGTGACAGCATGACGCTTGACACTTATGCTATTATGCAATTGCCCATCGTCCATAATAATTGTCTCGTTCGAGCATAGCTTCTAAGAGGGGGAATTGGGAGAGTGCTTTTGCGTAGTCGCGTGGGTAGTTATTTTTGAGCCATAAGAGAGAGTCCACATCGCCGAATGAGATAATGTCTCGCATGCCGTGTCGATTTTCGGGGCATAGATAGATGTTGCGGCTTTGGATATATTGATTTTTATCTTGCATAGACCAGTCCATAAGCGGATAGATACGGCGTGCTTTATGGTCAATGCCTCCCGTGTTATTGAGTAGTCCGCGTCTTCCTAAGCTTTCAGATTTACGATGCCCATAAAAGATATAGTCGACATTGTATTTTGCTCTCACGAAAGCCTCATCGTCCTTCCATGCTTCTTTTCTGCCTTTCGTTTGGATAGGTTTTGCAGTGAGCGCAGAATTGCGTTTTGCATTTCGTAGGTTATAGCTAGGGATTTGTTCGATGCGACAGCCGTAGGTTTTTTCACACAGGCGCAGGAATTGGTTTTTGTATTCCAGGTCTTTTAAGAAGTAAGTAAAGATACAAAGCAAGTCTCGGAAGCCGACATAACGCAGGAGGTCCAGCATAGCCATGCTGTCACTCCCGCTGCTAAAGAAAAGACAGGCCTTATCACCTAGAAGCTCACGCGCCTTGTAGGCAACTCGATACTTCAAGGGGATGGACATGCGCTAGCCTCCTCGCGCTGCGGCTCTTCTGAAGATTCCCCGAATGCTGCGCTTTTGCGTTGCTATAGATTTTTTTGCGGAAGAACCCTTTGGCCTTGTAGCCGTCGATAGAGGCGATATATCCGGACGTTTTTTCAGACCGGCTGCTCGCTCTTTTTTAGCAGAGGTAAATCCGACGCTTGAGTACAGACCTGCTTTCTCTCTGCGTTTTCTTTCCCATGCTGTTTGCTTTCTTAAAAGATTCCCGCCGATTGTAGCAAGCCCGCCAAGTTTGCCTGAGGCGACTTGCCTATTCCCTGCAGCCGTGACTCGTCTTGCAGCGCTGCGACCACGTTTCGTAGATTGGATTCTCTTAAGCTGCTTTGCTCGCTGCGCTTGCGTTTTGAATCGACTGCCAGCTACAATTCTATAGTTTCTGCCTTTCTTATCATCTGCCATATTGCTATCCTCCTGTTTGGATAAGAGCAATACAATAGATAGTCAGAGAAATGTCAAGAAAAAAATTAAGGATTCAACTTCCCTACAAAAGAGGGGAAGTCAGACCAATTCATAAGCGAACAAGAAGCTGTCAAGGATTCAACTTCCCTACAAAAGAGGGGAAGTCAGACCAATTCATAAGCGAACAAGAAGCTGTCAAGGATTCAACTTCCCTACAAAAGAGGGGAAGTCAGACCCCAAGCGTATATGGGCTTAGATTAGGCAAGCCCCCCTCTGCGTAGAAGACCTCTTCCATGTTTTCTTCTAGCGTCTCATTCCAGACGAAGCGGGCAGCGCGCATTATGTCTATAAGCGTCTGCGCTCTTGCAGGGCTTCCCACCTGCAATCTATATCGGATCATTCTACGCTCTTCAATTAGGTTTGTAGATTCCATAAGCCCAGCTTGCCTTTCATTGCAGTAGGCCTTAAGAACAATCGAATGTTATTGATAGACCAGTAGTAGCCGTCTTTACTATCAGCCCATAAGCTGTCGGAAGTCTTTTTGCAAGCCGTGACATCAAATACGCCGGCTATGCAACCGGCTATCATCTTGACACTGCCTTTGTCTTCACTGACATCAAAATATGTCTCAGGGAAAAACCTGAGACGCATAAAGTATTGCAGCGCATCATAAGCATAAGGTCTATTCGCTTGAATCTCTTTATCCGTAAGCTTCATTTTCTTTAAGACTGCCTGAGCTATGCGCTCTTCATGTTCCTTGTTAAGTATCTCTACGCCTGAGTCTTCGTCTCGTATATACAAACCCTCAGTCTCTGCTTCCATTTTTTCGATAACAAAGTCCAGCGCATCGCTGTAAAGGTCTTCATGATTGACAACTTCCTCTGCTATATCCTGAGGTAAAACCTCTACTAAACTATCCACATCAAAAGTCCTGCCTGAGATATGCAATAGCATAGTCCCCAGCTTGTCTTCGTTGATCTTCCAGTTTCTATTTTCTATGTCTTTCATTCCGAAGAGTATTGCATACGCATTCTTGTCTTTTACGGACAAGACAGGCAGACTGCGAAACTCCTTTGGAATATGTTTATATTGTTTCATATATGACATAACGGCAGAAACCAAAATAACTTAAGCATTTTTTTTCTCAGTCTGAGAAATATGATCCCAGACAATCTTGCACCAGCCGGGCTTATATCCTAGGGCCTTCGACATAGCAAGCAAAGCAGTATGAGTGTCTTGTCTGTCGTCTTCGGTCTCACGCCATATGCGATATGCTTCCCGCCAAACTAGCTTGTTTTTGGCTTTCCCACTTACTTGACGACAGGCATGCTCTAAATTCTTGCGCAGTAGGTCTGCATCCAAAGCCGATGGCAATAAGCGTAAATCGATGGGGACAATGGCCTTCTCCCGATCCGTGAGAGTAGAGGTCTTGCCTGTGAATGTCACGAAAGTATAACCACAGGAACGACATCTGCTTGGCCTGCCCGGCATAACAAAATAGCACTTTGGACATTCGGTAATTGCAATATGATCCTTTTTTTTGCGCCCCTCTAAAGACCATATATGCTGATCCATTACATGCCCGTGCTCTGCAAAGTTGTTTGCATGGTCTAGTATGATGGTGCTCTTTTTGCCGGGGAAAGGTCTTAGACCACGACCGCAGGCCTGCAAGTAATAAGCTAAAGACTTCGTCTTGCGAAGCAATAAGACGCCTGCAACAATAGGGACATCTACGCCCTCACTTATGACATCGCAGGATGAGACTACATTGTATTTACCTGTGCCAAGACCATTGATGGCATCATTACGCTGCGCCGTTGTCATCTTGGAATGTACTGCGATTGCGCTATAGCCCGCTTCCCTAAATTGTAAAGCTACATTCTCAGCTGAAGCGATTGTAGGAGTGAACGCGATAGCAGGCAAACCACCAAGCTTCTCTGTGTATTCTTGAATCATCCTTCCGTATATGATGCCATGCTGGGCTTGCAATATCTCTTCCTGCTGCTCCTTGCTATAGTCACCAGCTTGCGTTTTGTACTTCTTGTCTAACCCCGTGCCTGCCTTTACTCCATACATCACAGGCTCTGTAAGGAAACCCCACTCCACCAGCTTGCGTATTGTAGCCCCCTCTACTATCTTGTCAAAAATATCACCTAAGCCCTTGCCATCTAAACGCTCAGGCGTAGCAGTAAATCCTAGCAAGTAAGCATCCTGCCAATACTCTATGATCTTCATCCATGTCGCAGCCTTGCAATGATGCGCTTCGTCAAAAATAATAAGATCAGGACGGGATATGCGAGAGAGACGATTTGCAATCGTCATCACCATGCCAACAGAACATAGATTATGATTACTGACTAAACGACCTGCTACAATTGACCCGCTCGCTATCCCCTCATCGTATAATGCTAGCTTAATCTGTCTAAATATCTCATTCCTATGCGTGACCACAAGCACTCGCTTTTGTTTTGCTATCGCTTGCTTTATGAGATGGCAAAATACTACTGTCTTGCCTGCGCCTGTAGGCATCACGCAAAGCGCCCGCTTGTGTTTCTTTATCGCTTGCCTTATGTCGTAAATAAAATCATTTTGATAAAATCGTAATTCTTTTCTATGACTTATGCTCTTCATTATTGACTAAAGCCTCCCTTACATGATATACACTGCAATGATGCTGCACACCTCCTATCCATTTCCTTATCGTCTTCTTGTCTCTTAGAAGTGAATAATGACGCTTCAGAATCTTTGCATAATTGTCTGGCATTCCCTTGAGTGTAAAAATTTTGCGTATCTCAGGTGAATTGTTAGCTATGTATAAAAAATTTGGCTCTGCAAATATCCCGTATCTTGCTAAGACCTCCGATGGTGAATTCCCACGCTCATTTTCATCTACAACGATCTGTTTACTCACCTCCTTAATCAATGAAGCTATAGTACGACGCTCCCCGCCCCCACAGTCTGCGACATGACATAAGATTTCGTGCATATACGAATCTTCATTCTTCATGGAAATATCCTTGCCCTTTATATACAATTGCAGGATTTCTATGATCTCATCCTCACTAGGTAACGCGTCTTTTGTAGCTGCAAACATGCCCGCAAGTAAAGGCGCAATCTGATCTATCTCCCTTCGGCGTCCAATATGATGCACATCACAGACCTGCTTGATCTGCTTAATCATGAATAGAATGTCTGCTAGTCTGTGATATGTCCTGCGCCTTAGAGCAGACGCCTTAGACAAGGCATCCATGTAGGGAATACTACGCTCTTGTTTTCTATCTATCACGGACGAGGAATCTATCTCTAAGAAAGTAATCCGTGAAGAGACCGCGCTATCCATGACAGGCAATGCAATGCTAGAGAAGCAAAACATGCTCTTTATGATATAAATCTTTACCCCGCCCCCTGACATCGACATATGTATACGCGATGAGCTATCATTGCTCGCATTCCTTGCAAGCGTCATAATAGATTGCACTTTCTCTGAATCCCTTGTCTTAAGATTGGCATCCATTTCGTCTATGATAACTGGCATCGCCATGGATTTGATACTCTCACGCAAGCCCGCCTCTGTATCCTTTGCGCTTGACGCATGCTTGAATTCACCTAGCAAGCGAGATATGTACTCACCAATTACCCACGACTTCCCACTCCCGCTTTTCCCAGTTACCCATATATGAGGCCTCCATTCCAAAGCGCCACAAAAAGGCGCAACTACACACCACCCCAGTAATGCTATCGGGCTAAAATCACTCTCAAACTCCTGCGCCTTAGCAAGCTCTAATAACTGCTTGCCTACATCTACATCACAACCTCGCTCCGCTAATGTAGAAAAACGACGCCCTTGCATAAAATACTTGTCCTTGACCATCCTATCGCTGTCTTCTATCGCAAAACTTTCCCCACCATGCTTCATGACTTGCTTGCTTGTATTCAAAAATATCTCACCATCACAACTCAAAGCGCCAGATGAAATAAGCTTGCTCTCATCAAATAAACCTGCGCCCTCACTTGCTCGCGATAGCATGTCTTGGATCCTTGTCACATCGGGATTGCCTTGTCTATTGACAAGACCCATCTTGTCTTCCCAGAATGCTAAACTTGCCAGCTCTAAAACCTTACTGCTATTCCAAGAACCGAAGCCAATAGACACGACACTGCGATTGCTCTTCTTAAGAAAAAAATGATGATTCGCCTGGTATCCAAGCGCTATGATAGGAAGCATAGCAGCGTTAAGCTTGCTCTCTTTTTGTGTAGCCTCCTCCCGAAAATAATCTTCTAAAAACTGCTCAGGCTTGACATTGCTAATCGCTGCATCTGCAATATCCCATCCAATCGGCTTGCCTGCGGGAATCTGCAAAACATCCACCTTGCAAGACTGCGCTTCTAAAAGCTTTTTGATTTTGTAGGCGCAGGCCTTGCCCGGCTCGTCATTATCCGGCCAGACCACTATAGACTTGCCGGCAAGCGGGCTCCAGTCTGTCTTATGGATAGCAAGCGCGCCCCCTGCCCAAGTCACAAGCACATAGCCATTGACTTTGACATCAGCGCACTTCTCACCTTCGACAAGCAACACAGGCAAATCAGTATTGCTAAGCTTATGTAAATTGTATAAAGGCCTTGCGCTTGCATAAGGCTGACCTAGCGCAAACTTGCCATCTCCCGTATAGTGAATAGGTCTATGCTCTTTACTCTTCTTAGTCTTATTCCAATATCGACATATGAAATACAAGGCCCGGCCTTGCGCATCACGATAGACATGGCCAGATTGGAATTCGCCTGCATTTTTTTTTAGCCAGGGATTCTGCTTAGCAAAAGCTGCGCCCTGCTTTACCATCTCCTTCGGGATAGGTATCACAGGGGGGGCTTTCTTTACAACTGGCGGGCTCTTATCTGCCATGCTTTCTCAATATATCTTTTGCAGCTGCGCCCTGCGATAAGTCAAAAAGATAAGCCCACAAGGAAACAAAATCACCACCTCTGACATCAGGCAAAGCAAAATCAGCCCATCGACCAGTCTTAAGATTGATCCGAAAAGAGCCCGCTTTCTTATCTACACGCTTGGGATTTGTAGCTACCCATTCATTCCCTTGCTGTCTACCATGAGGCAGCAGCAAGGGAACGCTAACTAAACTGTTTGCTTTATCAAATAGACCCATGGACACTACGCAAAAATATCCTCATCCACAGGCTTATCTTGCACCTCGGCGACTTGCTCTTCCTTTGCAGTCTGCACCTCAGCAAGCTTGGGCGCTTGCGTAAAATCACCATTTGCCTTGTCTAAAACATCGACTGCCTTAGCGCCCACATCGTTAATGATTTTCTCATAATCGCCACTGTCCTGATACTCCCCATCACCTATATGGTAACCGAGATATTTTAGACACTTGCGTATAACTGTCTTCTTAGCCATGGCGTCAAAATGCTTAGACCAAGCGTCCGTAAAGGTTATCTTGCCTTTGATAGACTGCGTGCAATACTTATCACGCCACAGCTCTACCTCTTCCTTTGTCATATACACTTTGCGCCCTTGACCGCTATTCTTATTCTTAGCAGAGCAATAGTAGCCTATGATTTTACCCCTGCTCTTGCGCAAGTCTATGCCATGAGCCGGTGGATCGCCACTATTCAAGTCTATGCTATCTAAAATGTCATTCTCACACACATCATTGACAGCCGTAACTTCTATCCCATTATCCCTGCAAACCTTCATCATTCCCATGTAGCTTACATGTAAACGAATCTGGCTTCCATACGGAATAAGATAGCACTGCGCTATACTCCCAGAAAAGCAGAGATTCAATCTAGCTGCCTGACTCACCGCATCCAAAAATGTGCGCATGCCCTCAGGTGAAGCTAATGCAGAGACCAGCTTTTGATTACTCCATACTGACTGCAAGACTTCAATTGCATACCTACTCTTCTCCTCCTTACTTCCCGCTTTACTCGTGCAAGCTGCTTTGACATTTTCTATGACCGCAGCTGCGAATTTCTGCCTTGCCTTACTCTCGGTCAAGGCAGCTTCATTGTGATTCTGATTCATATCCTCACACTCCTTTTCTTAATCTTGTTTCTCCTTAGCTTCCCCTATATTTGATGCTTAGTAGCTGAGACTGCTTTGTTTGCACCACGCCACAAGCTCGCAAAAAATCCACCGCCACTTTATTCTTGGGCACCCCCAGCGGAATACTGCCATCGCGAATCATGTCCACAATCGCTTCCTTCTTTTTTTGCGATAGCTTGCTTAACTTTGTCAGATAATCTACTGAGTAGCTGTTGCGAGAAGACATAGTCTTCTTAGCAAGCAAGCTGCCCTCCTCATCCTCCAGCAAACCACAATCCCCCATAAGTAACATAAGCGCATCCTTAAGCTCCTCTTGCTCTGCCTTGCTTTTCGTTATGCTCTTGCCAAGCTCAGAATAGCGCTCAAAAAGAGCGCCAAGAGGTAGCTTTGTTTTGCCTGCTATATCAATCGTCTCATCCAACGAAATGGATTTTACCTCCTCCGTAATGTTCGGGAACAAAGACTCTACATCACTGCGATTGATTGCCGGCGGAGGCGTCTTATCTTGCACATGACGCCAAAAATTCTTAGCAAGGGATACAATCTTAGCTTGCACCTTCGTATTCGGCTTAATATCCTCAAAGATATGAAATTCACTTGTGTTCGCAAGCAACGCCACATCAACAGCGCCCGCATCATAGCAAAGTAGCTGGGCTTGCACTTGTAAATAGATATGCAAAGGCAAGGCATCCTGTCCCTTTTTTGTGAAATCCCATGCCTTCATTCCAAAAAATGAAGTAGTTTTACACTCCAGCAGGCGTCTTGACTTTCCCTTTTCTAAAAGCAAGTCTGCGCTGGCAGACAAGATGCCTGCATGCCTGGAATACGTGCCCTTGCTTAGCTTGCAAGCAGCGCGCTTTGGACGCTGGCGCAAGTATTCATACACTATACTCTCCTCTAAGATATTTCCCCAGCGCATAGCTTCATTCTGCTCTACAGGCGCACGTGCGCCCAGCTTAAGCTCCCAGAGCTGATAAGGCGTGCATATCCCGCCATTGTTAGAATATTTGGCCGTCAAACCAGCTAATATGCCAAGCTCGCTGGCATTTACGCAGTCATTGCGCTTGCTTAAGAAATCGTCATCGGAGGCGTATTTTTGTATCATGACTGCATAATCGACACTTTGCGCCTTTGCTTGAGTCAATTTTGGCCTTGCAAGCTGGTTTTTTGACGCCAAGTCAATCCACAAGTCAAGAATTTTCGAAACTTGACTTGTGGGAAACTGCAATATATGGCAACGAGAGAGCCTCTCCGTCAATCTTGACCTTCCACAAGTCACACAAGTCAAGTTTTCCACACCCCGGCCAAGGTATACAAATTAGCGTGTGGAAGGAAGTGGAAGGAGTCAGAAAATGAGTTCTTAAGTATTAGGTTGAATTTTACAGCTTGTGTGACTTGTGGAATATATATATATATTTACTTAATATATATATATATATATTAAGGCCTCCACAAGCGCCCTGGCTTCAATATTGGGTTTCTTCCCTCAGTTTCCCACAAGTCAAGTTTCGAAAATTCTTGACTTGTGGATTGACTTGTGGCCTTAATTTTGACTTGTGCCACAAATCGTCCTGGACGGCTTTTTCGGTCAGGTGTGTAGCTATACTGCTCTGGCTTAAAATTTTGCCACAGCGTCCAACCAGGGCGCTCTGACGGCATGCTGAGCTGCGCTCCACAAGCCTGCAATACTCGCATTTTTTACTTTAGTTTTTAGACGCCTATGTCGATATGGGGGATATGAAAGAGTCTGAACACATAAGTGAGATTAAGGCGGGCTTATGGGAAATTGTAGAGTGTCTCTTGGCGCAAAAAGAGGCCGGGCATTTGCCTGAGGCAAAGTGCAAGGCGCTCACAGTCAAGCTGGCACAGGCGCAGGCGTATATGATCTATCGCGGTGAGATAGTGGCAGAGCAATCTGTGGATGTGTCTAAGGATGCGAAGGCCAAGCTTGCGAAGCGCAGGCGGGAATGGGTCAGGATGTGCAAGACTGATTCTCTGAATTAGCCTTGGCGTAATCGTCGCGAAACAGGGGGTTTTCTAATGCTTGCAGTTGATTTTGTAGGCTTTTGATTCTGGCCTCAGTGTCTTCTTTGTTCTTCTTGTAGAATGCCAGCTCCTCTTCTGTAGCAAGGATGCTCCTTTGCGCAGCTTGCAGTTTACGCTCAGCTCTATCATGTCGCAGCATTGCGCCGTCGCGCATGATAGCTTCCAGGCCGATCTTCGTCTTAAGCTCTTGGATCTGTTTTTCTTCTGTTGTCATGTTTCCCTGCTTTTGCAATAGCTGCTGCCATTCTTGCTTCCATGGGTCTTGCTTTCGCATATCCAAAGCGCCTACGCTGCCCGGGTGCTGGTCTTCGCCGCAGAGCCGGGCAGGGCAAGCAGTCACACAAGACCATCGGGATGGGCCTGCGTTTCTTTTGACTTCCACATCGGCAGTGTGCGTAAATACTTAAGCATTTTTTTGTGCGCTCAGGTTCAGGTCAAAGCGCAGGCGTTCGATTTGCGGATGGCAGTCCAGCTTGGAATATCGTATCATATGCCGTTCCCTTTGCGCATTCCAATTACCAGCGCGGAAGTTTGCATGCGTGAATAGATTGTATATGCCAAGCTGTGCTGCTGTAAATGTAGGCAGGTCAGGGGCAAGCGTAGACGCAGGTGACGGGTTTATGCCCAGCTCCCTTGCTGTGAAATGGATGAGGTCTGCTAGGGCTTGGAATTGCAGCTCCGTATATGCTTCGAAGACGCTGCATCCACGCCAGGGCTCTACTCTGCCTTCGACCCGGTGCGTGTAGTACTTCCCCCCCAGCTTATCGATGTTGTCTTCATTCCTTGCAGTGACAGGGCCGTAGTTTGCAAGCTCTATGCCGATGAGGGATTTGTCTAAGAATGAATGATTACCGAATAGCTTTTTAGATAGCTCAGCTGAGGTCAAGTGCCAAGCCCATTGCGTTTTCCAATCTTGGAAGAGCTGGTAAACGTTACCTTGTCTGTCGATAGCAAAGGCCACACCTACATATGTGCCTTGCTTGCTTCTGCGCTCTAGGTGTGCAAGGGAAGTATGCAAGGCATCGCCTTCGGTATGATGGATGCACCATCCAAGCTTAGGCAGTTTGGATGCGCGCGCATACTTTGTAAAGCGTTCTTGGATGTGCGTAACAGTTTGGATGTTCATAATCAATCCCCCCCATCATTGCGAAAGTAATGCTTCACCGAGCTTATATACCCGTTTTCGTAATAGGTTTTTTTCAATACGGGCATCCCGTCAGAAGCATATTCAGCCATCCATTTGCAAACCCCGTTCTCCCAGTATTTACGCACTTCGCTTTTTGTTATGCCATCGTAGTGATAAGCTGTATATGCCTTCTGCTTGCCGTTGCTTTTGTGATACTCTGCGCATCCACTTTTTGTGCCATTGCTTCGGTAGAAGACCTCTCCCTTGACAATGTTAGCGCCGTCAAAATACGTAACTTCGCTTTTCATTTTCTTATCCTGTCAATAATCCAATCCAAGCCATACACACAGACCAGCGCCAAGGCTATTGCAACAGGCAGGCCGATATATATTTCGTTTAGCATTTCCATTTTCTTATGACAGCGAGCCTGCATCGCACTTGTCCCTTGCATGTTCAATCAGCTGCGCTATCACGTCCTGATCGATTGCGCTCCCTGTAAAAATGCATCTCTCCAAATGACTAAATCCAAAGTCAGAGCTGTGTAGCATTGCCTTTTCGAAATCGCAGTCTTGGAAGTAGCAGCTGATAAATTCATCATCAATCAAATCAGAGAGTCGGAAGCCGCAATTACGGAACACGCAGAAGCTAAAATTGCAGCCGCTGAACAGGCAGCGTGAAAAACTGCAATCTATAAACACTGCGCCTTGGATATCACGCCCGCGCAGAATATATTTCCATTCGAAGTTCCCGCTTTTGATGACAAGCCGTACTCCCTCTGCGCCCTTGCTTGCAACCCAGAGCTTGTGCTCCCGTAATGCCCATTCACTCAGATCAGTAGCAGTGGCTTGGATGGGCTTCTGGTCACGCAGGTCTTTTAGCGTTTGCAAAAGCGACTCGGCCTTATGCTTGTGGTTCATAAAGAAGAGCTGCCCCTTAAGCTCGTCTTCAATCCATTCTATCATTCTGACTCCTCCGATGCTTCTAAATACCTCAGCACAGACTTGGCAAGCCGCTTATTCCCTTGACGATCTATATATTGCGCAACTGCGTATATGGCTTCGTTCGTGAGGATCGTCTGCTCCCCTACAAACTTCATAGCGCCGGGGGCCTTGCCTTTTACCGGCCTTATTTTGCTTACAAATATCTGCTTGCTCAGGGGCGAGAATCCTATCCCATAACTTGTTTGCTTGCTAGTCATACTTCACTCGTCATAGCTTTGTATTTTTTCATATACATATCGCAGCGCCCCGTGCATCATTTTTATTTCAGCCTCCGACAGCTTTTCATGATGTATGACGAAATCAAAGGCGTCTCCGATATCTGCCAGCATGTGCTGCATCTCAGTAATTAGGTCTGTTAGGGCTTTGATATCCGGCGCCTCCTCTTCCCTTGTTTCTTTACTCATGGCAGTACCTCCCAGATGATCTTTCCATCGTCTAAGACATGGATTTGGCGTTCAGAGCCGGCGATCTCTTCGTCTTCAAAAGTGACTACTTTGGCATTGCCTGCTTCTGACTGCTTGCCTTGCAGGGCTTTTTCTATCAGCACTTTATTCGCCCCAACAGAAAAGCCCCCTTGTTCCAGTAATGGAATGAAGAGTGAGTGCGGCATCTTAAGCTGCAAGCCATCGTCTGTGGTATCCCATTTTTCCACAAGCCGGTCCTTAAGCGCATGGCTTACCATCTTGTCAATGCAGGCGGGGAATGTAGCTTCCTCATCCGCGTGCGCTAGGTGGATTCGATGCTGGAGATTGCCAGCGGTCTCTGCTATCAATGCCTTCATGTCTTGCGTTTCTGCTTCACCACTTTTTGACTGTGGTCAACACAAAATTTAAAAACAATTTGACCATGAATTCGTTTCTACTTCACTACTTTTTGACTGTGGTCAACACAGATAGCGATTTTGCAAAGATCCTGCAATTGCAGGCATCCATGCGAGGTGCAAGAAGCTAAGACACAGGGCTTAAGCCCAGCGTCAAAAAACCTCAGGCTAAGATTAAGCCCAGTTTTCTTATCGGAACTATTTAGAAAGGCTTTAGCTTTTTTTTGCTAAGCCAAGAATTTTTTGAATCCAAGAAAGGCCATGCCCGCAGCGATAAGAGCGCCTGCGCTCCCCAGTATAGCCCATTTCCATTTTGCCCATACATACTCTGCGCCTGAGAGGTCTTGGATTGTATGCGCCTGCTCTTCTACAATATCGCGGTTTGCTTCTGCAACTTCTATAGCGCGGTCTGCGGCTTTTGTTATGGCTTGGACGTCCCCTGTGCGCTTTGCTTTCTCTAGCGCTTCACGGGCAGCTTGCGTTTCTGTGTTGGCGCGAAAAATCTGTCGCTCCGCTTCCACTGCTTTGGAGGGCGCAGATGGGAGGGAGCGACATTGCAGACTTGCCATGAAAAGCAAAGTCGAGAGGATAGGTAGGTAATATTTCATTTCATTAGCGCCCGTACAAAGACAAGGGACAGCAGGCATACAGAATATAAGAACAGCAGCTTGCCAGAATGTCTAATCAAAAAAGCTTTCATTTCTTGTCTTGCTCATCCTTGGGTCTAGGGATGCCTTGCCTTGCTTCTAAATTAGCAACGCGATTTTTAAGAGACTTAATCTCCTCAATCATCCATGAGCTTAGGTCACTGACCTTGCCTTGCACCCAGAGCCTCACGCCTTGGATGCTGTTGCTAACATCTTCTTTTGTAGGGAAGGATTGGCGAAACAAATAAGCGACCACGCCAAGGATACTGACTAGCAGTACCATCAAAAATTCAAACATATATCCATCCATAATCAATAAGCCTTTGTAAAAGTATTAGGTACTCCCGCTGTATATGTCTGCTCAGGCGGGAACATGAATTTGTATCCCTGCTCTGTCTTTTGCCAAGATGGTAAGACCTCCCCGCAGAAAGCGCATACAAAATGACGCGGGATCTCGTAGACGTACCTATCGCCGCATTGCCGGCATGGAGATACGAAGACCTCAGGCTTGTTTTGCATAAAGACCTCCTATGAATTTGTAGCCCTGCTCTGTCTTTTGCCATGCAGGCAAGACTTCCCCGCATCCAGAGCAAATGTATTGCGGCTGAATGACATAGACCATCTGCTTATCACTGCAATGAGCGCAAGGGGCTACATAGACCTCAGGCTTCATGTAGCAGAAACCCCCACTACGTGATTCAAGTCAAAAATAGCTTGCCTCTTGTCACCTGTGCTTTCTGACACATAAGTAAAATGGATACGCTCTTCACTATCGACCTTTTCAATTTCCACATTGCAGAATTTGAGTGTGCCTTGTCCATCCCTGCCAGACCTAGCGAAGAAGAAGTATAACTCTTCCCATGTGCCCGGCTTTTCATAAAAGTATTTTTCTCTCATAAAGACCTCCTGTGAAGACTTGAGCGCCCCCTTTTGCTAATGGCTCACTCAAGCCCTCACAGCAGCTCTCCATCACCCGCCCACACTTTGCGCATTGCAGATGGGAGTGCACATGCACCTGTGTTTCGCATCCGCAGGCGCAGGTTATCTCAGTCTGCATCGTCATTCCTATTCCGCATCCGGTTTACATATTCTACCGGGTCAAGGTCATCATAAGCGCCCCTTGCTATCTTGCGCAGCTCTGCAAACGCTTCTGTAAGGGGCGGATATTTTTCTGCCTCTTGCAGTGTCTTGGCCTGCGCTTGTTTATCAACTGGCATCATTTCTTTCTACTCTGCCACATGCCCCAGGCCCGCTTCGCCACAGGCCATACGCACAGCAAGCCCCCAATAAGAGCAAGCATACCGGGTCCTGTCAGATTCAGCCACTTGCTCTCCACGACCTTGGCCTCTTGCATGGGAACAAAGCCCTGGAGCAAGACTGATACTACAATCATGGCAACGCCCATGCCAATGATGAGCAAGGGGTTTGGATTGATGGGTTTGTTTTTTGCACTCACCTTTTTGCCCTCCGCTGCTGCCTGCGCAACAGGTCTTTTATCTCATCACCGGTACTTTGGTCTAGCTTTTCTGCGCGGGATAGCAGTATCAAAACTACTGCCATGCCAAGTATTGCAGCAAGCAACGCAAATTCCATCGGTGAAGTAAAAAGCATGATACTATTTAGCTCAGGCTTGTTTCGTTGTCAAGCAAAGCTAGACCTCCCTTTTGTTTCTTTTGCTAGCTTCGACAAGATGCGCCTCATGTTCTCAGGATAGACGACATAGAAATCAGCGCCCCGCTTGTCTATCTCCGCAGCTATGGTCTCCTGCGAGTCAGAGAGCTCATGTTTCTCATTTCGTTTCACTTCGATATACACGGTCTTGCCATTCGGCAGCAAGCAGACAAGGTCAGGCGTACCTGGCAGATAGCGCCCTTTCCCTCTACTATGCCTGACGTCACTATTCTGCGCAAAGCACAAACAGCCCTGCGCATTCAGCGCAAGTATGAGATTATATAGCACATCCTTTTCTAGCATAAGTCACGCAGTCAATCTTGCAGGCATGGCAGAGTATTCCTGCCCTTGCAAAAGCCGGCCTGCTTTCTTTTTGTTTTTCCCACCCCACTGCTTGAAGAAGAAAGGGATACCGCTCTCAGAGCATTGCCGTTGGATATCTAGCACCCACTCCTCTCGCATCGGTCTTGCGCGCCACCCGCTCTCCCCGCCTACAATAACCCAGTCGATTTTACGCAAGGGCAGGCAAGGCAGGGCTTCTAGCAGGGGCTCACAAGATAAGAATTTCACACGGGCAGGTGTGGAGCGCAGGAAATCTATGCGCCACATTGTGTCTCTGTTTTCCACAGACACCCCCATCCATATATTCGGCGTCCAGTGCAACTCACGGCTCAGCAAAAAAAGCCGTTCTGCCCGCTTCGTGAGAATCTGGTATGTATGCTGCGGCGTCCTGTTCATGATAGCAAATACGCGCTTTATGTAGCCAAGAGGCATCTTTTCATGGAAGAGATCGCTCATAGAATTTACAAACACAAGGCGGGGCTTGGTCCATGTCCATGGCTCATATAGCACATCGGAATGCGTCTCTATACTTGAGAATCCCGATTTGTATTTGTCTACGCCCATCTTTTGCAAGCGCGCGTGCATAGTCTCAGCATAGCAATGCTTGCATCCCGCAGAGACCTTAGTACAGCCGGTGCTGGGATTCCAAGTCTTTTCTGTCCATTCGATTTTACTCACTGGTCTGCCTCTCTGGCCTTGGCCTTGCGCTCGCGTATTGCCTGCAAGCGCGCCTGCTCTTCGTCAGAGAGACTATCCAGCACAGAGCTAGCTATTCGCTGCATGGCAGCAGCATTCTTCTGCGCCAGTGTCTCAGTTTCATTTTCTTGTATCAAAATCATTTTTCACTCCTCCTCCTATATTATGTCTCATCGGCAGGCATACAAAAAACTTTACAAAAAATTTACGCAGCTAAGCGACCAGTATCAATCGCCTAGCTAACAACTATCACTCATCCTCTTCTGTCGTATTGTCCATCAAGACATGCAGTAAGTGATCGTAGTCTCCCTTCTTGGCCTCAGTCAAGACCTTATCAATTTCGACCTTTGGCCAGCCCTGGTTCCTAGCTGCTCTCTGAAAAGCGCCCAGCAAAGCAAAAGCATTTCCATCAAGGCCAGCTAGTGACAACTTTACTTTATTCATTTTCTAAATCCTCTCTCTTGTCTAAATTTGACTTGTCTTAGCAAGCCAAGCAAGCTGGCTAGCAACGTGCTAACCAGCAAGCTTGGCGCGCTAAGCCGGGCACTGGCTTGCCTTCAAGCCAGTCTTGGCCCATTCGAGCAGATGGTAATCCTCGCTGCCGAGATAAACGGTCTCTCCATTTTGCTCGGCAGACCAGAAGTCTTCCATAAGAAAGCCCTTGCCTATGCCGTCGGGGTTCCTATCTATACGGTCCCAGCGGAATTTTAGCTGGCCGTAACGGCGCTTCAAGAAGAGCGCTCTGCTTGCGCAAGCCAATAGCTTCTTTATAGAAGCACCACTCTCCTCTGCATCCAAAATGATGCCCATACTCAAAGCATGAGCTAGTCTTTTTTCCTTTTGAGTTTTCATAATCTAAATCCTCTCTCTTGTCTAAATTTGGCCTGTCTTAGCAAGCCAAGAAAGCTGGCTAGCAACGTGCTAACCAGCAAGCTTGGCGCGCTAAGCGGGCAGAGCATATTCGGGATTGCTAAGCACTGCTTGACAGTATTCTGAACAAACATTGGCAGATACTGCGCGCCAGAGCCAGTCATACGCCTTGGCTCTGAACATGCCAGAAAAGACCGCTAGCTTGACTTGGTAATTTCCAGCAAACCAATCCTCGCGCCTGTATTCGACATCGACTGCCAAATGCAAACCGTCTGTCTCAATTCCTGCCTTGACATCAAACTCAATGTCAGGGAATTCATCCTTGAGACGAATTGGCAAATCCTCTCGCACTTGCTTCACAAAATCGCCAGCAAGCCATTCCACCTTTCCTTTTTTTTCTTGTGTCTCTACACTCATAATCTATCCTCTCTTTTTTGTAAATTTGGACAGTTTAGCTGCCCAAGAAAAGCGCCTTGCGATAGCAAAGCGCCAAACTTGGATAGCTAATTACATTTTATTCGGTTTTTCTTTTCCTAAAATAAAATGCTTAAGTGTTCCGTCAGAATGAATGATAGTCATTCCAATTCCGTGAACGCTCTTAGCTTGCTTCTTGTTTCTTGGCAATTCTTGGTAAACTGCTACTTTCCTACTTTTTTTATCCATCTCACACCTCACAAAATATATTCGCCACTTCGGCTTCCCATTTTTCGCGACATAATGCATAATCGCCGGCCCGGCGCTGCATCCAAGTGTCCAAGTCAGGCCTGCCTTGCAAGCGAGCACGTGCGCCCAGCTCGTCAGCGACAGCGTAAATATATTCTGCGCTGGGACAATCTTCTAGTGATTCAAATTGGCAGTCTTCACGCGCCAATTTGGACCAGTGTTCCAGCAGCTTTTTCTCAAAGGCTGCGCCTTCCAAAGCAAGCAAGACATCGACCTCTTCGGCGCTGAGCAAGCTTGCCTGTCTATATTCTTTATCCATAATCAAATCCTCTCTCTTCTAAATTTGGCCTGTCTTAGCAAGCCAAGCAAGCTGCCCAGCACTCACGCTGAGCAGCAAGCTTGGCTTGCTAAATGCAAATGCAAGGTTGCCCGGGCGCGTATATATCGGCGTCAAATATAGCTACTTCCAGCGTCTCGCCAGATCCAATCACGCCTTGATTCTTTCCCATTCGCAAAACAACCCAATCAGAAGTATTGCTGCTGCGCATTGCGTACAAAACTTCTTTTTCGCAATGCAGCGCCAACACTCCATTTTTCAATTTTTCTTTTCTAATCAATCTCATAATCTATCCTCTCTTTTTTCTAAATTTGGACAGTTTAGCTGCCCAGGAAAGCTGCCCGCTGCGATTTTAGAGCGGGCAGCAATGCTGGATTGCTAAACTAGCTTGCACTCCAATAAGCTACTGTTGCGCAAATCTTCTTTACCAAAGTGTCGATAGTATTTTCAACAATCTTGAAATCACTAAAAGCGACCAAAAAATCAGCTGGCATTCTGTGTTTAGACAACAGCACACATCCGGTTTGCTCATAGACGCACGCTCTGATTTCGACATCCTGCCCGCTGGCCTTGACTCCTTTTTTTCTGAGCGACAGCGCTACTCTTGTTGTTTCACCTTCCTCAGGCAACACCCGGACGGTGATGCCTGCATTTTGCAGTGGTTTTTTCAAATCTTCAATTCTCATAATCTATCCTCTCTTTTTGTAAATTTGGACAGTCTTAGCTGCCCAAGAAAGCCCGCTCCAAAATCGCAGCGGGCAGGCTTGGATAGCTAGCTGGCGCATATAGGTGCATTCCTCTGATCCATCGGAGAGCGCATGACATCATAAGCAATCCGCCTGGCTTGCCTGCGCCGATGCGCTTCCTCAGAGCGCTCGTATTTTTCATCCAAAGCAAGCTCGCGCAGCTTCTGGTCTCTGGCCTGTCTTAGCACAAAAATGCCATACAAATTCCTTCCTTTAATCAGAAGCCTCTCTCCGTCAGGGCGCTGCAAAGTGAACGTGTGCTGTTGTTTTTTACGACCATAACTGTCCGAAATGACTCTGGCCTCAATATATTCATACCCGGCCAATTTGGCATTTCGAAAGCTGCCAGTAAAGACAGGCCTTGCAAAAAAGACCATGTCTCCAGTGCAAACATTCGAATCGCAGTCATGAACGAATCCACGCTCGATCGCTTCTTGATATGCAGCAACGACCGCAGGCCGACTGCTTGCCTTCCAAATGGCATCAGCCACTGCCGCTTCCATTTTCTTTTCCAAATTCTCTTCCATTTTCTAAATCCTCTCTTTTTTCTAAATTTGGACAGTTTAGCTGCCCAGGAAAGCTGCCCGCTGCGATTTTAGAGCGGGCAGCAATGCTGGATTGCTAAACTAGCTTGCACTCCAATAAGCTACTGTTGCGCAAATCTTCTTTACCAAAGTGTCGATAGTATTTTCAACAATCTTGAAATCACTAAAAGCTGCGATATGGAAATTTGGCTTGCGATAGCATTTTGTTATCAACACAGCCTTGGTGCTTGCGTAAAAGAAAGCGCGCATTTCAAATTCCTGCCCGCTGGCCTTGACGCCTTTTTTCCTAAGCTTCAGCTCGACTCCTTTTTTTTGGTCTTGAACAGGCAAAACCTGAACAGTCAATCCTGCATTTTGCAGTGGTTTTTTCAAATCTTCAATTCTCATTTTAGTTTCCTACCTTATAAAAAATATTAAGCTCTGCTTTTTTGCTTTGCTTATGTCAATACTATCGACCATATACTCTATCTTGTCAAGCATAAATATACTATTTTATACACTTTTTTACAGAATGCCTGCACAGGCGCTCTGGAGGCAGAGTAGCCCAAAAAAAGTTCATCACTTTTTTCCAAAAATAGCCCAGAATCGACCTTTATTTCAGGCCTGAAAAAAGCATGGTCAAAATTTAGAGCTGCTGGGCTTGCATTTGTAGGAATTCGACAAGCTGGGAATACTCTGCATATATTGCAGCGATAAGCCCAGCGGCGCTATATATTGCCAAATTCAGCAACAGCGGGCAGAAAAACAGGCCACAGGATGCACACAGACGCAAATATTTTGGCCAGTCTATGCTATCGGTCGTGTATATTAGAGTCTTTTTATGTATATTTATGTATATTTTTTTCTTGACATAATAGAGCAGATGGTCGATGTGTTTTGTATGAGCCTGGGCATTTCAAAGGCAGAGACTGCGCATAAGGGAGAATTGTTTGACGCCTTGCGTGAGCTGCATGACTACAAACATTACTCATGGCGCAGCATCGGGGAAGTACTGGGCGTAGGGGGTCTGATTGTTAGACGCTGGCATGCCCACAGGGCAGCTCGCTTAACTAGTGATGAAGCCAAGCAGGCTTTACTCCGTTTACAATTTGCACATGAGTCTGGCAAGCTTGCTTTGCTGCAAAGAAGGGAGAACAAGAAGACATAAAGCATGCAGCTGTCACTAGGGGCACAATTTGATAAGGGCGCTGCATGCTGGCGTGAAGACCTTGCCCCGATAAACATTATTCCTTACCACGGCGGCAAGATGGGCATGCTCGATCATGTGCTTCCCCTGATCCCGCCTCATATGCATTATGTCGAACCTTTTTTAGGTGGCGGGGCTGTCTTCTGGAATAAGAGGCTGAGTAAAATCAATACAATCAATGATCTCAATTCGCAGACTGCAAATCTGTATATCTGCCTGCAAAAGCATATGGACGAATTCTTGGATACCATATGCAGCTGGCCTCATGCAGAGGTCCTATTCAAGAAGCAAAATGAATTTGCAAGTTTGGATAGGCAAGATATCCCGAACGTGCGCATGGCCTGTGACTATTATTTCATGGTAGCAAATTCCTATCTAAACGCAGGACATTCCCTGCTGTGCAATAAGGAAACGGAGGGCAGCACTAATGGGAATTGGCGATGGCGTAATGTCAAGAAGCGACTTTGCGCTAACAGGGATTGGATGCTGCAAAAGCTAGACTCAGCGCAAATAATGTGCAGGGATGCCCTGCGCATTATCAAAGGCATGGACAGCGAGCATGCTTTCTTTTACTGCGATCCGCCCTACATTGGCACTATCCACAAGTATTATGCGCCCTTTACGAATGATGACTTTGTAGAATTGCTGGCTACTTTGGACGCAATCAAAGGGAAGTTTCTACTATCGACATTTGCGCATCCCGATATTCCGAAGCGATGGCTTAGAATGGAATTCACGCAAGCGCAATGGCTTGGCACGCGCAAAGGCAGGCATAAGACGGAATTATTGTATTCCAATTTCTAATCATGAGTATAGCATACCTCATCATATACGCGCTATGGTATTGCATAGACCTACTCTATGCGCTCATACGCACAGGCAGGCAGCTAAGCAGTATCCCTGAGTACCTCTTCTGCCTTGCGCTATACACGGCGCTGCATTGACATGAAACAGCTGAGCTTATCTACTGCATTCGAACAGGGCGCGTCTGTATGGACAGAAGACTATGCGCCTATCAGCGTATTCCCTTACCACGGCGGCAAGTTCCTTATGCTGTCCTACTTGCTCTCCCGCATACCCCCGCATGCGAATTACATAGAGCCTTTTGCCGGCGGCGCAACGCTATATTGGAATAAGAGAATGGCGAGGTCGAATACTCTAAACGATAAGCTTGCGAATGTAGTTAACTTCTACATGGTTTTACAGAAGCGCATGTCTGCATTCTTGGATATGGTAGATGGCTGGGCTTATTCAGAGCACTTTTTTACGCCTGTGCAAAAGCAAGAGCCCCTTGCTATGCAAGATATGCCGTGTGTCAAATCCGCCGCAGAGTTCTGGTTTGCGATTACATGCTCCAAGCTGTCAACGGGGGATACGTTGAATCTTGACAAGAATGATGGGCGGAGAAAGCGCAAACACTCCAGCAAAATGCATGCCTACTTTTCGCGTAAAAGGATACTGCACAGCTGCATGGACGCTCTGATTGACAAGCTGCAAAACACGCAAATCACCAACCGCTGCGCGCTACGCATCATACGCACTTTGGATACCACTGACGCCTTCTTTTACATAGACCCTCCCTATATGCAAACCGAGCACAAATTCTATCCCGATTTTACAGAGCAGGATTTCTGCGATATGCTGGAATTGCTAGCTGGCATGCAAGGCAAGTTTATGCTCAGCACCTTTGCGCATCCTGCCTTGCGCAAGTATCCAGACTGGCGTAGGGAGAGCTTTTCTATGAGGAATAACTTTGCGCCGGGCGCAAAAAAAGAAGAGCTACTGCTTATGAATTACTAGAGCTTCGGCGGTCGCGCTTATCTGATAGCTCTTGCAATGATCCCTTCTTGCGCCTGTGTTCACGATAGCGTTCCTGTATTACGCTGGGCTTATCAGCTATGCGCTTGCGTCCCCGCGCCGGCTCCTCTTCCATAAGCTGTACGCTTATCATGTCGTCAATCTTGCTACTCATTTTCTTCTGCTCCTTGCACGCGTAAAAACAAAAACGCTAATCATTAGCACAAGCCAGCATGCTAAAAAGGTCAGCAAAAATAATACAAAAATCATATCGCTACTCATCCATATCCCTCCACGCATGATGCGTCCATATGGCAAGCAAGACGACCACAAGCACAATGAATGCTATAAATACAATGAAGCCCATCTTATAGATTCGTCAACGCCTGCGCCTTTGTAAAGCTGGGCGTAGTCTTGGCCACATCCTTAAGCGCAGCTATGATCGCATTTATCTTACCTATGACTTTCTGATCCTCAGGCACAATAGCAGAGCTGGGGATTCTGGTCCATGCCTTCGTTGTGTTTGCGCTCCATCCAATCGTGTAATTTGCCCTGCCAGATTCTGTGAAGCTGGGATTGTAGTTTATGTAAATAGGCACATCAGAAGTGTCAGTAAACTTATTCTTGAAGGCAGTAATATCATTCCCTGTGATATGAGTGCGCATTCTATACCACTCTACGCCGTTCCTCTGAAATGCGCTCAGCTGGCCCATCTCGTAGTCATGCCCCGTGTCGTCAGAGACTAGTCTTGTTCTGTAGAAGATTGCAGTATTCGCAAGATTGACCTGCCCATGCAAATACTTATACACTGAGCTTTTGATATGAGACCAGAGCCAAACATCACTTGTACTACTGGGATGCTCATCTAAGTAAAAAGCTGATATAGCTGATAAGGGATTGTGCTGTATAGAGCCCAGGTCAAAAGGCAGGTCAGGATGACGTTCAATATATCCATAGTAGTTTCTCCCATTGTAGCTCCTATGCCCGCCTGCCATCGTGAGATATGTTCTGTTCGCAGCTGCCCCCGTTGTGAGCTTGTATGCTGAGACCTCATAAGCAATATCTCCATTCCCTATTGTGTGACGATCTTTAGATCGCAGATAGAATGTAGAGGGCGCATTATTCGCTGTGGGATCAAGCAAGGTGTCGCTGGCGTTGCTAGATGATAGATGAGCTACAGCATCATTAAGATGATCTACTGCCCCCTCTAAGCTCTGGATCCCTGCTTCATTGCTATCGACCTCATGCTCTAAATCATGTATGTCTTCTAAATTATCTGTGGATAAATCAGAATCCTGCCTTATCCAAACTTTATCAGGGAAGTTGTAAATTGCATTGCTAATATCAGGATTACTGCCTACATTTACATTGCCCAGATATAAGCTAAGGATAACCCCTTCTGTGAAGTTCTTGATCTTCAATCGCTCCGTATTATTAGCGCTATCTCCACTGCTTGCGCTATTGATAAGAATACGGAAGCGGGCATAAGTAGAGGAATCAAATTGGAAATCAGCCCCTCTTATATATCCAAGATTAAGCGCTGCTAAGACCTGCCCAGAATTCCATCTACAATGCAATACAGTATTTGCATCTAAAGAAGCTCCTAGTTTAGCCTGCACAGCCCCCTTAGGCAATGCTACCTCAACAAACGTGAAATTAGTACCTTCAGTTTCAACAACGCCAGCATGAGCTATCGCAGGAACTACTCTCTCACCTACTTGAACATAGGGATTACTAACAGCCTCACCTGCATTTCTATACTGAGCATCCCTGCCAATCTCAACAAATCCCGTGAATGTATTTTCACTACTCACTTGACGCACAGTCTGAGTGAATTGTATTCCATGCTGATTGATCGGCGCATGGGCTTTGAATGTAGTACCAGATATGTTATACTCCTTGCCTACATCTATGCCATCCACCTCAGGCAACTCATCTGCATACTCAACAGCATTCCCCCCTGATTCTATACTATTTGTGTTCGCTGTGACTTGACCTTGCAATGTAGTGATGGAGCTTTTATTCCCTGCAATATCCGATTTGTTTTTTGTGATCCTTGTATCTAAGCCTTCCAGATCGGATTGTAGGACAGTAGAGTCAAAGCCGAGAGAAAATCGTATATAGATTACTGCATTCGCAGAATGACTATGCGTTTGCAGGCTTCTCCAATACTTGTATTGCACGCCTCCGATGGTGATTGTGGATTGCAATCCTATGGCGAAACTTGTGGGGAATGCAAAAGTCTCCCCGTTCGTAGACTCTTCCCAATTGCGTATAGCGCTAACATTCGCTTTTGTAAAGAGCTCAAAGTATTCATTCGCAGCTTGAATTGTCACTTGGAATACGACACGGCCTTGTGTGTCTATGGACATGTCGATTACTTTGTTTTCCAAAGCCTTATATAAAGCTACGATTTGAGATGTGCCTGAGGCAGCTGTTGTGGCATATCCCGCTATTAGTCCATTTTGATGTCCCAAGCTATCATGAGTATTAGCGATTTTTCTTATTTGATCTGGCACTTGGGAAAGGCCATATTTCAGAGAGTCGAGCTCTTGCAAAGTCTTCACTAATGCAGGCGCATTGAAGCGTACAAGATGTTTTGCGTTCGCAGATCGATCCCCCGCAGTTAGAGTACCAGGACTGAGGGTCGTCACATCTACATTAAAGATAGCCCCGACATCCGCTTTTGCAAGCAGAGAACCTAAAGTGTTATCCGGCCCTGCGATGAAAATAACATAAGTCTGCTCATTGCCGTCTATATCTACTGTCGTGTATTTATATTTATCAGAATCAGCGGGATGTGTCACTGTGTAATTTTCGTAGCCCTGAGTACTATTATTGCCCTGGATCCGTAAAGACATGGATTCCCCAGCTGCTACGGTAGCTTGGCCTGTTCCAGCGTTGACTCGTCCTCTTGTAATGACTTCCTCATTGAGAGATATATATGTAGTGTATGTGGGGGTGTTGGAATCCTGATAAGCTAATACAAAGCCGACCATTTGTTCGTGATTGATCTGGGCTGCGCCTGTAGCTGCATTGCCACCTCCCGTTGTGACGCCTACATATCCTTTTGCTTTAACCCCCCTTGCAAAGCTGGGCTCTACCTCACCTACTACGATCTTTGTTTTCGTACTATGACGACTATCTGTTTCCGTTATGACATAATGCCCTCTAGGGCTGATAAGCACTTGTCCCGTATCATAGCCCGCCAGTGCTGCCATGTTCGTATATTTTTTTACGCTATGGGCTACCTCTGCCTCTAGCTCTGCTACACTGATATGTTCTCCGCTGGCAGCTAAGCCTGCCTTTGTTAAGAAATTGACGATAGCAGAATAATCTCCCCCAAATGCAACAGAGCTCCAGTCTAGGTCTCTTGCCTTAGCTATCGCTGTATTGAGCTTAGCAGGCTCTATCGTAGTCTCTACATATAAAGGGTTGTTATTAGAAGCTGGCATTAGTCGAAAGTCACCTCCAGTGAGAAATTAGTAGCTGCACGCAATCCCGTTATATAGTAAAGGTTATACGCGACAGAGCTCTCAGTGTATCTGATATCAGGCCATTGATCTGTTGTATTGAATCCGTGATTGAGTAGTCTTGTGATAGATACTGTGGACGGCACAGCTATATAAGCAGTCCATCCGTCTGTCAAATCGGGATTGGGGTCTATCGTGATATTGATAGTAGAGCCTGAGGCAATGTTTACCTGCTTGTTTGTAAGACTGGCAAGAGAGCTAAACGCTGCAGGTGCAGTCTGCAAGCCTCCAGACCATACAGAGAAAGTACTAGCGACGGGCTTAGGGAGAATGACGCCTCCAGTACGCTTACCGCCGTACATGATAAAGCGTACGCCAAGAGACCGCATCTGATTGTAATCGCCCGCTCTGAGTAAACTCCCTGATGAATCCACAGGTGATCCAGTGCTGTAGGGAGTAGTTGGCTGATTACTGACGACAGGAATGTACCCTCTGATTTGACCACTATGAGAGTGCGGTACCGAAGGAATGCTATGAGAATGATCTTTCAGTCTATCGGGATTGACAACGCCGTAGCCTATGCTCTGGCCGTATGCACCCGCTAGCGTAGCTCCCCGTACTGTGCGATGGATAGCTTGCTGTTTTTGGCCACTTATTCTATAAGGCCACATAGTCGCTTTTGTATCTGGAATTGATTGGCTTTGTGAGTTTGTCCTGCCTCTTACATATTCCCTGTCCGATATTGCAGTAACGGGCGGGCTTATGTAGGCATTGCTGGGGGCATCCGAATTCGGATGCCGAATTTTAATTCTGACTCTACTGGTGTCAGAATTAATGAGACTAGCAGAGGTGACTTCATATTCCCTTCCTGCCCATAGGGGTATCTCTTTACCACTCCATCTTGGATTTAGTGACGCGTCGAAAACAATCAACAGCTTGTCTGTCTTTGAGGCGTTTACAGACTTAGTAGAACATAAGGCCATTACGGCGTTTGATAGGGAATGATTATAATGCACTATATCAAGATAGACAAAAAACTCTTGTGAGCTTGAAGATGCTCTGGAATAAGATATATAGTCTATCAGGAATTCACTTATGAGGGTAGAGCCCCCTAAACCCATATCGCCTGCGTGTGCTGGGACTTCCAGTTTGATATCTCTAAGATAAGGCACAAGCTCAGGCCAGCCTGTCAGGTTATTATTTGCTTCCAGATCAGTTTTCATAACCCCGCTTGCCCATGTCAGATCAAACCAGCGATCACTGGGCGGGTCGGCCAGAACGGATTCGATTTTCCCTACATAGAGCATATCATTGATACGATTGTAGATATTGTCTACTTCCCTCTTTATGAGATTGGCATCCGCTCTCGTTGCGTTATTATGCCCTATGTTAAACCAGTTTATTATTGTGCCGAACATATGCTAATCATTCCAAACTCCATTTACTGTGTAGACGATGGTCACTCCCGCTGCTACGACTGTTTCTGCTATTCTTTTGAATGACTCTATAGAGAAGCTAATGTTTGCTTCTGTTTCTACCTGTATCCATAAGGTCGTTCTTGTATAGAATTGTGCGTCTAGTTTCCATTGAGCATCCAGCTCTCGCCTTCTGTTTGGATCGTCTTCCCCCTCTTCTTCGCTATCTAGCATATCCAGCTCGTCTGTGTAATGGATAGGCGTAAGTGTAAGTGACTTAACACCGGGCACAGAGCTAAGGATATCCCCAACAGACTTTGTATCATTGCTAGCATAGCGAGCTGATAAAGCAAGCTCTATTTTGTTTCTAAAAGTTTCCTTCTCTTCAAGTCCATAATGGATTTGCAGCTCTTTTGCGAATTCGATAAGGCTATAAAGGGACATCTGCCTGTAATCGACATCTCTTTTGACACGCTCCATGGCGTCCGTAAAGCTATCCAATTCGACCTGCAAGCCATGCACTATGGCCTCTATGACAGGCGTATGCTCTAAATTCTTAGAGATATACGGGGGTAAACTATCCAATATCATGCAAATTCTACTTTCACGCCGTTATTAGTATCCAAGATTAGCTTCTGAGTCTGACTGACCTTGATGCCCTGCCCTGCCGCGCTCCCTATATTATGGATTGCTGCAAGCTCAGCATCGCTTAGGTCAGTGGCTATGCCTGCCCTGATCGTTTTGATATAGTCTTGAAACTCAGACAGTATAGGAGATTCACCTAGCTCATATATCAATCTATCTACTAAAAAATAAGGTAGACCTTTCCCTATCTCTAAGCCTGTATAAGTAGCATAGATTTCGCCGTCCTTTATGTAATCGCCCCCTACATACTCATAAAACCGCTGCCTTATCGTTTCGATTGCTATGTTCTTGCTATCTGTATCAAAATCGGATCTGGAGCGTCCGGATTTTTTGAGTTCTGTTTCTGATTCGAGCGTGATCCTGACTACAATAAAGACTTTGATTTCCACAGGCCGTGAAAAATAGATATTCTGCTGTCCGTAATTTGTAGTCAGCTCTATGGTTTTCGTGCCTACTGTAGCTATCCCTGCTGCTATATTTTCATAGAGATGCTGCGCTATAGCAGTATCCTCACCGCCTTGCACTACTGCTTCTACTGTTCCTGCCAATGCGTATTGCTCTAGCTTTTTTATATCTTCGTCTACAAGCCCCCTATTATTGTTCACAAATACTCTCGCATATGTGACATCTGGGACAGATAGTAGGCCTTGCTCGATGTCGCCTATACTGGAGCTTCTACCTATGTCTTGTGTCTCTAAGATACGCTTACGAAACTCAGCGTCAGTTTCCCTATCTGCGCCTCCGAAGGCTGCATTTTCATTTGTCACAGTCAAGCCTGTTCTAGCTACTACAAAAAAAGCAATCGCTCCATTGGAGACATTCCCACTGCGTCCGGCTTGCGCTGCTTGTGCACTGACTGTGACTGAATTTTGACCTGCGCCTATTTCTCCCCGTTCGATTGTATTGAAAAAAATGTTATTCTCAGTACGAACGCTTGTGCCCTGTGCGATAATCGTATGCTCTGGTCCCCCTATCGTTAGTGTCACAGTAGCTTTTATTTCATTTCTGCGTTGGATTCCTCTAGAAGCTCTGTCTAGGTTTGTACCTTCTGCAAGGGAAACAAACTGGGCAGCGTAAACAGTCTGCAAGCTTTCCCATTGCTTAGCCTGCTCTTCTGCGGTCGCAGCTAAGAATTGTCCTATGATGCCGTCAGTCCCTAAATAGATTTCCTTATCGGGTGCGATTTGCTTATATTTCGCATTTACGCTCGCTTTCAATTCCTGCAATATCGTAGCTGCGGTCTTAATTGTGAAACCGCCGTCTGTAATTCCGTATTCAGCCATTACACATCAATCTGCGTTTGCAGCGTTTCTCCCTCGATTGTTTCTACTTCTATATCTACATTTGCAAGTCTGTTTTGATTAGCTTGTACTTCTATACGCAGCACTGCATTGAGATACGACCTTTGCAAGAGCTCATTTTTGATAGCTTGCTCTAGCAAGCGCGTATCTAAAGATCCAAACAAAGCAGTAAAGTAATCTATCCCTAAATTTTGTCTTATAGACCATGTGCCTTTCCATAGTCTAAAGATTTCTTGTAAAGCTTGCACTACGCTTGCGCTGCCTTCGGTGACAAGAGCGCGCCCGCTGGCATCCAGCTCTATGTCATAATTTGGATTTAGTTTTAGTAAAGTCATTATTAGGGGTCTGGCAAAGCGTCCAGCTGCTGTTTCAGTTTTTTATCAGCTTCTTTCTGGGCATCCGAAGTGGCAAGGGCAGCTACAGGGAATTTCACGCTTAGCGGAGATGTGGAAGGCCCGACCGCTGTTTCGTGTATGTGCGCATTTAGCCAGTCTATCAGCTTCGCTGACATTCCGTCTCCGTATGTAAACTTTATGTCTATAGGAGACGTTGCAGCTGTGCTAGGTTTTGCAGTATCCGTGTTTGCTATCTCTATCCCTTTTTCGTTGAAAGTTATAGTAGTCAGGCCGAATGTCAAGACCATTTTATCTGCGCTCATAGAAGCTGCCAGCTTTTCTGTGTCGCCGTCTTTTTGATACAGCTCTATACTTCCCGCTGTCGCTTTGGGGCTTGTAGCTGCAAAGCTGCATAAGACTATCGAATTGCCAAGATTGAAGGGCTCTACTGTGGTCACTCCCAGATTGCCTTCACGGGCTACCTCAGGCGCAGTCTTCATTACGCCCACAAGCACAATATCGCCTTTTTGATATTCGGGCGGGATATGGAAGCTTCCAACTTTCCAGCTTGCGCAAAGTACGCCATCCAGCTGCGCATACTCCTGCTCTTCCTGTGACTTGACTGTATTGCCATAGACATCTATACATAAAGGCTGAATAGACGCCTCCGCTTTCCCTTTATCAAATGCTAGCACTCTCGCAGCATAAAGCGTATCTAATTCTGATATATCCATCTATGCGTTCCTATCATTTCGTAAAGGATTCCTACTGTCCTTGAATAGCAGATAGGGGATAAAAGGCTGCACAGGCCGTATAGCTATTGGTAAACCAGTAGTAGATAGTTTTAGCTTCGTCTCAGCTGAGCTATCTGTAAAGCTATGCGTGACACTAATCAGAGCTCCTCTGATTTCGGCAGGCGCAGAAAACTCAGCTGCTATCGCGTCTGTCTTTATGAAAAAATCACGCGCTTTTTTAGAATATACTATAAAGAGATATGGATTCCCTATAAGTCCTAATTGGATATTAGGCGCAAAGCGTACGCTGACATCCCATGTGTCCCAGCCTTCTTTTTCGGGAACACCTAGCATAACTAATGTATTCTTTCTGGGAGTTGCTTGTTCCCTGGCGCTTATATGAAACACGCCGTCATCTCCATCTGACTTGCTTAAGACATTTTGCAATACGCTTTTTGCATTGATTACATGCAAAGTGTTAATGTGGAAATATACAATCCAATCTGGCTCTGATTGACGCAGGGCATTTTTGATTTTGTCTATAAATCTTCTTCCCTTAATTACATAATTTCTCTTTCTTGCAGCTAGAAAGGGTTTGCTAAGCTCTGCTTCATTGATTTCTGTTTGTAGCTTGAAGTTGCCATCATCTTTTGCGCCTTTCTCTATGATGCTCAGCGTTGTTTTGAGAGTACTACCTTTCGGGATAGTGACATTGATATTTTTTCTTGCATGTCTGCTTATTGCCGTAATTCCATACAGGATTAGCACACTATCTGTTCCTACTCTAGCAGATCGAAAGTAAAATATTTCACCTAAGCAGACTTCATGCAAGCCTGCTATTCTTGGCTGATAGCCGTCTGATAGTGTTTGCGGGGGCGCTGTACGATAGCCTGCAAGTATGCGTACTATGCAAGGATAAGCAGTAAGGAAAGTGTCTTCTTCCTTAACTGCTTGTATATTAGAGGTATCTGGCACAAAAAGATTAGCTGTCTTTTCGGAGGTATTGTATATCTCTACATTAAAATTATGATAAGGTCTAAGAATATCCTGTGTAATGCTAAACTGAAAGCTATGGCCTCTATGATTTGCAAAGCTGTCTCTGTATACAATACTTCCTTTGTAATTCCCGTAATCTGTAGTAGGTCGCAAAACGCCTTGGGACAATCGTATCTCATCTTGGGTCAAGGGATTAAAGACCTGGATTACGGCAGCTCTGTATGGTAAATATGCAGTCATGTGCGATAAGGATTGGCGTCTGCAAAAAATACGGTTTTGCCAAGCAAGCTTGCTTTGATATGATTAGAAGCGGGATATGTGCCTGCTTGCACATGTATAAAATCATAAGGCGCAAGAAATCTACCTAGCATGTCACCTACAAAAAGGTTTTGGCCATGCAAAAGTTTCCCGCTACCCAGCGTCTGTTCTCCTAGCAGCTCTCTAAAATATACTCCGTTGTCGCTGCGATTGGAACGTAGCTCTATCGTTGCAGACCCCTCGTCAAAACCTATCAGCACATTCATGGGGAGACCTTGTGAGAAGTCTATATTTAGTATTCGATAAGGCATGCTAAGCTGTTCGTTCACTCCATGTAGCTACTTCCGATGTCTTGTTTGTATCTACAAAATTGTCTATGTCAATCGCAAATATCGTGTCTGTCACAAGAGGGGCTTCCGTAAGCGTTAAGCTGATTTGATAAGCGGTATTGCCAGTGTCCTTGCCTGCAAAAGAATTAAAATCTGAGATATAAAAATGAGGCTCTATCCCGTCATATAAAGAAAAGGCATCATGACTTAGAAAAAATGCTCTAATAAATCTGCCCTGCTTTTGCCAGTTTGCTATTAGCTGTACCGCAGTTTCCCTATAATTCGTCACTGTCCTTAAGACATTGCTAGTCAATTGTAAACCAGAAAGCACACTCCCACCTTGCAGGATATCAGACATATACTCAAAGAGTCTTGCAGATTCCAGCAATACATAATTGGATACATAGCTATCAAAGCTAATCTCTAAGGGGTCTCTATGAAAGTGTTCAGGGAATACATCGCCAGTCTCTAAAGGCTTATTGGATACTCGTATTGTAGTACCTAAGCTTTCTTTTGTAGTGCAACTTAGTACGACAAAAGGGATAAACCGCCCCTGCTCCAATAAGCCGTTTAAAAAATCTGAGCTTGTGAATTGCTCAGGGAAAAGAATAACACGGCGAAATTCGCGTATCCTATCCTTAAGCGAAGCAATGTCTCTGAATATCGTTGCTAAGGCCATGATTAGTTTTGCGAGGGCTGATTAAAGTTATGGGGGTTATGATACCCATCGTGCATTATGGGCCGTCTTGGAGTCTCAGATTTTTCTATTATCTGCAAAGCTCTATTTTTCACAGCACTAGAGATTTTTCCCGTATTTTCTTTTATAGATTGCAATAGAGATTTAGTCCCATCCATAGCGCTTGACACAGCGTCTCCTACTGCCCTACCTAGGTCTTTTGTAGAATTTACAACTGTCTCTGTAAGGTCTCTTGCGCCTCCGGCTAATGCCTCCCCTGCGACTGTGGTGTTCCATGCTTCTCTCTGCCTTTTGGGCACGTCAGCGAAGCTTCTGGGAAAGGCTTTGCGCTGATATGCGCGATTGCCAGCAATATCAGCTCTCTTTAATCCTGCAATACTCCTTGCGCCCCCCGCTCCCTTTCCTTCTCCCAGCATCTGTTCTAGCAGCTGATTACGCAAACCCTCAAAGCCCGGTCCTAGTGAGCCGAGCCCTTGCATATATTTATGTATGGCAGCTGGGTGCATTCCCATGCCCCCTCCCTGTCTCCGAAGTAATGCTATAGCTCTTGTATCACCACCAAGCAAGCGACCTGTCATCTCACTTGCAGTGTATCCCATATTCGCTGCATTCCTCTGAAACTTACCATAGTTATATCCACCTTGCTTGTACGGATCAAAGCCAGTACGAAAATCCCTTTGCTCCCCCCCCTCTCCCTTATATAAAGCTTGACTATTTATGTTTTCTAATACAGTAGGGGCAGCCTCAGTCCGCCGTTTTGCGTTCTTGTCTACGATATTGATTGCAGCCCCTACGCCTGAAAGCACAGCAGCCGCAATCATACCCTTAGGGCCTCCCAGCGCAAGCGCGCCCGCTGCCCCCAGAAAGCCGGAGGATATTCCCTGCGATCCGCCCGACATGGCTATGCCTTGACCTATTGCGCCCACCGTTTGTACCCCTCTGCCAACGCCTCCCATTACTCCACCTACCGCGCCTCGCCTGCGCTCTTCCCGCTCTTCTATGACTACCTGCTTCTCACGCCTATCCTCTGAAGCCTCACGCCGGTCTTGCATGCGCTCACGCCGGTCTTGCATGCGGTCTTCTCTATCTACAATACGGCTATAACGTAATGCTAGCCTTTCCCGCTCTTCTAATAGCTCTATCTGGGCTTTCTCTTTTGCTAATATCTCACGCTGCTTGACGCGTTGCTGCTCTAGCAAGTCTACATAACGCCTTGCCTTCTCTGCTAATTCTTCTGTCTTCGCCATCTATTGCCTTTCAATATAACCCATGTCTTCCAATAATGCAAATAGTACATATACTTTTAAGGGAGTCAAGCTATGTACCTCCGTATAGCTTATTACGCCAGTACGAACTGCTACAAGTAAAGCAGATTCGTCTATATTCGGTAAATGTATGCCGCGCTCAGAATCGTTAAAGATAACCCTGAGGCCATAAGAATGCAAAAAAGATATCAGGCCACAGGTTAAGCATCTCCCGTTTCCTTGCTAGCGTATTCGGATAATTGGAATCTGATATACTCGGAGAATGATTATTTTCTGGAATAAGATTGGCCAAACCTATCGACATAATCGTATCGCTTATGCCTAAGGTATCTCGCTTGAGTCTGACTTGCTTTGTGATCTCACTGAAGGGCGGGATTTGCAGCTTATACTTACGCTGCTCCGTGTCAGATTGCTTGAAAATGATATATACAATATCGCCATTATTGTAGTCTAGCTCTACCCCATATGCAGCACACCTAGCCTTAAGCTCCCGCATAAGCTTAGCTTCATTTTCCTCTACTATATCTTTTATCACTTATTCGCTCACTTCGTTTTTCCAGTAGGTAGCGCCCAGCACCCAATTGCGCTCCGTGACGCTGGGAGATGTCCCGTGCATTTGCTGCGCTGGAGTATGAATAAATCCCTGCTCTGTCGAGCCAAGCTCAGTCTGTGTCTGAGAAGAATGTAAAAATATCGTAAAGAGCTCTCGTGACTTTGTAAGCTCCTGCAACTTGAGTATAGCGGGAGAATTAAGGAGTAAAGAAAACTCTATCATAGCAGACTTGTCTGTATGCTCTACAAGCACCGCATCGCCTTGCGTGCCTATCATGCTTTCACGATCTACGGGATCACCACGACGCACTACAATATCACTAGCGAAACCTATGACATCATAGTTATCCTGTATAATTAGGCGCACTGCCTTTGGATTGTATCTGCCTATATATTGGTCTGCCATTATACTACATCACCTACACTAAAATAAGCGCTCCCCCTCACTTCGACTTTATCTACTTTTTGATTTTCTATGTATGCAAAGGTGATACCGCTCCAGAACCTAGCATTGTAATCCGTAGGATTTGTCTCTCGGATATCTGCAGGCTTGGGGATAGTGATACGATAGAGATACCGCTCATCCTGCGTAAATTGAGCGCCCGAAGCGTCTCCTGCTTCTAAGGGCGCTATGATTCTACGTTCGCCTGCAAGCACAAAGGGCTTGGCAAGCGCATTATTGATAGCTGCTAAGCCTGCATTGTCAAAGTTTATGCTGTCTGCCCCTGCAAGCAATCTCACAAGATTCGACTCCATCTCAGTCACAAGCCAGTGTCGAAATCGCACTTGGTCTATGCTTGCCTGATTTGCGCTCTTCGCAGTCATAAAGCCGTCAGAGGTCAGCAAGAGACCTGATACATTTTCTAAGGTTATCAGTTTATTCTCCCGTATCTTTGCTAAATCCGCAGAATTGTATTCTGGGTCAGCTATGTTTTGTAATTGCTTCCATTTCCAATTCACTACGCCTGGTGAAAAGGTTAATCCATATGTCGTGAGCGCTATGTCTAAGCGCGCCCCTGTTTTATGAATTGCGCAAGCTATCTTATTGCTATCGATCTCCGTAGCTGTGTCCGTTGTCAAAAAGAAAGCTATCCTTGTATCAGCTTCGGGGTCTGTCGTAATAAATTTTTCTAATGTCTTCGCAAGCGTACTGCTTCCTCTGGTATCAGCGCAATTTAGCAGATACCAGTCTCCCGTATTATTTCCTTTGATATGGCTAAGTATATCAGCCTCTTCTTTACCCCAGAATGATAGGAACTTCACTTGCCTTACTTTTGCAGGCTGATTGAAATAGAATCTGCAATCCTGGTATGCTTTACTATCTACTCCGTAATAGTATTCGATTGTGGCAATATCCCCAGCTATAAAATTTGATCCCTTATCAGTTAGACTCATGTCTTGACTTGAGACTGTGCTAATCGTCTTGTCTTCTGATCCAGCTGTCACTTCTATAAAGAGACCTTGCCCTGTAGCAGCGGGGAGCGATTTGATATAGTCAGACAAGCCTGATAGTTTCGTTGCGCTAGGTACAGTGAGCATAATCGTAACCGTTGCGCCTGAGGCATTGATAGCAGCTGCAAGCGCAGCTCCCGTTTTGATGGTTAATTTGATAGCAGTTTGGTTCCCTGTAAGCTGCTTCCTTATGCCTATTGTATAGTCATCGGTTTTGTACTCAAAGAAAGGATGCTCCGTTGTAGTATACAAGGGAGTACTGAAGCCCACGCCTGTAAGGCGAATAGTACGGGCTATAAAATTGACTACAATGTCACGTAGGGGCATTTACAATGACATGTTCATTTGTATCGCTATTTGTCAAGCCTATTTTTTTCACTTTATCCCCAGTTTTTGTTTCACCTATTAAGTCACCTCTGAATACTACACTATATATCAAATTGCGTTCGTATCCTGCGCCTCCTATATCTGATAAAGACATACGACCATCCCGACCTGGTATTGCTCCTATGCCATACTTCTCAGCTTCCTTTAGGATACTATCACCTCCTATCCAAAGCGTAAATTTAGGGAATATGTTAAAGAAATGACTATCCTCCGTATCTGATTGCAGCTTAGCTTCACCATTGACACGCAAGCATATGCTTGTCTCTAATTGCACAGGGACACGCTCTAGCTTGCCTACATAGATATTGCCCATGTCACTAAGCAAGCGATAGTCTCCATAATCATATAGCAAGATGGGCAGCTTTGTAGTCTCCCTGCGTGGAGGTTCTAAGTATAGCGGTACTCCTAGATGGCCTGCCAAAGATTCATATACATGAAATATGTTCTTTAGAAAATCCTGCTTAATATCAAATGCCATTATGCACCCCTTTGCTCATATATTCCATATGCAGACAAATTATGCGCTGCTACAGTCATCTGTAGGGAAGTAATGATATAGATATCATCCTTATATTCTATGTTATCGCCTACTACAAGAATGATAGGCTCTTTTACTACTCCATCATCGGACGGGATAGGATTCCTTAGCTGCTCTAATATGGGGTCGTATTGGAATATAAAACGCCGATGATGCGCCCATATACGCTCTTTACTATCTGTCAATCGGTCTACTCGCCCCGTATATGAGCTATGACAAAAATATGGATACTCTACTATCGCAGTCTCATATACTCCATAAGAAGAGCTTGAGTCACCTTGCTTCTGAATGATGCAGCGTTGTCTGTACTCAAGTCTTATCCCGCCTGTGTAGTTTAGACTAAGTGACATTGATAAAAGGTGACCTGCCTAGCACCATGAAAAACTCACGCTCAAATGGGGAATGGCCGATCGCACCTTGTACTGTACTATCAAAGCTCTCGGATACATCTCCCCCAGAACGACTATTTGCTTTATTGATGATGCCTTGTACGAATAGATAATGACAGCTTGCCAATACCCATAAGAGATTGTAATCGTCTAGCTTGTCAGAATAGGAAGTTTCGGTGACCCCCTCGCGTTGCAAGCGATGCTCTGCTACTTTGATTACTGCTTTGACTTTGCTGTCAAATGCGCCAGCGGGAATGCTGCTGTACTCTAAGACCGCAGCTAAGGCTTCGTCTTCTGTGTACTTCGGCACACTATTATATCCCCGTTCCCATGTATGCGCTTGTGGGACGCCTGCCGTTTATGCCTGCTATACTCATGGTCACGACTTGCTCTATGTTTTGCTGCGCATCTATCTGCGCAGGCAATACACGCGGAGGCTCTACGACTATCCTGCGCCAGTTGTCATAATCGTTGTCTATAAGTATAAACGAATCCCTTGTCATTAAGGGATTCTTGGCAGTGTCAGCCTTCAAAGCGTTCGTAGGCACTATTGCAAAGTCTTCACCATAAGTGTCACCATATGTCTTGCGAATTGTAGTCAAGGCCGTCACCCCTACAGACACTGTAGTATTGCTGTCAGACGTAGCTGCCGTATACATCTTATGACCTAGATTCGCAAGCGTAGTATGAGGCAGTACTAAGACCTTCGGCGTAAATACCCCCAAAGATGTGATATGCTCAGAAGCTGCGCTTAATGCTTTCTCTATAATAGCATCTGTGCTCGCAGTCTTCCATGTCGCCTGCTTAGACGTCTCCGAAAAAGCATAAGTAGACTTATCCGCTGTCGCACCGCTAAAATAGTTTAGAAATCCCTTAACTAAAAAATCACTAGCAGCTTTCGCATTTGTGCTAGGACGACCATACCAGAAAATATGCTCAGCTTGACGATGAACATTGTGCATCGCTATACGCATTACTTCCTGCGAATAGTCTATGGGCGCATTGTAGTTTCTGCTATTACGCAAATCAAACTGCAATAGCTTATGACGAGGGATACGTATCTTCTGCGCAATCGTCACTACTCCATTCGTCTCTTGCACTATGGACATATTCGCTTCTTGTATATGCACTGAAGCATCACCCCTTGCTATCACAGAAGCTTCACCTTCCTGACGTATAATGTCAGTCTGTACAGTATCCGATCCCGGATGCGCCGTTGTATCATCCCGAAATATACGATTAGACGCAAATTGCTCATCCTTCGGACGTACTACTCCAAGCAGTTTGCTGAAAGTATCAGCTGAGGGAACTACGCTATTCGTACGAAATTCAACTAGCTTTTGCTCTCGCAAGCCCTCCTTGTTAAGAGTAGGCAATGTCACCTTCCCTAAAGTGCCATCCTCATCCCTGTTAATACGAAATTGCTCCGTACTGTAGCCTTGCTGCGATAAACCCTCCGACATGGCGTTTAGCAACGATAGCTGACCATACGAAAAGTTTTCTGCCTTTGTCATGGGCTCTGCTCGGTCTATGATATACGACCTTGCATCCCTAAATACATCCTTGATTTTTTCCATTGCCATTTTCTAATCCTCCTAAGATTAACTAGCTGTATATTGCTCACCACTGAGAGCTAATACTACAATATCGCCGTCTACGGCAGTATTTTTGATGCCATCTACGCCTTGTATTGCTTTGCTATCAGCCGTATTGGCAGCATCCAATACCCCCTTCGTGTCATCCTCATAATTGACGCGTACGGCTGCGCCTGCAGTTAGGGTTACGCCTGCCTTCTTCTTGGCTGTCACTTGGCCACGTATAAATACAGGCAATATCGCATTCTTTATATAAGAACCTTGCTCAAAGCCATCCTCTAAACTGTAATCCACAGAACGACCATAGCCTACATTCCCTACTATCCCAATAATCTTGTCAGTCTTGGCCGTAGGGAGTATCACTTGCTTTTGACCTGATCCCAGCTTTACTAGCATGCCAGGCTCTATGCCTGCCTCCCCAGCTTCCATAGATAAGACCTCATAGCTGCCTTCTTGCTGGGAATATAACTTACCCGCCTCTAAGGGAGTATGTTCAAAAATACTCCTATTCTGTACAAACGCCATATCTTTATCCTCCTATATAGCAATATCTACAGGAACCATGTTTGGCTCCTTGCTCTGATGCCCAAGCCCTATCCCATAGGGACTTATGGCGCTTGACGCATGATTCAATCGCAGCTCTTTTTGCTTGCTTGCTGCTAAGTCAAATAATGCCTTTATCCCGTCCTTATCATCCTTGCGAGCTTCAATAAACTCCTTCGGATATGAACCTGCTAGCTCTAAGGCATTCAACCTTACCTCATGCGCATCCCCAGTAATCGAAACACGACCGCCAGTGAGACCCTGCGCTGCTTGGCATGCGCTAGTATACTCCGCTAGCTGAGACGTGATCCCCTTTTGTATGTCCATCACTTTGGCTTGCATAGTATTGACACGCTCTTCTAGCTTCTCTTTATCATGACCCATGTTCTTGGCTTCATCGGGGTGATCCTTGTCATGCCCCATGTTCTTTACTACTCCATCATCATAAGAAGTAGTGTCGCCGTCTATCGTATTTTTTACGTTATCATCCCCATCTTTACGCTTCGCTTGCGCTGACATGCCCGCGCCCTCTAGCATGTTCGTCACCCTATCTAGCTTCTCATGCATGTCAGACATGTTCTTTACCACGTCATCATACTTAGCGTCCTGCTCATTCAAGCGGGACTCAGCTTGACGCTGACGATCG
>CBDETG010000059.1:0-22479 GCA_965242745.1 Leptonemataceae bacterium
TCCTGCCGGAAGCAGCCTGATACATTAAGCTCAGAAGGTCGTCTTCTAAAAGCGCCAGCAGAGCCTGCGTTTCAGGGTCGCCAAAACGGACATTGAATTCTACTACCCGCGCTCGTGCATTATGTACCATCAAGCCTGCATACAGCAGGCCGCAAAAAGGCGCGGCATCTTCTCGCATAGCCCTTAGAACAGGATTGAGTATTTCTTCTTGGATTTGTCTCATGAGGGCTGCGCTTGCAATAGGCACAGGCGCATAAGCGCCCATCCCTCCCGTATTGGGCCCTTGGTCTGGTCACAAGCTCGTTTGTGGTCTTGGGCTGCCAGGAAAGGCAGGGCCTTCTTGCCATCACAAAGAGCAAAAACAGAGATTTCCTCTCCTTCTAAAAACTCCTCTATAAGCACTGTTTTGCCCGAGGAGCCAAAGCCTCCCTGCCGCAGACTAAAATCCAGCGCCTCCCTGGCGCTTTGCAAATCCTTCGCAATGGTGACGCCTTTGCCGGCAGCCAAGCCGTCTGCCTTGATAACGAAGGGCGCCTGCCTGTGCTCTATGTGGGCGCAGGCCTCATGAAAATCTGTAAAGCTTTGCGCAGGCGCTGTGGGGATGCCGTATTTCTCCATAAAAGATTTGCTGAAGACTTTGGAGCTTTCCAGTCTGCTTGCAGCTTTGCTTGGGCCAAAAACGGGGCATATGTCTTTCAAAATATCGTTGATACCGCCTGCAAGAAGCTCTTCGGAGCCTGCTATTACGAGATCATAGGCCTCCTTTTTTACTCTTTGGCGCAGGTTTTCTTTATCACTGCAGGTCTATGGGCTGAGAGACTTGGTCCTGCGGCTCTATGGCGCCATTGCCTGGGAAAACATGTATAGCTCCAAGTTTAGGGCTTGCGCAGAGTTTGCGGTAGAGGGCGTATTCTCTGCCTCCGGAGCCAAGCAGCAGGACTTTCATTTCGCTGTTGCTGTCCCCTTTTTTAGAGCTAGGAGGCGCTGCGAATTTTCGTAAATGCTTTCTTTGACTTGTTGTGGAGCTTCGCCGCATTCCCTATGGCGTAAATTCGCCATGAATTCCAATGTATGCGCAACATATGCAGGCTGGTTTACCTGCCCCCTGTGAGGCTGCGGAGCCAGAAAAGGGGCGTCTGTTTCCACCAGCAGGCAGGCAAGAGGGAGCTTTGTTGCTCCTTCCTGGATGGCTTTGGCATTGGCAAAGCTTAGAATGCCGCTGTAGGAAACAAAGAAGCCCAAATCTACAAAGGGCAGGGCTTCTTTGTGAGTATAACTAAAGCAGTGTAAGACCCCGCGCACTTGGCTTTCTTTTAGCATCTCGTAGGCATCCCACAATGCCTGCGTTTTTTCTGGCTCGTAGCTGCGCGTATCGCGTATATGCAGGATCAAAGGCAAAGCCAGCTCCTTAGCCCACGATAGATGCGCAGCAAAGGCCTCTTTTTGTTTTTCCTTTTCTGCAGGGCTTTCTAGTCCAAAGTAATCCAGGCCTGTCTCTCCTAAGGCGACAAAATCCTCTTCCTGCGCTTTATCTCGTATGAGGGCATATAAGTCTGGGAGGCTCTGGAATGCTTGAGCTGCGTTGCCTGGATGAAGGCCTGCAGTCCAGTACAGGCGAGGATATGTTTCTTGGCTATGATTGTATTTCCAGCAGATCTGGGAGTTTGCAGAAGAGGACGGAAGGTCTGTTGCAATTTGTACTATAGCCTCCACGCCGGCTTTTGCGGCCTTCTTTAGCGCTTCCGGTGCCGCTATGCCTTTTTCTTCTAGTAAGTCAAGATGACAATGCGTATCAATAAGAGACATGGTTCTTGTGGCGATGGCAATGTGTACCAAGACGCCCTAAAAAAGCTCATGCTATAGATAAGGCGCCATCTCTTCAAGGAGTTTTTCGCAAAGGGAGCGCGCCTTATCTTGTACCTCTGCTTTCTTTTTTGCGCCGTACAGTACGGAGCGCCCCACGTTGCATAGGATATTTGTGCCTGCGTTTTCTATACAGTTTTTTATAGAAGCGCCCTGAGCTCCTATGCCTGGCATCAAAAAAGGGCTTTTTGGGGCCGCTTCACGTATTTTTGCAAGAGTCTCTGCCCTATGCGTAGCGCCTACTACAAGCCATATGTTTTTATGCTTGGCATAGAGCTTTTCTAGAGTACGGCTGAGATGCAGGTAGAGGGGCGGCTGGCCATAATTTTGGAAGAAGAAGGCGCCGGGATTGGAAGTAAGGCATAGCGCCATAACTGCGCGCTCTGGATATGCCAGAAAAGCCTCAAGCGAATCCATGCCTATGTAGGGGTTTACAGTGAGCGCATCACAGTCATATGCGCCGAAAAAAGCGCTGGCATAGGCTTCTGCGCTGTGTGATATATCGCCTCTCTTTGCATCTGCTATGATTAGAGCATGGGGCGCTTCTTTACGTATCGTTTGGATGCTTTCTAAAAAGAGCTGCATGCCCGGAGGGCCTAGGGCTTCAAAAAAAGCGCAGTTTGCTTTGTAAGCTATACTGTATTGAGATGTGGCATGGATAATGTCTGCAAGAAAATCATGAACAGAGCTTAGCGAGGATGCGGGGCCGTAGCCCTCAGGTATCTTTGCAGGAAGGGGGTCCAGACCTACGCATAAAAGCGACTGGTACTTCTTTTTATTCGCTAAGAAGCGCTCGTAGAACATAAGAAATAAAAATGCGGCTTGTGCGGCTCTTAGCAGGCAAGGGCTGTGCCTTTGAGAGTAGCTGAGCTGCTGGATTGCACTAAAACGGGAATGCTTTTGCCTATGAGCTGCTCTGCCTCCTTCTTGGCAGGGATAGGAAAGACAAGCACTTTCCCAGTATAGGTCCTGCCCATTAGGTCTGCTTGGGAGCGCCGGCTTCTTGCCTCCACGAGAACTTGAAATTGCTGCCCCTCTAAGCCCTTGTTGATTTGGCTTGCTATCCTTTGCTGGCGTTCTATCAATATGCTAAGGCGTCTTTGCTTTTCTTCTTTTGGCACATCATCAGGAAGATATTTTTTGGCTGAGGTATGCTCACGCTCTGAATAAGAAAACATATAGGCCATATCAAAACGCGCCTCTTCTACAAGCTCCAAGGTCTCCTGGAAGTCCCTTTCTGTTTCCCCGCAAAAGCCCACGATAATGTCCGTGCTTAGGCCGACTTGTGGAATATAAGAGCGTATCTTGCGCACTAAAGCCATATACTCTATGCGGCTATAGCCCCTTTTCATACGCTCCAAGACTCTAGAAGATCCAGACTGCAGGGGAAGATGTATTTGAGAGCAAAAGCGCAGCTCATCGGCCATAAGTTCCAAAAGCTCCTCTGGAAAATCACGAGGATGGGGAGAAGTAAAGCGAAGGCGGGCAATGTCTGTTTCCCGGAGAATGCTCCTAATCAGGCCATGAAAGCTCACCCCCTGCCAGTTATAGGAATTGACGTTTTGTCCCAAAAGCGTGACTTCTTGGATCTCGTATTTTTTTTGCAGCTCTAAAAGTTCTTCTATAATAGAAGCAGGAGAGCGGCTTCGCTCCCGGCCTCTCGTATAAGGCACAACGCAAAAGGAGCAGAAATTGTCACAGCCGCGCATGATGCTGACAAAAGCCAGTTTCCCTGAGACCGCATGAGGGCGCAAATCTTCGTAGCTCTCTGTACGGGAGAGCTGTGTCAGCTTCCATCTTGTCTCCCTTTGCTCTGAGGATTGTATTTCCTTTACCAGTTTTGGTAAATCTCTGTAGTTGTCCGGCCCGGCGACAAAATCTACAGGCAGCCCCATGGCCAATAGATCATCTCCCAAATTCTGCGCCATACATCCCAAAATACCTATGATGAGGGCAGGAGACTTCAGCTTGAGCTTCCCTAGTGATTCCAGACGAGTATAGATGCGTTCTTGGGCCTTCTCGCGGATAGCGCAGGTATTTAGCAGGATCAGCTGCGCTTCTTCGGCATGTTTCGTATGATCGTAATGGGCCTTAGCAAAGAGCGAGCGGACCAGCGCCGAGTCATATTCATTCATCTGGCACCCATAGCTTTCTAAATACAGCTTGAGGGGGGGGGCATAGGGAGTCTCATCAGAGGCGGGAGCTGGGGCTTGCTGAAGTTGAGGCAAGTGCGCTGCTTTCATACAAAACTGGGGCTAAGTTCTTTTTTGACTTGGTCGACTATGTCATTAGCAATCTGCAGAGTAGAAAGCTCTTCCCTGCCGCTGACTATAGGGCTCTGCGTGCCCCGAATACAGGCAAGAAAGTGCTCATGCTCTTGCTTAAGAGGATTGTCTCTGTGTACAGCGATTCTTTCCACAAAGGCTTCCTGTTTGTATTTGAGCTCTTCCCTCGTCATTAAATAGGCGCTTGAAGAGCGGCGGTGTATGTCAATATCCTGAGTGGCAAAGTCAAGCACAATATATGCGTTTTCCTGCGTAATGTTCAAACGCCGAATTTTATCCTGCGTAGCGCGGCTGGCAACAAGGTTTGCTATACATCCTGAGGCAAACTGCAGGGTTGCTGTCGCTATATCTTCGTAGACAGAAAAACAAGGCCTGCCTCTAGCAAAAACAGAGATCACTTCACTTTTTACGAGATTGAGAATAATGTCTATGTCATGGATCATCAAATCCAAGACAACGCCTACATCCTGTATGCGCATATCAAAAGGCGCCAGCCGACGCGCTTCAATTAAGAAGGGATTTTGGACGATTTTTCCCAATTCCAGGACAGCGCCGTTGAAGCGCTCTACATGGCCTACTTGGAAGATGAGATTTCGTTCCTCCGCTAAAGTAACCAGTTCACGCGCCTGCTCTACGTTTGCTGCCATAGGTTTTTCTACAAGTACATGTTTGCCCGCTCCCAAAGCTTCTTTGGCAATCTCGTAATGCAAAGCCGTGGGCACAGCAACAACGAGAGCGTCTATATCGCGCAGGAGTTCTTGGAAGGAAAGGTAGTAAGGAAGGCCGAATCGTTCCCCTATTTCTCTGCCCTTTTCCAAGTCTGTATCAAAGACGCCGCAAACTTCATAGGCAGGAATTGCAGAAGCCACATTCACATGGTACTGGCCCATATGACCTGCGCCCACAATGCCCACTTTGATTCTTGTATCCATCCAAGTCATAATGCTGCATAAGACCATCAGCTGTAAATCATAAAATCTGCTCCTGTTCTAAAAGAGATGCTTCTCATATGATAAGTTATTTAGAAGTGGTCTCAAAAATACATCCATGTATTTGTGAGACAGACGCACTTTTAGGGAGACCCTAAAAATGCTGAGCCTGCCTTTATGGCAGGTGAAGTGCAGAGCGCATCGAGCGCTCTGCCTCACATTTGGCTTCCTCCTGAGCCTGCCTTTACGGCAATGGTCGAAGTGCTGAGCCTACCTTTATGGTAGGCGAAGTGCAGTGTGTATCGAACACACTGCCAGTCTGCATCGAGCAGACTGCCGACCATTCTGGTCGTCGTCAGCCAAATGGCGACACATCCTGTGTCGCAAGAGCCTACTTTTGAGACCGGCTCTTAGCAAATTCCTCCAGCTCAGCTAATTTCCAGTTCTGGTCATGCTGCTTAGGCAAAAGCATAGTCTTGTCTACTTCGAGTCTATGTTTGCGTTATTTTGGCCAGGCTGGGGATTGGAACAAGCAGAAAATTCAGCTCGACAAATTTCACAGCTTAGGATCTTATGGGGCTTACGTTACGCAAGGCAGTTATGATTGCGGTTTAATGGCTAAGTTGGGAGAACGAAATCATGCAGAATCAATACTTTGGAGATATCGGAGACTTTGGCAAATACGTTTTATTAAGGCGCATTCAAAGAAAAAGCCGCCTCAAACTCGGCATAAACTGGTACTTTAACGAAGATGATAAGAAAGATGAAAGCAAGCAGGCTCAGGATGGTAAATATATACAATATTTGAAAAATGACTACCCGCGTAGAGATGACTTTAGGGCTCTTGATACAAAACTTTATGACATACTTCATGATATCCTTTGCAATCAAAAGATTCGCGACATTGGCAAAGTCAAAAAAAGGCGCATCCTAAAAAACTTCTCTGAATGGAAGGAAGTCCTTCCAAGAGATAGGAAAGAACGGGCAAACTGGTTTCAAGAATCTCTGCGCACTTTTCAAAAGGAAGAGTGTGACATCATTTTTGCTGACCCCGACAATCAGATTGAAGTGCAATCCAAGCCTTACAGTACTAAGCATATACGATATTGTGAGGCCGCAGCATATTGGCAGGCAGGCTTTTCATTGATCTTGTACAATCATAGAGACCGCTCACAAAGAAGAGCTTATTTAAAAAAACTCTATGATATAGGAAGCAATATGAAGCTGGCTGGAATAAAAGAAAGCCTATGTCCTGTTATTTGGGAATATTCATACGGCACTCAAAGGCATTATGTTTTTTTAATCCAGGAAGAACATAAACAAGAACTCAGTTTTTTATTCAGCGAAGAATGCAAACCCTTTCAAGATTGCGCTGAAGAATATAAGGCTATACAAGATTAGGGGGACTGCTTGAGTAATTCGCAAGATGCCAAATAAAGGCAGGCGCTATTGCGGTTATTCGGCATGCGCAAAATGGGAAAGGAACACTTCGAAAATGCTTGAATCGGCCTGCACTCGCTATGGCAGCTACGTGGAGCCGCGGATTCTCGCTTTGATTTATGCGGCAAGGCCCATTAGGGCCTCTGTTTTTATTCCAGTAAAATGTCTCGTAAAATAATCCAGCTCTCAGCATATGAGAAAAACGAAGAATACAATCAAGCTCTTGCTGAGATTCGCAGTAAGCTCAGTGACGTAGAGGATGATCTCTTTGACGCTTGTGTGCAGCTGGCTGTTCTAGGGAAATGGAAAAAATGGTCAGATGAGCAGCCTGTTGGGAGTACGGTTTATTTTGATGGGGACATGCTAAAAGAGTCAGGCGATGAAAATATCACAATCCTCATCCAACTTTTGGACTATATTGCAGATCGGAATACAAAACTCAAATATAAGCCGGGCATCTCTCCTAAGCAAAACACAAAGAGTAGCAAATAGACGGCTGCAAGGCAGCTGCTGCCCTCGGAGAGGGCGGGATTCGAACCCGCGGTACGCTTGCGCGTACGACAGTTTAGCAAACTGCTCCCTTCGGCCTCTCGGGCACCTCTCCTATATTTAGAACAACGTGATCACATACTGGAAATAGCTTTTACCTTTTTCCTGCTTTAAGACCAACAAATAGCCGGCAAAGTAAAAAAGCTACAAAAATTGAGCGCTATAGCTGCGCAAAATCCCGCAACTCCCAAGCTGAAACTGCCTTCATGGCAATGGTCGAAGCGCTGAGCTTAGTTTTGAAACCGGCTCTTAGCCGGCATTACGCAATTTGCGCATAAGGCTCTCGGCTTTTTTGTCTTTGAGCCCTAAGGCCTTTGCAGCCTGCAGCTCTTCCAAGCCTCTATCCCAGTCTCCCGTGCGCATATACAGCAGAGCCACATTGTAAAAAGCCTTTGCTAAATATATGCGGGCTCTCCTGAGCTGTGTTATCTCCTTTCCCATCGCATAAAGCAAAGCGCCGGCAGGAAGCTTTCCCTCGTCTTCCAGTATGGAGTTGATGCGCTCTCGTATGCTATCCAAACTGATTTCAAGACTCATAATGTGCTGTTTTGCATGCTCTTTCTGAGAGCTCTTTTTTAGATGCTCAGACAATTCTATATTTTGCGATAGCAAGGCGTCATTTTTTTTGCTTAATAAGGCATAATCCCTGCGTAAGCTCTGATACTCTTCGAAAACAGGAGCAGACTTGTCTACGTGATACATAGCAAGAATTTTTTCTGATATCCTTTGCAATTCTTCTTCCAAGCGCTCTACAAGCTTTCGCTCCCGCCTCAGGCTCTCCTCCAGATATAGGTTCTGATTATCATGGGCGGGAGGCCTTGGCCTGCTTTCATCTCTCCTTTGCAGCTCCAGATCGAAGGCCTCCAGTTCGGTTTCGAGATGGTCTTTCTGGGCTAAGACATGCGCATGGCTTTGCGCCGTTTTTTGAAATTCATCTAAGACGCACGCAAGCAGCGCTTCCTTGCTTCTTGCCCTGCCTAAGGCCTGAGGCACGTCCAGGCTTTTTTTTAGGAGCTCCAGCTGCCGGCACAGCTTGGACGCCATCTGCACGCCAGAGCCCTCGATTTGCAGCTGGAAGCAGCCCAAAAAGAAAAAAGCCAAAGTAGGATGCAGTTCTTGGTAGCCCAAACGCGCCAAGTCACGCAGTTTGATCTGCGCATAGTATATCCTTTCGCTTAAAGATACGATGGGGAAAACATAGGTCCTGCTTGCCAGCCTGATACAAAATTCCTTCTTAAAATAAACAGCATTCTCATGCGGCCACAGTACAGCCGTCAAGGGGGCGCTAAGAACATTGCGCTCAAAGCGAGAACGCGCTGTAGGATGGGCTTGAAAAGCCAGCGCCTTCCTGCGGAGTTGGTATTTTGTTTTTAGTTCCATTAGCAGCGCCTAAGATAAGACATTCTAGTAAAACTACTTAGACGGGGAGAATGCGCAAGCCGCATCCATTTTGAGACCAGTCTAAAAAAATCTAAACTATATGCTTGCAATACTAATTCAAGCAGAAGGCTCAGCACACTGGCAAAACGCTCGATGGCAGAGTGTTCGATACACTCTGGCAGTGTGCCAATGCGCACTGCGCTTCACCCATTGCTAGCCATAAAGGCGCGCCTCAGCAAGGCTTCGACGACGCTGCTCGATACGCTCAGCCAAAGTACTGCAGATTTGCTGGCTCCAGCGCGGATGGAGCTGAAATATCAGGGAAAAATCCCTTGGCCTAAAGACGAGAGCTTGCGTCTCTTTCACCGCTTTCACATCAGCAGAGCGCAGCAAGCCATCAAACTGCGCCATCTCTCCTACCATTGAGCCCGGACCAAGTTTGTCAATAGTCTTGGGGGAAGCCCCGTCCTCGGTTTTTTGTAATATCTCTACCTCTCCTGAATAAATGATAAAAAGCTCTGTACTGCTCTCACCCTGTCTCATAAGATAATCGCCATTCTGGTACTGCTTAGATAATTTTTCTATTACAGACGCTGGGAATTCATCCTCATCAGCAAAGCTCATATCATACAGGGCTTGAGACACCTCGCTTTTTGTATCACTCAAATCCAGCTTCGAGGCCTCAGCCCTTAGACTAATATCAGTTTTGTGTTGATGCGCATCATAGATACGCACACGACGACTCAGCTCAAAGATGATTCTATGCGCCAATTCTGGATAGATACGCAGCGCATTTTGAAAGTCTTGTATATCCCATAAGCAATAATGAGCTCCAGCATAAGCCCCCACGCCGCCTTCACGGGAAAAACCTAAAAGATAATCCTCAAGGCCAATAAAAGAAAGCGGGTAATAGTTTTCATAGAGCACACGCCTGGGCTTGAGGCTTAGCTTGCGTCTGCATTTCCCCTCTAAAAGCAAGATGATCATGTCTGGAGGATCGCTCGTAAATTCTAAGATGGTTGTGCGGGTAAAATTTTGGACAAGCCGCCCCGAATGTATATAATGCTTAATATCCATTTATAGCTGATCTCAGAAAAGCTGCCTATCCTTGCAAAGCAAGCCAAGAACGTATACGCACGCAAGTTTATCTTATACTTATTTATTGAAGAGACTATTTTGCAAGCTCTTTTTCGATCTGGAAAATATGGAGCGCAAAAAGTTCTATCTGCCATGTAGCAGCGCCGTATTAGCGCAGCAGATTAGGAAAGTAGCCAGCCTTATTGTCGTGCAAGCTTTTGTATATGGCGCATGCTTGCAAGTGTGCCAGCACGGCATCATGCGGCGCGTGATCTTGTGATAATGCGCAAGGCTGCAGTACTAAGACGCTGGCGCAAGCCGCAAAAAAATGTTAAAAACTTCTTGTCACCACACATACTTATTTTACTATTGTACATTATGGACAGTGTTTGCAAGCCCTGATAAAGAGGCCTTGCGGGACTGCGCCAAATTTGAATTTAGACGAGGAAAATACAATGCAAAAAATGAGAAAGAATGGAAAGAGAAACCTAAGCTGGGCATGCAGCATGTCCAAGCTTAATAACATTTTTGATGCGGCTAAGTTTAGCATAGTTAACTTTAGCTTTGCTGACTTGCGATCAGCTAAGTTTGGTTTTGCTAACATTCGCCTGGCTGCGCTCGCTGCGATCAGCCTGAGCCTGACTCTGGCGGGATGCGATACCGGAGGCGGAGGGAGGAAGCTCTGGAGATAATGGCACGCCGACTTGTACTGGCGACCAAATCTTGCAAGACGGCAGCTGCGAAGCCTGCTCTGATCCACAGTACCCCAACGCGGACAGGACGGCCTGCGTGACGAACTGCCCAGAGGGCGAGATCAAACTCGAAGACAATCCCGCCTGCGAGACTATAGTCACCTGCGCGGAGCCGAAGGTACACAATCCCACGGATAACACCTGCGTTGATCTGGAATGCGACGAAGACGAAATCGCAGACACGACCGCAACCCCGCCCGCCTGCATCAGCAGGGCCGAATGCCTGGGAGACAGCAGCAGCCCCACCAGCATACTGGGCAATGCGTGCATTAGTGACGAGGTCTGTCAGAACATGGCCGGCCATGTTGCGCAGCACGATGGAGTCTGTCAGCAATGCGAAGAAAACACAAACGTGCGCAATGTGGACAAGACCGAGTGCATCAGCACGACGGCTTGCGCCGATTTGGACGGCCATATCGCAAGTGCCGGCGAATGCCAGCAATGCGGCGGCCAGACGCCCCTGAGCAATGTGGGCAATACGGCCTGCATCAGCAAAAGTGACTGCACCGATGTGGCGGGGCAGGTTGCAACTGCGGCGGGGAGCTGCATGGCCTGCACGGGCAGCAACGTGAGCAATGTGGACAAGAACGCCTGCATCACGGCGATGGCCTGCCATGCAGGCAACAGCAGCGGCCCCAACAGCATCTTAGGCGGCGACTGCATCACGGATGCGGCCTGCGAGGCAATGCAGGACCACTTCGCCCAGCACGACGGCATCTGCATGGAATGCACGGGCCAGACGCCCACGCCGAACTTGGCCACAGGTCTGTGCGATGGGGACAGCGACAATGACGGCCACCTCAACGGAAGCGACAACTGCCCTGCCGTAGCCAATGCCGAGCAAGGCGACATCGATAAGGACGGCTTGGGTGACCACTGCGATGACAGCGATAACGACGGCACGCCCCGACGCCACAGACGTAGACGACGATAACGACGGCCTGATAGAGATCGCAACGGCCCAAGAGCTCCACAACATGCGCCATAACTTCGCTGGCACGAGCTACGACGACGAGGCCGCAGACACAGACAGCGGCGATACAGGCGATACCACCGGCGGGCCCACCAGCCCCACCGAGTACTGCGCCACGCAACGCGGCGGCGTCTACCTCTGCGGCTACGAGCTGGTCGCTGACATTGATTTTGCCGGCCCCGATGGCTACCCTGCTGGCCACGATGACGATACGGACGACAACATCGATCTAAACGGCAACGCGGACGGCAACTTCATGCCCATTGGCACAGCCACAACTTCCGGAACTCGTCCTGCTTTCACAGGCAGATTCCACGGCAATGGGCATGCCATCTCTCATCTGGACATCCAGCACCACTACACCGCCTCTGGCAACTCTGATAGTAGCACTACGGCTGTTGGCTTTTTCACCTTCTGCCAGCACACCATCAGGGATATCTTCTTTGTAAACCCCAGCATCAGCGCCAGCCATCAAGATGGAGCTACTCATGGAGTAGCATACATCTCCATAGGTGTAATCTGCGGCGAGTCCGAAAACGCAACATTGAGGAATGTACATGTGCGTAATGCCGTGCTGAGCATGAGTGCAAATCGCACCAACTCCATGGGAGCTCTGGTAGGCGAGACAATAGGAGGTAGTGATAGTATTAATTCTGTTCAATACAGCTCCTCACTGGGCCATAGCATGATCACAAACATAGGCGCTGGCACCGATACCAACAGATTGGGTGGATTGATTGGGAATATTAACGGTGTTGCGCAGATCATACATAGCCGTTCGGATGGCGTCTTAACGGTGGCGAACGGCACTCAGGAAGAGAGTGTCACTGGTGGCCTTGTAGGGGCAAGAGATACAGCTCGGAGTCTGGAGATAGCGGCCTCCCATGCAAGCGGGAGCATCCACAGCCAGAGCAGCGCCGACCAGGCGGATTACATGGGCGGCCTTCTGGGAATTCATTCTTCTAGCAATCCTTCCAAGTATTTCAGGCTTCGTGACTCCCTCTCCACAGTGCAGATCTGCGATGGCGCCCTAAGCGGCAGTACTTGCTCTGCAGGGGCGGGCAATGATCGCATCGGCGCCCTCATTGGCCAGTACTTGACAACAGCCGAGAGCATTGTCCAGAACAATCTGGCCATCGGCCTAACAGAAGGCCTTACTTCCAGTAACGGCGATGCGGTGGGCTTTATCGGCAGGATGCCTAATAACGTGGACGGCGGCGCTACGGCGGCGGAGGTCACAACGGCGCTCAACGCCGCCTTCGTCGGCAACTACTATGACAGCGCCGTAACTACCCTCGGCAGCCGCGTCGGCCAGCTTCCCACAGTCGACAGTACCGCCGTCATGGACAGCGATCTAACTGGCATCCGTCCCCGCACAACAACGCAGCTGCAGGTCGCCGCCCCCAGCACCGGCGATGATGCCCCCGCTACCTCCGTCTATCACGGCTGGGATACAAATCGCTGGTATTTCAAAGCAAACGCCTATCCCGAGCCCCGCTACTACGACTACGAATGGGACCACGACGGCGACAGCGGAACTGCCGCCATCTCCATCGACATCTGCGAAGAGATCACCCCCACCAACGATCCCGAGCTTGACCAAGGCGATCCGCTGAAGCCTGATTGTGGAGATAGGTTGAGCGCGTTTCCGAGGGAGTAGGTGATTCAAGGGGGGCGGTGTTGTAGTAGGCGGCGTTGCAGTGATGGCGCCTGCGTTCTTGTAATAAGCGGCGCTTGTACTCAGGGGCCTTGTTGTGCTGACAGGGGCGGTGTAGTAGTAAATGACGTCTGGCGTTGTTACAATAATGTAGCGGGGGAAGTGATGACAGGGGCGTTGCAGTAATAAGCGGAGTCTCGGCGCAACGCGACATAATACAGGTAAAAAAAGGCATATATGGCGTTTGGGCGCTGCATTATGTCGTATTAGGCGCTGGGGCTCATGTGCGTTGTAGTAATAATGTGGCGTTTGGGCGCTCAGCGGAGCCCGGGGACGCTGTAGGATTGGCGGGGCTTTGTTGTAATAAGCGGCGGCTGGTGTTGTAGTAATAATGTAGCGTAGGTTTTGCTAACTGCGGGCGTTTGTTGTAATAGGCGGCGTCTCGGTGCAACGCGACATAGTACAGGTAAAAAAAGGCATATATGGCGTTTGGGCGCTGCTTTCCATACATATAATACCAGCTTTTGGCAAGCAATATTGTAACAAATGTCAAGCCACAATAGAAATGCCCCCCTTGCCAAAACTACCTCCTTAAAGTTTCATTAATGCCACTTTCTACTTGTTACATACGCTCAATCTCTTTGCTTCTTTCATATTTAGAAATGTTTTGTTTGTTATCTTCATTGTGCTGTGATATTACACTGCACAAAAAAGGGACATTTCTAAATTGTTTTTAGGGGACATTTTCATGTTGGCATGACATGACATGTGGGAAAAAAGCTTGCGCTTGCATAAACCCGCATCAGCTTCAGGCTTGGCGGCTCTTATGCGCTTGGAATGGAAAGGAACGCCAAAGAACGGGGCCTGATCATCATAGGCAATGGTATCAGCGGCGTGAGCGCTGCGCGTGTGGTGCGTAAGCTGTGTCCTGAGCTGAGAATACGGATACTTTCTGCAGAAAGCAAGTACTTCTTTTCCCGCACTGCCTTGATGTACATTTACATGGGCCATATGCGCCTTGAGGACACGCAGCCCTATGAAACAAGCTTTTATTCCAAGAATCGCCTGGAGCTGATCTACGATCACGCCTTGCATATTGATACGCAGGGCAAGCAGGTGCATACTGAAAATGGCTCTGTTCTCTCCTATGATATGCTTCTTTTGGCAACTGGCTCCCATTACAATACCTTTGGCTGGCCGGGAGAGAATTTGCCCGGCGTGCAGGGTCTCTATAGTCTGCAAGACCTGGAAAAAACTGGAAAGAAATACACGCACTGGCAGAGTGCGGCGGGCAGTTATCGTGGGCGGAGGGCTTATTGGCATAGAATTGGCTGAGATGCTGCATACAAGGTCCATTGCGGTCAGCTTTCTGGTGCGTGAAGCGAGCTATTGGGGCAAGGTGCTTCCCAAAGAAGAGTCAGCTATGATCAACCAAGAGATTTTAGACCACCACATAGACCTGCGTCTTTCTACAAGTCTAAAGGAGATACAAGCAGGCCCAGATGGGGCGCGTTGCAAAAGTTGTCACAGACAAGGGGGAGGGCATAGACTGCCAGCTTGTGGGCCTTACAACGGGAGTGCATCCTAACCTGAGCTGCCTTGCGGGCATGGACCCTAAAAGCAAAGGCGCTATTAAGTACGACAAAGGCATTCTTATTGGACGAGACATGGAAAGCAATATCCCTGATATCTTTGCAGCAGGGGGATTGCGCCCAGTTTTACAGCTCTAAGGGGGCGCCGGGCACGGTAGAGCAGCTTTGGTACACGGGGCGCAGGCAGGGCGCAACAGCCGGCCGCTTTATAGCCCAGCGCGCTTGCCAAACATATAAGCCGGAGGATATGCCCGCTTCCTCTTCCAATATTGCAGCGCTGCCTTATGAAAGAGGCGTCTTTTTCAATTCTGCTAAATTCTTTACTATCGAGTACCAAACTTACGGCCAAGTTCCAGCTCAGCTTGATGAAAAGCAAAGTTTCTGCTGGCAGGAAGCATCGTCCAAGCGCTTGATCCGTCTAGTATGGAAGCAGGCTCACGGGATGGATCCCAAGGAGATGCCTGTGCAAGGGATGAATTTTCTTGGAACGCGTTTTAGGCATGATCTTTGCGAGCGTTGGATCCAAGAAGAAAGAAGCGCAGCCTACGTGTGCGATCACTTAAAGGAAGCTGCCTTTGATCCTGAATTCTCCCATTCCAGCTGCCTTGCCTTTCAAAAGGCCTTTCGCATGCGCTTTGCTCTGGAACTATATACTTGAGTGCGCCAAGTGAGGATGATGTTGTTTAGATAAAAAAATAGAGAAACAAGATGCTAATATGAGACCTATTTATTTGTATAGCTCTTTATATAAAAAACATTTTTACCTAAATTGTATCTAATTTTGGGATGAAAGCTAAATTTTTTCATGCCTTTTTTTTCTGAAGAGATTCCTTCAGAAGTTTTGACTTGGATATTTTTTGTAACGATTTTTATCTCATTTTTACAGCGAAAGCATAGATTTGTTACACATTTTACTTGCTTCCCAGCATATTGGCTTTTTCTTATATGTTGTGTTGTGTATTTTCCACATTGTTCACAGTAATATTGTGATATTACGAAATCAATACCTTCATCAATATAAGACCTGTGTACTTGCCATCCGCGATCATGTAATTCCATGGCCAAGCACATCTCACCATACAGGCCGATAACTTGTTTTTTCTTGTCAGGAGCTTCTTGGTTCATGAAAAAATGATTCACGAAATGACATTGTGCTGATATCATTTCCTAAAAAATGCAAAACAGCTTTCTTAAGACTTTTATTTTTCTCAATACCAATGCCTATGCGCCCTAGCTGAGAGGCAAGCGTTTTTTACTTCGTGAAGCAAGTATCATATCCTGATAGCGATCCTTCAGCCCTGTCTCTCGTATTTTTCCTATTTGCCTCATTGCCTCTTTGTATAGAAACTTCCTTTTCTATATGCTCTAAGGGGTAATCAAAGTCTTCATTCAAAACTTTAATATAATTTTGCCTTACAATTTCTTCTGGCTTCATTTCTTAGACCTTAGCCTCGCAGCAGCAGCATTAGTTATCCCAATCTTCATTCTATCTATAGCGTCATTTTTACAAGGGCTTTCAACAGGTACATCATTCCAAAATAAAATACGCTGTAATCATGGGGGAGTACTTTAGAAGAGCAAGTAATTTTTGCCTCTTTTAGGCTGAAAGGAACAGAAGCCTACAGGGGGCGGCCGCCCCGCGCTTGCCCTAAAAGAGCCTGAATCGCTGTCTCAGTCATGACATATAATAACTATAATTGCCTGCCTGATGATACGCCGTCTGCAATATCTATGCTGTTGTATTACCTGCTTTGCGCTTTGTGAACTGGAAGCCCTGTCCCTGCACTTCAGCAGCCATTTTTTCTTATTTGAGAATGCGGACTTCAGGAGTTATGACCGCAGAAGTTTTGAAGCAAACCGTGCCTACAGCCAGAGCAATACAGATGATCAAACGAGATTGGCATATAGTGACGTGCGTCTGCGTTATGAAGAGGAATACCAAAGCAGCAAATTCTACTTGGACGCCTTCCGATCTGCGCACTGGGGGACAGACAACTACCAAGGCCGCGACGAGGGCAAAAATTCTCTATATTTCAGCCGTCTTTATTTTGTTTATTCTCCCAAGCCATTGTTTGCCTTTACCTTTGGGCGCTACAAATATGCTATAGGTGATGCTCTAAAGGACTACTTTTTTTCGGATACTATTGACGGCTTCCAATTGGATTACAAGGCCTTTCCTTTTCTCTCTATGTCTTTTATGACAGATTTACTTTCCAACAGCGTGCAGCACAAGGGAAGAGGCATTTATGGGGTTATCGACAAGGATGAGGAACAAATCGAAGATTTCCAAGGGGACACTATAAGCTGGAGGCATGGTATAAACTGGAACTGGCATCTTAAGGGAGAGGGCCCGGCGCCTGCAGACAAGCTGGGCCTGCGGACCTTCCTTTATCATCTGCGTTATGGGGCAAGCACCCAGGGCGGCTCCGATCTGGCTGAGAATGGTTTCAACAGGCGTAATAAGCCGGATAATGATTATCTTAGCATGGGCGGCGCCCGACTCTACGGTAGTTTTTCAGAAGAGCAGGATCAGCTGTCTTTTGATCTCAGCTATGCTTATTCGCGTGGACGCGATCTGCAGTTTGCAGGAGAGCGCATCTATGACGGCTACGGCTTTGCTTCCCATCTTTACCATCGCAAGGCCTTTGCAAAGCAGTCTAAAAACATCTTTTCCCTGAGCGCAGCGTATTTTCATAAAGATTTTGCAGGCATGAAGGCAGCATCTATGGGCGGCATGCTCTTATGGGCCTATAAGGGTTATTATGCTGCCCCTTATGCCTATCATTACCACTTTCGCGATTATGCTAAAGATGCAGATTCTCCACAGTACATAGATCGCACAAATTCGAAAATTTTTGCCCGCATTGAAAACACGCTGGTCTTGGAGGGCTTTACAAGCCGCATATCCTGTTTAGGGCTTTGGGAAAGCCTGAGCAGGGAGTATATGGGGACCGAAATAGAGCTGGAGTTTCGATACCAAGTAGAAAATATCCGTTTTCGTAACATCAACGCTCTTTTTATACCCACAGACTATTATTCTAAGAGAGCTGCGCTGAATCCTTTTTTGCCTCAAGGCAAAAACACTTTTTACGGCATAGCCTTCCGTGTAGAATACGTGCTTGATCTGGGATACTTGTATTCCCAAAAACACCTCCCTCCTCCTTCCAAATCCAGAAAAGGCCGGCTTAAGCAAAGGGAAAGCCAAGATAGGACACGAGAGCTCTTCGATTTAGAAAAGGACGAGTTAGACTAAGAGCCCGTCCCCAAACCGGCTCTTGCGGCGCAGTAAGAGATAAGATGCGCTTAGATAAGCCCTTTTTAGACGCTGCGAGCGCTCTACTATTTTTTGGGGAGCTATATACAAGCCCGCTAAAAAGATTTTGCTTTTGTGATTGCAGTTGGTGTGTATCGAGCGCTCTGACTGGGGCAGCTAAGACTTATCAAAATGTTTCATAGCTTTTTTGATGGTCTCTAAGTCCGCCTTTACCCATTCATGCCTGCTTTGCAATTCCGTGTGTATGTACTTTTCCAGCTCTCTGTATCTGGGAGTCAGTTTTTTATGCTCCAGCTTATAGCCCCTGTTTGGATCGCTGGTCTGATAGCTGTTTAGGCGTTTTTGTATGTCACGCGCGATGCCTACTTTGTATTCGTCTTTGAAAAGCTTTTTGTTGGATATGACATAGACGTATTTTTGCTCTATGTCTGTCTGTCTGCGATCTGTTCTTTTGGGCGGGTCTGTACTGTAAGCTATACCTAAGTCAAAGCCTTTATGCTTGCCAAAAAGTTCTGTGTCGCTTTGCGCTTCTAACTCTTTAGCCAAGCGCATGTTGACCAGCTCATAGGCTTTATGACTGACGTCAATACCTACCCACTTGCGCCCCAGTTTTTCAGCTGCTATACAAGTGGTAGCGTAGCCGCAAAATGGGTCCAGCACAAGCTCGCCTTTTTTGCTGCTTGCTTGGATGATACGCTCCAGCAAAGCAAGCGGCTTTTGCGTAGGATAGCCCGTGCGTTCTGCCTGGCTCGCTTGTAGAGAATTTATATCAGTCCACCAGTCCTCTGGTATTTTCCCCTCATCTAAATAATATCTATAATATTTATATTCTCCTTTTTTATTTTTGCTTCCTTGTTTTTCGACATATTCTCTGCCATCTTTATCAATCCCCATCTTGCCCCCATAATTTTTCCCTTTTTTATCTTGCTTATGAGGTGTCAGGGGAAACAAGGCAGCACTCCCATCAAAAAAATAATTTTCAGTTTTAGAATATCTTAGAATAATATCATGTTTTTTTGCAAAATCTCTTTTGCTTTTACCGCCCTGTGAATAACACCAAATTATCTCATTCCTAAATTGCTTTTCACCAAAGACGCAATCTAAAAGTATTTTGAGATAATGCGACATTGTGGGATCGCAGTGCAAATACAAACTGCCCGTGTCTTTGAGTATCCGGTGGCATTCTATAAGCCGTATTGCCATATAAGCCAAGTAGCAGAAGTTATACTTGTTGCCATAATCTCTGATGCCCATAAGGAAGCTGTATAGCTCGTCTCTATCTTCTTTGATAGTCTTTAGCCACTCGTCTTTTAGATCTTCTTCTTGAAAATAATCCTTGAAGCTGGCGCCCTCTGCGCTGCTTCCTATGGGCGCCGTAAAGACTTTCTTTTTGTTGAAGGGCGGGTCTAAGTAAATCAGGTCTACGCATTTGGAGTTTATGCCTTGCAATACGTCTATGTTGTCACGGCAATAGATAGACCTGTTCTGCAGATTGCTTTTCATTTGTTTTACGAAAAAGCAAGGGCCAGCTGAGCGCGCAAGCCCTTGCATGTCTTTTATAGGTCTAAGTGTTTGCCTGCGCCAGTGGGCAGGCAAGCTTTTCTATTTGTTTTTAGTGGCCTGTTGTATATAGTTCCCGTTTTTTACTTTTTTGCTGCCTTGTCTGAGTATGCTTCTTATCTCTACATGCTATAAATGTGACTTTTAGCGCACTATAGCTTATAGCGCCCGTATTTTTAGCCTGCCTGCAATGCTTTAGCTTCTTTATCGAAGCAAACGCAATTTTAGAGTTTCCCTAAAAATACGGCGCCCATCTTTATGATGGGCGAAGTGCAGAGCATATCGAATGCTCTGCCTGAGGACACCTTTACGGTGTCCGAAGTGCAGTGTGTATCGAGCGCTCTGACTGGGGCAGCTAAGACTTATCAAAATGTTTCATAGCTTTTTTGATGGTCTCTAAGTCCGCCTTCACCCATTCATGCCTGCTTTGGAATTTCGTATGTATATATCTTTCCAGCTCTCTATATCTGGGAGTCAGTTTTTTATGCTCCAGCTTATAGCCCCTGTTTGGATCGCTGGTCTGATAGCTGTTTAGGCGTTTTTGTATGTCACGCGCGATGCCTACTTTGTATTCGTCTTTGAAAAGCTTTTTGTTGGATATGACATAGACGTATTTTTGCTCTATGTCTGTCTGTCTGCGATCTGTTCTTTTGGGCGGGTCTGTACTGTAAGCTATTCCTAAGTCAAAGCCTTTATGCTTGCCAAAAAGTTCTGTGTCGCTTTGCGCTTCTAACTCTTTAGCCAAGCGCATGTTGACCAGCTCATAGGCTTTATGGCTGACGTCGATGCCTATCCATTTGCGGCTCAGCTTTTCTGCGGCGACGCAAGTAGTAGCGCAGCCACAAAAGGGGTCCAGCACAAGGTCGCCCTTCTTGCTGCTTGCTTGGATTATGCGTTCAAGTAAGGCGAGCGGCTTTTGCGTAGGGTAGCCCGTGCGTTCTTTTGCCCAGGGCATAACAGAATGTTTTATGTAAACGTCATCTGCTAACTTCCCTTTACTATAGTCTCTTTGGCTCCCGTCTGCTCTTTTTTGCCCAGATGTCCATTTGTAAGGCTCTCGCACGTTGTCTGCTAAAAATATCCATTTTGCAGACTTTGTGTAGAAAAGAATGGTATCATGTTTCTTTGCCCATGTATTTTTCGAAGCCCCTCCCCCTGAATAATACCAAATTATCTCATTCCTAAATTGCTTTTCACCAAAGACGCAATCTAAAAGTATTTTGAGATAATGCGACATTGTGGGATCGCAGTGCAAATACAAACTGCCCGTGTCTTTGAGTATCCGGTGGCATTCTATAATCCGTATAGCCATGTAGACAAGATAGCAGAAGTTATACTTGTTGCCGTAATCTCTGATGCCCATAAGGAAGCTGTATAGCTCGTCTCTATCTTCTTTGATAGTCTTTAGCCACTCGTCTTTTAGGTCTTCTTCTTGAAAATAATCCTTGAAGCTGGCGCCCTCTGCGCTGCTTCCTATTGGCGCCGTAAAGACTTTCTTTTTGTTGAAGGGCGGGTCTAAGTAAATCAGGTCTACGCATTTGGAGTTTATGCCTTGCAATACGTCTATGTTGTCACGGCAATAGATAGACCTGTTCTGCAGATTGCTTTTCATTTGTTTTACGAAAAAGCAAGGGCCAGCTGAGCGCGCAAGCCCTTGCATGTCTTTTATAGGTTTAAGTGTTTGCCTGCGCCAGTGGGCAGGCAAGCTTTTCTATTTGTTTTTAGTGGCTACGGGAGATCTGCTATTTTTTGCTGCTGACCAGCCTGTTTTTGTCTGGCATATTCTTCCCAAAAGAAGTCATTAGGGAAGTATCCATTTACGTCTCGAGAATACTTAGGCAACAAGCGCTCTACAAAATACATGTTAATCTTGCCTTTGTTTTTTGCTGAAATCTCTCCCCTATGCGTACATTCGCAAAACTGCTTAACCGATTCCCAAACATCCGCAGAAACATTGATTTTATCCGCCTCAGAAGAAGACTCCATCCGGCTTGCTATGTTAACAGCATCTCCCCAAACGTCATATGCGAATTTCTGCTCTCCGATAACGCCTGCTACCAGATGCCCTGTGTGTATACCTATGCGCAGCTGCCAATAATCCATCCCCCGTTCTCTGTGAAAGCGCTTCATGGCTATCATATAATTCTGCATTTCCAGAGCAGATAGGATCGCATCAAGAGAGTGTGTAGTATTAGAATGAGGCAGGCCGCCTACCGCCATATAGGCATCGCCGATAGTTTTTATTTTCTCGAGCTTATGTTTTTTGATAATGTGGTCAAACTCTCGAAAAGCAGCATCTAACTTTTCAATCAATTCTTGAGGAGACATTTTCTCAGCAAAATACGTAAAGCCTACAAAATCCGTGAATAAAACAGAAGCAGAATCGTAGTTTATGGGGACAACGTGGTCTTTGCTTTTTAATTCATCTGCAATGGAGCGGGGCAAAATGTTAAGAAGAAGGCGGTCTGACTTATTACGCTCTTCACTAAAGTGCATACGCAAAATCAGGACTATCACTCCATTGAGTATCTGCATGAAAATAAAAGCGCCTGGCACGTCAGAAAACCGGGCTTCTTTATCCGGGAAAAACTGGATCCACTCTGGATAGCTGTACTCTATCCAAAATAAGGAAGCGCTTATCAAGACGCATACTACAAAGCAAAAAAAGGTGGCGAGAGCGTGCGGCGCAACAATGACCGAGATCAAAAGAGCAGTAATCAAATAATAATGTGAGCCCCCCTCGGAACCTGCATTGTAAATGACATTGATAAACAGGAAGGTGTAAATGGTAAAAACGAAAGGCCAAAAAAGAGCACGGTACTGGCCCTTCAGGCGCACAAAAAAGTACATTACGACAAGAAGGGAGCCGCTGCCCAAGTGCAATAGAAAGAGTACAAAAGTGGCGTGCGCTGTGCTGTCCTGCATCCAAGCCAGATAGTTCAAAGAGCCCAGGACATTGCTCATCCCATTAAGCAAGGCCATAGAACTGAAAATACGGTGCTCTAGGGCAAAAGTACGAGGGTTCCCAACTATCCCCCACAGCAATATGCTAAGAAAGTTTTGCAGGCGCTTTACTAGGTGAGACATAAGCGTATAGGCGCTCCATAGGTCCTTGTTATAGTAGTCATAAAACGGCTTATAGCTTCCA
>CBDETG010000060.1:0-11130 GCA_965242745.1 Leptonemataceae bacterium
AAAAAGACGCTAAAGCGCATGAGAAATTCGCAAGCATTGCTACAGACTTTCGTTCCCTTTGATTGATTGATTGATCCCTATCCCTATAAAGGCCTTGCTGGCTCCCGCTACAAATGTCTTGCGCTTTTAGAGGCGGCAGGGCAGGAAGCACGGCTGCAAAGCTGACTTATGAATATGCTGTGGAATATACGTGATCTTGCTTCTGCTCTAGGCCTCAGGCCTTTGCAGCTTGGGAAAGAGAGGCAATGTTTAGGCCTTAGCATAGACAGCCGCAGTATCAGGCAAGGAGAGCTCTTTATCTGCATCAAGGGCAAAAGATATGATGGGCACGCATACATCGGCGAGGCCTTAGCACGAGGCGCAGCTGCTCTGCTTGTCTCTGAAAGCTATGTTAGGGGCCGGGATACTGCAGCCTATCCTTGGCCCTCTCATGTTAGAGTTTTTGTCTGCAAGGATGGCCTCCAAGCCCTGCAGGAGCTGGCAGCTTACGTCCGCAGGAAGTTTTCGGGCCAGCTCTTAGCTATCACAGGCAGCAATGGAAAGACTTCGACTAGAGCTATGCTCCAAGCCCTGCTCGGCGCTCTGGCAGGTCATGAAAAAGTTTTTGGAACACAAGGTAATCAGAATAATCATATAGGCTTAGCTTTGTCTCTAGTAAAGATACAAGAGCAAAATCAGTATGCTGTTCTAGAGATGGGCATGAATCATCCCGGAGAAATCGCCTTCCTGAGCCGCCTTGCAAAACCAGAGCATGCCGTGATCAGCTCTATTGCTGGAGCGCACTTGGCATTTTTTCCTGATTTGGATGCCATTGCGCAGGCCAAGCTGGAGGTCCTGGAAGGTATGCCAGAAAGAGGCGCAAGTCTTTTCTACCATGCTTTCAGTCCGGGCCTTAGAAAAGCTTGGGAGGCAGCGCAGACGAAAGGAGTAGAGCTCTGTCTTTTTGGTATTTCTTCTTTTGCGGCGTCTGCTTTGGAGATCACTCCCGAATATTTGTCTTTGGCGCATAGCTTGGAGCTAAGCCGGGATGGACTAAGCTTCGTATGGGAAAAGCAGAAAGTTATCTGCAGGCATCTTTTTCATCCTGCTCATGCCTCTAATCTCGTAGCTTGTCTTTGTCTTTTATCTCACGTCTTAGGCTTTGCGCAAAGGGAGCTTATCGATGCCTGCTATGATCTTAAGATAGAAAACGCAGGCCGCTTTCAAATCATCGCAAAGCCTCGTAAGGCAGACCGGGGAGCGCAGCTTCTGGTAGATGATACGTACAACGCCAATAGGGAATCTTGTCTTGCTGCTATCCGTGCTCTACGCGCGCTTTTGCCTGATGGCTCTTTAGCTCTTTTCTTGGGAGAGATGTCGGAGCTGGGCGATAGCGCTCTCCAAGCTCACAGAGATTTGGGGAGGGCGGCGGCACAAGAAAATTATAGCCTGCTGGCGCTGAGGGAAGGGCCCTTTTGCAAGCACATAGAAGAAGCTTATCTGGAAGTGTATGCCTCAAATTCCAAAACTACCGATAATAGCAGGAGAGGACAGGGGGGGCTTGTCATCTATGCAAAAGACGGCAGGAGCTTGGCGGAATTGTCAGATTCTTTGTGTACTTTAGAAGATTTTGATGGCATTTTAGTGAAAGGTTCCCGCTCTGCAAAAATGGAAGAAGCTGCGGGGTATTTAAGAGACTTAGGCTATGTTTGAGTATATATACAGCTATTATGAGATGCCGGGGTTTTTTAGGCTTTTTAGTTATGTCAGTTTTCGGGCGCTTTTGGCAGCCATGTTATCTATTCTTTTTTGTTTTGTTTTTGGAGAATATATTATCAAAACTTTACGTAAACTCAATTTCAGAGAAAATATTCGCAGTGATGGGCCTGCCTCGCATAAAAGCAAAGAAGGCACTCCTACTATGGGCGGAGTGCTTATTTTAGGGAGCACGCTGCTATCTTGTCTGCTCTTTGGTAACTTGGGGAACCTCCATTTCCTTTTGCTGCTCATATGCACGCTGCTTTTTGCTTGCGTCGGCTTTGTAGATGACTACAGAAAAATTCTCTACAAGAACAAGAAAGGGATTCATGTGAAGCTTAAATTATTCCTTACTTTATTTCTGGCTGGCCTATTTTGTGTTTTGTATTATACTTTCAGCGCTGTGCCTGCCCCTGCAGGAGAGAGGGGTAAACTACAGCTTAACTAGTCTTTTTGTGCCTTTCTGGAAGGGAGCCTTTTGGGAGATGCCTATTCTTTTTGCCTTTTTTTTCTGGCTTCTTGTGATTCTTGGTTCTTCCCATGCGGTAAATATAAGTGATGGTTTAGATGGCCTTGCTGCTGGTAATGTGGCTATTGTCAGCGCCAGTATGGGGCTTCTGGCCTATCTTACCGGCACGCCTTTGGCTGCCAATTATCTGAACCTGCCTTTTGTGGGACAGGCGCATGAGATAGCTGTTTTCCTTGCGGCTCTTACGGGAGCTACCATGGGCTTTTTATGGTTTAACGCAGCTCCAGCTAAGGTCTTTATGGGGGATACAGGCTCCCTTGCTTTAGGGAGCGCTTTGGGGATGACCGCTGTTATCATAAAGAAAGAATTGCTTCTTGCGATCATTGGCGCTATCTTTGTCGTAGAGGCCCTCTCGGTTATTCTGCAGGTCCTCTCTTTCAAAACAAGAAGGAAACGTATTTTCAGGATGGCGCCTATACATCATCACTTTGAGCTTTCCGGCTGGCCTGAGACGCGTATAGTGATTCGCTTTTGGCTTGTGGGAATCATACTCAGCATGCTTGCTTTCTCCACTCTGCGAGTCCAGTAGCAGGGTGGATGACAAGATAGGAATTTTTTAATGTCAGAGCGGCCTTTTTTGGGTGATACAATCAATTCCCGATCAGGACAATCATCAAACTAAGCAATAGGCATATAGCATCTGCTCCATATCACTACAGCAGTTGTTGTAAATCGTTGACAAAGAAATAAAACAAAGAAAATCTTCCATAAGGAGCGCATGACTGAAGACATAGGAGAGCCTGCGATAAGGAGATCATAGACGGCATCATTACTATGGACAAGTTCGAGTTTGATAAAACGCGTAAAAATCTAAGGCTTGATAAGCTTTCAGAACGGGACCGAAGCCGGATGCTCAATCGCTTTGTGCGGGCAGGCGGGGAGATCATCAAAGAAAGTCTTGTCGAAGAAGAAACGCAGGCGCAGGAAAGAAGAAGGCTGCGTGCAGAACAGCTCAAAGAAAGCTTTGCGCAAAGCCCTAAGGAGTCTCGCAAGCAGCAGCAGGAGCAGGGGCCTGTTGTAGCAAGCGCAGGAGAAAGACTTGATGCTGAGAATGCGCAGGCCACTTCTTTTCCTGCCCGCTTCACGCTGCGTCTCAGGGCAAAATTTGCCGGCGTGGCGAATTTCTTTGGGCAGAAAGTCAAGCCTGATTTTTTATCTGAATTAAACACTTCGCTGCGCAGTGACTGCGGCGTCCTGCGAAACTTTGCTATACAAATAGCTGCAGAAAATAAACATACGGGAGGAAGAGTTTTCCAATTCCTGCAGGATAAAAAGCCCATTTATGTCCAGCTGATACAAAAATCCGTAGAGATATATAGAAAAGAAGACGCCGCTACGCTTATGAGCGGCGGCATCATGGGAAGTGAAATCTATTTCTTGAGCATCAGGGAGCCTGTTTTCCAAGTCTTAAACCGGCTCCATTATCTCAAACCATATCAAAAAACGTATATAGATGCGCTGAAACTCTTTATACAGCTCTTCCAGAACTATTCTGCAAAATCCTATCCCCAATTCCACGCAAATATGCTGGCAAAAGTTTCCCAAAGCTGGGACAATTTACTAAACCACACCTACCCTCGCATTGCCCTGCTTGCTTTACGTATGGAAATGAAAAACACAAGCCCTGATTCCCTGCTTTTTAGCCATTTATTGAAATCTCATGAAAAAACCTTATAGAAAAAACGTAGGCATAGTTGTTTTCAACAAAGAGCGCAAAGTTCTTACTGGAGAAAGAAGGGATTATTCCGGTTATGTACAATTTCCTCAAGGAGGTATTGAAGATACAGAAGAGCCGCTTGAGGCCGCATACCGAGAGCTGAAGGAAGAAACAGGCCTTGTTTTGAAGTCCAAACCTGTACACGAAATAGCTGATTGGCTTTACTATGATTTCCCCTCCGATATACCTGAGCCGCTCAAGGCTTTCCAAGGACAGAAGCAGAAATGGTTCTTCTTTTTTTGGGACGGTTCTCTCAAATTACTGGAGGCATATAGAAACGAAAGAGAGGAATTTGCAGCCTTGCATTGGTCAGACTTTGCATGTCTTCCTGCCCAGATTGTCCCTTTCAAAAAAAGGATCTACGAGACCCTATATATAGAAGGAAGTCCCTTTATTGATAACTACATTGCAGGGCATCGAAGATAGCAAATGCTTTCGTATACTGCGCCCCTCTTTGCCAGAGTCAAAAAAGCCTCTATAGTCTCGATTATACTTTTTTGCATGCCAGCCTCATTTTCTCCGTACTCGCCGCTGCATATCAAAGAGCTTTTTGGCAAAAGCAAAGGCAGTATACGTAAATCTTGGGGGCAAAACTTTCTCATAGACCCGATGCGCCATGCTTGGATAGCAGGCCTTGCAAAAGAGGCATGTCCAGAAAAGGGGAGCCCTGTTTTAGAAATAGGGCCTGGCCTGGGGGCTTTAAGCTTAGCCTTGCTTTCTTTAGGCTTGGAAGTCTATGCTGTAGAAATCGATCCCATCCTGGTTGCTTTCCTGCAGGGGCAAGAGGCGCAAAGCATGTTTGCAAGCAGGCTTTCTTGCAGCAAAGCTGAGAGCGGCAGTTTTTCTCTTGTACACCAAGACATCCTGCCTTTGCTGAGCTCCTTAGCTGCAGGGGAAACATGTACTTTCACAAAAATCTATCCCGCATGTCCAGCAAAAAAGGAGCTCTTTCGTAAAAAAGAGGCCTTAGGCATAGGAGATAAAAGGCTTTCCTTTGTCTGTGGAAATCTGCCTTACTCTATTACAAGCCCTTTGTTCATTCGTCTTATGCGCCTGCCGGGCCTCTCTGCTGCTCTTTTGCTTGTACAAGAAGCATATGCCAAACGTATTGTAGACTCAAGGAAAAGGCATTCTATTAGTATCTTTTTGCATAATTACGGCACATGGCATGCCAAAGGCAGGCTGCCTTGCGCAGCCTTCTATCCCCAGCCTAAGGTCGATTCTACTTTGCTTGCTTTTCATGCGCACCAAGGAGGCCCCTTGTGTGACTCTGGAACTCTGGAAAAACTTTTACGTCTTTCTTTTGCTATGCGCCGTAAGAAGCTCAAAACAAACTGGAAGCGGCATGCCAGCTCCTACTTTCCACAAATGCAATGGGAAGAATGGCTTGCATATGCGCAAAGCTGCCACATTGACCCCGAAGCAAGGGCAGAAGACATACAAGCAGAGGCTTTTTACGCCCTTTGCCGTCATATATCACCTTAGCTAAGAATCAGCGTCTATCAATAATCGGGCGCTATATACCTGACTGAGCCAAGGGGAGCTATGTAATAGTTTGGCCTAAAAATTATACAGTTCCTACCTTGAGAGTTTCCCAAATGTTTGTGGTGTTAGATGGTAAAGCAACGCCCGGAGTTGGTTGGAACGTTATATGTTGACTTTGCTGTGTTTTAAATTCTATTGAAAATAACTCTGCATTGATTGGTAATAAATCTGTTTTTATTTCAGTAACAAGTCCAAATTGATTTGCGGATTCAGCTCCATAAGTTTTTCTTTTATGAATCTCAGACAAAACAATTTCTTTGCTCTTAGCTGCTGTAGCGGAGATAACGCCTGCTATATTACTTTGGTCTGTTATTATGGAATTAAGCTGCTCATTTAATCTATGTTCGCCTACCCTGTCTTGGACATTCATCCCAACAGGGTGCATTAAAAAACGGGCGTGGGGGACGCAAAACCTTTTAGAACCTGAACAATAGATTACAATCCCGATGGAGTCCACGCTGCCAACATTATATGTATAAATTTCTATTGGTAATCCCTTTAAATAATTATAGACATCCAGCCCATCTTTAACGCTCCCACCGGGAGTAGATATAAGAAGATGAATTTTGCCATAGCCGTCACGGTATTTTTGATCTACCAGCATGAGTAGCTCTCTAACTGATAACTGGTCTACTATATCTCTAAATCTTATGTAACATTCTTTCATGATGAAATGCCCATACTTTACTTATCGTTCATTCTGGCAAGCAGAAAAGTATTAGGAATAAGTTCCATTATATTCTGACGATTTTTTTTAGCAAGGAAAAAAATCAGGAAAACTGTATAACTCATTGCCAACTCTGCCAACTCAATCTGACTAGGACAAAATCATGCAAAAGCATGATGCAGGCCAAAGCAGCCAAAGCAAAGACAAGTAGTTTTGCTGCCCAATCAAAATGATCTGGCGCTAAAAAATATAGCGCTTGGGATAGCGGTGGATAGCTGAAAATGCGTAGATACTGTCTACAAAGTATATAGAAAGCCTAATATGCGCTTAGAAGGATTGCAGTTTATAGAGACCAGTGAGTGTATCAAAAGGGATAGCTTCCCCAATTTTATTGCTTGCTTTTTTTCGTTAATAAATGTATATGTCCATAGTGATAGCTTATGCAAAAAAATAGAAAGTATACAATAGAAGCTGTTCCTCATAGGGAGGCCCATTTGTGTTTGCCGAATTTTCATCTGATAGCCTATAGGGAAAACGGGACTATGAAAGCTCATATACTCGACTTTGATTTGTGGGTTTTTTCACAAGATCAAGATGACAGGCACGCCATAAAAAAGATATTCGAAAGGTCTAAGGCTATAGTTCTTATGTTTATCATGCGTCACTTAGAAACGAATACTGCAGACCGTCTTTATCAGCATAGAGTCCAAAACTCAGGCGAGTGGGAGAACTTTGCTCAAGAAAATAACCGAGAGAAAATTATAGCGCTGCAAAAGTCTTACGATGCATTTATCAAACACCCCAAGGCGGCTTTAGAGCGTGTAAGTGAGCTTGTGCCAGTCAGCAATTTAGACAAGGATGCTTTTGACGAGCTCAAGGAAGCTTTAAACAGATTAAACTCAATGAAGCCAGCAAAGGCAAAAGAACTTGTAAGCAGGATTCTTCGCGTTGTGACATCAGCTTATGATTTAAAACCTATCAATGTAGCATAGCCAAAGTAACTATATTTACAACTTTGCATGTATCCAACAATGTTTACAATCCAGCTCGCAATTAAAAGACTTTGATCTTGAAGTCCGGAATTGTACTCCAAACAACAGGCGTGAGGCGTATTTCGAGCTAAGGATTGAAAAGTCTTCTGTGATTTCTTAATGGTGTGCTACGACAAACAGGGCAGCCTAATTGCAGATGGCTTTGTATATGGAGAAGCTTTACAGAAACTTTTTAGATTTGACAAGATCAGCGGAGCGCTTGAGAAGAAAATAAAAGAAGCTTGTCAAATGTATCCGAAGTAACTCAGGCAGTTTTCCCGCACCTAACTATACTTTTATGAGGCCTTGCAGCCCGTGTGCAATTGTCTGATTATGATGCCAAAGAAGCTAAGAAATAGTTTTGCAGGCTAAGAGACATAGGGCGGTGATGTCTATGCCATTCCAGAGATGCTCTAGGGCCTATAATGTTTGTAAGCGCAAGAAAGGCGCAAAAGGGTAGTTTTGCCCTAAGAGCTGCGCTTGCCAGCGCAAAGGCTTCTAAATTTTCCCATTGAGGGCAGGCCTTCATTTCTGCTTTATAGGCTTTGCTTTTAGGCTTGTCTCTAAAGCATGTATGAGGGTCACTGAGAGATATACTCAAAGTGCTATTGACGCAGGCTTGATCAGCTGTAATACAAGACCCTTTAGGCAGAGCGCATGCGCTGAGGAATTCCATAAAATACAATGCGGCTGCCCCTGCTTGCGTCTGTACATAAGAAGACATCTGCTCCGGCTGTTTTGCAAAACCTGCAAGCAAAGCCATGTCATACAAGGAAAAGGATCTGCTGCAAATGAAGCTGCGCCCTGCCCTGCCTTGGGTTTTTTCTGGGGCGTATCTGCTTTGCTGCTGGCTGGGATAAAGGCCGGCAGATCCAAAAAAAAGAATTTCGAGAATAGGAAGAGCGTCTGGAGCGGAGATTCTCCTTTGCAGCTCCAAAGCGCAAGCAACGGGGCCTATGCCTGTTGGCAGGATTTCCCAGTAAAGAGAAGGGCTGGCTCTTGCGCCAAAAAGGCTCCTTTGCTCTGGCAAAGCAGTTTTTGCCCTATCTTCTATACCCAGCCTTTTTTGTAAATCAGCAGAAATACCGCAAAGATGGAGCCTTTCCCACAGTATATCAATTTCCGGCCAAAAAGCCCCCGTAAGTAAGATAACAGCCAATTATCTAATCATCAAAAAGCTGTCAAGGCCGCGCGTACAAAACTGTTAACAGGCGCCTGCTCACGAGTGTCTTCTAAGCCTTCCCGCACTTCCCGTACTACAATCTGCGCATCGCTTAGCAATGTGGAGGCATTACGGTGCAGCTCATCATCATTGATGAGAATACCTAAAGTTCCTTGGCCTTTGTTGACTTTGTCTGTAATATCACGTAAATTCTCTAAGGTTATCCTAACATTTTTTTCGGTTCTCACTGATGATCTCAGCCAGGCCCGCTACAGGATCGCCCGCTGCTTGTCCCTGCAATTCCACATAACCCATTCTGTCTCTAGCTTCCAGATACTGCCTAAGCACGCTTTCTGTGAAAAAACCTTCTCCTTTTGCAAAGAAAACAGGGATGGCTTCAAAAGCCTTTTGCTCATTGCCCTGCTCTTCTTCTTGGGTATAGGGCGCAGTTTCTGGGAAAGACGAGCCAGGGTAAATAGCTACAATTCTGCCGCCTAAAAGAGAGGCTGCTTTAATATCTATAGAATAATTCTCATAGAAGACAAGCTCTTTTGTTAATTCTATTGTCAAAGCTACCCTTTGCCCTACTTTTTCAGGAGAATCAGCGCCTACAAATTTCCTGTTTGCATCCACTGGAACTAAATCAACAGAACGTACCAATCCACTAGGCACCCCTACTACGGTCACTCTGGAACCTGCCTTGATGCCTTCTGCCGTATCAAAAAAAGCCACAATTTGCTTCCCTTGAGATGCAAAAGGGCCGTCTTCTGAGACGATAGTAAAAAATGCCAGCATCGCAAGCGCCGCAAAGAAAAGCAGGCCGACCATAAGATTATGCGAAAGTTGTGTCTTCATATATAAGACCTCCTGAAACGAAATCAAGATCCCAAAAAAGATCAAGTATAGAAAAGTTAAGACAATATAGAGCGCCTTTGTTTTTTGTCATTTATTTTTTTTTTTTGCGTGGGATCTCCCGCATCCAGCTGCATGGGCCCCTCAGTACGGCCATGTATAAATTGCTGGACAATGCCAATAGACGAATGACGTATCTCCTCTGCCGTCCCCACGCATAAAACCTTACCCTGATAGAGAAAGGTAATACGATCAGCAATATAGTACGCAGAACTCATATCATGAGTCACAACAACCTGCGTTACGCCTAACTCCTTTTTCGTGCGCACAACCAACTCATTGATCACTTGGCTCATGACAGGGTCCAAGCCTGAAGTGGGCTCATCATAAAGGAGAATATCAGGGTTGGTAACTAGAGCGCGCGCAAGGCCTACCCTTTTTTTCATACCTCCTGATATATTATTAGGCAGAAGTTTTTGCGCCGGCATAAGCCCAAGCCAACGTAGTTTTTCTATTACTCTTCTATGTATTTCCTCCTCATCAGCCAAGCGCAGCTCACGCAAGGGCAGAGCAACATTATCGTAAACAGTCAGCCAATTAATAAGAGCTCCACTTTGAAATAAGACTCCCATACGAGAACGCAGGCGCGACCTTTTTTTCTCCGAAGCAAAACTCATTTCCTCACCGCTGATCAAAACACGCCCCTGGTCTGGATTAAGAAGGCCTACGATGTGACGTATACTTACGGATTTCCCAGTCCCAGATCCTCCAAGGAGCACCATCGTCTCTCCTTTACGTATCGTAATATCTACGCCCCGCAAGATAGAGCGTTCTCCAAAGGCCTTATGGAGGCCTTGCAGTTCAATAGCATTCGCGCTCATAATTTTTTGTTTCTATCAATGTTTTAGGCAGCAAAAAGCATGAGATCACTAATTAGAATTCTCACGAAAGGTCCACCACAGCAATATGCTATACGCCAACTTTATGAAACGTATGGTGCTGTCATTTTCCCGCAAAACTTCCAATGCGTCCCTGGCCTCCTGCACGAGGAGGCTGCTGTCTTTGAGAAGCTCATTTACTCTCCTTGCCAAAATATCTTGATTGATAACAGCGCCTATACTCCCCCTGCCTTGCTGAATTTTCGTCGTGATATCACGCAAATTCGAGCTCAGCTTGAAAAGATGGGGACGATTTTCTGCAAGGATCAGAGCGATAAGATGGAGGGGATGGTCATAATTGCTTGCCCTGAGAAGATAGCCCCGCCCCCTTGGGAGTGAGCCTGTTTTTTGGAATTCACGGACTTCCTCATGGCTTAACTCCAAAACATCCACAGTCTGGTCCTTAGGCATCGCAACAGGCCAAGGATGTGGATTCCCAAGTATTTTGCTCTTGTCCCAATCAGCCTTGTCTCCTGGCAGCAAATCTATCAATTTCTCAGCTAAAATAGTACGATTTTTGCTGACAATCCTGTAGTTGGGATAAAAATCAAAACGGCGCTGTAGGCTCAAAATAGCAATTACCCCCTGAGAATAAAAAGCTTCTTGTCTGCCAAAAGCTGCAGGGTATTTGTCTGCATCCAAGCCCACAGTCTGCAAAGATACTATATAACCTACGCGTACTCCATGACTAAAAACGGCAGAGCCCTGCTTCAAGCCTTCTGCCGTGTCTAGTAAGACAGGTATGCGCAAAGAGACTGCGCCTGCTGGAGTAGTTGCGGCAAAAATAGTATAGTGCGCAAGGGAAAACAGGAAAACTAAAAATATAATCCCTGTCGCCTCTGCCTTGCGCTTCTCCAAATAAGGCAGCAGTTTCTTGTAATAAAAAGTTTTCAGGACTTCCATATCAAGCAGGGTCTAAATTACTTAGGTAAAGAAAAATAGCAAGAAATTT
>CBDETG010000061.1:0-47070 GCA_965242745.1 Leptonemataceae bacterium
ATTGGAAGTCATAATCAGGATGCACTCTCGAAAGTCCACGCGGCGTCCGTGAGCGTCAGTCAGAGAGGCATCATCGAGAATTTGCAAAAGCACATTAAAAACGTCAGGATGAGCTTTTTCAATTTCATCAAAGAGTACAACGGAATAAGGCTTGCGCCTTACAAATTCACACAGGCGCCCTGCGTCCTCATAACCCACATAGCCCGGAGGAGAGCCGATGAGCTTAGATACAGAATGCGCTTCCATATACTCAGACATATCTAAGCGGCATAGATTCTGCGCGCTGCCAAAAAGGAAATCCGCTACGACGCGCGCTAATTCTGTTTTCCCTACTCCAGTAGGCCCTAGAAAGATAAAAGAGCCGGAGGGCTTTTTATGATCGCTAAGGCCTGTACGAGCGCGCCGTACAGCGCGGGAAACCTGCTCTATGGCCTCCTTCTGACCAATGATCCTTAGAGAAAGTTCCTCTTCCATTTTCAACAAACGTTTGGCTTCCTGTTCCTGTACGCGCTCTAAAGGTATGCCCGTCCATAGACTCATTACAGAATAAATATCGTCTGGGGTGATGGCTACAGATCGGTCTGCAATGCGCTCCTGCCAACTAAGGATTTTTTTTTCCAAGACAGATTTTTTTTCACTTATCTCATCTCGCGCCTGCGCTGCCTTTTCATATTCCTGCGCTCTTACCATTTCATCTTTTTTACTGACTAGGGATTGTATTTCTTCTTCCAGCTCCAAGATATTGTCAGGCCGTGAGAAATGGGTAAGGCGGGCGCAGGAGCCGGCCTCATCAATCACGTCTATGGCCTTATCAGGAAGATAACGGTCATGGATATAACGCTCTGCTAAAGACACGGCTAAATCCAGGGTTTCATCTGAATAAGTAACTTTATGATGTTTTTCAAAAGAGCTCTTGAGGCCGCGCAAAATCAAAACCGTGTCATCATGGGAGGGCTCTTTGACGAGGATAGCTTGGAAGCGTCTTTCTAATGCAGAATCTTTTTCTATATACTTGCGGTATTCGTTAAGCGTTGTAGCGCCTATACATTGGATCTCGCCCCGCGCCAAGGCAGGTTTGAGCATATTTGCGGCATCAATAGCTCCTTCAGCAGCTCCCGCTCCGATCAAAGTATGCAGCTCATCTATAAAAAGTATAATGTTTTGTGAATTTTGTATCTCACGCATGATCCTCTTGAGACGGTCTTCAAATTCGCCGCGGTACTTTGTTCCCGCAACAAGGCTTGCTAAATCTAAGACAATAACCCGCTTATGGAACAATATATCAGGTACACTATGATTGATGATACGCTCTGCCAGGCCCTCTACAATGGCAGTCTTGCCCACTCCAGCTTCGCCAAGTAAAACAGGGTTGTTTTTGGTTTTACGGCACAGTACGCGCACTAATCTTTGTATCTCCTGAGAACGCCCGATAACAGGAAGAAGTTTTTTTTCCTTTGCCAGCCGGGTTAGATCCTGAGCAAACTCATCAAGCGCAGGGGTGCGTAATTTTTCCGGGGCATAAGCAGAACGAGAAGCCATACTGCTGCCTGCCGCTGCCACTCCAAGTACGCGTAAGATTTCTCCCTTGATCACGGAATAGTTGACATGGAAATGCCCCAGAGCTGCTCCAGCCATATTGTTATTATCTCTAAGTAAGGCGAGAAGTATGTGCTCTGTCCCTACGTAATTATGTTTGAGGCGCCGCGCTTCTTCTTTCGCATACTCAATGATTTTTTGATAACGATCTGGGTTAGGCGAAATATCTATCACTAAAGTACTGCCGTGTTGCTTGGAGCGCCGCTCTACTTCCTTTTTGAGGTCTGCCAGGTTGATATTTAAGTTCTTAAGTATTTTCGTTGCGACAGAATCTTCCTCATGCAAAAGCCCCAGCAAAATATGCTCAGGTTCAATCATGTCATGACCTAAACGTTTCGCCTCATGCTGAGCGTATTCGTTAATGACACGCTTGGCTCTTTTTGTAAAATCAAACATACAAAGTTTCAGCTTTTGCAGACTCATTTCCCGCAAAGGGCTGTGAATCCTCTTAGCAGGATCATACTATACTATAAAATGAAATAGGATTTGTCACTAAAAAAACTTCTTCCAAAATACTTTCCTATAGAAGTGAATGCTTTCCCTAAACATATCGGAAATCCTGCCCACTACATGCACCCAAAACTCCCTGCTGACAAGGCAAATTCTACGGCTTCATTGCATAGCTGCCAAAAACTGCCTTCACTATAGCGATGAAGCAATAGACAATCCAAAGCGCAAAGCTGGGCTTTTGCAATACATAGTATTATGCGAAACTCATTTCCCGGGGCGCCGAATCACTGCAGTATATGGAAAGCTTAAGCTTAATTGCTGAGCTGCTCCGTCCATTTGCTGCCTTAGTTGTTTGCTTTGCCTTCTTTTGTCTTTGCGCTGTAGAAGAAAAACGGCTCGTGCTTAAAAGATTGGAGCGCGCCTGCTGTAGAGTTTGATTTGACTAAGCTGCTCTTCTTGTCCCTGTGCTGGGGCTTTGGGAGGCGTAATAATAATGCTTAGGAGACGACGGGAAGGGCTTTCAAGCATAAGCAGATGCCTGTCTGCAAATTGCTGGCTCTGGATGAGCTTCCATGACAAGAGACGGGCTTGTCTGCTATAGTAGGCTATCATTGCTTCTTTCTTGTCTTTGCTTTCCATGAGTACTGCGCCTTCGCCGCTTTGGAAAAAGGGATCGTTTCTATATACAATAGACCATAACTTTTTTGCTTTAGGATAGGCAAAGCTCGCAGGTAAAAAGTCAGGCAGCAGATCCGCCTTGAAGCTGAGGAATAAATTACCATAACGTATCTGCCTTGCTTCGCCTTCCAGCCATTGTATGCCTTTCCATTGTATGCCTTTTGTACAAGAAAAAAGCAGAAGAAGAAGGAGGCTAAGGGATAAGCTGCAATAAGACTTCAATATTCTAAAATTAACGCACCAGCTTTACAAGCAGGTCCAGCTTTTCTGCATAGCTGATGAGCTCGGGTATTTTAGCTGGATGGATTAAGATCGTGTTGTCCCCTATTTTTTCCTGTACGATACGCTTGTTTGCAATCTGACCCAGTAGCGCTACCATATGCTCAGGATTTTTCGTCTGCACTACTACGCATTCATCTACAATTCTTAGTAAAGGCAGGGAGCTGCTCCACTCCTTCACAGAGAAAAGAAAATTCTGACTGAGTTTGTGGCGTACAGTTTTCTCGAGCATTTTGAGAAAGTCTTCAGCTTTCTCCTTAAGTAAAATAGCCTGCTGGAAAGAAGCCTTCGTGACTTGGAAGGTATAAATATTGTCATAAGATTGCAAATGACAAAAACTCTTAAGCAGGCGTAAAGACTCCAGAGAGAGTTTCTCAGGTATAGCTACTAAAGTCATATCAGGATTGAGGATCACCGCTCCCTTTGCGTCTGCAGCAGCTAATTTTTCATCTAAGAAGAACTGACGGCCTAAACGTGAAAAGGCTATCCAACGCTGCGGATAATCTACTTCAATGAGACCGAGGAGCTGGAGATAAAAAAGGACGCTGCTAAGCTTACGCCGAAGATTCTGCAGGTCAGTGGAGAAATGTTCTATAGCAAAAGCGGGAGCCAGGACCAGATGCTTGCGCAGCAAAGAAGCGATCAGAACATGGTAAATAAACTTTTTATGATGCTTGATATAGGCTACGCACTCTTCCCAGAGCGCTTTTTCTGGGAAAGGGACATCCGCAGCAGAGAAGAGCTCTTCGTAATGATGAGAGCGCTTTTGTAAGACGCTAAGAATGAGTTTTAGGGTCTTTTCTAATAACTGCGGATAGGGCATATCTAAAACCTGCTCGTGGTCATTGCGAAGAACAACATCATGATACTTGATGCGCACAATATTAAAAAGGCGTAAAACAGGTAGAAGCAGCTCTACTTGATAGAGCTGGCTTTTTTCGATAAAAAGTGACATGTCCGTCTGCAGAAAAGAATCCTGCGTTTCACGCAAATCTACCTGCTTGATCTTGCCGGACTTTGCCAGGTTAATGCCCCTGCGGCTGATATACAAGATCAAACGTTTTATATTAATACAGAAATCATAGTCATTGGAATAACTACCGGACTGACGTTGACGCGTACTACGCGCTGCTTTGGAAATAAGGGGATGCTGCTGCAAATAGTTAAAGACTTCCTCAGGCATGAGCAGAATACGAATGAATTTTCTTTCCATATAATACTCATCTATCAGGATACCAAGCTCATGGAGTTTCTTTGCAACAGGGACCCAATCCTGCTTGTAGGAGCGCAGAAATTCACGCGCCATACTCATTTCCATAATGCCGCCCTGTTGGAAGCATTCCCGCACCAGTTCTTGTTCTATATCTTTTAGGAAACGAAAGATTTTCGCCAGATTTTCCTCAAGCCCAGCGCTATGACTGCTGTCCTCGTCAAAGACGCCGTTAGACGAAGCATGCGAGCCTAATACCTTGCGCCATTCCATAGGGAGGGGGCGGCCTATGAGCTTGGCCTTGAAGTGAATTTTCAAGCCTTTACTGTATTTCAATTCATCAAGATTTACGAGTCTGCCGCTTTCCGCATAGCAGTAATAACGATCTAAATTGTTCGTCAGCCTTTCGCGGTTTTTGCGCTGTTGTACGAGAAAATAGCGCTTCAGTACGCTCAGCTCCATTTCAGTATTCGTGGGCGGCAGACCGATCTTGCGGGATATTTCGCTTAAAGTCATGAAGGCCTCCTTGCTCTTAAGCAAAAAGCTATAAATATGCATTTGGGTGCTGCTGAGTTTTTCCAAAACACCCTTCATATAAAAGCTATCCTGCATAGCGGCCATTACAGCCTTCAGCAGAGAGCGCTTCTCCTCAGACTTGTACTTCAGCTGCCACAGGCGGGCAATACGCATCAGTTCCTCGCCGCTCAGTTTTTCGAGCTCCTGATGTAAATGTATAGCTTCTTCGGCGCCTGCTTTCTGATTGCTTGCAGCTACTCCAAGTGCTTGTTTCATACTATTTTCGTGTGGGGACAAAGCGCAGGACCTTGCCAGTATCCGCTCTGTAACAGAGCTGCAATTTGTCTGCCGAGCAACTAAAGCTCAGGCGCAAGGGGGCTTTAGATTGCGCGCTATAGATAGGGCAAAAACACTCCTACTGTGCCCGTCTTAGGAGCGCTGGCTTTTGCCTTTAGCAAAAAAGCCTGCAAGCATTCCTATGCTCCCATTTCTATTATGGGCTTTTTTGCCTTGCAGGCGCAGGCGCCCTTGTAACTGTAAAACTCACGCTGGAAATGCTCCAACATGCTACAGCAACTGCCTTCTGCTTTGAAGCAGTAGCCATGCGGCGCTCTGGTTTTAGCAAGATGGCTTGCTTGTGAATACAAACAAGACCCCACTTGCAAACCGAGAATGTAGTATTGCGCTGCTTTGTAAAGCCCTTTTCTTCCCATTTTTTCAGGCATTTGCATGCTTGTCTGTTATTATTATGCCAATCCCGGCCCCATAGTAGCGCAGTAAAGCCCGCCTAATCGGTAATTTTTCCCTTGCGTCTTTGCAGGCTCTCTTTTATGTTTAGCGCTCGTGTTTTTGAAAATACTAAAAGGACAGATTGCGTCTACGGGTATGGTCATTGGCCGTGTCTATTTCTTGCAAAGTTTTGTCCATAAAATTGCTTACAGAAGCATCCAGAAGAGAGATATAGATAGTGAGATTGCGCGCTTCAATCGAGCGGTAGCACGGAGCCGCAGCCACATGAAGGATGCCCTGGAAAGAACGCGGCTGAGTGCGGATATCGAAGCCATTTTTGAAGCGCAGTATACGATACTAGAAGACCCTGCGCTCATAGGAGAGAGTCAAGAAAGAATCCGCACCCGCTGTATCAATGCGGAATGGGCGCTCGAAAGCGCATTGGCAATACTGAAAGAATTTCTGCTTAAGACAGGAGACCCTGTTTTTCAGGAAAAAGCTGATGATTTGGAGGATGTAGGAAGAAGAATTCTAGACCAATTGCTTTGTGAAAATGAGGCTGAAAAGCTCACGAATATCATCCAAAAACATAGGGGGCCGCTGATTCTTGCCAGCGATAAAATTGTTCCCTCTGTCTTTTTGCATATACCCCTGGAAAAAGTGGACGGCTTACTTGCCAGGCAGGGAGGGATCACGGGTCATATGGCAATTATCGCCAAGAGCCATAATCTCCCGGCTTTGGTGCAGGTAGACAAACTTAGGGAAGAGATTCATCATGGAGACACTGTTTTACTGGATTGCATAGAAGGGCAGGTCACGGTTCATCCAGGCCTTCGTGAGCAGACAAGATACCAGCGCTATTTGTTAGAACGCTCACATAAGGACGCACTCAGCATACATTCCCCCGTTGCAAGCAAAGATGACCTCCCTGTGGAGATATGGATCAATTTAGAAGACATAGAAAGAACGAGTGACGAGCGTATGCAGGATATGAGCGGAGTAGGACTTTTTCGTACAGAATTTTTATATATGAGAGATAAGAGGCTCTTCTTGCTGCCTGAGGAGCATAATGCCGTCTATAAGCGAATTCTAAAAAACCTCAAAAAAAATCTCAAAGACAAACCTGTACAATTCCGCCTTTTGGATATCAGCCAAGACAAGCCCCTGCCCCGCTCCGTCCCCGCACACAGCAGGGAACTCAAGGGCCTGCGTTTCCTTTTGGCTAATCCTGAGCTCTTAGGAGCGCAGCTGGAGGGCATTATCTTGGCTGCAAGCCAATGCTCTTATCATGACGGGCAATGTCGTGTCGTTCTGCCAATGGTAAATAACGTAGAAGAAATACTGATTGTAAAAGAACATATAGCGATCATTTGCAAGTCTTTGGAGAGCAAAAGCCTGCAAAGAATCCCTCACATAGCCCTAGGCATTATGATAGAAAGCCCTGCAGCAGTCCAGATGGCAGGGGTCTTGTCCAAACATGCGGACTTCTTTTGCATAGGCAGTAATGACCTGGCACGTCTGAATTTGGCTGTGGAGAGAAACAGTAAGGCCTCATCAGAGGAGCTGCTCTATCATCCTGCGCTCTATCATCAGATCAAAAGCTTGACTGAAAACTGCGCATTGCCTCTTTTGCTTTGCGGCGCTATTGGCTCGCAAAGCCAGTGCCTTCCTCTTCTCGTGGCTTTAGGCCTAAGGCGTATCAGCATTCCTATCTCTGCTATTGTGGATTGCTCATTGACCATTAGGGATATGTATTGTCAGAGGTGGCGTGATTTGGCAAAGGAAGCCCTGTCTTTACAAAGCGTATCAGAGCTCTCCGCATTTCTAGCCATGCAGCATAAAAAGCCTCATCTGCAGTTCTAACAAAGGGGATATAAAAGATATATGTCTTATAGGATCCATTGGCAAATATGGGATAAAAATGACTACAAAAAGCTTAGCAAAGCCTTCTGTCTTCCAAGAGCTCTGATACAAACACAAACTGCCTTTGTCCTCATAAAAGAAACAAAGCAGTACGCCCTCACAAAGAGCCCCGCTGCTTTAGCTTTTCCCGCAGCGCAGGTCCACTGGGAATGCTTCTATAAGACCAAGCTATGGCAGACCATACTCGCCTTGTATCCTATGCCTCATGCCCAACTGGCAGCCTATTGGCAGAATGTTTTAGCGCCTCATGGCATAGAGCCCGGAGCCTTGCTTGGCGCCTGCGGCTTAGCGGATCATTTTTCTAAGCTGTCGCAATGGCAGGAGTTAGGCAGGCTTGGCAGGATGAGCCGTCTTTTAGCACGCAAATATGATTTGCCTTTGCGCGTATTGCGATTATGGGATCGTTTTGATTCACAGGAACAAAAGAGATGGCTCCAAATTTGGCAGAAATATTCCTGGGGACGCAATCTTATTCAGGATATGATTTGTGACTATTATGAGCTGCCCGCAACAAAGCGCAAAGCAAGCCTAAAACAAGCGGCTCGTATCATTGCGGCATGGGAAAAGAAAAAGCAGGAGAAAAAAAGCAGGCTCTTTCCACAAAGAGAAGTGCGTGATATGCTGCGCAAGCTCCGTTCTCCTGAAGTGCAAAAAAGAATACAGGAAGCGCAGAAAGAAAAAAGAAAATTAGAAGCAGGGTGGCCCAAGGGGCTGAGCTTAGAGCCTCCTAGTCTGGAAGAAGATAGTCTGGAGCTCAAACTTGTCTTTGGCAGCCTGCAGGAACTAGAAGATTCTATATGCGCCCTGCAAAAGGAAAGAAGCCGTGCTTTGCTGCAAGAGCTTTTGCAAGTACTCAGGCGCTGAGGGAAAAAACGCTGCGCTATCCTGCTGATTGCAAGTCCTGCTTTGCATCAACGCCCTTGATCCTTGCCGTATGCTTATGGTAGCTTGTGAAAATATCGTGGTAATGCAGGTAGCCTAAGAGCTTGTTTTCTGGACCTACAACCGCCACCTTATCCATCTCGCTTTTGCTGATATGCTGCAAAGCTTTTGCTAAGGTATCATTGAGGCTGATGGCTGGGATTTTGTTATTACAAACATCATCTACGCATACAAGATTTACTATATCCTGCATTTCACTTGTAAGACGCACTTCCTTGAGCGAAAGCATGCCGCGGTATTCTCCACTATCTGACATTACAACAAAGTCGCTGGCATGCAGCTCCAAACTTAAGTCTTCGATGTCTTTGAGAAGCATATGAGAAGAAATCACTGCTTTTCTTGAGAAAGATGGGAATTCTTTGGCAATATGCAGCTCATCTAATATATCCAAACGCATATCCCAAAAATGCGCCGGGGACTTGAAGCGATTTTCTAACTGGCCCTTATACAAGGCTAAGGAAGACGAGGAGCGGGACGACAAAATAAAAGTAAGCATACTTACTATCATTAAAGGGGGCAGCAGGGCGTAGGAACCAACAATGTCACAGATCATGATCATGGCAGAAAATGGAGTACGCGCTACGCCGGCAAAAAAAGCTCCCATGCCTACAAGCATAAAAGAAGCCGTGCTGATTTCCCAATCAGGAAATAGCGCCTTGCTAAACATTGCCGTACTGCCGCCAAGCATAGCGCCTACAAAGAGAGAGGGAGCAAAAAGCCCGCCTGAGCCGCCGCTCCCTATGCTGAGAGCCGTAGCTAGGATTTTCAAAAAGGCTAAAAGAAGGAAAAAGGCTGCTGTCGGCAAGAGAGCCGCAGGAAGCAGCTCCACAGCTTTGCTTTGCTCTCCTAGCAGCGTATGGACATATCCCATCCCTGAGCCCATGATCTGCGGGAAGAAAAGGCCCAAGACTCCTATGCACATGCCGCCTATAGTCGGCTTGCAGAGCAGAGGGATATCCCATTTCTGAAAAGCGCTTTCTGTAAAACGCAGCAAACTTACGTAAACAAAGCCAATGCTATAACAAAGCAGCCCTAAAAAGCAGTAGAGGAACAGCTCCTTGTAATCTAATAAGCCTACTTGAGGCACCACAAAATAAGAACCGGGACCTGCAATGGCAGTAAAGATCAGATAGGCAGTAACAGAAGAAAGCAGGCAGGGCACTAAGGAATCGCTTTCTATGTCTTCTCTATATACGATTTCTACAGCGGTCATAGCGCCTCCCAGAGGAGCTCGGAAAATAGCTCCCAGGCCTCCCGCTGTCCCAGCTAAAAGAAGAGTGCGCCTAGCACGCGCTCCTGCTCCCAAAATGCGCCCCACACGAGAACCTAATGCTGCCCCTATATAGGCAGTAGGTCCTTCACGCCCTCCACTCCCCCCGCTGGCCAGAGTAAAGATCGTAGCAATGGCCTTGAAAAATGCGCCCCTCCCTTGTATCTTCCCCTTGCGATAATGAAAGGCATGAATCATACTATCTGTGCCTGCGCCGCTGGCTTCTCTATAGACAAATTGCAATATAATACCCACTACCAAGCCCCCTAGAGTGGGCAGCAGAAATAGGATAAGAGAAAGCTGCCAAGGAGAACTTACAAAGGACTGCTTAGCCCATGAAGCTTGCGTGCTGTGATGCAAAAGTGAGGGGGTTTCACCAGGAGGATGCGTGATCTTTAAGCCTGCTAAAAGATTGAGACTAAAATCCTCTGCTGTTGATAAGGCCAGTGAGAAGAGGAGCGCCATCAAACCTGAGAGCGCTCCAATCAAAACAGAATAAATATAGATACTAAGAGGGCTCTTGATCTTGAAGAGATCCCTAAGAAAAAGCAAGACCATCAGTTTCAAAGAGCGCATTTGCGCAGACGCAAGTCAAGGCCTAAAATTTGTCCCGCTACTTCCATTTTAAATTAGGACAAGCATCGTTATAGTATAGAATGCGCTCCTTTCTATATGCTAAAAGCTATGCCAAATCAGGACAAGCAGACTTCACGAGCCGCCCTGCCATATGCTGAAACTCTATGCACAGCAGCGCAAAAGACAAACAAAGTTTCTGCGAAAGCATAGAGTTTGGCTTGTTTGCGGCGCTTTTTTGACTTTCTCCCTATGACATATACTTAGTACTAGTATAGGAGCTTGCGTGTAAAAATATCTAAAAAAAATCTCTCCCGGACTCATGTACGCTTGCCTTAATTTGCTGAGGGTACAGAATTGGAAAATCACCAAGTTTTATGAGACATAATCCAAAGACCCGCACATTTCAGATAACATAGGATTAGGATCACATAAGACATGGTTGCGCGTAGATATTGCCGTACAGACATTTTTGTATAGTATTGTAAAGAAGGGGCAAGCAATGGCAAATAAGAATCATAGCAAAGTCAGCCAACAGATGATAGCGGTAGATCTAAGGGAGAAGTCATTGATGGAATATTGGGACAGCTGCAAGCGGCATCTGCAAGTTTCTTTACCCTTATCTTTGTATGAGAGTATGATAGCTCCTTTGCAGGCCAGCTTAGTAAAAGATGCCCAAACAAAGCAGTTAAAGCTTACAGCTCCTGACAAAGAGATAGCCTCGCGCGTATCAGAGCGTTACCTTCCCGTTATTGAAGACTTTCTGCGTACTACTCCTTTGCAGGGTCAGATAGCGGTTTTGGTGAATTCTGCCTCAGCCTTAGAGCCTGCATCCAGGCTCCGAGAAGACATAAAGAAGTCCCCGGATCAAAAAGAGCATGCTTCTTATGAATATCATGCCTCAGGTACAAAGCAGAATGCTTTAGGGAGCAGCCAGGTACATACATGGCAGAGCAAGAGCAGGATGGCCGAACCAGAAAGGGATTGCTGTATAGTAACACAAGGGAGTTTTTGCATATCGTCTAAAAAGCGCCGTCAAATAGAGCTGCTATGGCGTAAACCTCAGGGTCTGCGTTACTTATGGGGAGAAGCTGGACGCGGAAAAAGCACCATAGGATCAGCTTTTGCGTATCACTGTCAGCATAAGCTGGCCTTATCCAGCCGTTTTTTTGAGATTTGAAGGTTTTCTTACGGAATTTGTTGCAGCTGCAAATAATAGAGACAGCACAAGTTGGCGCAAGCGTCTGTATTCCTATGACTGTCTTGTAATCGACGATCTGCAATATATTAAAGCGGGCGCTAAGCGCTCTCAAGAAGAATTGCTCTATCTCATCGATTCCTTTCTGGAAAAAAAGAAGAGCCTTGTTTTTTGCTCCACCTGTCCTGCTCAGAAGCTGCCTCTCAGCTCCTCTTTGCTTTCACGCCTGCAGGCTGCGCAAATGATAGAGCTGCCTCAGCTGAGGACCAAAGAGCGTGAGGAGCTAATCCGCCAAGAAAGCAGGCTCAAGGGCTTGCAACTCTCTCAGGAGACAAGCCATTATTTGAGCAGCTGCATCAAGCATGATATGCGTCTTTTAAAGAGCGCTGTACAACGTCTACATGAGCATTATCTCGACACGGCGGATGGAAGGGATTTACAAAAACTGGATTACTATCATATAGATTCTATTTGTTCTGATCTTTATACCAATCAAAAGCAGGTAGGAGCAGAAGAGCTCCTGCTTGCGGTCGCATCGCACTATCGTATCTCTCCAGATTCTATGCGGGGCCCTGCTAGAGATAGGAAGTATGTGATGGCCCGCCATGTGATGGCTTACTTATGCACGGAGAAGTTAGGGCTTTCCTTAAAAGAAACAGCTTCCCTTATAGGACGTAAAGATCATGGCAGCGTGATTCATGCTCGTAAAAAGATACAAAAGCTGATTGCAGAGGACATGTTTTTAGCACGCCAAATCCATGGTATTTTTCTTGCTTTGCAGGAAGAATGCTCCCGCCATCATTAGCGCTTCAGTTGCTTTATCACTCTCCAACACTATGAAGAAGAAGTACTTTGTATGGATCTTTTCTTCTTGCTCCCTTTGCGCCTTGCTTGCGCTGTATTTGATTCTCTATTGCAGGCATAGGCAGGAAGAATGGACTAAGGTGCATAAGTACATTGAGCAGGTGGCGTCTCTGGAACGGGAATATCAAGATCGTCTGCCTATCTACAGCGATTATATTAGGCCCGCAAAAGCCAGACTCCTGCGCAGATACCTTTTGCCTGATCACCTGCGTGCCATTAGAAATACAAAGCCTAAGCTCAAGCCCATCCAAGATGATCTTCAAATACAAAAGGCGCTGGAAGACAAAAGCCTTGTGCCTTTGCTGCAGGATCAGGCAAATTATTTCTTCTACAATCTGCCTCCCAAGTACCGTTATCTCAGCGCCGGGGCCTACCGCGTTTTGCAAAGGCTAGGAGAGGTCTTTCAAAGGCTTTTAGAAGAAAGAGGCGTCTACAAACACGTCAAGTTTGCCCTTTCCTCAGCCCTGCGTCCCCAGAATTATCAGAAAAGTTTAGGACAGAAAAACCCCAATGCCGCTTCTCTTTCCAGTCACAGCTATGGAGCCAGTTTTGATGTTTTTTTTGATGAATTCTATGTAAGTTTGCCGGAGGCTATCATCAAGAAGGAGCGCTCTTCTGTCTTTGGCGCAGCTGCAAGCAAAGAGCGGGAGGAGGCTCTTCGTGCCTTAGGCAGGAAGCTCGGTTTTTTACTAGGGCGTTCTCTGCGCCGCCAATTTCGTTCTATTCTTAGTGAAGCTGCTCTGGAGCTGCAAAAAGAAGGGCTGCTTTACGTAATACTTGAAAAGCAGCAGCGCTGCCTCCATATCAGCGCAGTGCCTTAGCAGCTTAGTTCCGGAAGACGAAAGGCGCAGCTCTTTTACTTCTGATATGTTTTTAAGATAAATAGACTATTAGCTTTGCCAATTCTTTATGCAGCTTTGTAAGGAACGTTTCATCTGGCTTTGTGATTGCTTTTAGCCTGGGCTTGATCATAGTAGCCATGCGCGCCTATTGCTTAGCCTTTAGTTTGACCTTAGCGCCTAAGAAAAACAGCGTTTTGCGGGGTGAAATACACGACCGTCATGGCTTTAGTCTGGCAAAGACAAAAAGCGCAAGCACAATCGCCCTTGCTCCACAAGAAATATATGACTTTGAGCAAAGCGCAGAAATCCTCTCAAAACATCTGGATATGGAGACAGAAGAGATATTACGCTACATCTATCATAGAAAAAAACGCCTCTATTTTTATCTTAGGCGCCAGGTTGATAATCTCAAAGCTAATCAGATCATGGACCTTGGCTTGCCTGGCATCTACCGCGAATGGGAATACAGCAGGCACTATCCTGGTCAGAGTCTGGCCAGCAATGTACTGGGCTTTGTCGGAAGAGATCAGAGCAAGGCCCTGGCAGGCATAGAAAGAAACTTTAACGAAGTTTTATTACACAGCAAGGAAAAGTGGCAGCACCGGGGTTCTACTCTGCAGCTAAGTATAGATTCTCTTTTGCAGTATCATTTGGAAAAAGTCATGGCGAAGGCATACGAAAAATCACAAAGCAAACGCGCAGCTGCCATGCTTATGGATGTACATACAGGCGCTATCTTAGCTATTGTAAGCCTGCCCAATTTCAATCCAAACGAATACTACAAGAGCACTCCCTTTGAGCGGGGGAATTGGAATATACGCCTCAATTATGAGCCGGGTTCTACTATTAAGATATTTATGGCGGCGATTTTGCTCTCAGAGCAGGCAATTAGGCCTTCCAAGAGATTTTATTGTCCGGGCGAGATCCATTTTCATGAAAGCGTAGTAAGATGCAGGCAGGGAAGCAAAGATTATAAAACACGGCAGTTTGAGCTTATCTGAGATCATTGAAAAGTCCTGTAATGTAGGAATCATCAAAGCGATGCAGAGCCTAAAGCCAGAGGCTTTGTACCAATATATGAAAGCCCTGGGCTTTGGAAAGGCAACAGGGCTGCTTCCACGCGGATCAGGTGAGACGCATGGATACTTCCCCTCTCTTGAGCATTGGGTCAAGGCCACTTCTTACTACATGCCCATAGGCCAGGGTTTTAGTCTTACTCCCATACAACTTCTGCGGGCAGGCGCATCTCTTGTAAACGGAGGGAAGCTGCTGCGTCCTTATGTAGCATGGCGCATACGCTCCCCTGAAAACAATAGTATACTCCATGAACAACAGCCCATGTGGGAAAAAGTCCCTTTAGCAGGCAAGTCAATGCGCAGGTGCGCATTTTTATGCGCAGAGCTGTACAGAGAGGAACAGGGCGTCGTGCGCGCGTTCCTGGTATCCAAGTGATGGGCAAAACAGGGACAGGAGAAAAATCAAGCGCGCAAGGATATTTGAATCAATACGTAGTTTCTTTTCTTGGCTTTTTCCCTTACAAGCGGCCGCGATACGGGGTATTGCTCCTTTTTGATGCGCCGCAGGCATCCTATACTGGAGGTTCTTTGGCGGCGCCGGCTTTTTCCTCCTTTCTTCGTTCTATACGCCGCTTTCTTGATTCCCGCGCCAAGCTCGTCAAGGCTTCCAAGTTAATGCCGCCCCGCTCTAAGTCTTATCCTGCCAGAGCAGGCAAGCACAAGCTCTTTGACCTAAGGGGCCTTTCAGCCGTAGAGGCTGTGGAGCTCCTGAGCAGCGTCTATGATCTGCCGGCAAAGCTTTATGGAAGCGGCTATGTGTACAAGCAGATTCCTCCTCCGGGAACGAAAACGAAAAATATTAAAGAAGTGCGATTATACCTGCGCAAGTCACGTTAGCAGGCCTGGCTATGGCTGATAAAACTTAGAGGAATACTTCGTGTTTTGTCTGCCCTTTAAGTGAGCTTTTGCAGGCTTTCTTCTTGGATCTCAAGATTGCTATGCACGCTTTGGACATCATCGTGTTCTTCCAATGAACTGATAAGCTGTAGAATGTTCCTGAGCTTTCCCAAGTCAGAAACAGAAACCTGTCTTCCTTCTATGGGACATAGTTTCAAATGACTGTCTTGGATGCTAAGCGCGCTCTGCTCTAAGGCTTCTAAGACTTGCATATAATTGCTCTCTGAAGTGCTGAGCTCCAAGAGCTCTCCCTGCTCTTCTATATCCTCTGCGCCGGGCTTGGACTACCAAGTCAAAAAGCTCATCTTCAGAAAGAGCGCTTTTTGCGATCAGAATAGAGCCCCTTCGTTCAAAAAGGCGTCTTACTGCGTTTGTCTCAGCTAGATTAGCATGATATTTGTTAAGGATACTTTTCATTTCAGGCGTGGTACGGCTTTTCTTATCTGTTAGACTTTCAACGATTAAAGCCACTCCTTCTTGCGCAAATATTTCATAAGTGATTTCTTCATATTCGCTATCTCCTAAAGCGCCTGTCCCTTTTTTGATTGCCCTTTCTATGGTATCTTTTGGCATATTATGAGAGCGGGCGCGGGCGATGGCAATACGCAGGCGCGGATTACTATTTGGCTCCGGGCCCCCTATGCGTGCAGACACGCTCAGCTCTTTGGAGAGCTTGGTAAAGACAGTGCTACGGCGCTTGTCTGCCCCCTCTTTACGATGCTTAATATTAGCCCATTTCGAATGCCCTGACATCTATAAACGCTACTAAAAATGGATTGAGAAGCAGAGGCTCTTGTTAGTGTTTTTGCAAGGCTTCCTTTTCTTCTATAAAATTCATTAAGCTCCCTATGATGGAGGGGAGATCATAGTCTGATGGAGTAAAAACTTCTTTGATACCATAAGATTTCAGCTTTGCTATGTCCCCCTTAGGAATGATGCCGCCAAAGACCACAGGGAGCTCCTCTTTCTTGACGCCTGACTGCGCCAGCTCTTCTAATATGGCCTGCGCCATTTCCAAATGAGAGCCGCTCAGTATGGAAACAGCAAGCAAATCCGCATTTTCCTCTACAACGCTTTGCGTTATTTCTGCGCTGCTAAGGCGTATGCCCGCATAGATGACATCAAAGCCAGCATGGCGGGCGCTCACAGCAATGATCTCAGCCCCGTTGGAATGCCCATCTAAGCCGGGTTTTGCTACGACAATGCGGGGACGATGCCCCCTTCTCTGAATAAAATCCTCTGCTCTTTTCTGCACGCTGCGCATCTGCTCGCTTTCTATGTGGACTGCCTGACCCTCCACCCTGTTTTAGGCCTGTACTCTCCAAAAATCTCTCTTAGCGCAAAGGCCCACTCTCCTGTAGTGACTCTGGCTAATGCGCACTCTATAGAAGCTTCCATCATGTTTTGCCCCTCTTTGGCTTTTTTTTGCAGCTCTTGCAGGGCTCTCTGTGCGCGGGAATGGTCCCGCTGGGCCAGGCTTTTTTTGAGCGCAGCCAGCGCCTCCCCCGCTGCTTTCTGGTCTACGCAGAAAAGCCCGCTGTCTTCTCCCGATAGAAGAGGCGAGGCTAAGGCCTCATTCCAGGCATTTAATCCCACCACGATTTGCTCCTTATTATTAATACGACTCACGCGCCGCGCCATAGAGGCGACTAAAGCGCTTTTCATATAGCCGGATTCTATTGCGCCCCGCACGCCCCCCTCCATGTCGAGAATTTGCTCTACCTCCCTCCAGGCTTCCTCTGCCAGCTCCCTCGTTTTCGATTCTACGACTGCGCTGCCATCAAAAATATCTGGATATTCCAGCAAGTCTGTTTCATAAGCCAGTATCTGTTGGAGACGCAAGGACCACTGCTGGTCCCACGGGCGCGGCAGGGAGAGTGCCTCATTCCAGGCCGGCAGCTGCAAAGCGCGGCAACGCGCCTTTCTGCTAAGCGTAACGCCCAAGGCTTCAATAAGAATGCGCCAAGCGTTGTTTTCTGGCTGCGCTTCCGTTAAACCTAAGGAGTTGACCTGCACGCCGTAGCGAAAGCGGCGGTAGCGTGGATTGCTCAGCCCATAGCGCTCTTTTGTAATGCGTTCCCAGAGCTCCACAAAGGCGCGCATCTTGCACATTTCTTCTACAAATCGTATACCCGCATTCACGAAAAAACTCATCCGCCCTACAACGCGCTCCCATTCCTCCTGCTCTTTGCCAAGCTTAGCGCGCGCCTTGACAAGGTCCAAGATGCCTATGGCAGTAGCAAGCGCAAAGGCAAGTTCCTGGACGGGAGTTGCGCCCGCCTCCTGCAAATGGTAGGAACAAATGTTGCAAGGATTCCATTTTGGTACATGATACAAGCAATACTCATACATTTCAGCTATCATGCGCATGCTGCTTTCAGGCGGGAAAATATACGTGCCCCGCGCCAGATACTCCTTGATAATATCATTTTGGGTAGTGCCTTGGAGTTTTGCGCTGTCCATATTACGCTCTCTTGCTAAGGCTATATAGAGCGCCAGAAGCCACATAGAAGTTGCGTTGATAGTCATAGACGTATTCATTTTTTCCAAGGGTATGCCCTCAAAGAGAGTATGAAAATCATCAAGCGTATTGATGGGCACGCCTACTTTCCCTATTTCAGGCTTGGCAAGGGGATGATCTGAGCTGTAGCCGCATTGCGTAGGGAGGTCAAAGGCTATAGAAAGCCCAGTTTGGCCCTTGGCAAGATTCTCGCGGTAAAGGGCGTTGGAGGCGCGCGCATTGCTATGGCCGGCGTAGGTGCGAAAAATCCAAGGCTGATCGCAGGCAGCCTGCCCGTCCTCATTATAGAGCAAATGCTCCTTACTGCCGCCTCTTTGCTTGCTGCTCATTACTCATACCTGTTCTGTCTCACCCTGCAGATGCTGCGGTTTGAGAGCGCTGGCGCTGGTATATGGCTCCAATCTTTTGTGCCAATCTTTATCAAAAAAATCAGTATGAAAGTCTTCCTTGTCTGAATCCAGCAAGGCCCCGAATTCGGCGGAGCCCACTAAGGCAGCATATTTTGCCATCAGCCCTTTCTTGTAAGCAAGGGGGCGGGCCTTCCACTCCTTAGAGCGGGCCCTAAGCTCTTCGATGGAAAGATGCGCCTGCACGCTATTAGCATAGGCGTCTATGGTAATGAGATCCCCTTCACGTAAGAGAGCAATGGGGCCGCCTACAGCAGCCTCAGGCGCAACATGCCCTACAACCATGCCGTAGGTGCCGCCTGAAAAACGCCCGTCTGTGATGAGCCCTACAGAATCGCCAAGGCCCTTGCCGATGAGCAGGGAGGTAGGCGCAAGCATTTCTCTCATTCCCGGCCCCCCGCGCGGGCCTTCATAGCGGATGACAATAATATGCCCTGCTTGGATCGTGTCATTGAGTATTGCTTGCGTGCATTCTTCTTCTGAATCAAAGATTCTGGCTTCCCCTGTCATTGCAGGTTTTTTCACCCCTGATATTTTTGCGACTGCCCCGCCAGGAGCCAAGTTGCCGCGTAATATCACAATGTGACCTCTTTGGTACAAGGGCTTGGATACAGGGAAAATGATGTCAGGTATGGGAGATTCTATGCGCTCCTTGCCGTTCGATGAAAGTGCAGCCAAGTTTTCTGCTACGCTTTGGCCTGTAATCGTCATACAATCCCCATGGAGCAGGCCCGCCTTGAGCAGGATTTGCATTACCTGAGGCAAAGCGCCTGCTTGGTCTAAGTCCTCAGCCAAATATTTACCAGAAGGTTTCATATTCGCAATATGCGGCGTACGGCGCGCAATGTCTTCAAAATCATCAAGGCATAGCTCTACGTCTGCTGCATGCGCTATGGCTAGAAGATGCAGGACTGCATTTGTAGAGCCGCCCAAGGCCATGACTACGGTGATAGCATTTTCTAAAGATTGCCGCGTTACGATGTCCTTAGGCCGTATATTCTCCTTTACCAAGCGTACCAGAAGTTCGCCCGCTTTTTGGCTGCTATCAATGATGCCCTGCTCAGTATTAGGCATAGTAGAGCTGCCGGGTAGGCTCATGCCCATTGCCTCGAATGCGCAGGACATGGTGTTTGCCGTATACATACCTCCACAGCTGCCATTGCCTGGGCATGCGCGGCGCTCGATTTCCTCAAATTCCTCGCGGGATATCTCTCCTGCATGCAGCTGCCCCACAGCTTCGAAGGCAGATACCACATTCAGTTTTTTATCCCCATACCTGCCGCCTTTGATAGTGCCTCCATAAACAAATACAGCAGGAATGTCCAGGCGGCATATGGCTATCATCGCCCCGGGCATGTTTTTATCGCAGCCGCCTATAGCTAAGAGCGCATCCATACTTTGAGCTTTGCAGACATTTTCAATACTATCTGCGATGGTCTCACGGCTTACAAGAGAGTACTTCATGCCCTCTGTGCCCATAGATATTCCATCAGATACTGTAATGGTCCCAAAACTTTGCGCCATGCCTCCAGCTTCCCTAATACCCTTAGCCGCTGCCTGCGCTAAGGGGGCAATGCCGGCATTGCAGGGGGTGATAGTACTATGCCCGCTTGCAACTGCTATGATAGGCTTGGAAAAATCTTCGTCCTGAAAGCCAAGGGCTCGGAGCATCGCTCTGTTGGGCGCTCTTCTATCCCCTTCGCTAATCACCCAGCTGTTCCAATTTAGTCTTTGCTTCGTCATAAGGATAGAGCTTGCCCACTCTATGCGCTTGGGGCTCTAAGTCAAGCTATCTTTCTAAATATCGCAAATAAGTTTTGCGCATTATATTGTATCTAAAAAGCTTGACGCCAAAGCTGTAGTTAGGGTATACGTTCGAAGTATGAGTATTACGAAAGCATGTTTCTATCATGTCAAAGCAGAGCAGCTTGCAGCTTACCGAGAAATTTCACAAATACTTGATCGTTTCTTGAAGACATGCCAGGGTTTTATGGGCCGCACAGTTAAGCAGGATCATCAAGACAGCACTCTCTTTGTAGACCTGATCGAATGGGAGAGTCTGGAAGCCTCAGAGAGCGCAGAAAAAGCTATGCGTACAGCAGCAGAACTCAAGGCCTGCAGCGCAGCCTTGGATAAAATTGTCAGTTTTCACACTCTGCATTCTTATTCGAGCACGCCCTAAAACTCCTTCCATTGCCACAATGCACGGCAGCTGAGGCCTGGCATGCGGCGGCTATGCGCAGCATCTGGGAGCTCTTTTTGCTATAGCTCTCGTATTGCTCTTCTTCACTGTACTGGGAATCTATTTGACTTTCTTATCTTTTCCTGATTCTTTGTCTCTAGCCTTGGGCGCAAAAGGCTTCCATTTAGGATGAATCATTTCTTGTTTACTTCTGAATCTGTTTCTGAGGGGCATCCTGATAAAATTAGCGATCAGATTTCTGACGCTGTTTTAGACGCTTATTTGCAGCAGGACCCTGAAAGCCGGGTAGCTTGTGAAAGCATGGTCAGTACTGATTTTATTTGCATTGCAGGCGAAGTGAGTTCCAAAGCCCACGTAGATGTGGAAAAAGTTGCCAGAGATACTGTCCGCCGTATTGGCTATACGCATAAGGACATAGGTTTCAATGCTGATACTGCGCAGGTCTTGCTCCGTTTGCATGAACAGTCTCCTGACATCTCACAGGGAGTAAGCCAAGGAGAAGGGCTTTTCAAGCAGCAAGGAGCAGGGGATCAAGGTATCATGTTTGGTTATGCCTCCAATGAAAATCCAGAGTATATGCCCATGCCGATTGCTTTAGCCCATCGCATATTGCAGTACCTTGCCCAATTACGTCATTCGGGAGAACTAAAGAATATCCTGCCGGACTCGAAGAGTCAAGTCAGCGTTGAGTATCAAGACATGAAAGCTGTCCGATTGGATACTGTTGTGCTGTCTTCACAACACAAAGAAGATATCCAACATGAGGAACTTGAAGAAATGCTTGTAGAGCAGGTGATCAAAAAAGTGATTCCTAAAGCATTGCTCTCCAAAACCCGTTATCTTATCAATCCCACAGGGCGTTTTGTAGTAGGCGGGCCTCATGGAGATGCCGGCCTGACAGGCAGGAAGATCATTGTAGATACATACGGGGGCTGGAGCAGGCATGGAGGGGGCGCTTTTTCTGGGAAAGACCCTTCCAAAGTGGACCGAAGCGCAGCCTATATGGCTCGTTATTGCGCCAAAAATATTATTGCTGCTGGCCTTGCTGATCGCTGCGAATTACAGGTTTCTTATGCGATAGGCTATCCTGAGCCCATTTCCATCCATGTAGATAGCTTTGGGACGCATAAGACAACAATGGAAGAAATACATAAGCGCATTGCAAAGCATTTTGATTTTTCACCAGCAGGCATCATAGAAAGACTTGCGCTAAAAGACAAGGAGCGTTGCTATCTGGATACGGCCGCTTATGGGCATTTTGGCCGGGAAGGGAGAAGCTTTACTTGGGAAAAAACAGACCTAAAAGAATCATTACAGGATTAGCAGCTATACTTCGAGATGTGACAAAAGCTCTAGCTAGACTCGCATGTAAATAGCGCAGGGTCTTGGTGATTTTAGGAGAAGAAGTGCCTGCCGCAAAAGTACAAAGCCTTGCTGTTTTAGAGCAAAAAAAAGCTACGCGAGACGCTTATGGGGAGAGCCTTTTAGCGCTTGGCAAAGAACACGAAGATATCCTTGTCCTAGATGCGGACCTTTCAGCTTCTACAAAGACGATCCTTTTTGCCAAAGAGTTTCCAGAACGTTTTTTTAATGTAGGAGTAGCTGAGCAGAATCTTGCGGGTATGGCTGCAGGCTTTGCCTTGTCTGGCCTTGTGCCCTTTGCTTCCAGTTTTGCCATGTTCCTTGCCGGCAGGGCATGGGAAATTATCAGAAACAGCATTGCATATCCCGGACTAAACGTAAAATTGGTTGCTTCCCATGCCGGGCTCAGCGTGGGAGAAGACGGCGCCAGTCATCAATGTCTAGAAGACATAGCCAATATGCGCGTCCTGCCGGGCATGCATGTCTTTGTGCCGGCAGATTATTATGAAACCAAAGCAGTTATCAAAAGAGTCTATGAGATCAAGGGGCCATGTTATGTACGCTGTGGACGCGCAGCTACAGCTACGCTAGAACATCCCGCAGCTTACCAGTTTCTTGAGGCAAAGGGGCAGGTCCGTAGGGAGGGGAAAGATTTGCTGATTGTTGCCTGCGGGATTATGGTACAAGCAGCTCACAAAGCAGCGCTTGCTTTAGAAAAAGAGGGCATAAGCGCAAGCCTTCTAAACATGGCGTCTATCAAGCCTCTCGATACAGAGCTGATCTTGGAATATGCTCTGCAAGCAGGCGCAGTACTAACGGCCGAGGAGCACAACATCATAGGCGGCCTTGGCTCTGCTGTGAGCGAAACTCTCAGCGAGCATGCGCCGATGCCCCTTATACGCATAGGGACAAATGACACCTGGGGCCAAAGCGGCAAAGCTGAAGAACTTCTGGAGCACTACAATCTCAGCAGCAAAGCTATCATCGAAGGGGCGCGCAAGGTCCTTCGCAAAAAAGCGAAGGCATAGGCCAAGCTTGAGCTGCAAATGGAAGAGAAGAATAGGGCGCCGGAACCATGTCCAGCGCCGTTTTAGACTACAAAGCCGTGTTTGGTATAGAACCTTCTTAAAAATTGGGTAAAGAACCTATACTACCTAAAGGGCTTCTGAAGGGCGATGCTTTTTTCTTAGCAACTTTTTTCTTAGCAACTTTTTTCTTGGCCGCCTTTTTCTTAGCGACTTTTTTCTTGGCTGCTTTTTTCTTAGCGACCTTTTTCTTGGCCGCCTTTTTCTTAGCGACTTTTTTCTTAGCCATGAATTTCCACCTTTACTTTATATTTTTCCTGCAGAAAGGAAAGACACATACTTCTTTATTTGTCCTTTGTGACAAGAAACAAATGGCATCATCTAAGCAATTATAGAATGAAAATTACAACGACAACACAAAGTACGTACACGACATAACATCGAAAGCCTTACTCTTTTTTACAAGAACTTTTTGTAAAAAAAGTAAGTAAAGTAATCTCCTTACTTTGTTTATGATAATAAAGAAACTAATCTTTGCTCATCATCATATTCCTATACACAGTCTTATTTTTTGATGAAGTGTAGAGCCATCATGTCTCCTTGTCCTGTTGCCTTTGCAAGGAAATCTAAAATTGCTTTGCTGCTTTTGTAAAAAACTCCCATCCGCTTCTTCTTTGTGAGGCCAGAGCCATAACTGATCCAGCATAGGCTCTCCAATGCAGCTAAGGAAGCCATCTCTTGCAGCTGTAATAAATTGAAGAAATAAAGGTGTTCAGGCACATTCATAAAACGCCATTTTTCTTTTTGGATGCGCGCTAGCATTCCATAACGACAAGTGGAAAGTAAGAGGCGGCCGCCTTTTCTAAGAAGACTTGCGCTGCGCTGCAATGCGGCTTTCGGTTGGCGCATATGTTCTATAGAAGCCCAGAAACTTATCAGGTCGTAGCTGCAAGGACAGAGCTTATCATAAGTAAGAAAATCTCCTATATGGATTTGCAAGTTGCGCGCTTGGCCCACTTGCGCTGGAGCTTGAGATAATTCTATGCCTTCTGCCGCCCATCCTCTCTTGAGCAGTAATTCTACAAAATATCCGCTGGCGCAGCCTATATCTAAAGCTCTCGGCATTTTATTATTTCTTTGTCTTTTTGCTTTGCGCATGATTTCTTCTTCATAAGCTGGGAAATCTAAATCACGCAGGTTTTTCATGCTGACGCGGCATATTTCTTGGGCGGTCGTCTCGCTGTAGTAGTTGTCATAGCCTCTTTTGGTCCTTTGTAAAAAATAATTCTCTTGATAGTATGCTCGTAAAGCTCTTGCATTAGGCTGCGGGTTGACCTGCACCAGCTTACAATGCACGCAGCGTACTACTTGAAAATGTTCCTTATGAGAAGATTCTACGACAAATACAAGCTCAAAATCCGCTTTGTCACAAAGTTGGCATGGAAGCTGAGAGAGCATTGGCAGATCCAAGATGATACTTCCAGCTTGCTTTTTATTAGGAGCAGGAAGAGAGGCGCAGACTTCACTTTTACTTTCCGCCGCGCTATGAAAGGAAGCTGGGCTCATCATGTTATGCAAAAGAGCATGGCCCTTTAAATATGTCGCCTGGATTCTTGTATAGAGATAGTCTTTTTCACTATAACTGCTGATGCTCAGGCCGCTTTTTTGACTCACGCTATATACGATCTTTTTTGACTTGCCTTTCTAGGGCATGACTCTAAGTATGCGCTATGGCAAAAGTATATTATGATAATGATACGGATATAAACATACTCAAAAAGAGCACCATTGCGGTATTAGGTTATGGCAGTCAGGGGCATGCCCAAGCCCAGAACATGCGGGATTCTGCTTTGCAAGTAGTAATAGGTCTGCCTGCTAATTCGAAATCAAGAGACAAGGCAAAGGAGGATGGCTTTGAAGTGCTTGAGCCCAAAGAGGCTGCGGCTGGCGCACAGATCATACAGATTCTTAGTCCAGATACCACGCAGGCCCAGCTCTATGAGGATTCTATCAAAGCCCATCTAAGTTCCGGCAAAGCTCTTGTCTTTTCTCATGGTTTTAATATACATTATGAGCTCATTAGGCCCCCCAAAGACGTAGATGTGTATATGGTGGCGCCTAAAGGCCCTGGACATTTGGTGCGCCGAGTCTATCAGAGAGGAGGGGGAGTCCCCAGTTTGATTGCAGTGTGCCAAGATGCCAGCGGGGAAGCGCGCAAGAGGGCCTTAGCCCATGCGGCTGCCATAGGAGCCGGGCGCGCAGGTATTCTGGAGACTACGTTTAGAGATGAAACAGAAACAGACCTTTTTGGAGAGCAGGCGGTGTTGTGTGGAGGCTTAAGCAATCTTATACAGAGCGCTTTTGAAACCCTTGTGGAGGCGGGTTATGATCCAGACATTGCGTATTTTGAGTGCCTTCATGAAGTAAAACTCATTACTGATCTGATATACGAGGGGGGGCTTGCGCGCATGCGTTATTCTGTTTCTGACACTGCAGAGTATGGAGATTATATGAGCGGCCCAAAGGTGATTGATTCAAAAGTCAAGGAGAATATGCGTAAGATTCTTAGTGATATACAAAAGGATAAGGGCGCCGTCTTTGCTAAGGCATGGATAGCGGAAGCCCAGAAAGGCTCTCCTCATTTCCTCAAACTACGGGAAGAACATAGTAAGCATTCCATAGAAGAAGTAGGGAGAAAACTGCGTTCTATGATGAAATTCCTATAGACGCAATGATAGAGGGAAAGGCTATAGAGAAAGTCCTTCCTCATCTCTTGTGCAAGGGAAGACCCATAGTTCTTGCCTTAAGCCTTGCGTCTTTTTTTAGCAGCCTCTGCTTTGGATGCTTTCTTTTTATTTCTCTCTATGGAAGAAAGAGCTCTGATGCTGCGCTGCTACGCTTTCGTATTGGATCAAGTATTTGCAAAGTATGAGAGCCTATAGATACTAGGCTGCAAGAAGAGAGCCCCTCCTTTTTATGACTTTATCTTCGCTCAGTAATATGGCTGCCCAAGCCAAAAAAAAAATGGAAGCCTGCCAAAACGTACAGGAACTGCAGGGCATAAAGCAGCATTATTTGGGTAAAAAGGGAGCGCTAAGCCGGGTATTTTTGAACTTCCAAGACCTTTCTATAGAAGAAAAGAGGAGGCAAGGGAAGCTGGTACATGAAATTAGTTTGGAAATAGAAGAAGCCCACCAAAGCGCGCTTAGCAAATTAAAGGAAAGGAAACTTGCAGAACGTTTGGCTAAAGAAGACTATGATCTTCTGCGTCCCTTGGAGACTTGGGAAGGCGCTTTACATCCCATCACGCAAATGCAATATGAAGTAGAGGATATTTTTAGTAATATGGGTTTTGCAATCGTGGATGGCCCGGAGATAGAAAGCGATGAGTACAATTTTGAGCGCTTGAATTTTTCTTTGGATCATCCAGCCCGCGATATGCAGGACAGCATTTGGACTAAGGACGCATATTTGCTGCGCACTCATACTTCAGCTGTGCAGGTGCGTGTCATGGAAGAGCGCAGGCCTCCTATGCGTATCATTGCCCCAGGCCGCTGCTTTCGTTATGAGGAGAGAGACGCCTCGCATGAAAATACCTTTCATCAAGTAGAAGGTATGATGATAGATCATGATATTTCCGTGGCCAATCTCATATACGTTATGAAATCTTTTCTTTCTGTGATATTTGCAAGAGAGCTCAAGGTGCGCTTACGTCCGGGTTACTTCCCCTTTGTAGAGCCCGGTTTTGAGTTAGATATAGCCTGCCTTATATGCCAAGGCCAAGGCTGCCAAACCTGCAGGCAGAGCGGTTGGGTAGAGCTTCTGCCATGCGGCTTAATCCATCCCAAGGTCCTTGCCTCAGGCTCTATAGACCCGGGGAAATGGTCTGGTTTTGCCTTTGGCTTGGGCTTGGATCGTCTTGTCATGATGCGCTATGGTATCGAAGATATACGTCATTTCCTTTCAGGGAATCTCCGTTTTTTAGAGCAATTTTAAGTACAAGCTTTCTTAGAGCCGGTCTCAAAGGTCGGCTCTTGGCGCTACACGGAGGTAGCGCCAAATGGCGAGCCTGCGCGAAAGCAGGCAGCGAAGCCATTTGTGAGGCAGTGTGCCGATGCATTCTGCACTTCACAAGCCATAAAGGCTTGTTTAGCATTTTGGAGCTTTCCTCCAAAATGCGACCGTCTCCATCGTGCCCGAATGGGCAAAAGCCTCCGCTTTTGCCTAAAGGGTAAAAAATACATGGATGTATTTTTGAGACCAGTTTTTAGTAAGCGCATGAAACTCTCCTACTCTTGGCTCAATGATTTTATAGACTGCTCTGGCCTTCCCATGTCAGAGATAGCAGAGAAACTGACTCTTTCGACTTGTGAGATCGAAGGCACAGAAGAACGTTTCGGCTACTTGGATCATATTTATGTAGTACGTATCGAGACTGTGGAAAAACATCCTCATGCTGATCGCCTGCATTTGTGCCAGCTCACTTTAGCCAAAGCAAAGCATCATAAGCAAAAGCTGCAAATCGTGTGCGGCGCCCCTAATGTACGTCCCGCCATGCTGGCTGCCCTTGCCCCTGCAGGCAGCAGGCTTCCAGTGCAGGAAGGACAAGATGAGCATAGGCCAAGCTGGCGCAAAATTGAGAAAAGCAGGATTCGCGGAGTGTTTTCAGAGGGAATGCTTTGTTCTGCTCATGAGCTGGGCTTAGATTTTCTTTTTAGCTCTCCTGAAAAAGCGCAGGAAGGCATACTCGATTTTTCTCTTTTAGGTGATTACTGGGAAGAGGGGGCAGCAGAGCAAAAAGGGCAAAGAGCTCCCGCAGCAAGTCTAGCTCTAAGTGAAGTCTTTCCTTTTAAGGACACTATTTTGGATGTAGACAACAAATCTATAACGCATCGCCCTGATCTGTGGTGTCATTTTGGCTTTGCTAGAGAACTCTCGGCTATTTTCCAGCGGCCCATCCATTTTGATCCTCTGCAAGTGAGGCCTAAAAAAAATGATCCCTCCCTCCCCCAAAAAGAAATCTACATAGAAAAAGGCGCAGCGCTGGCCTACTATGCCTTGTACCTAAAAGGCGTGCAGATTACTCCTTCTCCTCTATGGATGCAGGGTCGTTTGCATAATATAGGCCAAAAAGTTATCAATAATGTGGTGGATGCTTCTAATTATACGCTCTTTGATATAGGGCAACCTAATCATGCCTTTGATGCGCGCCGCCTTGCAGGCAGCAGGATTTATGTGGGATACAATAAACAAAAGCACAGCTTTCGTACTTTGGATGGAGAAGAACATCAGCTCCAAGCGCAGCACATACTCATTTATGATTCCTCCCCCGTGCCCGAGAAGGCCCTTGCCATAGGAGGCATTATGGGCGGGCTAAATTCTCGTATAGAAGAAGATACGCAGGCTTTGCTTTTGGAGTCTGCGACTTTCCCGCGAGAGCAGATACGAAGGAGCATCGCTGCCCTGAAGTGCCGGAGCAATTCTGCCCAATGCTTTGAGAAGGGGCAGGACCCCGCCAAGGCAAAAGCTGCACTTTATAGAATAGCGCAGCTTTTGGAGGAAAGCTGTCCTAAAATACAGGCAGCTAAGGTGAGCGGTCATAGCCTGCAGGAGGCGTCTGCTTCCCCGCACTATGCCATAGGCAGGGATGGGGCAAGAGAAAGCAGGATTGTTCTGGATTTAGAATTCCTACAGAAACGTCTGGGCTTTCCTATAGAAGCGAAACAGGCAGAAGAAATATTAAGCAGGCTTGGCTTTCAAGTAACAAAGAAACTCAGGAGCAGAGCTCAAAAAAAAGCAAAGCCAAAGGACATAGAATATAAGATAAAGGCGCCGAGTTATCGTTCCCAGTATGATATTAGGATTGCTGAGGATATTGTAGAGGAATTAGGCAGGATGATAGGCTATGACCATATTGCAGCGCAAAGCCCTAGGCCGGCTTTGGAAGCATCCATGCCAAATCCCAAGCTGCTCTTAAAAAGAAAACTGCGTATGTACCTCAGCCATCGTGCACGCTACAGGGAAAGCTATAACTACAGCTTTGCTCTTCCTAAGCACAACAGTCTATGGGCAAAGAAACAAGCTGTAGAATTGAAAAACCCTCCCTTAGAACATAAAAAGGAACTGCGTCTGAGTCTCCTGCCCGGCTTGCTTGAGCAGCTTCTTGTAAATCAGGACCGCTTTCGTGAGATACGTCTCTTTGAAGTAGGCCGTGTTTATGAGAGGCGCAGTGAGTACAAAGAGTCCAAGCTGCCTGCAGCGGTGATGCGGCCATATCCTGCAAAGGAGGAAGAGCGTTTTGCGCTTGTATGTATGCCGGAGTTGCCCCCTGCTTCTCTCCTAAAGAAAACACGGGAAGAGTTTTTGTTAGAAGAGCTCTTATTGCTGGGCTCGCAGCTGAGAGGTCTATTGACGTATCTTTTAGGCAAAGAAAGTTTTGTTTGTAAAAAAGGAGAAGGCAGGCAAGGCCCGCAGGCTCTGCAAGACTTCCTGCTTCCTCTGCATCCTGGAGCAAGTCTTTATGCAAAAAGCAAAGAAGGAAAGATCTTGGGCGCTTATGGTCTCTTGCATCCTGCCTGGGAAGAAAACTTTGCTCTCAAGCGTCCTTGCCTTGCTTGTGAATTTTCCATAGAACAGCTCTCTCTATCCCCTAAGAAACACGCCTATCGCCCCCCTTCTGTTTATCCTGACTCCTATATGGAAATTTCTCTATTGCTGCCTTTATCTATTGGCAGTCATGTGCCGCAGGAACATATCATGGATATGAATATCAAGGAGATCAAAGCTGTGCGCTACTTGCAGCAATACCAAGGCCCCCCGCTCTCCTATGGACAGAAGTCTGTAAGCTATGAGCTGTGCTGCCGCCATCCTGAAGGCACCCTAAAAGCCAAAGACTTGCAAAATATTTTAGACAAAGTAGTCCATTCACTAGGAGAAGCCGGCTTCCCTTTGCGTACCTGATCCGCCATTTCGGCCCAAACTATCTTCTTCTATTTGCCGCACATAGTACATATTCCATTGCGGCTTGCTTGTCCGCATCTTTTGCACCATTCATAACTGCCTTGTTCCAGTTCCTTTGTCAGCGATACGCGATTATCAAAAACAAAACACTCGTCCTGCCAAAGTTCTCTACGTTTTCTTTTCATCTCTTCTCTTTCTCCTGCGCTTTGCTGATTGCCAAGTCCATCATGTCCTTGGATTGCCTGGGGCCTGCAGCTCTCTAAATAGCCGAGTATGCCTCCATGAAGCTGGTAGGCCTCAAAGCCCGCTGCCTTGAGGAGCGGCAGCGCCTTCTCGCAGCGAACGCCTCCTGTACAAAAAGTAAGTAATTTGTGTTTTTTGTACGGGCTTAGCGCGTCTATGCGCTGCGGCAGTTCATGGAATTCCTGCAGCTTGAGATGCAAAGCTCCCTTAAAACTGCCAATGCTTGTTTCATAAGTATTGCGCAGGTCTAGCAGCAGGCTTGCTTCTGCATTTTGCATGGCCATATTGTAGAATTCATCCGGGCTCAGGTGCCCTGCCCTATCCCCGGTACAGGCAAAGCCAAAGCGGCTGCTGACGATTTCAGCTTTGCGCTTCAAGACTAAGTTTTTATATACCGGATTTTGCAGCTGGAACCGGCGCAGCACAGCGGCATGCGGCTGGCAGGCAGCTTCTAGTTTCTGATATAAAAAAAGGTCCAGATTCTTCCGAGTTCCGCATAAGGCAATGTTGATCCCCTCAGGCGCCATGACGATAGTACCGGTCAGCTCAAGCTCTTTTGCGGCGCTGTAATAAGCTTTTGCGCTTTTCTCAGGCTCTTCTATCCTATGGAAGGCGTAAAAAGAAAGCAGTTCCACTGACATGTTTTGATAGCAACTTGAAAACCCATGAAAGCCGGGATTTAGGAAGATACTTTCTCCTTCTTTTGCGCTCCAAGAATACGGTTGAGCATTTTCTCTGTCGCAAAAACAGCAGCCAGTACCTGATCTGTAGCTACGCCCACTGTGCGCAAATGCTGAGCTCTTTCATCCTCCCAGGTGATCACAGCCTCTACTAAGGCATTCGTCTTGCCGCCGGGAGGGATGCGCAGTTCATAGTTTCTAAGCTGGGGCAGCTTGAGATGGATTTTCTTGGCAATTTTTCTTAGAGCATTCATAAAGGCATCGTAACCCCCATCACCTTCCGCCTGCGCCTTAAATATTTTCTTTTGGTATTCTACTTCCAAGCTGGCGCTGGGCTTCCCGTGTAGAGAGCTTTGGATCACGCTGTCCTTGACTTTCAGAAGGCGTCTTGCGGGACCTCCAAACATATCTTCTATTAAGAAGGGCAAATCATCAGGGCTTAGGCTTTTCTTCTTGCTTCCCAATTCTCTGATGCGTTCCAAGAGCAGCCTTTCTTTTTCTATAGAGAGCTCAAGACCCAGCTTTTTCAAATTATTTGTCAGGGAAGCCCGGCCAGAAAGCTTCCCTAAAGCGTACACTCTGTGCCTTCCAAAACGTTCTGGGCGCAGGGCATTGGCGTAGAGGTTGCCCTTTTTGTCACCATCAGCATGTATGCCGGCAGTCTGCGTATAGACATCATGGCCGACAATAGGACGATTCGACTGGATACGTTTTCCGCTCAAGGTTTCAACCAGGCGGGATGCGTCTGTAATTGCTTTTTCGTTGACAGAACTCTTTCTTCCCAGCTTATCATGCAGGGCTGTCACAAAGGCTTCCAGAGGAGTATTGCCCGCCCTCTCTCCTAAGCCGTTTACGCTTACATGCACAGCGCTTGCGCCGGCTTCTACAGCAGCTAAGGCATTCGCTACCGCTAAGCCGTAATCATTGTGCCCGTGGAAATCTATTTTCGCTTCAGGATGTCTTGCTAAGGTCTCTGCAATGCCCTCTTGTACGTCTTTGGGCCGGCAGATGCCCAGAGTATCCGGCAAAAGCAGCCTTGCTGCCGGCATCTCTAAGAGCTGCTTTATCATTTCACGGACATATTCTGGTGAATCTATGATGCCGTTTGACCAGTCTTCCAGATACACATTCGCCTTGATTCCCGCATCCTGTGCCCGGTCCAAGGCGTCTGCAATATCTCTTAAGTGCTCTCTGAGCTTTTTGCCCAGCTGACCTTCACAATGACGTCTCGATCCCTTGGTTAAAAGATTGAGCACACGCCCTCCAGCCTTCTTGATCCATTCTATAGAAGGCCCCTTATCTACAAAGCCGAGTATTTCAATTTTATCCAGATGGCCTTTGCTTGCAGCCCAGTTCGTAATTTCACGAACAGCCTCCTGCTCTGCAGAAGATATGCAGGCGCTTGCTACCTCAACTCTGTCCACCCGAAGTTTTTCTATAAAAAACCGCGTTAGCTGCATCTTATCAAAGGCAGAAAAACTTACACCCTCTGTCTGCTCCCCATCACGGAGAGTCGTATCCATAATGTCTATGCGCAAAGTTCGTCTCCTTGCTTTATCTAAGACTGGGCTGCAGTGAGTCAATCCTTTTTAGCATGTATGCGCATGAAATCACTGCCAAATCATAGGCATTGCGGCAAGGCATAGGCATTGGTAGGAGCGCAGCTGTAACTGGATACCTGAACACTTGTGCTAATATGACGTGGGTAGGCGACAGCGTTGTCGTCATAAAAAACGTCTTCCGATCAAAGCGACATAATCCTGCGCCCAGACGCCGCATATTACAACAACGCCCACAGTCAGCAAAGCCAAGGTCCCAGTACTCAGGCGCCCCTTGCTACTACAAGGCCCCCAGCGCACCACCGCCCAACGCGACATAATGCGGCGGCCGAGACTCCGCATATTACAACAACGCCCACAGTCAGCAAAGCCAAGGTCCCAGTACTCAGGCGCCCCTTGCTACTACAAGGCCCCCAGCGCACCACCGCCCAACGCGACATAATGCGGCGGCCGAGACTCCGCATATTACAACAACGCCCACAGTCAGCAAAGCCAAGGTCCCAGTACTCAGGCGCCCCTTGCTACTACAAGGCCCCCAGCGCACCACCGCCCAACGCGACATAATGCGGCGGCCGAGACTCCGCATATTACAACAACGCCCACAGTCAGCAAAGCCAAGGTCCCAGTACTCAGGCGCCCCTTGCTACTACAAGGCCCCCAGCGCACCACCGCCCAACGCGACACAATGCGCCGGCCAGACTCCGCATATTACAACAACGCCCACAGTCAGCAAAGCCAAGGTCCCAGTACTCAGGCGCCCCTTGCTACTACAAGGCCCCCAGCGCACCACCGCCCAACGCGACATAATGCGGCGGCCAGACTCCGCGGCGTTGTTGTATAAAAAAACAGGTTTCAGGGCTTTATGCGGTTTTGACTTAACGTATTTTTGGGGGATGTCTTAATTAGACCTAGTATATGCCTGTTTAGTAGTCTGTTTTGACTTAACGTATTTTTGGGGGATGTCTTAATAAGCAGGCTCAGCACTCCGGCCATTGCCATCAAGACTAGCTCAGCGCTTCACCTACCATGAAGGCAGGCTTAGGGAGGAAGCCAAATGTGAGGGCCTGACTCTCTACTACCTTTTAGTACTATACAAAGGCCTTGAGTACTATAAAGCTGGTCATACAAAGGCGTCTTGCGGTGTTGTGAAAATGTAGCTCAGGAGCTCAGGGGCATATTATAGCCCTTTTGATATAATTATGATTCAAAAATGCAAATGGGTATTCCTGTCCCTTTGCCTGATAGGCGTGCTATGGCTGGGCTATTTCGTGTTTTGGCAGTTCTTTCCACTCAGTACGGCTTATTACGCAAAAATCCTGTGCTCAGGCCATTTTGTTTCAGGGCGCACAGCGCAGCATATCTTCGATACAGACCTGAGTTTTTTTGGAATGAGAAAGATCATGGGCATCCAAATTGGCGCCCAGAGTGTCAGCGTCTCTGCAGGCTTCAGCCAGGCCCGTGCGCTTTATAGGCCGGGTCTGGGCTGCACTTTAGTACACGATGATCGCAGGCTGCCTCCCGCTCCAGCTGCTTTGCAAAAGAAAATACAAGCCAGGGCGCTGCCCCGGAGGATCAAGCCGCAGCTGCAAGCCTTGCTGCAAAGGGCCTTAGAAGATCGCAGCCTGCATACGCGCGCCCTAGTAATTGCGCACAAGGGGCTCATAGTAGCAGAGGCCTACGGAGACAAGGCTCACATGCGCATGCCGCTGCCCGGCTGGTCGATGAGCAAAAGCGTATTGCATGCCCTGATTGGCGCCTTAGTTGCAGAAGGCCATCTTCAGCTAAAGGCAAGGGCGCCGGTGCCAGAATGGCAGAGCCTGCAGGACCCGCGCCGCAACATAAGTCTAGACCAGCTCCTTCGGCAAAGCTCTGGCCTTGCCTTCAGCGAGCGCTACTCCCCGCTTTCAGACGCCACGCGCATGCTCTTTTTAGAGCCAAGCGCAGCAGCTTATGCAGCGCAGCAACAGCTCATTGCCAAGCCCGGTACACAGTGGGAATACAACTCAGGCAATAGTAACATTCTGGGACGTATCTTTGGCGACCATGCGCGTAGCATAGGAGCGCATCCGGCGGTCCTGGCGCGTCAAAAACTCTTTGCGCCGCTGGGGATGCGCAGCGCCGTCATCGAAGTAGATGCGGAGGGCGATATCCTTGCTTCGTCCTTTGTTTATGCTACAGCCCGCGACTGGATTCGCTTTGGGCTGCTCTATGCGCAGGATAAAAAAACAGGCCTCTTGCCAGAGGGGTGGATTTCCTATGCGGCCACGCCGACACCGCACAGCAATGGAAGCTACGGGGCGCATTGGTGGCTCAATAGCGGGGAAAAACGCAGTCCGCTCATACCTTCTGAGGCATTCTATGCTTCAGGCTACGAGGGGCAGTTCTTATGGATCATAGCCTCAGAGAGCTTAGTTGTGCTGCGTATGGGTTATACTCCCAAGAAATCCCGTTGGGATAACAACAGCTTTATCGGCAGCGTCCTTGCTATCATCCGTCAGCCATAAAGCTTGTTTTCTGCGCCTCTATTTCCTTCGTTCTAAAAAAGTATTGATGTGGAGGGCTGCTTTCTGGGCTGGGTTGCCTGTGCCCAATTTGTCACGCACATAGCCAAGTTCTTTTGTGACCTCGCGCATATAGGAAGGATTGACGAGAAAGGCCTCCACAGAGCGCATGATATTGGAAGGCGTGACTTCTGTCTGGAGCAGCTCGGGTACAGTATGCCTTCGGGCGAGCAGATTGGGCATACTGATACAGGAAAGCCTTGCAGCAAGGCTTATGAGCAAGGCATTGATCCAGCTTGTACGATAGAGCACAACCATCGCCTTCTTAAAATAGCTTGCTTCCAAGCTGACAGTTCCAGAAGCCATAACTAAGACCTTACTTAGCTGCATGATGCGCAGTGATGAGGCAAAATAATACTCCGCTGGCAGCTTCGGAAAGAGGCTTAATTGCTGCCGTATATACTTCTCTAATTGTTGATTGATGCCGCCTATGAGAAAGCGGCAGGCGGGATGTTTTTTATGGATGAGGCTTGCTGCCTTAAGCATGATCGGCAGAAGCCTTTTTACCTCGCTGCTTCGGCTGCCCGGCAGTATGCCTATGTGTACGAGACTTTTTTTCCCGCTACTCTGGCTGGCTGGCAGCTGCTTTTCTTTAAGAAGCTGACGAGGCAGGCGGTATATAAGGGGATGTCCGATGCAGTAGGCTTCTACGCCGTAATTCTGATATATTTTTTCTTCAAAGGGAAAGAGAGTCAGCATCAAATCCACGTTTGCTTTGATTTTGTGAATACGGCTAAAATGCCATGCCCATATTTGAGGGCTGACCAGATAGATCACCTGTATACCTTGGGCTTTTAGCATAGCTGCAAAAGCTAAGTTAAAGCCGGGATAATCAATCAAAATGGCGCATTTGATCCTGCGTTTTTGGGCCTCCTGCAGAAGGCGTCTGCTCAAGCGCTTGAAATAAGGATAGGCCCCTAGCGCCTCAACTAAACCTACGACAGACATGTTTTCAATATCTTCCAAGAGCTCCAAGCCCTGCGCTGCCATAGACTGCCCGCCTGTGCCAAAGAAACTGTGGTAGCCTAAACTATGCAGAGCGCCCAGTAATTCTCCACCCATAAGGTCGCCCGAATGCTCGCCGGCAAGCAAGAGCAGGGGGCTTGCTTTGCTTTGCCCAAGGTATGTACTGAGAGGCTTGCTCCTAGCAGCAAAAATAGATTTCGATTCCTGTGAAAAAAGCGAGGGGCGCAGCTTTAGCCCATCCTGCATCTCAGTTTTACTTTTCATATTCGCCAGGGCCTAAGCCAAGCCTATGTCTGCCAAAATCCTGCCCATTTTGACTGCTCCCGCTCTTTTGTCTGTGAAAATTCGTCTAGCCATTAGGAGTACTCTCCGTCGCTTTTGCCCGGTCTAAGAAAGACCTTTTAGACAAAGTATAAAGCAAAAGCAAAGCCAGCAAAATGCTTAGAATCATATATGCAAGGCTTGCTCCCAAAGACCAGTAAAGCGCAGCGCCCAGTATAGGCGATAAGGCCCGGGCAAGGTAGGCAAAAGACCGAAACGTCCCCATAGCATAGCCCTGCTTTGCTGGGTCACTCGTTATACTTGCAAGTGATGCCAAAGAAACCAGCACCAAAGCAGAGGCAAGAGTAAGAAAAAACAAGGCTACTAAAGAAAGCCATACATAGGGAGCGCTGAGGCCAAAACATATTAAGGGCACGGGAACACAAGCTAAAGCAGCGTAAAGTAGCAGGGATGGCGGCCAGCGCTTGCTCAAAATACGCGCAAGATAGCCCTGAGCAAAAGTAAAACATAAACCCAGATATAAAAAAAGGAAGGCGATCTCATCGGCCCCCAGCTGAAAGGCAAAGCTATAGTAATAACTGAAACTGAATTCGTAGGCGCTGAAGATAAACACATAGAGAAAATGTATCAAGACTACTTCTTTATAGGCTCTCGTAGAAATGCGGCGCAGCATTGCAAAGGGCTTAGAGATCCATGGCCTTGGATTTGCAGTACGTGCGGCAGTTTCCTGAAACTTCCAGAGATTCAAGCTAAGGCTGAGCAGCGAAAGCAGGCAGGCGCTGAGCGCAGCTCCGCTAAAGGGATGAACGCCCCAAGAACCCAAGTCCCAGCTTAGGCTCAAGCCCCCGAGCAAAGGCCCCAAGAGAAAGCCTGCGCCAAAGGCTGCGCCAAGCAGGCCCATAGCTGCTGTGCGTTTTTCTGGGGGGCTCATGTCTGCCATAGCAGCCGAAGCTACTCCCAGATTCCCGCCCATCAAACTGCCAAGAAAACGAGCTATGCAAAAGAGACTAAAGCTGGAGGCAAAAAACCAGAGGAGATAGGAAAAAGCAAGGCCCAGGCTGTTCATAAGCAAAACCGGCTTTCGGCCTATACGATCAGAAAACCTGCCCCAGTAGGGAGCGACCAAGAATTGGCTTAAGGCATAGAGGGCAGCTATGAGGCCTCCCAACAAAAGCGCATAATGCTCTATAGAACGAAAGTCCTGCGGCATAAAGCCTTCCATCCAATGGATGCAGGAATAGAGCCAAGAATCCCATCCTGTCTTAGGAGAAGATAATCCGGGGGAAGGAAGATAGTATGTAAGTACTGCAGGAATCAGCGGGAAGATGAGACTAAAGGCTGCCAGGTCCAAGGCAAGCATAGTAAATAAGATGAAGGGGGTAGAAGAATTGTGCTTTGTATCCGGCAATGTTTTGGGGAGTATGCGCAGGCCGGCCTTAGCAGGGCCTGCGCGCGGCTACTCGGAAAAGAGGCCTACACAGCTGCCTTCGCTACAACCTCTGAGGCCACGCTGCTGGGCACTTCCTCGTAGTGTGTAAACTGCATAGTATAACTGGCGCGCCCCTGCGTAAAACTGCGTAAATCCGTCGCATAACCAAACATCTCAGAAAGAGGGACCTCGGCTCGAATAACGCGCGCATTGCCGCGCTGCTCCATAGCCCCTATACGGCCGCGGCGGCGGTTCAGGTCCCCCACAACATCTCCCATGTAATCCTCAGGCGTAACCACTTCCACAGCCATCGTAGGTTCAAGCAGGACTGCCTTAGCTCTCTTACAAGCGTCTTTGAAAGCTATGGAGGCCGCCACCTTAAAGGCCATTTCTGAGGAATCCACATCATGGAAAGAACCATCATAGACCTCTGCTTTTAGGTCCACTACTTGATAGCCCGCCACTACTCCACTACGCATAGCTTCCTGTATGCCCTTGTCTATCGCCGGAATGTACTCACGCGGGATAACGCCGCCTACAATAGAATTGACAAAACTATAACCCTTGCCTGCCTCATTAGGAGCGATGCGTAAAAAGCAATGCCCATACTGCCCGCGCCCTCCTGTCTGCTTGATATATTTCCCTTCCTGTTCAACCTCAGCGCGTATCGTTTCTCTATAGGCCACCTGAGGCTTGCCGACATTCGCCCCTACCTTAAACTCTCTCTTGAGACGATCTACGATGATTTCTAGATGCAGCTCACCCATACCAGAGATAATAGTCTGGCCTGTTTCATGATCCATTTTTACGCGGAAAGTGGGGTCCTCCTCTGCCAGCCTATTCAAAGCCGTACTCAGCTTCTCCTGATCAGCGCGCGTGTGGGGCTCAATAGCAAGGTCTATGACAGGATTAGGGAAGGTCATGCTTTCTAGAATGATGGGAGCATCCTCAGAGCACAAGGTATCCCCCGTGGTCGTTGCCTTGAGGCCTACAGAAGCCGCAATATCGCCCGCATAAATCTTTTCTATCTCTTCTCTATTATTGGCATGCATCTGCAGAATACGCCCTACTCTTTCCTTTTTATCCCGTGTGGCATTGAAAATATAAGAACCTTTTGATAAGACTCCAGAATACACGCGAAAATACGTAAGCTTGCCCACAAAAGGGTCTGTCATTACTTTGAAAGCAAGCGCAGCAAAGGGCTCTTTGTCATCTGCCCTCCGGACAGCCCTCTCTCCCTGCTCGTTTTCCTGCGCGCTTCGTATAGGAGGTATGTCCAAAGGAGAAGGCAAATAATCCAAGACAGCATCCAAGAGGGCCTGCACGCCCTTATTCTTAAAGGCTGTGCCGCAAAGCACTGGAAAGATTTTCATGCCAAGAGTACCTATGCGTATGGCCTTCTTGAGATCCGGTACGTTTAATTCCCCGTCTTCCAAGTATTTTTCTAATAAAGCATCATCGCATTCTGCGGCCGCCTCCATAAGCTTGGAACGATATGTCTCAGCCTGCCTGCGCAGCTCTTCAGGAATCTCTTCATATGTAAATTTGGCGCCCAGCTCTTCGCCGCTCCACAAAATGGCGCGGTTTTCTACTAAATCCACAACGCCCTTGAAATCCGACTCACTCCCTATAGGCAGCTGTATCGCCACAGCATTCGCCCCCAGGCGCTCGCGTATAGAATCGAAGGAGAAAAAGAAATCAGCCCCCATCCGGTCCATCTTGTTAATAAAGCAAATGCGGGGCACGCCATAGCGATCCGCCTGACGCCATACCGTTTCTGTTTGAGGCTCCACGCCGGCTACGCCATCATAAACAGCAACAGCGCCATCCAGTACCCGCAAAGAACGCTCCACTTCTACCGTAAAGTCCACATGGCCTGGAGTATCAATAATGTTGATCCTGTGCTTATCACGATTGTCATCAGAGCCTGTCCAGAATGTAGTAGTCGCAGCAGAAGTAATTGTAATTCCGCGCTCCTTTTCCTGCTCCATCCAATCCATTTCTGCAGCGCCTTCATGCACCTCGCCAATTTTATAGGTACGGCCGGTGTAATAGAGGATACGTTCGGTAGTCGTTGTTTTCCCGGCGTCAATATGAGCCATAATGCCTATATTACGCGTTTTTTCTAAAGAAACAGAACGTGACATGTCTTTCCTATTTGCAAAATTATGCTACCAGCGATAATGGCTGAAGGCCTTGTTGGCATCTGCCATACGGCGCGTATCATTACGCTTTTTCATAGCCCCGCCCTGCCCTTTTAGCGCATCCATGATTTCCCCTGCCAGGCGCAAAGACATGCCCTTCTCTTTACGTTGCCGTGCATAAGCAACAAGCCATCGTATGGCGAGCGCGCGCATCCTTTCGGGCCGCACCTCACGCGGAACCTGGTATGTCATCCCGCCTACTCTCCGAGAACGGACCTCTACGCTCGGCTTGATTTGATCTAGGGCCTTATGGAAAAGCTGTAGAGTATCTCCGCCCCTTTTCCCCGATTCTTTTTCCTGAACTATGCTAAGGGCTTGATAAAAAACACGCTGGGCAAGGAACTTTTTCCCATCTTTCATCATAAAATTGATTACCCGCGCAGCAGTCTCATCGTTATAGATCGGGTCCGTGGCAATTTTGCGCAGATGAGTTTTTCCTTTACGACGCGACATTAGCAAAACATAAGTGAGGGATCAAGCCTTCGGCCTTTTAGCTCCATATTTGGAACGGGCCTGATGTTTCTTTTCTACGCCCAGGGTATCCAAAGCACCGCGCACGATATGATAGCGCACGCCTGGCAAATCCTTTACGCGCCCCCCGCGCACAAGCACTACATTATGTTCCTGAAGATTATGCCCTTCTCCCGGTATATAAGCAGTGACCTCTATGCCGGTAGTAAGACGGACCCTTGCAACCTTGCGCAATGCGGAATTAGGCTTTTTAGGAGTAAAGGTCATCACCCTTGTGCAAACCCCGCGGCGCTGGGGAGACGATAGCAAGGCGGGAGACTTTGTCTTGGACTTGTAAGCCTTGCGTCCCTTACGTATAAGCTGATTAATGGTAGGCATAAGTTCTACTGCACAAGACCCAGAGGGCACGGCTATATGACGCCATATTATTGGGGGCGCTAATTTTGGCAAGCTTTATTTGCAAAGCTGCCAACTCAATCTGACTAGGACAAAATAATGCAAAAATGATGCAGCGCTTACGAGGCGGCAGCTAACGTAAACTCTATGCGCAGGATGGAAGGAGCAGCCGGGAGTTTCGCCAGCCTTGCTAAAAGCGCCCTGGTCAGATTGAAGGTGCAGGTCTTACAAAATCCGTATTCTTCAGTTTCACTTAAAACTTAATCATTCAGCTAAGTAATGATTCTACAAATAGCATAGAAAACTATTCCTACTTTTGAGACTGGCTCTAAAATGGATTCTATAACCGCAGTCATTTTATACTAATTCATTCTAGAGTAATGATCCATGTACTCACAGAATAAAGCCAAACTTACTAAAATAATAAGTACAACAAAAATGATATAGTTATAGGGAAACAAAGGCTCATAAAACAATAACATAAAAAAACATAATATTGGCGTAATAAACATAAACAAGGTCTCAAATAAATCTTGCCTGGCTTTAAGAAAAGCTAAATACATATTCTTTTTCATTTCTCTATCAATTCCTCCACTCAAGGGATTCTTACTAGAAGGGGGCATAAAACGACATCCTTCAAAATACGAAGTCAAAACCGCATTACTCAACAATACTGTAAAATTGTCCACTAATATTTTTAGAGCCATTTTTTGATAAGAGGATCAAACGCTTCCTGAATCTGAGGATGGCAAGCAAGCTTGCTATGCCTGATCATATGCCTGCCCCTTTCCATGTCCCAGCCGCCCATTAAGACGCTCCCAAAAATACGCCATTACAACACAAACGCCGCCTATCCACACATTGCCCTTAGCTCAAAAATTCATCATAAAAAGAGTAAATTTTTTTCTAAAAAAAGTTTGACATATATTTTCTATAGCGCTATAATAGCTCGGGTTTGTTTTCATCATAACAAGGGGACACACAAGCGCTTGAGAAGGCGCCGTATTTAGGAGGCATAGATATGCAAAACAAATTCACATGGAACAAAGCCATTGCTCAACTCTCACAGTCACGTAAAAAGACGCCATACTTAGGTGGCATAGCTAAGAAACTTACTCTTCATCTCAGATGGGGAATCATACAGCCGCTGGACAAGACGCCGTATTTAAGAGGCATAGATATGCAAAACAAGTCTTTAGGACTTGTGAAGTGCAGAATTCCTCGAGCATTCTGCCAAAGCACATTTAGAAAAACCACATCCCAACTCAAAGGAGACATCACAGACTCGCATGGCAAAGCCCACAGTACACCTGAGCCCCTGCGCCAATGTGACATAATGCGGCGCCCAGACTCTGCCTACTACAACCCCCGCCCCAGTCATATGCAACCGTACGCCACATACACCAAGCTTGCACGACATAATGCAAGGCCCTGCGCCGGTTACTACAACAAGGCCCAGCCAAGCCTACAGCGTCCCATTACCCCCCCCCCCCCCCCCCCATCTCTCTGATCAGACAGGAGGGGGGGCTAAGGCGCCGCATCTCTAACAAAACTATTCCCTTAAGCTTGCTTGCGAGGTGCAAAAGAATGAAACATATATCCCGTCTCTACGTCTACGTCATCCTGATACATCTACTCTTCCTTAGCTCACAATGCAGCGACACGGACTCCGGCCTCTGTGGAAACAATGCCTTTGCAGACCCAGACTTTGGATGTATGCCCTTTGCTGTCCAAAACCTGCGAAGGGAGATGGACCCTGAGCACCCCACTAACCCAAAAAAGTTCTTCCTCAAATGGGATGAGGCTCCTGGAGGTCCGGAACATATGCGAGACTCAACATATATACAAAAATACAAGATCGAAAAAGGAACGGCAAGTTTCACGGGCGAAGAAATTCTTTGGGAGGGAAGCCAGACTATGCTAGAAAGCCTCGAGCTCAACATGCCTATGGATATGGAAGATGCTTCTACCGAACTCTACTATTACTTTCGTGTCACTGCTTGCAGCGCCCATGGCTGTGGGAAATTCAGTAAGCCCCTCGAAATACTCTTTGGCCACGCCCCGCCAGAACTTAGCGGCGTCAAGGTCAATGGCCAAAAGCTATTCAGCTCCTCTGCTGGTGTCACAAGAAATGATTATCGAATCACATGGGAACATTCTCCCGATGTCAAAGAAAACACAGAGCGCATCTTCTACAAGCTCCGAGACAGCGCAGACGACTCTGTTTCTACTATAAAAGGCAAGCTGGAGCTCCATCGCAGCTCTCATCCCTACGGCTATAGCTACCAAAAATTCCTTCGCACCTGCAAAAGCACTCCCAAAAAGGATCTCTGCGGCCCATGGTCTGTGCCCTTCCAAGTCTCTGTGGACCTGCCTGCTCCCTCTTCTGACAATTTGACCCTTTTCGTAGTGGGCGCTTTGGTCTCTGTGGACCTGCCTGCCTCTTCTGCAGAAGGCCTGCGCTTAGCCTCCTCTGAGCGTATACAGGGGGACAGGCGCATCGCCTATGACCATGCTTATATTCTGACTATGTCTGCCCCTGCCTCGCTGCAAGCAAACGTTGCCTCCTATGAGCTTCAGGAAAGTAGCAGCAGTGATGACGGAAATGTCTGGAGCGACTGGGCTGCTGTGCCTCTTGTCTCAGGCAGCAGCCATGCCTTTGTCGGCAAGCAGGATGGGGATTATGCCTACAGCCTGCGCTTCTGTCCCCCTGGCGAAGGCGCTCGCTGCAGCGACTGGAGCGGCGCTATCCTGAGCATCAAAGTCATAAGTATTCCTCCTCCTGCCCATAGCGATGGGGCAGAGCCCGCAAGCCATGACGGCAGCTACAATCTAGTCTGGGAAGCATCTACAGGAGCGCCTCTTGGTACATACCATATCCTAAATGGAAAGCTGCTCAAACAAACGCTTCACTTACACAATCTGACACGCACGAGAAAGCCCACCACATCTACAAATACTCCTCAGAACCTTTTCTATGATCTAAAGCTGTGTCTTGAAAGTAAAAAAGCATGCAGCGCCCTCACTCGTTACGAAATCACAATCCAGAAGCTCACAAGCCCTGCCGCCTTCAGCACGAACTTCAGTAAGCGCTACTTTGGCCAGCCCGCCAGGCTCAGCTGGGAAAGAGTCACAGGCGCTTTGGAATACAGGTTTGAAGGCAGCGAAGGCTGCGCCCCCCTTGCTACTCAGGCGCAGGGCTTGCTTGATACGCAGACTATGGATGTCCCGCCGGAATATGGGAGCAGCGACAGAACCTGTACATATAGAATCCAAGCCTGCGCCGGCAGCTCTGCTACGCTTGTCTGCAGCAGTTGGAGCCCTCCCGTGAGCATTGCCTACAAGCCCCTCGGCGTCCCCGTGCTTAGGCACAGCCAGAGCGGGCAGCACGGCAATAAATCCTATGACGGCAAATATTTCTTAAGCTGGGAAGCAGTGGATGGCGCCGCCCGTTACCAGTTTGAAGAAGCCCCCGCTGGCAGCACAGCCACGCACGATCTCGCAAGCCCCAGGTACCCCAGCGCCGCCTTGCTGAGCCAGGAGCCGGGCCGCTACGCATACATGGCCCGTGCCTGCTCCCAGACAGCAGCTGCAGACCCCAGCGATGCCAGCTGCAGCGCCTGGTCAGCTTCCTATAGCGTGAGCGTGGAGGCGCTCCCCGCCCCAGAGGACTTCGCCATCAGCCCCGACCCAAGTGATGTATCCCTATCTGCAAAAGAGCGCACATCCTACAACGAGGCGGCGGCCTTCAGCTGGTCTGCCGTAACGGGCGCAAAGTCCTATATAATAGAAGAAAGCGCAGACGGCGGAACAAACTGGGCCACAGCTGCAAACGTAGATGAGCCCACACGCAGCGCAGGCATCACAAAAAGCCTGCCTGCCAGCGGCACAAACAGCTACATTTACAGAATCAAGGCTTGCGCAGCATCCGGCGGCGCAGGCCCTTGCAGCCCGCCTACGGGGAGCAGCGATCTGCTGAAGCTCCACTTTCGCCTTAGCCTTGGCCAGCCCGCCAGCTTTGCGATTTCAAGTATGAGCCTTTTTGCAGGGCAGAGCTACGACATAAGCTGGGATGCGGTAGCTGATACAGAACGCTATGAGCTGGCCCGTTGTGAGGCCTCTTGTGATGACGACGAAAATTGGTCTGTTATAGAAGAAGGCCTTGGCGCATCTCCCAAGAGCATAAGCTCCCAGAACAGTGATGCAGGCAAGCGCTACAGCTACAGGCTGCGCGCCTGCCCCTTTGCAGCTACAAGCAATGACCTCGGCTGCAGCGCCTGGTCAGCTTCCTATAGCGTGAGCGTGGAGGCGCTCCCCGCCCCAGAGGACTTCGCCATCAGCCCCGACCCAAGTGATGTATCCCTATCTGCAAAAGAGCGCACATCCTACAACGAGGCGGCGGCCTTCAGCTGGTCTGCCGTAACGGGCGCAAAGTCCTATATAATAGAAGAAAGCGCAGACGGCGGAACAAACTGGGCCACAGCTGCAAACGTAGATGAGCCCACACGCAGCGCAGGCATCACAAAAAGCCTGCCTGCCAGCGGCACAAACAGCTACATTTACAGAATCAAGGCTTGCGCAGCATCCGGCGGCGCAGGCCCTTGCAGCCCGCCTACGGGGAGCAGCGATCTGCTGAAGCTCCACTTTCGCCTTAGCCTTGGCCAGCCCGCCAGCTTTGCGATTTCAAGTATGAGCCTTTTTGCAGGGCAGAGCTATGACATAAGCTGGGATGCGGTAGCTGATACAGAACGCTATGAGCTGGCCCGTTGTGAGGCCTCTTGTGATGACGACGAAAATTGGTCTGTTATAGAAGAAGGCCTTGGCGCATCTCCCAAGAGCATAAGCTCCCAGAACAGTGATGCAGGCAAGCGCTACAGCTACAGGCTGCGCGCCTGCCCCTTTGCAGCTACAAGCAATGACCTCGGCTGCAGCGCCTGGAGCAGCTCTGCTGCGCTTAGCATCCTCCTGCCTACTCCAGCTACTCTGAGTCACAGCCAGAGCGGCCAATATCCAAACAAGTCCTATGACGGCAAATACTACATGTTCTGGGGAACAGTGGCAGGCGCTGTGCGTTACCAGCTTGAGGAAAAGGCTGGTTCTGCGCCTGCAGTAGTGCATCCTAGCACACAGCTTCGCTATCCGACAGGGGCCACATTTGCTAAGGCGCTGGGAAGCTACGCCTACAGACTTCGCTCTTGCTCAAGCGCCCTTGATAGCAGCTGCGGCGCATGGTCAGCGCCCTATAGCGTGACTGTGGAGACGCCCGTCATTCCCATGAATTTTGCCATCGAGGCCGACACCGAGGATGATGTCCTATCTGCCAGCGAGCACATATCCTATAACGCAAGGGCGACTCTCAGCTGGTCTCCCGTGACAGGCGCAAAGTCCTATATAATAGAAGAAAGCTCAGATGGCGGGACGAATTGGGCCACGGGCTGGATGGCAGCGCACCTGCACACTAGTATAAACATTACGAAGACCCTGCCTGCCAGCGGCAGCACAGACAGCTATATCTACAGAATCAAGGCCTGTGCCGAGGCGGCGGGCGCAGGCTACTGCAGCGCTGCAAGCCCACAGCTCACGCTTCGCTTTCGCACCCGTCTTAGCAAACCCGCTAGCCTCACGCTCTCAAGCGACAAGGCCTTTGAGGGCCAAGACTACAATCTCAGCTGGGCGGCTGTGGATCATGCAAAGCGCTATGAGCTGGCTCGCTGCGATGGCTCCTGCGATCAGGAAAAAAATTGGTCCACTATAGAAGAAAGCAGCACATCTCCCAAGAGCTATTCTGTGGGCGTGGCCGTAGTAGGACAAAACTACAGCTACAGGCTGCGCGCCTGCCCCATCGCAGCTGCCAGCAATGACCTCGGTTGCAGCGCATGGAGCAGCTCTGCCTCCATCAGCCTGCAGGACCTTCCTATTCCCACCCTGAACTTCAACGGCGTCTCAGGCCATGATCACACGTCTTTAGTGGGAAGTTACAGCGTGGGCTGGAACGCCGAGAGCTCCCTTTACTACAAGCTGCGCGTGGTACAGTATTCTATCAGCGACCTTGCGGGCACGAGCCCCGCCGCCACGCTGCCTGCCGGCAAGACCGCCGTGACAGATCGCCACCTGCCGCTCAGCGCAAAGGGCGCCTCCTCTTCTACGCAAAGCGTGGAGTCCGGCTATCGCTACTACTACAGCGTGCAGGCCTGCCCCAAGATCAGCGGCAAGAACTGCGGCTATGCCTCCAGCTACATTTCTGTGGAATATGATATCCCCGCCCCGATCCTGAGCTTTGCCAAGGGCGCAGGCGAGTACACAACAAGCGACAGTCCGCCCAAGCATTACTCCTTTGACGGCGTATATGTGCTCACATGGGATGCAGTCAGCGGCGCAAAATACTACGAATACCAAGAATCTGAGATCCCTGGCCTACTAAACCCAATTTATACCGGAACCAGAGAGACCATTCACTTAGGTCTCCTTAATCGGCCAAGGCCCAACAGCTATTGGATACGCAGCTGCAGCTCTGCAAGAAATGCGCCAAAGAAGATATGCGGCAAGTGGAGCGCAAAGCTCCCTATTACGCTGCAAAGGCTCCCCCGCCCCTCTCTAACAAGCAGCAGCAGCAGTGATATTGGCGGCAGCTTCACGCTGCGTTTTGGAGTGAGCATGCCTGCTGGCGTGACCCTGAGCAAGTACGCATTAGAAAAGCAGCAGGGCGCGCTGTGGCAGGATGACAGCGCCTGCGACAGCGTTATTTCCTCCAATCCCGG
>CBDETG010000062.1:0-11872 GCA_965242745.1 Leptonemataceae bacterium
AGACTCCAGCTTGTCAATCTTATACTCTATATCAAAACCAGAGCGCGCACCCTGCCTGCCTTTACCCGTGAAGCTTGCCCGCACCTGTGGTCTTCCTGCCTGCGCCCTGGCAGGCGGGGGACTTTGCTTGTGTCTGTGTGTCCATGATATAGAATAAATACGCTTCTCTATAGCAGGCCGGCTTGCCCTTGCTTTTGCTTTGTATCTTGCTGGCTTGTGTTTGTATGTCTGTCTCTAGTGTATATCTTGCTTTGTATCTTTGTATAAGCTCTATAAGTAGCGTCCTAATTTCTTTTATGTCTGTCTCTAGCTTTTGTATATCTTGCTTTGTATCTCTTAGCATAAAAAAGATAACTGCAAAACCTATTCCTATAGCAGAAACCACCACGCCTGTGGTCAATCTCTGAACATACTTTAGCCAGTCTATACTAAGCTCCAGCTTGTCAATCTTTACCTGCACAGCTTGCATGGGAGTAAAGCCTTGCTCTTTTGTTTCTTGCGTATCCATAATAAATAACAACGTGGCTTTTTGAAACTGCGGCCCTGCGCTCTATGAAAATGACTAAAGAAAGCGCAGAAACTTCTCATATGCCATTGCCCTGCCTGCGCAGTAGCGCGGTAGGCGGCTCTTGTATATACAGACTATCAAAAAAGCGCATAGACTAGCAAGCATCCTATTCCCATTACGGCAGCAATCTATTGTAAGGGTCTTTTACGCCGTCTATTGCTGTCAGAAAAATTCGCCATCCTCTCCCTCTAAACTGAGCGCAAGGGCGGCGTGTTGTTTGGTGTGTACTGTATGCAGGTGTTGCTTGCGCTGGTGCAGTCCGTGTTCTGCGGGCTCGGTGTGTTATCGGACGGGCTTCCACCTCCGGCACCCGTGCGCATTCGGATCGCCATCACTTATAGCAGGTTGCTCCCGCCAGCAAGATACGAGTAAAGAATGTCGTTTTCGTTTTCATAATGACCATCTAAGATATAGATGTCTTTGCTAAGAGTCAAAACAAAATAATACGCTTCTCTATCGCGCTTGCTTTCGTAGTAGGTCTTGTTTGGCCTTCATAGATGTTTTGTGATGCCATAAGCAGCGTGGGTATATTTTCTTGCATACTCCAGTGTATAGTCTATTTTAGTCTATGCGGTTGAGTCTAGCTTGTCATGCGCAAGTCTATACTAGCTTCTTTTACTCCAGTCTGCTGTCTATATCGCTGTGAAAATAATCTCCCGCACACGCAAGGCATGTAACGCCTCCCCCGTAACTAAAGTAACCACTACGCAAGTGTCGATGTAATTAGCGCAGCTAAGGATTAAGTGCTTTGCTAGCGTGCAGGTATTCTCTTGCCAATTTCAGCTGCCCGCCGGCGCTGCTTGTGGGATCGTCCTGATAGCAAGGCATTGTCGTCCGTTGTACGCAAGCCAGCTTTCGTAGCGTATATATGTCTTGTCGATTCCCATTCGCTTTCGTAGTAAGACCATGGCTTTAAGATATTGCTGACACCAGCTCATAATAGAATAATACGTGTCTTCTCATATCGCATTGCTTTCGTAGTAGGTTTCACTGTCTTGTTTGCTTTTGCCATTGCAGGCCCTGTGTTTTGTATATAGCTGCATAATCTGTGCTTCCTATTCCCTTTTCGGCCAGCAATCTATCTGTAAGTCTTGCTTTGTGTTTGCGTCACTATTGCTGTCATAATCGCCTAGAGCCCTAGCTTTTGAATAGTCTGCTTTGTATCGCTGTGAAAATAAGTGCTAATAAACTGATAAGGACTTTAGCCCGGCGTAATCCGAGCGTAAGTTGTTTGACCCTGTGTCTGTATTCGGTGTTGGCTCTGGCGCAATCTGCAAGTTCTGCGGGCTCGGGTGCTGCTATCGGACGGGCTTCCACCTCCGGCACCCGGCGCATTCGGATCGCCATCACTTGCACAAGCTGCAGCAAGCAGCAAGATAAGAGTAAAGAATGTCGTTTTCGTTTTCATAATAAGACCATCTAAGATAAGAATTGCTAAGAGTCAAGACAAAATAATACGCTTCTCTATCCTGTTTTACTGGTCTTGCCTTGTGCCTTGCAGGCCCTGTGTTTTGTATAAGCTGCATAAGCAGCTGTCTATTTTCTTGCATGCCAGACTCCAGTTTGCTAGCTTGTCTAGTCTAATCTTGTCTCTAGCTTTTGTATAGTCTGCTTTGTATCGCTGTGAAAATAAGTCACAAGCACAAGCAAGGCAGGCAGGCTAATAACTAAAAACCACTTTAGCAAGTCATAATCAGAGCTAAGGATTAAGACCTTGTCTCTGATTCCCTGCCAATCTGCAAGCTGCCCGCCGGCGCTGCTTGTGGGATTCGATAGCAAGACAGCGGGATTCCCTGCCAAAACTACGCAAGACAGCGGGCAAAACTAGCAAGCAGCAGAGCGTAAATAAGTATGGTCTTCATAAGCAAAAGCAGAATAGCAAAGCCGGCCCGATGCAAACTTAAAGCAAAGCGAGTCTCAGCCATTCCCACGCAAGTGAAACACTAGCAGATAAAATGTCGATCAGAAAATGTAACTTCCATATAGCAAGCGTACTTTGCTTGCAAAATTTTATCTTGCCTATAACAAGACGGCGGGGAAGCTGTGATTATGATTTACTTGCTTCACATTATTTTGTATTTCAGTTTCACCCTGTTTAGCTATTGTCAAGAGTTTCAAAGAAGGCAAAAACCTATTGCCTTAATTCATGTCTTATCCGCTATTCCAGACGCTAGCCAAGCTCTTTTAAGTAAAAAATTGCAGGCTTGTGATTATATAGACGCTTATAGTTATTACTGTCATTTTCAGACTGGCTTTGCTACTCAATACCAATGCACAAGTGAAAGAGAGGCTCTATACCATGCAGCCAAACGCACCTATAAAAATAAAGGTAATCTATTGATCGTAAAACAAGTACGTTACCTGAAAGTAACAGAGTTCCTTAGCCATCAACGAGGAGGGTTTTTTGTAGAAGCCTTAGGGTTTTCTTGCAAACAAAAAGATTTACCTAAAGCAAAAGCTATTATTAGGCCTTTTGCTGTCTACGACTCTCCCGGACCTCGGTACAATGGCTATCGCGTAGAAAGCCATAGTTTTTAGGACGAATAGCAGCAAGCGTACTTTGCTTGCAAAATTTTATCTTGCCTATAGCAGGACGGCGGGGAAGCTGGCCTTTGTTTTGCGATGCGCGCCTTTGTACATTTCTTCTTAGATCGCAGTCTTTTTGTTAATCTTTTAAGCATCATCCTTTTGATCGTGGGGGGCTGGATTGCTTTACATATGAATAGGGAGGCCTTCCCTAATATCGATTATGATATGGCAAGCGTCAGCACAATATGGCCGGGCGCCTCTCCTCAGGACATAGAAAAGCTGGTTACAAATCCTTTGGAAGAGGGCATCAAAGGAGTAGACGGCATCAAAGAATACCGCTCTTATTCCATACAAAGCCGTTCGAGCATTCACATTGTAATCGATCCTGATGTGGAAGACAGCCAAGACGTAATAGATGATATACGCAGCGCCATAGAAAGGATTGAAGACCTGCCTGAGGACGCCGAGAAGCCTCTGCTAACGGAGATTACAACTGCGCGCATGCCTGTTATAGAATGGGCTCTGATACGCCCTAAAAACAAGCAGGGCTCTTACTCCATTTCTTACAAGGACTTCCGCCAGCTTGCTGAAAACCTGGAAAATCGCTTCCTTCAGCTGGGGGAGGTGGCGCGTGTGAATCGCAGGGGCTGGTACGATACGGAAATATATGTAGACCTGAATCCTGCGCGCATGCTCCAATATCTCGTAGGCGGCAATGATGTTGTAAGGGCGCTGAGAAGACGCAATGTGAATCTTCCCGGAGGTGAGCTCAATCTTGGCAAAGAAGAAGTCATTGTGCGCACAGTGGGTGAGTTCAGTACGGCAGAGGAAGTACGCAGAGTCCCTGTTCGCTCTAATGAGGTAGGCTCTTCTGTGAAAGTGCAGGATGTGGCCTATGTGTATGAGGATTTTAGTGAAGCTGAATATCTCCAAAGTACAGAGAACGCAGATACGATAGCGCTTACGATTGTCAAAAGGGCATCAGCGGATATTATCACAACTGTAGAAAAAACGAGGGAAATCACAAAGGACTTTCAGGCCCTGCTGCCATCTGACCTAAAGATCGTTGCCGTTAATGACTTCTCATATTTTGTAAAGCGCAGGCTGAAGGTGCTGCTCTCCAACGGCGTGATAGGCCTCCTGCTTGTAATAGGTATATTGTTCTTCTTTCTTGGCTGGCGCACGGCGCTCATGGTGAGCTTTGGCATACCCATAGCCTTCGCCATAGGATTTATTCTGATGTCTTATGCGGATATAAGCTTGAATCTGATCTCCATGTTCGGCCTTATCATCGTGCTTGGGATTATTGTAGATGATGCCATTATTGTTAGTGAAAACTTTGCAAGGCATCACGAGGCGGGCATGGACGCTAAGGAAGCCGCAGCCATAGGCACGGCAGAAGTGATCCCTCCGGTGCTTGCGACAGCCGTCACAACTGTGGCTGCCTTTGGGCCCATGCTCTTTGCTACAGGCATCTTTGGTAAATTTATTTTTACGATACCCTTTGTTGTGATCATCTGCCTTCTAGGCTCTGTTTTGGAATGCTTTTTTATACTCCCCTCGCATCTCTATGATATGAACCGCAAAAGGAGCAGAAAAGACATAAAGACGCCTCAGCTAAAAAAGAAAGACAGCCCCGGCACGCATCTTTTTCATCTATTTCGCACGAAGCTCTTTGAGCCCCTTGTCCTTGTCTGCCTGAAGCATAAAGGCCTTACTCTTCTTTGTCTTTTTGTGCTCTTTGTCCTGTCTATAGCTCTGCAGGTAGCCTTTGGAAATTTTAAGCTCTTTCCCTCTGCTATGGATAATCTCTATATCAAGATAGAAGGCGCAGTAGGAACAAGCAAAAAAGAGACAGAACGTTACGTGAAAGCTATAGGGCAGGCGGTAGCCACGCTGCCTGATACGGAACTAGACAGCTTTACAGGTACTGTAGGAGTACAAAGACAAAACCCCAATGATCCCTTTACCCGAAGGGGAAGCCACTATGCTATGCTGCGAGTATATTTGTATCCTTCCGTAGACCGCAAATACCCTATAGAGGCGCTGATAGAACGGCTCAGACGGCAAACAAGCTGGCTACTTGGCAGCGAGCAACTGCTTGGGGAGGGGCAAAAGACAGCGCATAAGATAAGCGACGTAGGACCGATCATAGCGCCTGAGTATGCAGACCTCAAGGGCACGCTGGTCAATCTAAACGTAGAAAAAATGGGCGGAGGTCCACCGGTAGGCAAGCCGGTAGCTATAGAAGTCTTGGGGAAGGACTTTGACAAAATCCTAGAAGTAATCGAGGAATACAAAAAGCTGCTGGAGCAGCTCCCAGGAGTGCAGGACATCAGTACAGATTTTTTACCAGGCAAAGACGAGATCCATGTCAAGGTCAATGAGGACTTAGCGGCGCAGGCCAATGTCTCCGTATGGGACGTAGCAACAGCCGTAAATACCGGCTTTGAAGGGGCGGTAGCAACATCCATACGGCGTATCAACGAAGAAGTAGATATACGCGTTCGCTTTGCTGAGAAATATCGCAAGAGCGAAGATGCGCTGCGTCAGGTGCGCCTAAGCAATGCGCAGGGTAATCTCATCCCAGTCAAGGCCCTTGCTGATTTCGAGCGTACAAAAAGTATTACGGCTATCAATCATCTCAATGGCAAGAGGATTATCACCTTAACTGCAAACCTGGATGAGCGAATGATCACGCCTTCCAAAGTAGCGCAAAAGCTTGATGCCCTTGGCAAAGACATACCGAAGCGCTATCCAGACCATACGATTCAGTTTGGCGGAGAGCACGAAGACACTCAGGAATCTCTGGCCAGCCTGCAGCGCACTTTCCTGATAGGCCTTGGTATCATCTTTATGGTCCTTGCTTCGCTCTTTCGTTCTTTGCTGCTGCCCTTTGTAGTACTTTCTGCTCTGCCCTTTGCTCTGATAGGAGTCATCCTTGCTTTCCTTGCGCATGGGGAGCCCTTCAGCTTCCTGGCCTTTATGGGCATGATAGGCCTGATGGGAGTGGTCGTCAATGATTCCATTGTGCTTGTAGATTTTGCAAACAGGCTGAGGCAGGCGCAGCCTCACCTGAGCAATGCTCAGGTGACCTTAGAAGCGGCATCCACGCGCCTAAGACCTGTCCTGCTGACCAGTATGACGACTATAGGCGGCTTATTACCTACCGCTTACGGCTTGGGCGGCTATGATCCCTTTCTCGTTGGGATGGCGCTGAGCTTTGCCTGGGGCTTGTTCTTCGGCACTTTTTTGATCTTACTGGTGGTCCCCGTGCTCTACAATCTTGCCTTAGACTTCATAGATAAACCAAAAAAACTCTTGCCCATCCACGCCTCACAAGCGCTCTTGTACAAGATTCGCCGTCTTTTGCCGCAAAAAAGCTAATTAGATCCAGGAGCAAACATTTCCCATGTCTTTGATCGCAGGCAGTGTAGAAAATAAACTAGAAGGTCTCTACAAATATAAGGAAAGCTACCGCGACCTTCCATTTGAAGCGATTGTCAAGCAGGATATACTTCGCCTTGGTCTTGCTTTTGACCAGGAGGCGCTGCAAAAGGAGAATTTCAAAAGCAAAGATTATTTTATTTTCAGTTTTGATCATCTCCCCTTATCACAGCAGGAGGAGGGAATACGTTTTCGCAGCCCTGAAGAAATTCGCATTTCCGGCGGCCCGGCCTCTCTTTTACCTACAGTCATTTCTGTGCGCAACAATCCAAAATCACCCTATCGTATTTGCTATGAAGAAGGGCAAAATCGGCTCTATCTTGGGGAGGAATATCTGGCTCAAGCCGCCTTCCCGCCCCTCCCTGCTTACTACCGGCATCGAACGCAAAAAGGCAAAAGTCCGGGGGAAATCGCGCCCGTCATAGAGTGGGGCTATCTCATCTATTTGACTGTTTTTCGCAACTGCCAGTACTTCGGGCAGGATGAGGAATGCGCTTTCTGCGACATAAACCACAATTACAGGCAGCAAAGACATCAGGGGCGTCCTTACACAGGCATCAAATCTATAGAAGAGATTCTGGAAGTCTTGGCTTGGATAGCTGAGGAAGACACTCAGGCTAAGGTCTACACGATTACGGGGGGCTCTGTTAGCAAAAGCCTGCGCGGAAAAAAAGAATCAGACTTTTATTTTTCCTATGCTCAGGCCATAGAAGAACGCTTCCCCTCACGTTGGATGGGCAAGATCGTCTGTCAGGCATGGCCTAAGGAAGAGCTCCAAGCCTTTTTTGACGCAGGCATACGCATCTATCATCCTAATTATGAGGTGTGGGATGCAAGACTCTTTGATCTATTATGCCCAGGCAAGGCAGCCTTTATAGGGCGCAAGCTTTGGATCAAAAGAATACTGGAATCAGCTGAGCTTTTTGGGCCCTCCTATGTGATTCCGAATTTCGTAGCGGGAGTAGAGATGTCCCGGCCTTATGGCTTTGAGAATGTCAGCGAAGCCATTGCCTCCACAGGCGAGGGGCTGGACTTTTTTATGAGCCATGGCATCGTCCCGCGTTTTACAAGCTGGTGTCCTGAGCCCTATACAACTTTGGATACGATAACGAAGGATCAGATTCTCCCGCCCCTCCAATACTTTCTTGAACTTTTATGCCTTTGGAAAAGCACCTTTGAAGGCTACGCATTGCCTATACCCCCCGGCTACGGCCCGGCAGGGCCCGGCAGGGCAGTTTTTTCTGTCAGCGCTTTTATGGATGTGATAGATACAAAACTCTCCCCCAAGTTGGACTAAGAGCCGGTCTCAAAACTAGTCTCTTGCGACACAGGCAGAGCGCTCGATGCCCTCAGCACTCTGGCACCTCGGCTATGTGCAAACACGGTAGCTATGGCTCACATAGTTACAGATAGGTTTTTCTGTGATGGGGCTAGGCTTGATCCATCGTTTGCAGCTGTGAAATATGCAAGAGCAGAAGACATAGGCGCTTTCTTTCATTTATCTCGCCTGACTTTCCTTATTAATAGTAGCAAATCAGCACAGACCTTGGATAACATAATTGTCTTGAAAACAAAGAAGGAAGACGATCCTTGTATTTGGTTACATGAGTTAAAGCATATCCAACAATTTAGAACTAGAGGAATACGAGAATTTTGTTTGCAGTATATAAGTACGGGATGTGTTGTTGGTACGGGGAATGCTTGTCCTTTGGAATCAAAAGCCCGTAAAGTTGAGAATCAATGTAAGTATGCGTTATGAAAAAAAGAAAAAAATGAAGATAAATAATATCAGTATATTGTATGTAGCATGTCTTCCTTTGCTCTTGCTTGTACAAGTCAGATGTCTTGATTTTGCTCTAGGTTTTTTGCAGACAGATTGCTCTGAGTGTTATGGCTTAAACAGAGGTGAAAGCCGCGCACATAGTTGCGTTGTTTTGACGGGGGGCGTTGTGCGTTGTTGGGGGAATAATGAATATGGCCAACTAGGCTATGGGCATACAAATAACATTGGTGATGATGAAAATCCAGCCAGCGCAGGCGATGTCAATGTGGGCGGAATAGTTACTCAAATCGCCGTAGGTAGGATACATACTTGTGCTCTACTCAATACAGGGGCTGTGCGTTGTTGGGGGAATAATGAGCACGGGGGAATTAGGCTATGGGCATACAAATAACATTGGTGATGATGAAAGTCCAGCCAGCGCTGGCGATGTGAATGTAGGTGGAAGCGTCACGCAAATAGCTGCTGGTGGACGGCATAGTTGCGCAGTATTAATGGGTGGGGCTGTGCGTTGTTGGGGGAGTAATGAGCACGGGGAATTAGGCTATGGGCATACAAAGAACATTGGTGATAATGAAAGTCCAGCCAGCGATGTCAATGCGATGTCAATGTGGGTGGAATAGTTACTCAAATAGCTGCTAGGTAGGATGGCATACTTGTGCTCTTGTTAAATACAGGGGCAGTATTAATGGGTGGGGCTGTGCGTTGTTGGGGGATAATGAAGATCGGACAGCTAGGCTATAAGCGGGACATCTCGGACGATTTAGATTTTAGCATTGGTGGTGATGAAGACCCTGCCAGCGCTGGCGATGTCAATGTGGGTGGAAGCGTCACGCAAATAGCTGCTGGTGGATCGCATAATTGCGCAGTATTGATGGGTGGAGCTGTCCGTTGCTGGGGGCGTAATGACCACGGGCAATTAGGCTATGGGCATGATAGGAGCTCTGACGACATAGATGCGGGTGATATGGATGTTGCAGATGCAGGTGATGTGGAAGTAGGGGGCATAGTTAGACAAATAGCAACTGGAAGGGAGCATACCTGCGCTTTGCTAAGTACGGGGAATCTTCGCTGCTGGGGAGCCAACTTTTCTTATGGGCAGCTTGGTTATGGGCATTATATACTTATAGGTAACAATGAAAAGCCTGCCTCTGCCGGCGATGTGCATATAGGCGGCTCTGTTATACAATTATGGAGGTGATAAAACTGTGCTTTGTAATATACTGAAGCTAATACTTGCTTGCTATGCCTGCCCACTCTCCACTTATATGCAGAAACAAGAAAATACCCCTATCTCGGCTTTTTCCAAGGCTATCTTGGCAGCGGCTTGAATCATATTGTATTGAAAAGGACAGTTAGAAATGTTAGTGAGAAAAAAAGGACAGACAATGCCTATTATGAGCTTGGCTTCGACTTTGCTTTTACCTTGCCTAAGATTATTGATAATTATTTTCTACGTCTCGGCTGGGGTCTAAAGCGTATAAATCATATTAGCAGGAAAGACCATAACAAACCAAATGAGCATATTCAACGTGACGAAGGGGACAGTTTTAAGATTCGCAGGTCATACAGTGATCGTGAGGGAGATATAGGCATCTTATACTATAATCATTCGCATGACTACCATGTATCACTTTCCTATCTGTTGACATCCACTTATGATGTTTCAAGAGCAACTGAGGGAGCAGCAGCAGCAAGTCCTCACAATTTCTACTATGGCAGAGGTGGTCGACTGAGGCTTGGGAAATTATGGCATTTTGGCCCAATACATGCTTTCGGTGTAGAGCTTATTGTATTCTCATGTGACACTTCGCTGCTCTACTCCTAGCAAAATGTTTGCAGATTTTTGTAACAAAACCAAAGGCCTTCGCCAAGAATTCGGTTTACGTTTGTTGCTTAGCAGGTTATTCTAAAAAAAACATAGATTGAGGCAATGTATGCAGTACAAGCGCCAAAGGCCATCCACAAGCTAGGCAAACAAAGCCTTATATCTTTCCTTAGTATTTTTTTCTGGCGAAAGTCTTTGTTGCCTTTTATCATTTGTACTAAGCCGCTTTGCTGTGGCCTATGCAAAACATTTCATTTACAGCATGGATCTTTCTACTCTCCTTGCTGCATGCCGCCATCGCTGGCAGTGGAGCGGGCCGGCGATAGGGCTTTGCGCTGCATAGACCTCGTCATCCATGTCATCTTCGCCAAGGCCTATGGATTCCCGCTCTGCTTTTTTTCTTCGCCTTGTAGAAATCTTCTTCTTCTCTATGACTTGCAAAGACTTGCTTCAATGTATCTGCTATCGCTCCCATTTCTGCTCCTTTTTACTTTTTTGCTCTGGCATGTTCTACCATAGCAAGGGCTGCAAGCTCGCCTGCATCCTTCACCATCCATGTCGAGACAATTTTCAAAATACTCTTTCAGGCGAGCATTGCGATCCTTCGAAGCCCTTGATCTCTTCTTTGACAAGAGGCGCCAAAGCTTCGCTGCGTGCAAAGATAGTAGAATGTCTCAGCGCATAAACCAAGCTTGATCAGAAACAAGAGTCCGTTGCTTTCTTCTGGCTTTGTAAATTCACATTGCATGCTAAAGAGTATAAAATAAGATAGCAGAATGTCTCAGCGCATAAACCAAGCTTGATCAGAAACAAGAGTGCGCTGCTTTCTTCTGGCTTTTGTAAATTCACATTGCACACTAAAGAGCATAGAATAAGATAGTAGCATGTCTCAGCGCATAAACCAAGCTTGATCAGAAACAAGAGTACGCTGCTTTCTTCTGGCTTTTGTAAATTCACATTGCACGCTACAGAGCACGGAATAAGATAGCAGCATGTCTCAGCGCATAAAGTCTTAAGCTTGATCAGAAAACAAGAGTGCGCTGCTTTCTTCTGGCTTTTGTAAATTCACATTGCATGCTAAAGAGCACGGAATAAGATAGCAGAATGTCTCAGCGCACAAACCAAGCTTGATCAGAAACAAGAGTCCGTTGCTTTCTTCTGGCTTTTGTAAATTCACATTGCATGCTAAAGAGCACGGAATAAGATAGCAGAATGGCTGAGCGCATAAATCTTAAGCTTGATCAATTCTTCCATTTTTCCTATCCTTAATAATATATATAAGATAGGAAAAATGCTAGCAGCGAGAGTGCGCTAATTTCTTCCCTCCCTTCGGCTATGAGGTCCAAAGCGAGTATGAGCTAAGCACAGTAACAAAGCGCATCGATGTTGTGGTCCTGCGCAAGAGCCATATGCCTCCCCTTGCAAAGCTAGAGCTCTTCCATTACTTTTCTGAACACAATCTGCTCAGCTACAAGTCCTATAAAGATCACTTCCAGCTGCGTGATATCCATGACTGTATGATCTACTACTACCACTATCTCCAGCTTAACCCAGAGGCCTACAGAGACAATCTCACTGTGACCTTGCTGCTTTCGAAAAGGCCGCGTAAATTTCTGTCTGAGTATGGAGGCGCTGTAGAGGAGATTGAGCAGGGCGTTTATGTAATAGAAAATCCCATCATCCATATGCGCGTAATCAATATCGAGGCCGTGGAGCTGAG
>CBDETG010000063.1:0-3938 GCA_965242745.1 Leptonemataceae bacterium
TACTGGCATGGAAGATTGCCCATGGTTGGAGGCAAAAAAATTTGTCACATGCGATGCTGCAACTGATACGCAAGACCTTACAGAGCGGCGCCTCAAGGAATTGGAAGCTGGTGTCGAAAACATGCTTGGGCGCTTGGAAAGAGAGCAAGAAATGTCTGAGATGAGAGCAGGGTCTGTGGGGGATGAGCAAGGCAAGATTGGAAGTAGGGTGGGCGTCGCCAAGACTATACAGCTGGTAGAACTAGAAATGAGCAGCGGTGCGGAGGCTTTGCCTTGTACGCCGGAGATTGCAGAGAATCAAGTCAGCAGCGGCGTGCAGGATTTGGCCAAGATACCGCAAGTATCTCAGAATCAAATCAACAGCGGCGTGGAGCACTTGGCGAAGACACCGGAAGTAGCTCAGAATAAAATTAGCAGCGGCGTGGAGCACTTGGCGAAGACACCGGAAGTAGCTCAGAATAAAATTAGCAGCGGCGTCCAGAACTTGGCGAAGACACCGAAACTTGCTGAGAATCAAATCAGCAGCGGGACAAAGATGCAGAAACATGGTGAGAATCAAATCACCAGTAGCACAGAGAGCTTGCTCATCACAACTGCAGCAGATTTGCCAAAACAAGCAGAGCTTGCTGAGAATATGCTGCAAGATCAAGCCAGGATACATTTGAGAGAGACACAACAACGTAGCAGCCTAGCTTTTGCACAAGACACACGACTGGCTTCACTAGAAACTCAAATTTCAACACAAGAAGGGCCGTCTTTCGCAAGTAAGCCTAAAGCAAAGTATGCAAAATCTTCTCATGGGGAGAAATCAATGCCAACCAAGGTCAGCAGCTACTTTGGCGGCCCTGCTGGGTACAACAGCAAAGGTATGATGCGGACTCCAGCAATGGCCAGAAATAAAGAGTCGAGGCTATCTCAGAAGCGCATTTACGCGTGCATGGTGTGCTATAACATGGCCAAGAAAGATTTTGAGGCTGGGGCGAATCCACTGCATGTGATTGAAAGCATGATACAAGAAGACACGGCTGAGGTAAATCTTGCTTTTTGTTCCTACTTGCAGAGTTATGTTTCGCCTTGACTATGTTTAACTCTGAGACTGCAGGGCAACTCCAAATCAATGCGCAGGATCTTCGCGCAGCCCATACCGCTCATCAACCACTACAAAAACTTTCACAATCGGCAGTTCTTGAGTCCGGACCCGGAGGAGTGCTGTGTCAAGCAGATTGTGTACAACTTTTTGTGCAAGCAGACGAGCGACGACAATTATGCCAAAATGCGCAGTGGCGAAGAAGTGCATACGGGAGCTCAGCTTCTCGACGCCTTTTGGAGGCAAGATGACGCTGAGAATAGGCTCAAATACAACGAGATTGCCAACAAGGTCAAGCCGTCGCCAGTTAAACATGCCAGACAGGTTTGTCTTGGATTTTGAAGTTTGTGCTTTGCAGGTATTCGATTTTTGTGGCTTACTGAGAACGTGTATGCATAAACCTTGCCAGGTGGAAGAAGAAGACATCGACGATGATATCCAGCACTTTGTGGTTTCGAGCGACGACGACATCAGCGTGGTACAAGATGCAAAATACGTCGATTGCAGGGTGGAATTTAATGGCAAGCGTGGTCGAGTACTAGCTTATGACGCTCAGACCAATATGTATGCCGTAGAATATAGCAACACGACACAGAAATGGACCCCAGCGGAAATCAAGGCGAGGCTTTGGAAAGAGAAGCGCACGAAGCCACCACGTATTGCGGTGTTGATGGATCTGGAGCGCGAAAAGGCAGGCGATAGCAAAGCCACAAAAAAACGCACGAGGCTCTGGCAAGAATCTGACTCGGAGGTTGAAAGCAAATCCCCGCAAGACATAGATTCTACGGCGACGATTTCAGATTCAGACGACGAGGATATGCGTGCATAGGTTTAGACTCCCAAAATATGTACAAAAATAAAACTGCAGCGTTTTTGCCATGACCGAGTATATAATCGCCTCGTACAGGGCTCATACAAGATGCTCATTATCACCGAAAAGTTGCAATGTTCAGCAATCTTTTACCAGAAAAAGTTTTTGCGATCCTGTGCGAAATCAACACCGCGTCCGAGGTGCACGCGTTCCTCGACCGACTATGCGGAGACGCTGTGGCCCTTATGCACGCATATGCCGTGCACGAGGCCACGCATAAGGGCGCGGCGTGGGGGTACATTGACTTTGACGTCTTTCACAGCACCATGTACGAGCAGCACAAAATGTGCTCGACGCCAACGCCGTACCGCTCTGGGTCCGTGCACACTGCCGACGTGCCCGCTGTGCTGCAGCACGGCAACGTGCGCGAGCGATGTTTTGTGCTAAGCAATATTCTGTCGCGGCGCTCGCACTTGTGGCGCTTTCTCGTGCAATGCTGCGATCCGAGTTTTATGCCACACATCTGCCGCACACGAGCTGCAGACTTGCTGCAGGAGCGCAAGGACGTTTGCAACGGACACCTGATGCGGATTCACGCGGATACAACAAAGCAGGTAAGGTTATTTTTCACGCAAGACAATTGCTTATGTTTTTTTTGAACTTAATATATCTTTATTTGTAAGATTTGGTGGTTAAAAAATATAAACTTGGGGCAGGCACGCATAAAATGAAAATTGCTTGCCTTTATTTCAAACTTTCAGTTTCAGCAATTTCATGTCAAAATTGACAAGCGTGCTTCGCAGGTGTGGGTGACGCACGCCGAGCAACAATTTAGCGTGCGCGAGGCACGCAAAGAATCGCACGAGCGCGACTGTATGCGCCCACGCCCCCTCGACATTGTGCCGAAGCTGTCCGCGCGCGAGCGCGCGGTTTTTTCCTACTGCACATGCAAAAACGTGCCGATGCGGACTTGGATCACCGGACACATGCAGTGGGTCGTGAGCAAAAAGTGCATTCTCGCCAAGGAAGCGGCACGCATTGGGGAAAGCTTAATTGCCGGCATTTCCGGGCACACGGATCTGTTTATGCGCGGCATGTGTGTCTTTGATTACTTTGATGTGCGCATCAGCACGCTCGTTTGTGCTGTGTGGCTGGTCGGCTGTGACCACCACAGCTTGTACGAGGTCGTGCGAACCGGCATGTTTTACGGGCTCAAGGCCTGCACGGAGCCGTGTGTGCCGTACTTGCGGCAGATACTAGCAGATGTGCAGCAGAGTGTATTTGTGTATTCTCCGATGATGAGTTGTAATGTGATGAATTGCAAGACTTCCTATGTAGGTATGCCGCAGTACCAGGACGTGATTACCTTGCGCGTCTGTGATTGCTGATTTTTCAGTACGGTGCAAAATTTTTGTCAGGGTTCGGCATTCAGTCAAAATTGGAAATAGAAAATATTGAAAATGGAGCAAAATTGATCAATCATGAGCAATTTTGCTTTTTGTTTTTCACTGAATGCGAATCCCTTGTTTTTGTACTCAGCTCTGGCGAATTCTGCTCTCATTAATTGCAAGACTTTCTATTTCATTCATCTGATCCATTGCAAGACTTGCTAAGTTTTGTATGCTAGAGCATTTGCACAACACTGGGTACGAGATATAGGATTCAATCGTCTATTACTTCAGTAAACTGACTGACTAAAAACCCTTCCATGGCCGCGTCAATCAAGTCAGAAAGGCATTGGATCGAGTATATTGCCTTGTGGTCCGCCACGGAGATGCTCGAGCTGTTATAATGATGCCACAGCGCAATAATTGTGTGAAATTGTAGCATCAAGTCATCTCTGCCTTGCAGTAAGTCTATAAACTCATTGTATGTTCTGTTTCTATCTTTCTTTTTAATAAAGCAGTTGTATGCGACACTCTCCTGCCACTCCTTGTCCATAAAGTCAAGGTCATCCAAGCGACGTTGCAGTCGTATAGTGTATTTATGCAAGCGCTCCATCGCCACGGCCTTGGCGTGCTCGCCCTGCGCCGATAGCAC
>CBDETG010000064.1:0-39629 GCA_965242745.1 Leptonemataceae bacterium
ACGACGGAGAATCCCAGCGCCTCGACCACCATCGACGTCTGCGAGACGATTACAAACAACGACCCGCTGGAAGACGAAGGCGAAGCTGACACGCCGGACTGCGGCGACGTGCTGGATGCCTGGCCCCGGCCGACAACTCCGGTAAATGCGGTATTCCATCCCGTCCCGGCTGACCTGATGCTCACGGAAAATGTCGATGGCAGTTCGGCTGCGGTCGCCATCGGCTCGCCGGTGACAGCCGCCGATGCGAACTTTGAGGCCGTCACCTACAGCCTCAAGGCCGGCGCCCCTGCGGGCTACGCAATCAACAGCTCAACGGGCCAAATCAGCTACGGGGGTACGGGGGAAGACTATGAAATGCACCAGACGCGTAGCCTGACGGTAATTGCGACTTCCATAGGCGCCGACGGCTCGGAAACGGGGGTGGAGCAGGTGGTGACGATTACGATTGTGGACGTGGACGGGTCTTGATGGCGGCGTTGCAGTGATGACGTGCGGTGTCCGGTGAGATAAGCAGCGATTGGAATAAGCAGCTTTGGTTTTGATGACTGGGGCGGGGCTTGTAATAAGCGGAGTCTGGGCGCCTGTGGAGCCCGGGGGCGCTTGTGGGATTGACGGCGGGCGGGGTTGGAGTAAGCGGCGTTTGTACTCTAGGGGCGTTGTAGTGCTGACTGGCGCGGGGATGGAAGTAAGCGGCGCTTGTGGCCCGCGGCGGGGGCTGTGCTGACTGCGGGCGCCCGGGGAAATAAGCGGCGTTTGGAATAGGCGGCGTTACAGTGATGGCGCCTGCGTTGTAGTGATATGCGGCGTCTGGGCGTTGTTGTAATAAGGAGGCCTTGGCTTTGCTGACAGCGGCGAGGATGTAATAAATGGCGTCTGGGCGACGCATTATGTCGCGTATGTCAAGGGGGTGTTGAGGCCCGGGGCTTTGTAGTGATGACAGCGGCGGGGAGTGTAGTAGGCGACGGCTGGTGTAAGCAGCGTTGGCTTTGCTGTTCTTGTTGCCCTCATAACATATTTACACAGCGACACAAAACAAAACATACAAGAACTAAAGACAGACACCCAGCAAAACATACCAGAACTAAAGGCCAGCGCAAGGCAGGACAAGGAAGAATTAAAGCAAGACATGCAAAAGCTGGAGTCTGGTATACAAGAAATACGAAGCTTCCTTTTCCAGCTTGTACAAAACAAAAGCCACCTGCCCCTTTCCGCAGGGCAGGCAGGCAAAAGCCAAAGCTAAGAGACCAGCATGCCCGGCAATGCAAACATGATGCAAGACAACCAAGGCTTCTGCCCCATAAATGTCACACCTTTATAGTAGTATTTTATTATGAAGAAAGAAAGACAGGGCATGCTAACTTTGCTTGACTTCTGCTGATCTGCTTGCTTAACTAGTCTTATATGAAAATATCTTATATGAAAAGAATAGCAGTATTTACGATCGCTTTGCTGGTCCTGCCTGCTGCCTTAGAGTCAAATCCCACCGCAGGCACAAAGGAGGCAAAAGCAGAACTGCCTGTGTCTGTCGGCACAAGCAGTCAGGCAGGAAGCCCTGCACAATTACAAGAGCTCCGGCAGAACACACGGGAGCTGCAATTTAGCATAGACTGGCTAAAATGGGGTCTAGGAATAGGCCTTGGTGTTATGCTTGCTGGCTTTGCTGTTCTTGTTGCCCTCATAACATATTTACACAGCGACACACAGCAAAACATAGCAGAACTAAAGACAGACACACAGCGAGATATACAAAAGCTGGGAGCTAGTATACAAGAACTAAAGACAGACACACAGCGAGATATACAAAAGCTGGGGGCTAGTATACAAGAACTAAAGACAGACACACAGCGAGATATACAAAAGCTGGGGGCTAGTATACAAGAACTAAAGACAGACACACAGCAAAACATAGCAGAACTAAAGGCCAGCGCAAGGCAGGACAAGGAAGAATTAAAGCAAGACATGCAAAAGCTGGAGTCTGGTATACAAGAAATACGAAGCTTCCTTTTCCAGCTTGTACAAAACAAAAGCCACCTGCCCCTTTCCGCAGGGCAGGCAGGCCAAAGCCAAAGCTAAGAGCCCAGCAATGATAAGCAAGGCAGGAAATGCTGCTTAGCGAAGCGCTGAACAAGTCTTTAGGGCTTGTGAAGTGCAGAATGCCTCGAGCATTCTGCCAGAGCATATCGAATGCTCTGCCATCGAGCACACTGCCTGTGCCGCAAGAGCCTAGTTTTGAGACCGCTTCTTAGCAGCAAAGCAGGTCAAGGGGCTGCGCTCATAGTTTCTTACAAGCGCAAAGCCCAAGTCTCATGAAAAAAGCAGTCTTTGCATTTTCGTAAAAAAGGATGCCAATATGTAGGGATTGACGCCTTGCATTTGCAGATGCAAATCCCGCTTAAAAGCAAAGATGACTTGAGCTATGTCCCGGCAGGCGCTGTGCTTTTGCGTCAAAGCAAGGAAAAGCAGGGCGAAAAAATCCAAGAGCTCTGTGTATTGGATTTCTATTTCTATTTCCTTAGACAGGCTCTTGGGATTTTCCAAAATCATAAGCCATTTCTCTAAGGCCACAAGGTCTAAGGGATGCCTGAATGACTCTTCTATCTTCGTCTTCATAAGTACATAGAGTTTGGATCCTAATAAAGGCAGCTTTGCAAGTGAACCTCCTAAACAAGCGAGCGCCAAAGGGTCCTGCAGCTTGGCGATTCGGGCAAGCTTTTCTTCTGCTAAGAGTCGAAAGGGGATGCAAATGCCGCGGCTTAGGATAGTGCTTCTCAGCTCGCTAAGATGTGATACCAGCAGGATAAAGCGCGTATGATAAGGAGGCTCTTCCAAGACCTTCAATAAGGCTGTTTCTGCTTCGTGCTGCATCCGGGCCTGATCAGGGAAAAGTACAAAACGCACTTCCCCGTCTATAGGGGGGAAGGCTATACGCTGTTCTAAAAGCCAGCGTATAGTAAAGACTTCAGGGTTTTTATTGCTGCCGATGGGAATGGTTTTTTCAGGGAAGCGAATGTAATCAGCATGTTCCTTACGCAGCATTTTCCTGCAGGAAAAACAATCCATGCAGCCCTTGGGGCCGCTGCACAAGAATTCACGTATAAAACATTCTGCCGCAGAATGTTTCCCTACTCCAGGAGGTCCATGTAAAATAAGCAGAGCCGGCGGATAGGAACTGAGATAACTCTCCAGTATTTTTTTGGCCGTGTCTTGGGCTTGTAGTTCCTCCAGCTGCCGCATCTCTACAATTTCAAGTAACAAAAGCGCAGTCTTAGAACTTCGCCTTCTATTTGCCGCATCAAGAACGCTGGCTTCTATAAGCAGAGGCAGGCAAGGCGCTCAGCCCTTTTGCTGCAAATAGAATTCTTCCATATAGTCTGCCAATGCCTGGCAAGCCTTGTGTTCCATAGCATTGTAGATGGAAGCCCGCAAGCCGCCGACAGAGCGATGGCCTTTTAGAGCAAACATGCTGCGCGCTTCTGCTCCCGCAAGAAAGGGCGCTTCGTATTGCTTGTCAGCGAAATTCCAAGTGATATTCATTAAGGAGCGATGCTCTTTGTCCGCATGTCCTATATAAAAGTCTGGGTACTTGTCAATCACATCATAGATCAACTGCGCCTTCCTGCTGTTGCGGCCGGCTATAGAAGTCAGCCCGCCCTGTTCTGCAAGCCATTCTAAAACCAAAGAAAAGATATATATCTGGAAAGTAGGAGGCGTATTGTGCATGCTCTGGCTTTTTGCAAAGGTGCTGTAGCGAAAGAGAGTCGGCGTATCTTCCCTCTCCCGTGCATAGCATTCATTATTAAGGATTACAACGCAGAGCCCAGCGGGGCCGGCATTTTTCTGCGCCCCCGCAAAGGCCAAGATCGTATTACTCCAGTCTATGGGCGCAGAAAGGAAATCCGAAGACATATCTATAACAAGCTTACAAGAGCCGGGGGCGGGCTGCTTCTTGTACTGCGTGCCAAAAATTGTGTTATTGGACGTAATATAGAGATAATCCGCTTTTTTAGGCAGGTCCAGGGCAGAGGGGATATAACTGAAGTTTTGATCCTCTGAGCTGCCCGCAATATGTACATCCAACTTTTGTATGCGTGCTTCCTTTATGGCCTTTTGTGACCAGATGCCTGTATTGACATAAGCGGCTGTAGAAGCCTCCGAAGATAGGTTGAGAGGTACGAAGGCAAATTGGCTGGAGGCGCCGCCCGTCATATAAAGTATGTCAAAGTCTTCCGGGATATTGGCAAGGCTTCTCAAAGATGCCAGAGAATTCTCGTAGACTTCAAGAAAGTCTGCAGATCGGTGGGACATTTCTATAATAGACATGCCCTTGCCTTTGTAATTCAAAAGAGCGCTCTGCGCCTTTTTTAAGACAGCTGTCGGGAGCATGGCAGGCCCGGCTGAAAAATTATAGACTCTTGTCATGAACTCAATCAAGCGCTGGCAAATGATAGGATATGTTACTCATTTGTCTTTGCGGCTGAAGTTTTTTACGCAGCCTTAGGGGGAAGTTTTTGGAGAGCTCTGATCTGCCTTGGACTTTTTGACAGCCCTGCCGACCCGCAAACTTTCCCAGCGAGGTCTGTAACAAATGCCCAGCGCTTCATTGCAAATTTGAGTCTGCACGCGCAGTTCATGACCTGCCGCCTTGGCAAGATTCTCTCCTTGAAAAAGAAAGCGTCCTTGTCCTCTCAGAACTTTTGCCTGCACCTCCTCTGCATAGACTCCTGCAGGCGCAGAAACAATCTGCGGCTCTTGTTTGAGTACGCCCTTTTTGATCAGGCTTCCCCAGTCAAAACTGATGGGGATAAGATTTCCTAGAGCTCCTTTATCTAAGTATACGTGGAAGGCTGGAGCTAATGTTATATGTACTGCCAATGTTTCAGCGCTTGCCACTTTTGCCTCCAGCTGCAAGACCTGCTTTGCTTTGTCAGCAGGACTGGGCTGGCACTGGATAGCGTGTATAAAACATATGTTACAAAGCAGGGCGCCGAGAAGAGCATGTTTGCAAAAAGGGATAGAGAAGGGACTCATATAAGGCGGCAGCTTAGACTGGAGCTAAGTAGTATGAATAGCTATTTTTGTTAGGCGGGTCATTTTTGTCACGTACATTTTCAGCTGTGAAGCCTGCATGCTGCCTGTTGCTTTTGCTCTCACATCGCAGTAGTATAGAAGAAGTTCCAAATATCGCAGATCATTTTTGCATTATTTTTTTCTATCGAAAATCGAAATTATAGAAAAAGTATAGACAGCAAGAGCTGCCTTAATAAACATGTACCCCAATATTCTTAACTAATAAGGCAGGTATTCAAATGTCAAAAGAAAAATTTGAAAGAAACAAGCCACATGTGAATGTGGGAACCATAGGTCACGTAGATCATGGAAAGACTACCCTTACGGCGGCTATCACAACCGTGTTGTCCAAAACAAAGGGCGGCAGCAATAAGGCAGTCAAATACGATGAGATAGACAATGCTCCTGAGGAGCGTGAGCGCGGTATTACGATCGCAACTTCCCATCAGGAGTATGAAACGGAAAACCGCCATTACGCTCATGTGGATTGTCCTGGTCACGCTGATTATGTAAAAAACATGATCACAGGGGCTGCGCAAATGGATGCTGCAATACTTGTAGTGTCTGCCGTAGATGGGGCCATGCCTCAAACGCGTGAGCATATACTTTTGGGCCGCCAAGTGGGCGTCCCATATATCGTAGTTTTCTTGAATAAAGTAGACACGATTAAAGAAGATGAAAGAGAAGAGATGACAGAGCTGGTCGGAGAAGAAGTCAAAGACCTGCTTGAAAAATATGGCTACAGCCGTGAAGCTCCTATCATTCATGGATCGGCCTTGAAGGCCTTGGAAGGTGACGCTTCTGAACTTGGCGAGGGCGCTATCATGAAGCTTATGTCAGCTCTGGATACCCATGTCCCGGAACCCAAACGTATCGTGGATAAGGATTTTCTTATGCCTGTGGAGGATGTGTTCTCTATTACTGGTCGTGGAACTGTGGCTACGGGCCGCGTGGAGCAGGGCAAGCTGAACTTAAACGATGAAATAGAAATCGTGGGAGTCAAAGAAACGCAGAAAACAGTGGTTACTGGAATTGAAATGTTTCGCAAGCTGCTCGACTTTGCCCAAGCCGGAGATAATGTAGGAGCGCTTCTTCGTGGAATCAAAAAAGAAGACATTGAGAGGGGCCAGGTCCTGGCAAAGCCGGGGAGCATTACTCCTCACAAGAAATTTAAGGCTGAAGTATATGTATTGACTAAGGAAGAAGGCGGACGCCATACGCCCTTTTTTGATAACTATAGGCCTCAGTTTTATTTTCGCACGACAGACGTAACAGGTACGATCAAGCTTCCTGCAGGAAAGGAAATGATTATGCCCGGTGATAACACTACTATGGATGTGGAATTGATCACGCCTATTGCTATGGATAAGGGGCTGAAGTTTGCCATTCGTGAAGGAGGCAAGACGGTAGGTTCTGGAGTGGTGGCAGAAATATCTGATTGATGCTTCCTTAGCTTGAAGAGGAGTCTGCTTTGTTGCTATGTCTGCGCGTATAAGGGTGAAGCTTAAGGCCTTTGATCATCGCCTTATAGACCGCTCTGCTGCAGAAATTGTGGCAACGGCTAAGCGTACTGGGGCTGAAATATCCGGCCCTATCCCTCTGCCTACGCGCATCGAAAAGTTTACCATTTTGCGCTCTGTGCATGTGAATAAAAAGGCGCGTGAGCAGTTTGAAGTCCGTACGCACAAGCGCCTTATTGACATTATGAATACGAATCCGGATACTGTGGATGCCCTTATGCGTTTGCAGCTTCCGGCAGGCGTGAATGTGGATATTAAAAACTGATGGCAAGAGGCCTAATAGCAAGGAAGCTTGGCATGAGCGCTCTCTTTAGAGATCAAGGGCATTGCTCTGCCGTGACAATTTTACATGTAGAGACAAATCGCGTGATACAGATCAAGACCAAAGAAAAGGATGATTATGAGGCTGTGCAGCTTGGCACCGCTCCCGTAAAAAAGGAGCGTTTGTCTAAGGCGCAGTATTCGCGTCAAAAAGGCGCAGCTAAGCCCTGCCAAATCCTTAAGGAATTCCGGGATTTTGGGGCATGTGAGCTGGGCCAAGAAATAGGCGTAGATATGTTCCAGCCGGGGGATAAGATCAGCGTGTGCGGTCTTTCTAAGGCAAAGGGTTTCCAAGGGGTTATGAAACGCCATGGTTTTAGAGGCGGGAGAGCATCTCATGGCTCTGGTTTCCACCGTGCGCCTGGCTCCTTGAATGCCAGCGCCTATCCCAGCCGCGTATTTAAGGGCAAAGAGCTGCCAGGTCGTATGGGGGGGGCCCGCACCACTATCCATAATCTGGAGGTGATGTCTGTAGATAAGGAAGCAGGCCTTCTTTTTGTCCGCGGCTCTGTGCCTGGTCCGCGTAAATCATGTCTTAGAGTGCAGCTGCATAAGGCGGCGCAGCGCTAAGCCCTGCAGTATAAGATAAGGTGCATAGAATGAAAGCAGATTGCTATAACGCAGAAGGGAAAAGAGAGGACAGCGTGAGCCTGCCTGCTGCGGTTTTTGACGCAGAATACAAGGCATCTTTGCTGCATCGAGTATTGTGTACTGAACAAAGCAATGAGCGCCAAGGTACCCGTCAGACAAAGAATCGCAGTGAAGTTTCTGGAGGCGGAAGAAAACCATGGCGTCAAAAAGGCACGGGAAATGCACGGCAGGGCTCTAACCGCGCTCCTCAGTGGAAGGGGGGCGGCGTAGCTTTTGGTCCTCAAAATCGCAGCCATGCGCTTGGGATTTCCCGTAAAATGCGTAAGGCAGGCATACGCGCTCTGCTTAGCAGCCGTGCGAAAGAAGGGGCTGTAAGCGTGCTGCGTTCTTTTAGGCTGGAGGAATACAGCACTGCCAAAGTCTACAAGCTTTTTGAGAATATGGGCTTTATGCCCGGCTCTACCGTGGCCTTTATTAGTCAAAGTGAAGATCATTACTTGAAGAAGTCTTTTGCAAACATTCGTAATATCCAGTTAGTTTCTGCCAGACGTATTACAGTCCCGCAGATATTTTATGCTGCTAAGCTTGTAATTGAGCAGGAGGCTCTGTCTTTCTTAGCGGAGCATTACCAGAGTAAGTCCAAGGAGCAGCCTAAAAAGTTTGCAAAGGCAGATGCAGGGCAGGCAGGGGAAAAAAGCGAGGTTTCGTCATGAATTTACAGGAAGTATTGCGTTATCCTATTGTTACTGAAAAGACAGAGGCAATCAAAGCAGATTACAAGCATGGAGAGCGGCACAGCTTTTGCGTGCATAAAAAAGCAAATAAAGAGCTGATACGCCAAGCCCTGCGTCACTTTTATGGAGTAAAGGTCAGCAAGGTCAATATTATACAAAATCCTGCGAAAATAAAACGTTTTCGCACGCAGCGTGCGCGGCACTTTGGCGAGAAAAAGGCAATCGTAAGCCTGGCTAGAGGGGAAACTATGGATATATACAGCCAAAAGTAGGCCTGTCTCCCTAAAGGCATAATTGAGAAAGAAAGAATGGCAATCAAAAAGTTTCGACCTGTTACCAGCACGCAGCGCTATAAAACAGTGCGTGACACTTCCCATCTGGCGCGCAAAGATAAGAAAAACGATAAGAGGCCCGCTGTGCCTTCTGCTCTTTTTGCAAAGCTCAACTATAAGGCAGGGCGTAATAATGCGGGGCGTATCAGCTCGCGCCACCGAGGCGGGCGCCATAAGAGGCGCTATCGTATCATTGATTTTAAGCGGGATAAGGATGGGGTGCCGGCGGATGTAGTCTCTTTGCATTACGACCCTAATCGTTCCGCTGATTTGGCCCTGCTTAAGTATGATGATGGGGATTATAGGTTTATTTTGGCAGCGGAAGGCCTGGAGCCGGGCCACGAAGTCGTGGCAGGCAAAAAAACTCCTATATGGCCCGGGAACAGCCTGCTTCTAAAGCACATCCCTCCGGGCAGTCTGATACATAATATAGAGCTGCAGGCTGGGAGAGGCGCTCAGATAGCGCGGGCCGCCGGCTCCTATGCTACTTTGGCTGGGGAAGACGGCGCTTATGTCATTCTTAAGATGCCCTCAGGTGAAACTCGTAAGGTGCATAAGCATTGTCGAGCGACCATAGGCCAGGTAGGCAATAAAGAGCATAATCTGATTCGACTGGGGAAAGCGGGTCGCAAGCGCTGGCTCGGAAAAAGGCCTCATACAAGGGGTGTTGCAATGAATCCTGTAGATCATCCTTTAGGAGGAGGAGAGGGCAAATCTGCTGGAGGACGCCATCCTTGTACTCCTTGGGGTAAGCCGAGCAAGGGCTATAAAACCCGTAAAAAAAATAAGCCTTCTGATGTATTTATCGTGCAAAAGGCAAAAAATAGGAGGCGCAGGTAGAGGCTTTTGCCCTATACTTTGAGTGAAATTATGGCACGTTCTTTGAAAAAAGGCCCTTATATTGAAAAATATCTTATGAAAAAGGTCCTGAAAATGAATGAAGCAGGGGCTAAGAAACCCTTTAAGACGTGGTCTAGGCGCTCTACTATTTTCCCGGAAATGATAGGCCATACGCTTTTGGTACACAATGGTAATAAATTTATTCCTGTGCACATCAATGAGAATATGGTGGGGCATAAATTAGGCGAGTTTTCTCCTACTAGAGTATACAAAGGCCATACAAGCTTAGATAAAAAACTCAAACGTTAGGAGAGGGCAGCATATAGTACAAATGGAAACGCAGGCTTCAGCACGTTTTATTATGATAAGTCCCCGCAAGGCTCGTCTTGTCGCCACAGCGGTGCGCGGTTTTTCTTATGCGGAAGCTGTAGATATACTGCGTTTTATGCCGCAGAAGGCTGCGGCCCTTATACTGAAACTACTCTATTCTGCACGGGCAAACGTCAAAGTAAGCGCGCCTGAGACTAAGGAAGCATCGCTTTATATCAGCAAGCTCTACGTAGATGGAGGGCCTGTGCTCAAACGTTTTAGGGCGCAGGCGCGAGGAAGAGGGGCAGCCCGCCTGCGCAGGACAAGTAATATTACCTTAGTTTTAAGCGATTCTGCTGGGAGCTGATATTCGATATGGGACAGAAAGTAAATCCAATAGGGCTGCGCTTGGGGATAACACGTACCTGGGATTCTATATGGTTTTCGCAGCAGGACTATAAAAAACACCTGCATGAAGATATACTCATACGCAAAATCATCCAAGGACGCTTCAAGAAGGCTGGGGTGGTTAAGGTAATCATTGAGAGGTTTTCCGGCCGCTTGCACGTAAATATCCACACTGTGCGCCCTGGCCTTGTTATTGGCCAAAAGGGAGCGCGTATTGAAAATCTCAAAACAGAGATGAAAGCTCAGCTTGCCTGCAAGCATTTACATATAGGCATAGTAGAGGTAAAAAAGCCTGAAACAGTAGCTCAGGTGGTCTCAGACACGATTGCGCAGCAGCTTGAGCAGCGTATCCCATTCCGCAGAGTTATGAAACAGGCTTTACGAGGCGCAATGCGCAGCGGGCTGGAGGGCGTAAAAATTATCATCTCAGGGCGCCTGAACGGGGCGGATATGGCGCGCACGGAGCAATACAAAGAAGGCCGCATCCCTTTGCATACCCTGCGCGCCAATGTTGAGTATGCGGTGAGCCAAGCTATGACTACCTACGGTATTATAGGAGTGAAAGTTTGGACATACCACGGAGATATATTAAGGCATAATGATGAGAAAAAAAAGGAGGCAGACGATTATCTTGTGAAGCCCCGTATGAATTAAGGGCTTTGTTCTTGCGCTATGTTATCACCTAAAAAAGTCAAGCATCGCAAACAGCAGCGCGGGCGCCTGAAAGGGCTCTCTTGGCGCGCAAATAAAGTCTCTTTTGGAGAATATGCCTTGCGTGCTGTCACGGGCGCTTATTTGACCTCGCGTCAGATAGAGGCTGCGCGGCGCGCTATTACGCGCCACGTGCGGCGGGGCGGGAAAATGTGGGTCCGGGTTTTCCCAGATAAAGCTGTAACAAAGAAACCGGCAGAAACCAGGATGGGAAGCGGCAAGGGAAGCCCTGAGTATTGGGTGGCGCCTACCCGGCCTGGGCGCATCCTTTTTGAGATGAGCGGGGTAAGTGAAGAGGCGGCAAGGGAGGCTCTGCGCTTAGCTGCAGCTAAGCTTCCTTTGAAGACTGCTTTTGCGCGTAAGGAGCTCTTAGATGCCTAAGCCTATTGTGTCTATTCGTGGAATGTCCGAGCAGGACCTTGTGGAGCAGCTGGAGGCGGCGTACAGGGAGCTGCTTTCCCTGCGCTGCAATTACGCTCTGGCTCGCTCTTTACAAAACCCTGCGCGTATAGCTCAGCTCAAGAAAACTGTGGCGCGTATTTTGACTGTGCAAAGAGAAAAAAACTGGGCCGTAGGTTTAGATGCTGCGCAATGGAAGCATTTCAGGAAGTCGAAAAAAACAAAGAAAAAATAGAGCTAAATACGCAGAGAAACAAGCCAGCTTAGCTCTGCCATGCTTGATAAGGAGTATAACAATGCAAAGAGCTACTAAGAATTTACGTTACGTGCAAGGGCGCGTGCTTTCTGATAAGATGGACAAGACCCGCGTGCTCAAGATAGAGTTCGCCTGGAAGCATCCCCTTCTCAGGAAAAATTTGCTGTATTCCCGCAGATTGAAAATCCATGACGAGCATAACCAATCTGCAATAGGTGACCTTGTCAAGGCTGTGGAAGTGAGGCCCCTTTCCCGGCATAAGAGACATCGCCTCGTAGAAATATTGGAGAAAGCAAAATGATACAAGTACAGACTATGCTGGAAGTAGCTGATAATACGGGCGCGCGCAAAGTCCAGTGTATTAAGGTTTTAGGAGGCACAAGGCGCCGCTACGCCCGCGTAGGAGATGTGATTGTAGTTGCTGTTAAGCAGGCTATTCCTTCTTATGGCCTGAAAGACGCTATGGGTAAGAAAGTGCATAATAAAGCTGTGCAAAAGGCGGTAGTAGTGCGGACGAAAAAAGAAATACGCCGGGCTGACGGGTCTTATATACGTTTTGATAACAATGCCTGCGCTATCATAGACGAGAAAAGGAATCCTGTGGGAACGCGTATTTTCGGCCCTGTGGCGCGTGAGCTGCGGGATCATAAATTCATGAAGATCCTTTCTTTGGCGCCTGAGGTTTTGTAAATGGATAAGAAAAGCAAAGCTGTTCTAAAATCGAAGCTGAAAATGGATGATGAAGTGATTGTGCTTGCTGGGCGTGAAAAAGGCAAGCGCGGTAGAATTATGGCCATAGATCGAAGGCGCGGCCGCGTGGTTGTGCAGGGCATCAATAAACTGAGGCGCTTCCAAAAACCTACGCAGGAGAATCCAAAGGGCGGCATTCTTGAACTAGAAAGGCCGATGCATATTTCTAACGTGGCCTACTATGACAGCAAGCATAAGAAAGGCTGCCGCTTGGGCTACAAGATCGCATCGGGGCAGAAGCTAAGGCTGATGCGCTGCAAAGGAGACGAGTTGCTGATCAAGCAGGGTGAGATGAAGGCTTGAGTTTGTTTATGAGCTTCTTACAAGAAAAATACAAAAAAGAATTGCGGCCTTTGCTACGTAAAGAGTTAGGCCTTGCCAATACGATGCAGGTGCCGCGTCTTGAAAAGATCGTATTGAATGTAGGCATAGGCAAGGCAATGAGTGAACCTAAGGCTTTGGAACATGCTTTGCAGGAGCTTAGTACAATTGCTGGACAAAAGAGCGTAAAAACCTATGCCAGGAAGTCTATTGCCGCTTTTAAGCTGCGGGAAGGAATGCCTATAGGCTGTATGCTGACTTTGCGCTCCGGCAGAATGTATGCTTTTTTGGAGCGCCTCATACACATTGCTCTGCCCCGTGTGAGGGACTTCCGGGGGCTGAGCGCCCGCGCCTTTGACGGGAGAGGAAACTATAACTTTTCTTTGAAAGAACAAATTGTTTTCCCTGAAATTGATGTAGATAAGATTGACAGCTACAGGGGTATGAATATTACGGTCCTAAGCACGGCTTCCAAAGACGAAGAAGCGCTTGCTTTATTGCGCGCTTTGGGGATGCCTTTTAGAGGAAATTGACATGGCTAGAAAAGCTTTAATAGAAAAACATAAACGCAAGCAGAGATTTGAGGTGCGCAAATACAATCGCTGTCCTTTGTGCGGGCGCTCCCGCGCCTTTATGCGCCGTTTTGGAATGTGTCGTATTTGTTTTAGAAATCTGGCCAGCTTTGGCCACGTGCCGGGCGTGATTAAGTCTTCATGGTGAAGGCACGCCGCTTTCTTCTTTTGTACTTCTTATGAGCATGAGTGATCCTATAGCTGATATGCTCACACGCATACGCAACGCTTCACGCGCAAAATATAGTAACACTATCATAGCTTCTTCGCGTTTTAAAAAGGAAATCCTCGATATCTTAGCGCAGGAAGGTTTTATCAAAGGTTATGAAATTCTTAAAAACGAAGAGGGGATTGAGAGTCTGGAGGTGGAGATCAAGTATTTTCGTAAAAAACCGGTGATTTCTGTAATGAAACGTATGTCGCGTCCTTCTTTGCGCTATTATGTTAAGGCAGCACAGCTGCGGCCTGTGCGCAATAATATGGGCATTGCCATCGTCTCTACTTCGCAGGGCCTCATGACTGGCCGTAAAGCAAAAAAGCTTAATGTGGGCGGGGAGATGATTTGTCAGGTGTGGTAGATGTCGCGCGTAGGAAGAAAGCTTTTGCATGTGCCCGAAGGGGTGTCTATCAAAGTAGATAAGGAAGCCCAGAGCGTCCTTGCAAAGGGACCTAAGGGGGAGCTATCCTCTCCTCTTCCCAAGGGCTTGGAATTAGAGCAAAATGGCTCTGTCTTAGAGCTGAAATGCAATGATCCCGCTTTGCGCTCTATGTACGGCACTGCCCGCGCTCTTTTAAGCAATAATATGAAAGGCGTTCATGAAGGATGGGAAAAACAGCTGGAGCTTGTAGGAGTAGGCTACAGAGCGCAGCTAAAGGCAAAAGAGCTTGTGCTTTCGCTCGGTTATTCCCACGATATGCGCTTCCCCCTTCCCGAAGGCCTGAGCGCTCAGCTGACAGAGCAGACAAAGATTAGGCTTTCCTGCATTGATAAACAGCGACTTGGGCAGGCTGCCGCAGAGATTCGCTCCCTGCGGCCTCCTGAGCCGTACAAGGCGAAGGGCATACGCTACAGCAATGAGCAGCTCAGGCGCAAGGCAGGCAAAGCGGCCAAGGCGGGTAAAAAATAAGAACGAGCGGGCCGTATATGCCGTGGAACACCTTTTCATGGAAGTCTAGGGGGAACAAAGTGGGTTGCCTGCTCTTTAGCTTCGGCCTTCCCCGCCTGGGGGCATGGCCTAGACCAAGAAACGCCAGCATCCCTTTTTAATGCAAATTGGACTTCGAAAGGACCTAAGTAACCTCGAGCACAACAGCCAGCTTATAAAGTTAGACTTGGAAGCTGGAGTATGTCAAGCATTTTTTGATTTTTTTAAAGTTTTCTATCCTTATTTGGGGAAAAAAATTCTATACTAGTTTGAGCTGAAATAAAAGAAGCTATGAAAAAGTATTAAGAGAAATAGAAGGACTAGAGCAATACAACAATCAGAATAATAAAGGAGGCGAAAATGAAAATAAACGGAAGCGTTGAAATAACACCTCAAGAATTAAAGGAAGTTTTTGAGCGGGATTTAATCATCATTTTGGGAACAAGGCCACAATCGATGACAGATGACGATGTAAAGAACACTACAAACAAAGCCTTCCGCAAGCTGCGGATCCCTTTAGAAGTAAAGAGCAAATAAAGGGCAGCACAGGCCTAATGCCCATCTGTTGCTGTACATACCAGAACAATCCAGGCAAGCCATAGGAGAAGTGATGACGGCGGCCTTTGTTTTGATAACAAGCGGGCGTTGATGGTAATATGCGGCGTCTAGGGCGCAATGCTCCCCGAGCCTTTTCTTCTTGAAAATAGTCTTTGAAGCCTGCGCTCTCTGCGCTGCCTCCTATAGTCGCCCTAAAGACTTTTTTTATGGAAGAGCTGGTTTTGTTTTAGCTCTATCTTCGTCTCAAGACATATTATTTATCTGCCAATGCGCTGGGAAAGACGATACTCTAAATATCTTATGTCTACTTTCGGTCTGTGTCGTATTTGCCTTTGTCTGATTTGTCTTTTCTGCGCTTGGGGCGTGTTCTTTCCGGGTCTAAGTGCGCAGGAGCAGCCGGAGAGCCGTGACCCTCGCGGGGCGCTGAGCCCTGGTAATTGGTCGCGTTATGGAGCTCTCAGAATTGCAAGCGATAAGCGTTCTTATCGGCTTGGGGAAGACATAACTGTGCGCGCCCATATAGAAAATCGAGGCTATGAGCTCATAAGCCTTTATCTTTCAAATACAAGTTTTATACTAGAACTTAAGGACCTCCAAGGACGCACAATCCCAAAGCGCTTGGACCTCTATGCTCAGAAGAGACGTAGTAAAGGGAAGCCTGTCTTTGATCAGCAGGGAAGGGAAATCAAAGAGATCATCCTGGCCCCTCAAGAAAGCTTTGTCAAGACTTTGTATCTCAATGACTTTTATGCTCTGGAAGCAAAGAAAGAATATAGGTTAAGGCTTTATTTGTATCCGCAAATTCACAGCTACAACTCTTTTTTTGTCCCTTCAGAAAACATACTTAAGATTCGCATTCAGGACTTAGGAAAAAGACAAGGCCCGCATTGGGCAGGGGGGGGGCAAAGAACTCTGGCCTTGACGCCCGAAGAAACGCTCTATCTTTTCCTTTCTGCCGAAGCGCAGCAAAGATGGGGGGATTATCTGAAATATTTGGACCTTAAGCAGTTCATCAATTCATACAGGTCTTATGCTGGGCGCTATAGAGAGGCCTCCCCCGAGTCAAGGCCAGGCGTGCTTAGGCAATTTGCAGCCTACTTATGCAGGCCTCCAAGGGAGGCGCTCAAGCATTTTCGTATTACGGGATCAGAGCCTCAGCGCAGCAGTCAAGGAGATGTGCGGCATAATGGGACATATCTTGTCAAGGCCATAGCAGAAAGGGAAGAGCGCTCTTTTGTCCGTCGTTATGAATACACTTATACTTTGCAAGCGCAGGATAATCCGGCTTTTTGGAAGATCACTCGTGTCCATGCAGCCGTGTTGCCTTGACAGGGGGATACAAGCGTCCTGCTTTGCTGTGTATGAAAAAATGTCTATGTCCGGAAACTTCTTGTTTGGAAACTGACGACAAAAGAATATAGAGAGACTATGACCGAAATACTATCACAAGATGAAATTGATGCCCTGCTTTCTGCTATTTCCACGGGCGAAGTCAGTCCAGAGGCTTACAGCGCCCCATCTGAGCAAAGGAAGGTAAAGATTTATGACTTTCGCCGCCCTGATAAATTTTCCAAAGACCAGATTCGCACTTTGCAGATGATGCATGAAACCTTTGCCCGTCTTACCATTACAGCCCTCTCAGCTCAACTGCGGGCCCTGGTTGGAGTGCACGTGGGTTCCGTAGATCAGCTTACTTATGAAGAATTCATTCGTTCTATTCCAAATCCAACAACCATTGCCGTGATCAATATGGACCCTTTGCGTGGTTCGGCAGTGCTTGAAATAGACCCAAGCATCACTTTTACGATCATAGACCGTCTCTTTGGGGGGCCGGGGGAGCCTACGAAAATAACACGCGAATTATCAGATATTGAAATGTCAGTGATGGAAGGTATTATTGTCCGCATGCTGGGAAATCTGCGGGAAGCTTGGTCAACAGTAACAGATTTGCGCCCTCGTTTAGGTAACATAGAAACGAATCCTCAGTTTGCCCAAATTGTGCCCCCTAATGATATGGTGGTCTTGATCACTTTGGAGACGAAGGTGGGCGATGTGGAGGGGATGGCAAATCTTTGTATTCCCTATATTACCATAGAGCCTATCATTTCTAAACTCTCTGCCCAGTACTGGTATTCTTCTATACGCAGAGGCGAAGCTGATGAGAACAGGGCTATAGTACAGGAGCGCTTGGATCAAGTAAACATTCCTATAAAGGCAGAAGTCGGCAATGTAGAGCTTCCCTTGTCGCAGGTGTTGAATTTACGGGAAGGGGATGTTGTGCGTCTTGCTAACACAAGTATACGTTCTGATATGATCTTGAAAGTCGGCCAGCGTCAAAAATTCCATTGCCGCGCAGCAAAGGCCGGGAAACGTCTTGTAGTAAGAATTGGAGATGTTGTCGAGGATATCCCAGATGAGCTTTTGAGTTCCACAAAAGAAGAAAGGAACATATAATCCTTCTCTTATAGAAAAGATCGAAAAAGAGCTCTTCATTTTTTGCAAAGGCATCACATCGCAATAGTTTAGTTTTGTGCCGGCATGATTATGCGAATGGGAGACAAGCCCACCCCGAGCTCCGGCAATGCTCTACAGGCATTGCTTTTAGAAGGGAAGGCCCTGCTGCAAAAGGGGAATGTGGAGCAAGCCCTTCTGGAAGCAGAGCTGCTTGCAGCCCATATTCTGAAAAAAGATCGCACATGGCTTGCTGCCCATAAAGAGGAAGTAAAAGTAACAGAGGCTTTCTTAGCTGCCTACTACGGCTTACTCGAGAGACGCTCTAAGAGTGAGCCTCTTGCCTATATTACAGGTCAAAAAGAATTCTACGATCGTTTTTTTTATGTAAACCCGCAATGTCTCATTCCTCGCTTTGAAAGTGAGGAGCTCAGCGAAAAAGCTTTGCATTTGCCATTGCCGTCTCAGGCGAATGTTTTGGATCTGTGCTGCGGCAGCGGCTGTATAGGTTTAAGCATACTTTTGGAAAAAAAGGACATACGCATAGATTTCAGTGACATTTCTGAGGGCGCCTTGGAGCTTTGCGCAAAGAATGCGCACGCTTTGATTGAGAAAGAAGAGGGCCTGAGCCGGGAAGATAGAGCAAGACTCAAGCAAAGCTGCAATTTCTACCAAAGCGATCTATTTTGCAATGTGCCGCACAGGCGCTATGATCTTATAGTCGCAAATCCTCCTTATGTGCTGGCAGAAGAATACGAGCAGCTTCCAGATGAAATACGCCTGCACGAACCTGTAGAAGCTTTGCTCTGCTTGGAGCCATTGGATTTTAGCAGGCGGCTGTGGGAAGGCATAAGGGACTATATAGCGCCGCAGGGTTTTGCGCTTGTAGAAAGCAGCCCCAGTTTAAGGCAGCTGTGCCTTGATACGGCTCCAGATTATGGTCTTAGCATTCAGTCACAAAAAGACCTTGCAGGCCGCTGGCGCTTTTTCTTCCTTAGTCCAATGACTTAAGTTGTTGCTTTGGGCTCTTGGAAGCGCTTTCAATATTTGCGCCATCTTCGCTGTAGATGCTCAGGCGCAGATGATGCAAAAATATATGGAAAGTAAAGAAATAGGCAGCCATAACTGGGAGCACAGCAGCATGCAAAAAACTGAGATTTATGAAAGGCTCTATGTCGTGTTGTCCTCACTTTTCGTAGCCACGCTCCTGCTTACAAATATCATAGGGACAAAGCTTTTCGTAATTCCTGTACTGGGTTTTGCTCAGGCTTGGCTTGGAACAAAGCTTGTACTCACTTCAGGCATACTTACGTATCCGATTACTTTTCTGCTTACAGACCTTGTCTCAGAGATTTGGGGCAAGAAAAGGGCGGATTTTATGGTCTTTTTAGCTTTCTTTATATCTTTTATCATGCTGCTGGTAATTGCGGCAGCAAAGGCGCTGCCCGGCGCAGAGGCATGGCAGGTAAGCAGCCCGCTTGCAGCTTTTTTTCATCCCCAGTATCATATCTATAATGAAGCAGGTGAGCTACTGGGCGCAAGACAGGAGGCAGCCCAGGCAGCCTTTTCTTTTACCTTCGATGCGCCTGGTCTTTTGCTTTTTTCTTCCATGCTGGCTTATTTGACAGCCCAGCTTCTTGATAATTTTCTTTTTCATTTTTGGAAGAGGCTTTCCCAAGGCCGCCACCTTTGGCTGCGCAATAATGCCTCCACGTGGATATCACAGCTGGCAGATACCTTCATTGTCAATTCTATATTTTTACACTTTTACTGGGGGATGTCTTGGTATAGCAGCAGCCCTGATATGCCTGTTACGATTCTGCAGGTGATTTTGGGAGCTTATGGCTGCAAGGTGCTTATAGCTATGCTGGATACGCCGCTGATTTATCTTGGAGCGTATTTTTGTAAAAGACTGCTTCGAGTCAGACAAGCAAAGTAAAAATAAGAGCGGCGCCGCTGTTTTATAGATAGAACCTTCTGAATGCGGCTATTTCCTCATAAGAAGGACGTACAAAATATATGCCATTTGTGGAATCTTCTTGGAGGCCGCGCAGATAAATATACAAGACGCCTCCAAAGTGGCTTTCATATTGATATTCCGTCAGGCGCTGCGCTAAGAATCGGTCTAAGGCGTCCGTGTAAATATAGTATTGCAGAACATATCCTGATTCCCGCATATTCTTTTCTAAGAAGTCAAAACGGTAGTACGCTGCTTCAGGTCCAAGAAAATTGCTTTTCCAATCAAGAATATAATAACGACTTTTGTCAGCAAAGACCAAGTCTATGAAGCCATGAAGAAAGCTTGTCTTATCTCCTTTTTGCAAAACTGACAGGCTTGTGTTGTTTTGTAAAGCGCTTAGAGAAGAAGCCAGCTGTGCCGGCAGCTCTTTGGCCTGCTTAGCCTTGTGCCCTTGCTTATGCTTCTCATCGAGTATAAAATGGAAAGCAATTTCTGCGCTGCATGCCTCTCTATCCAGATTGGCAAGCCTAAAGGCATTTGCGAAAGGGCGGTGTTTGTTTGCTGCGGCATTCGGGCCTGCTGATTCTAAGAGCGGCAGAGATAAGAGCAGCTTTAGGTGTTTTAGAAGAGTCTTTCTCCAAGTAGGAGGGTAGCCGAAGTTTTGAAGATTATGCGCAAGCGCCTCTTCCATGCTCGCAGTATGTTCTGCGCAATGACGAAAGCCTATATGTTGCATCTCTTCTAAGATCGCATGAAAAAAGCGCCCTGCCTCTAGGCCTCGTGGGAAGCTTAGGATATGTTCTGGAAAAGACGAATCATGCACATGCTCTTTACTGGGACTTAAGCTTGCCTGCTCTTTTTCTTCTATATCATGCTCATGCTCCTGAGGCGGATTTTGGTCTTTGCTAAGAGAGCTGAAGCTGTGGATTTGCGTGCGGGAACGAGGCTGAGCGCCTAAGCAAGGGCGCAGCAGTTTTTGCTTTTCTTTAGCTAAGAGAAGGCTCTTTCTTTCGGCTTTTTTGGGAACGGCTTTTGTGCTGAGTATGATGCTGCCTTCTTGCGCGGATGCCAATGCGGTGAGGTGTTGCTGCAGCGCAGAAGAGGAGGGGCAGGCTTCCTTTGGCTTTGCAAAGACAGGAAGAGAGGCGCCGCCTGAGAAGAGATATGTTGCTGCCCTGTCTTTGCTTTGTTTTTCATCAAAGTCTATCAAGTAGACATAGAGTTTTTCACTTGCGCGCGTTAGCGCTACGTATATAAGCCGCAGATGCTCTGCAAATGCCTGCTGCTTAGAGAGACTGCGCATGCTCTCTATGTCTTGGCTGCCCAAAGAAAAAGCGGCGCTTGGGTGACTAAGAATTTTTTTTAAGAAAGGAGGAAGAATACAATGCTTTCGCTTTTGGGGATCATAAAAAGAAAGGCTCTTGTTGCTTTTATCGCGGATTTGGAGGCTGTCCAGATATGGAGCAAAGACGATGGGAAACTCCAGCCCCTTGCTTTTATGGATTGTCATGACTTGTACAGTCTCTCCTTCTTGATCCAGACGTAAAAGCGCTTCTTCAGGAGGGCTGCTGCCATCTTTATCCTGAATACTTTCTCTTAGAAATCTCATATCAGCTTGTATATCCTTGCTTTTATAGCCTTGTTGCTGTATCAGTTCACTTAGGTGCAGCAGGTTTGTAAGAGAGCGTTCTCCGTTCTGAGACTCCAGCAGGCGTGGGCCGATCCCTTCTCCATAAAGCAGCGCTCGAAACATTGCAGCAAAACCCTTCTTCTCCCAAGTATCTCTGTAAGCTCTGCTTCTTGTAAGTAAGGCTTGTTTTTCCTCTTCCTGCTCAAAGACCCTTTTGATCTCCTGCGCCTGGCGGCCCCAAAGCCGTGTACTCAAGGCAGCTTTCAGTTTGTTTCCAGAACGCTCTGCTTTCCCTGCTGAGGCTATGCTTTGGAGTATCAGTAATAACTCTGCCGCCTCCCTGGAAGCAAATACGCTTTCTTCCGTATGGAGCGTGCAGGGGATCTCTTTTTTTCCTAAGGCATCTACTATGGCGTGGGCATGTTTTCTTTTGGGGACGAGCACGGCTATGTCGTATGCCCGTAGAGCTCTGTCTTTGTACTGGAGATGGCCTGAGGCTGCCTGCAAAAGCAGCTGCTCTATTTCCTGACATAGCTGCGTTTCTATACGTTTTTCCTGTTCTGCGATGCTTGTACCGGCATCTTTAGGAGATAGAAGCTCTAAGTGGAGCGCCGCTTTTGCTTTTCTTTTTTCTGCTGCTGCAAGACCCTCCCATCTAAGCAGACTTGCGCTGTGTTTTCTTTTTGCCTGAGTTGCTATATAATCCAAAGGAGGCTCTCCAAAGGCCCCGCCTTGGCAGCCTTGGTAGATGGCATGAAGAGCTTTCAGAAGGGGCTTGCAGGATCGGTAGTTATGAGAAAGGCTGTAAAAGGAGGCTAGGCTTTTCTTGTAGTTGTCATAGGCATAGAGATCAGCGCCTCGAAAGGCATAGATGGATTGTTTGGGATCGCCTATGAAAAACAGAGCATGCCCCTTGTTTTCTGCAAAGATTTTCTGAAAAATTTCTATCTGGCGCGGGTCTGTGTCTTGGAATTCATCGATAAGGACAGCGTGGTATCTCTTGCGCAGTCTTTTAGCCAAGGCGGGAGCAATTTGCGGATGGCGCAGAGCCTCGTGTACTTTTGTAATGAGGTCATCAAAGCAAAGCAGGCCCGCCCTTGCTTTTTTCTCCTCTACCGCTTTGGGAAAAGAATCAAGGAAATTGGCAAGCAAAGCAAAGAAATAGTCCCTGATGCTAAGAAGAAATGCAGAATAATTTGCTGCGTAGTCCTGCCAAGCCTGATAAAAAGAAAGCGCAGCTGCGCTCAGGCAATGTTCTATCTGCTTTGCATCCTCCATAAATTCTTGCCATACAGCTTCCAGCTTAAAGGCCAGCACGGAGATTGCTTTTTTGCTGAAATGTTCCTCTAAGCCGTCGTAGAGCGCCGTATTTTTTTTGCTTTTCCTGCCCTTTTTGTGCTTTTGTATCTCCTGAAAGCAAAGCTGCGCCGCTGCTTTATGCTGCTGCCAGTATGTCTGGAATGCTGCAAAGGCCTCCCCAGCATCTTTTTGCCTTTGGTGAAATCTTTTTTCCCAGTCTCCAGCGCAGGCAGGAATAGGCAAAGACTTAGGCAAGGCTCCGAATATATCTTGGCTGAGCTGCTCCCAGGCATGAAATTGTTTTTGGCTCATGCCTATCTCTCGTAAAAAGTCATATAGGACAGGGGGGGCGTCATGCAAGTGCCTGCGCCAGAAATCCAAAAGCGCTTCTCGTCTGATGTGCCTGTCTTCTGAGCGAGGCTCAAAGCCCGCAAGCATGCCGAAGTAAAAGGCCTCTTCTTCTATCACTTTGTTACAAAAGGCATGCAGGGTGTAAATAGAGCAGTCATCAAAGTCCTGCAGGGCAGCTTCGAGCAGCTCCATAGGAGGGCCTGTTTTGCCTTCGGCGTGCTTATCATAATAAAGACAGAGCAGGGCTGCCAGCGCATCTTCCTTCTGTTTGCTGCGCTGCTCTAGTTTCTGCGCAAGGCTGCGGCTTTCCTGGAGCGTGAGGCGTATACGTTCCCGAAGCTCCTGCGTTGCAGCCCTGCTAAAGCTAAGCAGGAGCAGGCTTGCAATGGGATGGCCCTCCAGAATCAAACGCAAAAATATGCGGGTGATATGGTGGGTTTTGCCGGTTCCTGCTGAGGCTTCAAGAAGGTGCGCTCCTTCCAGAGGACAGGTCAAGGGATCAAAGTCTTGTATGTTTGGCATAGTTAAGGACAGGCGCAGAGCGTCTTGTTTTTGCAGCAAGTCATTCTTTTTTTATATGAGAATGCGCAAAGACGGCTTCGAATAGCTCCTTGCTCAAGGACTGGAAGTCCCTTTGCTGCGCCCCTCCTTGTTTTTCAAAGGGATGGGGGTGAGCAAAAAACAAACTATAATAGGGGTTGGCAGCATCTCCGGCGCTATAATCATTAGCCTCCCATTCTTTTTGAGCCTTTTGCAGGGCATGCTCTTCTGGCGTCAGTTCTTTCTTGCCGGCAGGAGGACCTTTTTGCAAGGCTTCTGCATAAGCCAAACTGCTTTTAGCAAAGATAGGCAGGGGTTCTATAAGCGCTTTTTGGTAGAGCTCCAGTATGGAGTTTAGGTGAGATAGGGCAAGGTCTTCCTCTTTCTCTTTCGTATCGGCAGTGAGGCAAAAAAGGCGTGTCTGGTCCTTAGTAAAAAGATAGCTGGGAAGGCCTGGGCTGCTTTGCGTGCAGTAGCGCAGTTTGCCTGAGCATGCCAGAAGGTGGTAGAGCCATGCCTCCAGCATGAGAGCTCCTTTGTGTTTTGCATAGCGAAACACAACATTGCCTTCGCCCTGCAGGCGCCATAGCTGCAACTTGCCGCTCAAGAGAAAGCCATTGCCAAGGCATAGCTCAAACTTTTCAGAGACTTGATGCAGGCCTTTTTTCATCATGCGTCTTGTAAATTGCATGATTTGTTCCCATAAGGCATCTCCCAGCCAGTCAGCGCTGCTTGCGCTTGGCAGGAGGCCCTGCGCCTGCGCTTCAAGAACGACTCTTTGTTTGAGCTCTTCGTGTTGTTCTTCTTCCCAAGGGCCGGCGAGTATTTGTTCTATACAATGCTCTGCTATATGGTATTCCTCCAGACTATTGAGATACAAAGACTCCTCTGTTTCTACAGTTTTTTCCCATACATCACTGGCAGCTAAGCTAAGCTTTAAGTTATGGGCGCTCCAGAGCTGTGCGGCATTCCTGAAAAAACTTAGGAGGTCTTGGAGATAGATATGTTTGTTCTCTGGCGCTTGTTCTTGAGCGTATGCGTCTTTTCTCCAAAAGATATGCGGCCTTTGGGCGCCGCTTGCAAGCGCCTGCGCCATTTTGTAATGCTCTGCTGAATAGCCGGCGGGGCTTGCCTGCCTGTCCTTAGCGCTGTCTTCTGAGAAATATTCCGGATGAAAGGGATGCAAATGATGCTCATGGCAGAGACTTTGCCAAAGTGACTGATCTCCTTTGCATAAAGAAGACAAATCATCGCGCAGCTCTTGAATCACTACAGAGGGGAGCAGCCTTTCCTCCGATTTATGGGCGCTCCTGCCGACATAGCTGATATAAAGCTTGGAGCGGGCGCATAAGAGCGTTTCTAAGAAGACCAAGCGCTCTTCTTGGGAACGGCTGTACAATGCGCTTTGCTCCGTGTCATTGTGTGTGAGATCGAATGCGTGCCTTTCTTCCCGTTTTGGGAAAGCCCCCTCATTCATGCCCAAAAGACAGATAATCTGGAAAGGGAGACCGCGCGCAGAAGAAAAGGGGCCCAAGGAGGCGCAGTATATAGAGCCTGTTTTTGGAGAATTCTTGGCAGAGGACGAGGCATTCTGGACAAATCTTGCAAAATAGGCCCGCAGGATTCCAATCTGAGACTTATGCTCAAAAGCATCTTCTTTTTCTATTTTTTCAAGCTCCATGCAGAAGGGACGAATGCGCTGGCTGCCTAAAAGCTCCTCTTCCATTTTCTGCAAAAGCAAAGACCACTTGCTAAGCCGGTAGCTGCCCCTGCATTGCTCCGTATAGAAATAAAGCTTTTCGATAAAATCTGCCATCTCTCCCAAGAGGAGCGCTTTGTCTGATTCTATTTCTATGCCTGGCGCAGGGGCGCGCCCTCCCAAAATGACGCTTTGTGAGCCCAGGGCAAAGGATAAAAAAAGCCTCTGGAGACCCGCTCCAAAGCTGTGCCGATCTTCTGGAAGGCTATGCGAAGGCCCTGACTGCATACCCCAAGCCCAGCGTATATTTGCAGCTTTCAGATATTCTAAAACCCAGTCTGCATTTTGGGCAAGGAAAGGTTTCTTTGCTCTGATCCAGGGATTTTCTAAGAGCTCCAGAAAATCCTGAGAAGAAAAGCGCAGCTCACCTAGCTGCATCAGTTGAGAAAAGGTCTCGTAAAAGGACAGCTCTTCTCCCGAGTTACTCTCACTCAGAGTGTACTGCAATGGCGGCAGGCCCTCTGCTTCACTATGAGAGAAAAGCGCTTCTATAAGAGGCGCATAGGTCTCAAGATCAGGACACATGACGGCGATGTCTTCGTAAGCCAAAGCAGGCTCTTCTTGGAATTGGCTAAGGAGCCAATCACGCAGAGCTTCTACCTCCCGCATGGGAGAATAGCAGCTGTGTACCTGCAAAGAATGGCAGGAATGCGGACTGTGTTCGTGAAAATACTGCCCATATGCTTTAGCCGCCTCGTCTTGGCTTTTATTTGCGCAGAGCTGCAAGAAGCTAAGGAGAGGTAGAGGCTGGCTTTGTTCCTGGTTTTGTTCCTGGTTTTGTTCCTGGTTTTGATCCTGGTTTTGATCCTGGCTTTGATCCTGGCTTTGATCCTGGCCTGCCCCTTCTAATAGCAGCTCTTGTTTGGCATGCCTTTCTTTTCCCGCTTGTCCTTTTAGCATAGGGCCCTCTGCTTTCAAAAAAGTCCTGGCTGCCCCTGGAGGAGGCCAAAACAGGAAGGAGTGGACTTCTGTCTTTGTTTTTAGTTGCTCTAATATCTCTGTAAAGAGCGGAGGCATATAGGCAAAGGCGAAGACATACATACGTTTAGGAAAAATTACGTTTTGTTCCGAGCCCTCGCTCTCAGAAAAGAGCCTTGCTATGCGCCCTTGCACGTCCTGCTTAGGGTATTGCTTGAGCAATGAGGACCATAGCGCAGCCTGCCATCTATATAATGAGGCTTCTTTGTCTGTACTTTTGGCCTTAGCGCCTATGCGCCGCCACTCCCTTAGATATCGGGGCGCATAGAGACTATAGCGCTGGAAAAGTTTTGTTAGTAGTTGAGCGAAAAGATATGCGTCCAGACCTGTTTTAGGGCCTAAGTGATCCCATATTGCTTTGGGCAGGAGCGCTTTGTTTTTTTCTTCTGCTTCCAGCAGCAGCTTCCATAAAGCCCAGCTCATGCGCTCCGAGTCAAAGGGGAAAGGCGTCTGTGAGTCCAGGAGCAGGTATTTTTTCAAAAAGCTGGCCGGATAGGTAAATTCGACGCCAGCGCAGATCGTGTTTTCTTGGGCAATGGCCATAGCCAGACGCTGTTTGACTCCTGAGTTGGGAACGAGCACAATATCCCTTTCCAGAGGCGGGGCGCTGTTTTCTTTCAGCAGGGATGCCAGCTTGCGCCAGAGCGCTTCCGTTGTATGGCTTAGGTATGTAGAGCCTGCAGGCGTCTTGGGGCTTTTCGTTTTCACAGATCAATGAAACTATAAGCCTCTGGCTGCTGGCAAGAATTTTTTACAAGCCCCACGCATCTGTGCTAATACGACATCACGGCAAATCATAGGCATTGCACTGGATTGTTCTGGTATGCAGCGCACCCGAGCCCCTGCGCCCAATGTGCCATCATACGGCGGCCGAAGCCAGCTTTGTCGCAATAATCACCTGTAGATGCGCTTAGCGCTCCATAAAACGTGCTTGTCTTTTCAACAATACGACACAATGTTGGCGCATGAAGCCTAAATATAAACTTAGTAACTGGGCAAGTTACAATCGTAGTCCAATTCAACGCGTGAATCTTACTGTTTGGATAGACACAGATGCCCTAAAGTCTTGGAAAAATATTAAAAGGGGTACACGGGGGCGGCCATTTGCTCATCCAGATGAGATGATATTGCTATTTATGCAGCTGAAGCTTTTATTTCACTTCCCCTTACGGCAGACGCAGAGCTTTTTGCTTTGGCTGCGGGAGCAGATACAGGCTCCCGAATTAGTAGTTCCCAGCTATTCTCAAGTATGCCGCAGGGCTAAGAAACTGGAAGTCCCTCCCAATGCTAAGCTCAAGGAAGAGGAGCCTGTGCACTTAGTTGTGGATGCAACGGGTCTGAAAATCTATGGTGATGGTGAATGGAGCGCCAGGCAGCATGATTATGGGGAAAGACAGGTCTGGAAAAAATTACATATTTGTATGGATGATCCATCCTTTCAGATTGTTCATTCTGATCTGACTGCTATTGGAGCAGATGAGAATAGAGAAAATTCTGATCCCTCCCAATAGGAAGGCGCAAACATTAGGAAAATTGTATGCGAATGCTCCCCCGAAGGCCAAGTGTAAATATTAAAAACTTTTGTGCAAAAGCTCCGCAGCTTGTATAAACCCTGTATTTTGTAATTCTTGACAAAAGCATGCCATGACTCTTGATAGGCTATGGCTTTTTTGCGTATCTGGAAGCTGTGCTTATTATTGCTCTTATGCGCTAATCCTGCGCCGCTGGTCTGGGCTTTGCATGCTGAGCAAGTAGAGGATCATTTTCAATTAGCCCGCCGGGCTGTTGTCAATGTGCAAGTATCTTACTTTCGCTATTCTTACAAAACTCCCTGGAGAAATCCTTATATAGGAAGAGCTTCTGGAACAGGCTTTATTCTTGAAGGCAATCGTATTATCACAAATGCTCATCTCGTCAGCGGCGCTGTGAGCATCAGACTGCAAAGACCCAATCAGAACACAGACTACGAGGCGGAGACTTCTTACATTGCCCATGATTGTGATTTAGCTTTGCTGAAGGTAAAGGATGCTTCCTTTTTTAAGGATTCTGCATCCCTAAGCCTTGGCGAGCTCCCCGCATTAAATACTCCCGTAGATGTCATAGGTTTCCCCATAGGCGGCGATCGTGTATCTATCACAAAGGGCGTTGTAAGCCGTATAGATATGGATGTTTACAGCCACAGCGGTATTGATGAGCATCTTATTATACAAGTAGATGCGGCGATCAATCCAGGCAATTCAGGAGGGCCTGCTATGCAGGGGGGCAGGGTCATAGGAGCAGCTTTCCAAGCGCGCACAAATAGTGAGAACCAGGGCTATTTGATTCCAGCAGAGGTAATAGAGCGTTTTTTGCAGGATATTAAGGACGGCAGCTATGATGGGTATACAGAATTTGGCCTCATCACTACATCCACATCTCATCCTGCCCTGCGCAAAGCCTTAAACATACAACAGAAAGTACGGGCGCCGCTAACGGGTCTTTATGTTTACGCTATTATTCCTGATTCCTCTGCGGATGGCCATATACAAGCAGGTGACATACTGACGCAAATTCACTCCCATCCGATTACCGAAAAAGGTGATGTCCTTATCAATGGGGATTTTCAAAATTATACTCGGCTTGTAGACAATCTGCACAAAGGAGAAAAAGTAGAGGTAGAGTTGCTGCGTAATGGAAAGCTGCTTAAGCGAAGCTTCCCATCGAAGATCACTACTTCTTTTCAGTTCTACAGAAAGAAATACGGCCATCGGCCTTCCTATGTGATTTTAGGAGGATTGGTCTTTCAAGCCCTTGACGCAAATCTTATGGCGAATTATGCTTCTTATTGGTCCAAGCTGGGGCATAGTGAAATATCTTATCGTTATCATTATTTCTTTCTTGATAAAATCTATAAAGAAGTGCGGGAGGACGTAATTCTTAGCACGCGTCTGCCTCATAAAGTGAATCAATATACGAAAGATTTTGTCCATAGAATTGTCAAGAAAGTCAATGGCATCCCGGTGCGCGGCTTGCGGCACTTCAGCGAATTAATAGCGCGCTTTAGAAATGAAGGAGCAGAGAAAGGCAAAAAGGCAGACACAAGCCCTTATATCAAGCTGGAATTCTATCAGCTTCCCATAGCCCTTATTTTGGAGACAGAGGGCTTAGGGCGGGTCGAAAGCCAAATTCTTCAAGAATATGCAATCCAAAGGCCGCAGTTTCTCAACCCGGCATTTTATTAGTCAATCTGCAAGGCCGCATGCAGCAATGCAAAGCAAGCCGCCGCCCAGCTGGAGCTCTTTTTTGCCCTGTAAGTGAGAAAAAGTAAAGGAATGACGGCTATGCAAAATAGTACAACTTTCTACGCCAAGTCCAGCAGCCTCTCTTTTTTCTTTTTTTGCTGGGTCGCAAGCTTTGCTCTGGCTCTGGCAGGCCTTAGCTCTTTAGATGCGCAGGACAAAGGAGTCCCCTCGTCTCTTAGCTTGAAAAAAGGCATGCTCATGCTGGAGATACATCCTGTTTATCAAAATGCGCTTAAGCCATGGATATGGGAAAGAGGGAAAAGTTTCTCTGCAATAGGGCTTTTGGTGCAAAAAAAGAAGAAGGCATATGTATTACTTGCGAGCAGGGATGTGCGTAACGCAAAGCTCATAGAGATAAGCAAATATAGCAGCTATACCCAAAAGAGCCTTGCCAGAGTGCTGCATCGAGATAGAGAGGCAGGGCTTGCTCTTCTTGATGTGGAAGAGGAAGGCTTTTTCAAGGACTTAGAAGCGCTACGCCTCGGCGATGATCCAAGACCAGGGCAGTTTGTAAGTAGCGTTTATATAGATACCTTGTTCCAGATATACCGCGATCGCTTCCGCATACAAGACATAGGTATTATTTCTTACTCTGGTTTTACGTATCTCCCCTATTGTTCTTTTCACGCAGCTGAGAGCTTTCCCCAAGGCGGCCTGCTTTTTTGTAAGTCCAAGATTTGCGGCTTTATCAACTACTCTAATAATAAGGGCTACGGCCGCGCTGTGATCTCTTCTGTAATCAAGCATTTCTTGGCAGGCTTTGTTCCTAATAACAAAAGCCAGAGCTCTTCCTTTGCTGCCCAAGGCTTTCGCCTGCATCGTCTTGCTGACCCTGCCACGCGTAAGTATTATCAGCTTCCTCCACAACTTACAGGTTCTATAGTAAGCGAAGTTGCTCCGGGCAGCTCTGCTTGGCAAGTCCTGAAGGAAAAAGACATATTGCTTAGTATAGACGGAGTATCTGTAAACAACTGGGGTTTATTTAGGCATCCATTTTGGGGCCCACAAAAGGCGCAATTTCTCTTGGCGATGCGGGACGGGAAGATGCGTCATCCCGGTCAAAAAGTGGAGTTAGAAGTATTGCGTAATAGTAAGAAAAAGAGACTTAGCATGAAACTGCGCTCCTATGGAGGGCATGGCGAACGCATTCCTGAGGAAATAGAAAATGCCCCCTACTTTGTAGAAAACGGGATTGTTTTCTTGGAGCTTTCAAGAGCGCTGCTAAGGAGCCTCTATGGCAAAAACTGGAAACAGAAGTCAAGCTTGATGGGACACGTCTTCCAAAAATATCGTTACTATAAACAGGAACTAAAAGATCGTATTGTAGTGCTGGGCAGTATTTTGCCCGACCCTGCTACGCGGGGGCTGCGTCCATTCCGAGGCTTTATTGCGCAGACAATCAATGGAAAAGACATTCAAAACGTGCAGGCCTTGCGCAAGGAAGTTCTAGGCCTTGTGCAAAAAGGAGAGGCAACTGCCAAAATCAATCTGTATGGAAATATCCCTTTGTACTTGGATCTGCAAAAACGCAAAGAGATGAACCAGCGTATATTCAAAAAATATTCCATCCCCCGCGCCAGCCCCTGGGACCCTAAGTGGCAAGAAAGCAGCGCTGCGCCATAAGTCCTGCCAGCAGCTCTGCTTTGGCGTTGTGTGGCTCAGAAAGCACCCCCGCAAGCGCGTGCTCCTTTTTTGTTTTAGGCAAATTGCAGCCGTTAAGATAAACTATATTTTTGCAGCAGTTCCTTTACAAGCTCCATAGGAGCTATTTGCCCCTTCAGCAAGGCTTCCTGTTTTGCGGCGTATGCTGGGTTTGTTTGAAATTCTTGCAGCAGCTTTTCAGTGTAAAAAGAAAATTCTTCCTGAAGCCTTTCCCTTAGCCATGCAAAGCCTTGCTGCTTACGAAATGAGTGAAAATAAGAATTCGCTTTGCTTATTTTACAATAAGCCTCTATGCTTTCCTGTATTGCCTCCAAGCCTTTGTTTTCTAAAGCAGAGCAGAGCAAGGCCTGAGCCTCCCAAGCGCTTGCTTTTTTTTGACGCAGAGAGAGCGCAGCCTTGTACTCAGAGCGCGTTTTCTGGCTTGCTTTGATATTGCTCCCATCTGCCTTATTGACAAGAACAAGGTCTATTGCTTCCATAATACCCCGTTTCATGCCCTGCAGTATGTCGCCGCCTCCCGCAAAGCTGACAAGAATAAGCAAGTCTACCATAGAACGCACGTCCACTTGTGACTGCCCTACGCCTATTGTTTCTATAAAAATCGTATCATAGCCGGCTGCTTCACATAAAAACATGACTTCCCGCGTGCGAAAGCTTAGGCCGCCCAAACTCCCGGAGGAAGGAGAAGGACGAATAAAGGCATTGGGGTGGACAGCCAAGCTCGCCATACGCGTTTTGTCTCCTAAAATACTGCCTTTATTTTCTGTGCTTGAGGGGTCTATAGCCAATACTGCTATACGTTTGCCGTAGTTATGGATAAGAAAATTCCCAAAGCTTTCTATAAAAGTGCTTTTACCCGCCCCAGGGGGGCCAGTGATGCCAATGCGCAGGCTCTTTGTACTCTTAGTTTTGCTCAGGCATAGGCCTAAAAGCTCCTGAGCTGCCCTGCGGTCTTGAGGATGTTTGCTCTCGATGAGAGTAATAGCCTTAGCTAAATAGGCCCGATCAGCGAGAAAAATCGCTTCGGCATATTCTTTGGAACGAGGGTCTGCGCCCACTCTGCTTAGCTAAAGAAAGCAGCAGCTTATGTCCAGCAAAAAAGAAAATTTTGTCATTGCTTTGCCAAGGCTATTGGAAACTATATACAAGAGTCTACTAAAAGTAAATAGAAAAGCTTGCAGGCCTATAAATAACAAGACATGCGGGGCTTTGCGCGCTCAGCTGGCCCTTGCTTTTTTGCAAAAAACAAATGAAAAGCAATCTGCAGAACAGGTCCATTTATTGCAAAGACAACATAGACATATTGCAAGGCATAAACTCCCAATGCGTAGACTTGCTATACCTAGACCCGCCCTTCAACAAAAAGAAAGTCTTTACAGCGCCTATAGGAAGCCATGCGGAGGGCGCCAGCTTCAAAGACTATTTTCAAGAAGAAGACCTAAAAAAAGAATGGCTAAAGACCATCCAAGAAGACCGAGACGAGCTATACAGCTTCCTTATGGGCATAAGAGATTATGGCAACAAGTATAACTTCTGCTATCTTGCCTACATGGCCATACGGATTATAGAATGCCACCGGATACTAAAAGACACGGGCAGCCTGTATTTGCACTGCGATCCCACAATGTCGCATTATCTCAAAATACTTCTGGATTGCGTCTTTGGTGAAAAGCAATTTAGAAATGAAATAGTTTGGTGCTATACGGGACCTGCCAAAACTGTTAAGTGGTATCCTCGAAAACATGATATTTTACTTTTTTATGCAAAAAGTATAGGAAGTTATTGGGATGGAAGCAAAGCCACCATTCCTTACAAGATGATAGGTATAGGCAAAGGAGATGCTATCTTCAAAAGAGGAGATGATGCCAAAAGGGTGAAGACTTTATTAGAACGGGGGAAAGTCCCCGCAGATTGGTGGGCAGATGATTTTTTGACAAACATATCCGCATGGAAAAAAGAACGCACAGGCTATCCTACGCAAAAGCCGCTTGCTTTACTTGAGCGTATTATCCAGGCAGGCAGCAAGAAGGGCGACCTTGTGCTGGATCCATTTTGCGGCTGCGCTACGACCTGCATAGCAGCTGAAAAGCTGGGGCGCAAGTGGGTAGGCATAGACATAAGTATAAAAGCATACGAGCTTGTGCAAACGAGACTAGAGAAAGAAGTGGCAAACCCAGAAGAACTTTTTGATTACAATAAAGCCCTGCGCTTTTCTACAGATCCGCCGAAGAGAACAGACCTTAGGCAGACAGACATAGACCAAAAATACGTCTATGTGATTTCTAACAAAGCTTACAAAGACGAATACAAAATAGGCATAGCTAGAGACATACGAAAACGCTTGCACGGCTACCAGACCAGTGATCCAAACAGGGGCTATAAGCTGGAGCATAAAAAACTGACTCCCAGATACAGAGAGCTGGGAAAGTACATACATACGAAATTGCAAAGCAGGCATGAATGGGTAAAGGCGGACTTAGAGACCATCAAAAAAGCTATGCGGGATTTTGATAAGTCTTATCTGCTTTGAGGCAGATTACTTGATGTGATCTGCACTTCGCCTGCCATGAAGGCAGGCTTTAGAGGCGCTCTTGCTTTGTCATATTGCTAATGATGAAGAGCAGGCATGAAACGAAAAAGTAAGAAAAAGCAAAAACTGCCCTTTGGTAAAAACTCTTTCGGAAGATCCAAAAAGCATCGCAGTCAGAGCGCAGCTTCTCAGGGCTCTTATGCCTTGCTTGAAAGTATAGTGGAAACTTCTGATCTGCGCAGGCTTCCTCTCAAGCAGCTTCCCCTTCTTTGTGAAGAAATACGGAGATACCTGATTGCTATTCTTTCCAATGTAGGAGGACACTTTGCTTCCAATCTTGGCGTCGTAGAGCTTAGCGTAGCTCTGCATTATGTCTTTGAAACGCCTCGTGACCGTTTGATATGGGACGTTGGCCACCAAATCTATCCGCACAAAATATTGACGGGGAGGCGCTCTCAGTTAAAAAGCGTGCGGCAGACAGGGGGGCTTTCTGGCTTTCCCAAGCGGGATGAATCTCCTTATGATCTGTATGATACGGGCCATGCGGGGACCTCAATTTCCCAGCTCTTGGGCGAGGCTATAGCGCGTGATATAAAAGGGGAAGACTATAAATGCCTTTGCGTTATAGGCGATGCCTCTATAGCTGCAGGGATGGCTCTGGAAGCCTTAAACCATGGAGGGCATCTTAGCACAGACTCTATGGTGGTGCTCAATGATAATGATATGTCTATTTCGCATAATGTTGGCGCTTTGAATCAATATCTCAATAGACTTATCGTGAGTCCTTTTTACAACTATTGGCGTGCTCTTTGGCTTACTCTTTTGATGTCTATCCCTATTGTGGGACCTGCGCTGCGTACCCTCTCTCGCAGGCTGGCGCGATCTTTTCTCGATTTCTTCACGCCAGGGGGCTTTTTTGTCAATCTAGGCTTCCGCTACATAGGTCCTGTAGACGGTCATAATGTGCTGGGTCTTGTAAAGATTTTGCGCAAGCTCAAGAAACTTAAGGAACCTATTTTGCTTCATGTCTATACCCAAAAAGGGCAGGGCTATAAGCCTGCAGAAAAAAACCCCATACGCTATCATAGCGTATCTCTTTTTAATCCTGAAGATGGAAGTTTTAAGTCTGCGCCTCCAGATAATCAGATCAGCTATAGCCAAATCGTGGGTGAAACCCTTCTTAGTCTGGCCCAAAACAATAGACATGTTCTTGCTATCACGCCTGCTATGATTGAAGGCTCCGGGCTGCGCCCTTTGTATAACGCCTTAGCTGACAGGGTCTTTGACGTGGGCATTGCTGAACAGCATAGCGTCACATTCTCTGGCGCGCTGGCCAAGGCTGGTCTCGTACCTTATTTGTGCATTTACTCCACCTTTCTCAACCGCGGCATAGATCAACTTATTCAGGATGTAGCCTTGATGAATTTCCCTGTTCGTATTGTAATAGATAGGGCGGGCTGTGTAGGCGCAGATGGGGAAACGCACCAAGGGCTTTATGATCTGGGAATGCTGCTGGCTATACCTAATATACAAGTCTACGCCCCAGCCACCGGCGCTGAAATCAAGGCCATGCTCCACTATATGGAAGACCACAATAGCTCTCCCATCGCAATGCGATTTCCTAAGGATACATGCTTACGAAGCGAGCTTGAGCTTGCTTTCCCAGAAGCTCTCCAAGCGCTTTCTTCTTACAAGCCTCATATACGCGGCGAGGGCAGAGACCTTGGCATAATCTGTATTGGCGCTATGTGGAAGATAGCCCTGGCTGTGCAAGAAAACCTGCATAAAGACTCTGACATAGAGACAACTATCATTTCCCTGCGCTGGCTGAGGCCCTTAGACAATAAAAGTCTTTGCGAGAGTTTGTCTTTCACTAAGCATTTTATCATCATAGAGGATTCCTACCTCCATTGCAGCGCAGCAGCATGGCTTTTACAAAATCTTCCGCCTGAGCTTGCCGCAAAAAGACTGGAGAGTTTCGCTTTTCCAGCAAGGGCTATAGAACATGGGAAGAGAGAGGATATTTTCGAAATCTACGGCCTTTCAGCTTCTGCTATTACGCGTTTCTTGCGCAATCATCCCATCTATCATAGAAAAAAACAAGGCTCATTTTCTCAATCTTCCGAAATTTAGCACATGGGCGGCGGACCAGCTGCTGGCCCTTTTGCACATCGAGTATTGTTTTTAAGCTATGAATGCGGAAGCATTGGATTTTTACAAAAAAGCTATAGCTGCAATTTATGCAAGTAACAGTGACGTAGCTGAGTTTTGCCTGCTCAAGTCCATAGAGGTAGACGCTCATGAAATGAATTATGCCTGCCTGGCCTGGCTCTATGCGGTTGTCATGGGTGAAGAAAAAAAGGCTTTGTTTTATTTTCGCTGCGCTATATTCTCTAATCCCAAAAACGGCGAGCTTTACAATGATTACGGAGCTCTTTTGCTGCGTATGAATCGTCATCAGGAAGCTTCGAGATGGTTTGCGAAATCCCTGCGCTTATCTCCTCCTTCTAAAAAACATTTGGCGCTCTACAATTTAGCGCTGGTCTACAGCAAAAAGCAGCAGAAAGAAAAAAGCTTGGTCTTCCTGCGCAAGGCTTTGGAATACTGCCCTGACTTTCAGGCAGCCCATAAGCTCTACTATGATATACTCCACGACAAAAGCTTTTCTGCGGGGATGGGCTAAGAGCCGGTCTCAAAACTAGGCTCTTGCGACACAGGATGTGTAAGGCAGTGTGCCTATGCACACTGCACTTCGGGCACCATAAAGGCACCCTCAGCAATTTTAGGATTTCCCTAAATTGCGTATGTCTCCATCGTGCCCGAATCAGTAAAAATCACAAGAGGGGACTTTTGCCTAAAGGGCGCTCACAAATACAAGGCAGATACTTCGAGCAAAAGAGAGCTTAAGGCCTAATGATCACACCTTGGCATAATACGACAGCAATTGAAAACACGAGCCCGCTAAACTATAGCTTTGCTCTTTGATAGATCATGTAATGAAAGTACATGCGGCCTTCTTGCTTTTGTGCTTGCCAAGTAAAACTATAAAAGTGAATTTGCATGAGATGCTCGGCTATGATTGTCAACGGAGAAAAACTACATCTCAAGGAGCACACAGAGCTTTCTTCTTTGCAAGACCTCATTTTACATTTCCAGCTCCATCCTGAGGCTGTGGCAGTTGAAATCAATGGAGAAATACTGCAGCGCCAAAACTGGAACAAGATACTTTTGAAAGAAGAAGATCAAATTGAGCTCATTCGTTTTGTTGGAGGCGGCTAGCGTATTTTCACTTTGCCATGACTGCAAGAGAGCAGGCCTTCCTTTATCCAATCTTGAACATAAACAAAGGCAGTAGTTTGGAAGCCTCAAAGGCGCTGCTTAGTCTCTGGCAGGCTTGCGGCCTGAACTTTTACCAACTACGTGCCAAGTCTCTTTCTTCCAAAGAATATCTTAAGTGGGCAGGCGCTCTTAAGCAGGCGCACCCAGAGCTGCATATTATTGCAAATGATCGAGCGACAGAAGCGCTGCGCCATCAGGATTATTTTTCCGGCCTCCACCTGGGCCAAGAGGACCTGCTCCGTCTGCAAGAAAACATAGTACAAGAGTTAGTGCGGCGCAGTTTGGAAGCTCACGTACAAGCAAACACAAAGCAAAAAAACAAAGCCCCCCTTAGGTTTTTTTTAGGGCTCTCTACGCATAACAGCGTGCAAATCCAGAAGGCCTTAGGAGCGAGCGCCTGCAGGGAAAGCAGTAAGGGGCAGGCCTTTGAGCAGTGGCAGCCCGCAAAAGAGTCATGCAAGAGCTCTATCCCTTGGGATTATATAGCCTTAGGCCCTTGCTTTCATACAAGCTCCAAAAAGAAGGCGCAAGGCGCCCTTAAGTCTGCCGCATTACAAAAGGCTTTAGAAGTGTTTTTTAGTTTAAGAGGAAAAATGAAGCCCCCGCCTGCTTTGGTCTTGATAGGAGCTATACGCTCTTCCCGCATGGCCGTCCTGCAAAAAATGATAGAGACAAGCTTTGCAAGGGCAGCAAGCAATGAAATGCCGCCTATTTACGTAGCGGCCATCCAGGCTGCAAAAGAAGGCTTAGAAGAGATCAAGGCATTGCGCAGGCCACTGGGAGCAAGGGAAAGCTTGGCCTGCTTATGCTGAGCAAGAAAGGCAGGGGCGCTTGGCAAAAGGCCCCAATATATATAATAACGGCGTAGGCGCTGCCCTACTCTCCCACAAAGCGAACCTTGCAGTACCATCGGCGATGAAGGGCTTAACTTCTGTGTTCGGGATGGAGACAGGTGTACCCCCTTCTCTATTAGCACCAACAAGACAATAGAGCTCTGCGCAGCAAACTTGTCAAGACTTTTTTTTGTATATTTTATTTCCCGAAACAGTGTGTATACAGCTTGCAGCAATGCTTTAGGATAATACGGCAGCGGCCCTCCTCCATAAAGCAGAACCAAGTCGAATGATATCAGAACCTGCGCGTACAGCTATTTCCCAATCCCCAGACATGCCCATACTCAGTTTTTTGCCTGGAGCATAGGCGTCTCGTAATTCCCGCAATTTGCAAAAGAGCTCAGCGCATTCTACGGGGTCTTGGCTTTCTGGTCCCATAGCCATCAGTCCTCTAAAAGCCAAGGCGTCATTCTCAGGATAATTGCCTTTGCCTGAAGAAAGAAAGCTGGAAAAAAATGCTTCCTCACTCAGACCTCCTAGTTTGCTTACTTCATTTGTAAGACGTATTTGAATAAAGTACGAAAGGGGCCAAGAACGCTTTGTATGAATGTCTTTGTCACGCCTGCGCAGGGACTCTTGTAAAAGGGCATGAAGCCCTGAGAGATTGGAGACCCCATGGAAAGAAGAGAATAGGCGCACGATCTGAGAAGCATTGCCTTTTTGCACAGGCCCAAGATGATGCATATCCAGAAGAGCCACATCCTGCGGCTCTTCTGCAGCAAGCTCCTTTATTTTATCACGCGCTTCACCAAAACGATTTTCTCCTATTACCCTATGTCCAAGCCTAATAAGCTTCTTTATATCTTCCGTCGAGCGCTGTTTTGTTACAGCAACAAGGAGAACATCAGGCCGGGAAAGCTCTCTAAGACGTCTTTTTATAGCGGTTATTCTTTGGGATATATCTTGGAGGCTGGGGCTGATGAGCATGTATGGCTCCGCAGTCTGGTTTTCTTTTTAGGACGATGTGAGCTTGGCTACCCGCTCCGGGTCTAGGCCTTTTGTAGGATAAGAAGAAAAAAAGGAGCGCAGCTCTTTGATGACTAAAGAACCTTTTTCCAATTCCGCCATCATGGTTTTAAAATTTAAGGCATAAAGATTTTCTATTTCGATTTGCGTCCCTTTCAAAGTGCGTAAGAGATGCTTGATATTATCAGCAACTACGCTGGAAATTTCTTCTTTTGTAGCAGATGCTGCGTATTCAGGGAAGAGAGGCTTGCCATTGTACTGGAGCTCAGCGTGGATTTCAGCTGTGCGATTTTGTAAGTAGTCTTTGCGAATTTGCTCCCGCGTATAACTTTCCTGCAGCTCCTTCAACGTGGCCTGCAGCTTAAGCATGCGCGATTGAATGAGCGCAGTATGGATACTAGCTTCTGCTTTTTTCTTCCCCGCTTCTGCGCTGCTAAAAGCGCTGCTATGTCTGCCTTCTTCCTGACGGCGATTTTTTAATATATTTTCCGCCGAATGCAAAAGTGTTTTTCCATCAACTTGCATAGTTTTTATGTCACTTATCTTGGAGTAGTTAGAGACTAAAAAAATCTACCTTGTTTTCAATATTCGTATATAGAACGTAATTACTTGAATGTTTTTTTATTTTTTTTCAAAATGGGATGTCTTGATTGTCTTATGTCATTTTTGTATGGACATAAGCTTTATTTTTTAAACATTTTTTGCGATAAAGTTCAAAAAATACAAATTTGCCCTTGCATTTTTTATTTCTTCTGCTGATAATTATCATATAAATCTAAGAATTTAGTCTAAATAGTTTTAGGGAATTAAGGTGTCATATTTTGACAGCTATAGTAAAATATTTTATAGCGCGCCGCTTTTGCACATCTTTATTCTATAAGTCTTAGGAAACATGCCAAGTCTTTCGTCTGATTAAAAACTAGTGAAATAAAAAATAAAAATATATTATGCAAAAAAAAGAAAAAAATACCAGCTATTACTACGCTGATAATAACAAAGCAGGAGTGCAGGCATTTCGCGATGTTTGTGACGCAAAGAAGAGAATGGAAGCGGCAGTGAACAAGCAAACAAGGTTTCTTGGGACGCATGTTTCAGAGCGCATGCAGCAAAATCGTAAAATACTTCGCTACCGCGCCTGCCTTGCGCAGCTGGC
>CBDETG010000065.1:0-10250 GCA_965242745.1 Leptonemataceae bacterium
ACAAGAAATACGAAGCTTCCTTTCCCAGCTTGTACAAAACAAAAGCCACCTGCCTGCGCAGGCAGGCAAAAGCCAAAGCTAAGAGACCAGCAATGATAAGCAAGGCAGGAAATGCTGCTTGGCGAAGTGCTGAACAAGTCTTTAGGGCTTGTGAAGTGCAGAATGCCTCGAGCATTCTGCCAGAGCGCATCGAGCGCTCTGCCTGAGGGCGCCTTTATGGTGATAGCCGAAGTGCTGAGCCTAGTTTTGAGGCCGGCTTTTGGAGTGAGACTGGCAGCATTTTTTCTTCATATATAGATCAGACGAATAAAAATCATCGCCTTTCTAGTCGACACTGAATAAAAACCACGTATATAAGCATCAGACTTTTGCAATGCGCCTCTAAGAAAGATCATGAACAAACTTCCCACAGCTTCTTCCAAAACAGCGCCCAATTCTAAGACCAAGAGCAAAGTTACAAAGAAGGATCAGAACAAGACGCCTCTTTTTACGGCGATCAAGCAGCATATCCAAGACAAGATCATACCCTTTCATGTCCCAGCGCATAAGCACGGGGCAGGCCTTGCGGAAATGCGTGAGTTTGTTGGTGAAAATATGTTTCTGATGGATCTTAACTCCATGCGGGATATCGATGACTTGTGTAATCCTATCTACGTAATACAAGAGGCCCAAAGTCTGGCAGCTGAGGCCTTTAGGGCGGATTATTCCTATTTCTTGATCAATGGCACAACATCCGGCGTGCATACTATGATGGTCTCATCTCTTCGGCCGGGAGATAGAATTATCCTGCCTCGTAATTGCCATAAGTCGGCCTTTAGCGGGCTGATCCTTTCTGGAGCTGTCCCGGTCTATGCTCCCGTAGAAATGAATACGGAATTAGGAATAGCTACGGTAACTACTTACGAAGGGGTTAAGAACTGCTTTTTGCGCGCGCCGCAGACGGCCGCCCTTTTTCTTTTGAATCCAAACTATTATGGTTTTTGCTGCAATTTGGAAGAGCTTATCAAGCTGGCGCGTGAATGGGAGGCTTCCGTCTTAGTAGATGAGGCGCATGGAGGGCATATGCTTTTTCACGAAGAGTTTCCTAAGTCAGCTATGGAGCTGGGGGCGGATATGAGCGTTATCAGTACGCATAAAACCTGCGGCTCACTGACACAAAGCGCAATACTTCTCTCGCAGGGAGAGACCATCCCGCAAGCGCGCATCATCAACACGCTGAATCTCATGCGCACAACAAGCGCATCTTATCTTTTAATGGCCTCCTTAGATATTGCGCGCAAGCAATTAGCTCTGCAGGGACCAGCTATGCTGGAAAAAACTTTGTCCCTTTCCCGTTATGCCCGCGATAAGATCAACGCTGTAGAAGGGCTCTATGCCTTTGGTAAAGAGCTGATAGACAACAAGAGTATCACTCATTTTGATGAAAGTAAATTATGCGTTTATGTGCGCCGCTTGGGCATGACAGGATTCGAAATGGAGAGGAGGCTCAGACAAGAATATCATATACAAGTAGAGCTGGCTGATATGAATAACATAATGGCGCTTGTTGGCATAGGAGACACGCAGAAAAACGTAGATGCCCTTACGCATGCCCTTGCCTCTATTGCGCAGAAATCAGGCCTGCAAAGTTTTAAAAAAGTTACTCTGCTGCCTGAAATGCCTGAAACAATCGTTATTCCGCGGGACGCTTATTATTCTCACAAGAAATCCGTACCCCTGCAAAAATCCATAGGAGAAATCTGCGGGGAAATGATCATGTCTTATCCGCCCGGGATACCTGTAGTCTGCCCGGGAGAACGTATTACGCGTGATATCGTAGATTACATCAACATACTAAAAGAGCATAACTGTCATTTACAGGGCACTGCTGACCCCTACGCTGATTATGTGAGCGTTTTGGGTTTGTAAATCTCTTGCCATAGGCCTTAGTTATATTTATTCCTGTCTTGAACAGACTTGAGCATAGTGGCGGGGCGGCCTGAGCTCGCTGTGTTTCCCTGCGTCTTGTACAAAAACGGGCCAGAGCGCTTTGCGTCTATAAAGCGCGAGAGCAAATAGCTGCGCATAACTCTTATATAGAAGTCGGATCAATCATAGGGAGCTGCATGCGAATAGCTTGCTGCTGGTCTCTTTGTAAAATTCCCCCTTATTTCTTTTCGTGAAAAATTTTAAACTTTCTGCTTTAACTTCTGAAGAACGCAAAAGTCTCCTGCGCCCGGGCTTATTGCTCTGCCTGCTTACTACAGGCCTGGCCATAGGCCGCTCTGCCAATGACACCTTTTTTATCGGCGCAAGTGGAGCAAGCCAGCTTCCTAAAGTGTATATGTTTAATGCGCTGGTGCTTGCTATTGTTTCGCTGTGTTATTCCTTTCTGGAAAAAAGGATTGCCCGTTTTTCTTTCTTAAGCTGGATTCTGATTCTTGCTACGCTGCTTTTACTCTATCTGCGCAGGCAGCTTTTCCAAGGTGACTGGTGGCTTCCTTACGCTATTTTTTGCTATTATGAAGTTTTGCTTTTGCTGATTCAAATGCACTTTTGGACCTGCGTAAATGACATCTTTGGTCCTCGTGAAGGCAAGCGCATCTTCCCCTATCTGGGAGCCATAGGCTTAGTTGGAAGCATAGCAGGGGGGGGCTTTACCTGGTTTGCAGCGCCGCACATAGGTTATCACAATCTCTTTTTTGTATGGATAGCTCTCTTAGCATGCGCTGTCCCTTTGAGCATCTCGCTCAAAGTCTCCGCAGCCGCAGGCTCTGATAGCCATGCCGGCCATAGCAGCCCCAGACAAAGAGAATTCCAAAACTTCTTGGGGCTTTGGAAAGTCCCTTTGGTGCGTTATATGGCTCTGATCAGCATTCCTTTGTGGCTTGTAGTGCATACTTTAGACTGGCTCTTTTATTTAGCGCTGGAAGAAAGTTTTATGGGCCAAGCCGATCAACTTTCCGCCTTCTTGGGCTTTGTCAGCGGCGCTATTTCTTTTTTAGGTATACTCCTGCAGTTTTTTATCAGCCCTTATGTTTTAAGTAAATGGGGAGTAAGCTTTGCCTATAGCTTTTATTCTATTAGCATGAGCGTGGGCGCTTTTTTATTTCACATACGCAATTTACTGCCTTTTGGAGGAATATGGTCGCAGCTGCGTTTGGCGCTTCCTGTGGCGGTGCGTTTCCTTGATGAAGCAGTCTTCTTTTCCATTTATGACTCTGCCATACAGCTGCTCTACGGAGCTTTGCCCGCTTCTATGCGCGGGCAGGCCCGTGCTTTCATTTATGGCATCTTAGAAACTGTCATGACCGCCCTTACCGGAGGGCTTCTCTTATTAGCAGTCGAGTTTGAAATTGCGCAGATAGATATTAGCGTCATTTGCATATGCCTAAGTCTGCTTTGGGTTTATCTCTCCTTAGGAATAAAAAAACATTATCTCCATGCCTTAGCCTTAAACTTAAACAGCCACGATATAGAACATCACAACCAAGCCCTGAAGGTTTTGAAGAATTCTCGGATCAAAGCCAAGGAACGCGCGCTTCTGCTGGAATCCATCTGCAGCCATGATCAGGACGTAGCCCTTTTGTCTTTACGATATATACAGAAATTAGGAGACCATGAAAGCTACGTAGCATTAGCCAAGTGTATACCTCAAATACGCGGAGCTGTCTTTGAAATGGCCTTAGGCCTTCTGAGTCAGAATAAGATCAGCGAAGTTTTACCTATCTTAAAAAGAATCTACCTTTCTAATGTCCCCGAACAAAGGGCCCTTGCTTTACGCTGTATAGCAAGCATGGAGCCTGCTTTTATTCAGGACAACATCAATTATTTTATGTGTAGCGATGAGCCGGCTATCAAGGGGGCAGCTATACTTTCCCTGATAGAATCCAAGAAAAGACTCAGCCCTCAAAGCCCGGCGCTCAAGGGATTAGCGCAAATGGCCCTTTCTTCCAATAGCGGCGTTCAAAGAGAAGCCCTGCGGGTAATAGGCGAGGCGAAAACGAAAAGACTGACGCCCATCCTCCTGCAAATAGCCAAAAAAGCGAAGCATGAGATGAAAGAGGATGTGTTTCGATCTATGAGTTATATTAGAGACTCTCAAATTGTTCGTTTTCTAACAGAAGAGCTACAAGAGACAGAAAACGCGAATTTGATCAACCGCGCTCTGATATATCAAGGCGAAAGCGCCCTGCCAGCGCTTCATAAACATATACGCAGCCGGGCAAAAGATATGCAGCAGAGCAGCCTGCCTGCCCTGGAAAATATGATCTTTTGCCTTGGTGAGATTGCGCATATAAAAAGTATTCAGGTCTTAGGGAAGCTTCTGTCCTCACATGTAGACTACTTGGAGTCAAGCCTCAGCGCTGCTATGGCCCATATAGCGCGCAGGAATTTTCAGGATACAAAGAGCCGAATCAAAGAAAAGCTGTCTCTTAGGCTGCAAAATAAAATAGAAAAACGTTTTTATGTTCATATAAACAACATGGAAAAAATGAACAATATGATCACAGAGCTCCATATGATACATCAACCTTATATACGTGAAATCCTCTTTGACGCTATACTGCGCTGCTTTCGCTATAGCCAAGAGCAGGCTCTCAAGTACTTGGAACTCCAATACAATCCCTCTGAGATCCATGCTGCCAGGCATGGTCTTAAAAGGAAGGAGGAGCGAATCCAATCTGAGACTATGGAAATTCTGGAGGGCTTGGGCGAACACGGCAGTGAGCTCTGCCGCATCATAGAAAACTCTGCAGTACACTTACAAGCAGGCGCCAAAAGCCTATCTGAAAATACGCAGAGTAATGGCTATGCGGCCGGCTCACTTCCAGCACAGGCAAAGGAAGCTCTCGCTGCAGCAGAAGAGGGCGAAGCAAAGCACGCAAAAAAAAGAGAAAAGGCGGTAGAGACGCTGATAAAAGAGCTTGCCAAAATCCAGAGTGACCCATGGTTTAGCGCATGTATCCTTTATTCTATAGGGGAGCTGGGCTTAAAGGGATTAAGTTCCGTCGTCCAAAAATTTTACAAGCACCCTGACTCCATGCTGGAAGTCAGCGCCTTAGACTGCGCAAAAAAGCTGGGATTGCCTGCAGCGAAGTCATCTAAAAAACCGCAAAGCCTTATGAACGCAGGTATAGAAAGAATTCTTTTTTTACGAAGCATACCTCTTTTTACGGATGTAGACAGCAAAGACCTCCAATGGATTAGTCAAATTGTTATTGAGCAGGAATTTGCGCGTAACCAATATATTTTCCGCGAAAATGAGACCGGCGATACCTTCTACATTGTGCAGGAGGGAGAGATACACATACGCAAGGGAAATATAACCTTGAATATTCTGCAGCCGAAAGACTACTTCGGAGAAATAGCTATTTTTGATAATGAGGCCCGGTCAGCTTCTGCTTTGGCTAAACAAACAAGCCTGCTTCTTTCTATCAGGCGTAATGATTTCCAAAGCCTGCTGCTGGCCCGCCCCCGCATTTCTCTTGCTATGTTTGGCACTATCAGCCGCCGCTTGAGGGACCTCACGCAAAAACTTGCTACCTGATCGCAGAAGACAGCTTGCGGGGCCTCAGCTGCTCTTGTGTCCTGTTGCAGCCTTAGCTGCGCTTCCTTTGCTCCTTGTGCCGCATATGCCGGCCGCATCAGAACTTACAATTAGCGCGCTTGTTGTGTTTGCTGCTCGTACAAAGTAAAATTGCCTCTTTTACTTTCCTGTTCAATGAGATAGTTGAGGAATTCATTGCTTAGCTTTGTATCCGCTTCTATTTTCGTTTCAGTTTTTTGCGCTGGCTCCCGCTCTTTCTTAAACAAAAGAGAAGTAGGGCGGTGGATTTTAAGGATTTCTACATAGACCTGAAAGGCGCCGCTTTGTAATGGGCCGAGCGCTTTGTTTTGGATTTTGTGGTCAATATGCTTAATAAAATCTTTTTGGAATAAGGAGATGCGATCCTTTCCTATTTGCAGGCTTCCCAGATCGCTGAGCGCTCTTTTACCCAAATTATGTACAGGGACGGCTGTCATCGCAGCTATTTTTTCTAAAGCCTTCTTATCTCTTTCTACTTGGATCAGCGCCTTCAAGCTGGAATGTAATTCGGCCTCCATTTGCGTGACTTTTTCTTTTTGAATCTCTTCCCGCAGGCTCTTTTTTTTATCTGCGCTCAGCTTCGTTTTGCTTTTTTGCTGCGCTTTTTGCTCTGTTTGCTCTGTTTGCTCTGTTTGCTTGAGCTTTGCCTGCTTCTGCTGCATCTCTTTTTCGAAGCGCTCCTGAATTTCTTGTGAGCTGACACGCACCTTTGCCTTTAATTTTCCTCGCAGGTCTTCATTGCGAAAATACAGCAGGCGCAGGCTCAGTTTGATTTGCTTAGCCTCCTTTTCCCACTGCTTTTTTGCGGGCGAAACAGGAAAGGGGGCTGACAAGAGCTTATAGGTGTCACTGAGTATGCGCTGGCGCCCTCTCCATTCTAAAGGAAAGCTGCTTAGATTTTGGCGATAGATGTCGCCTAGTGACCATTTGTCATCCGGATCTACATTTTGCTGGCTTGCATATTCCAGGCGGCTTTGCGCAAGTATTTCTTTTTTGACGCTTGCGGGACTTACTTCAAAGGCAAGACGCTTGCCAATACGAGACAGGGCATAACTCTGGCGCAGGCGGTTCTGGATGCAATACTTTAGAAAATATTCTGATTGACCTAATTTTTGTTCATTGATCCAATTCCTGCAACTCTCTTCCTGAAAGCTGTAGTCACGGGCGGAAATTACTTCGCCTTCGAATTCTCCTACATCAGAGCTTCCTGTGAAAATACTCGTGATCTCTTCTATAGGCTGGCTGGAAAAGAGAAGGCCCATCATAAGTATCAGAACAAGAATGACCAGCGCTGCGCCGGCTTTTTTTAGTATATCAAAAATGCTTCCCATACGACCAGTATTATGAATTCTGGGAAACTAGTCACCAAAAAAAAGCTCCGATCTCTGGGGCAGAGACGCTTCTTTCGTTGCAGCTCTCGGAGAAGCATTTGACGCAAAAGAGCATCAATAGTGATTTTTAGATATTTAGGGTAAAATACGCATATGCTTTATATAGCTGTTATATTGATATTGCTCGGTCTTATTTTGATCTGGAGAGCCTTTTTACTCTCTGCTGCCGCAGAAAAGCCCAAGCTGCAAAAGCCCGCTTTCTATAAACCTTTTAGGCCCCTGAAAGTACTCAAGCCGCCAAAAGCGCTTTCGCAGCCTCTTCCTAAGGCGCAGCCGCCCCCTCTTCCTAGAAAAACGAAGGCGCATTTTAGGCCCAATGCTCAGGTTATACCCAGCCCCCCCCCTGTTGTGAGCAGCCCTGATTCGATTAGGCTGCAAGGATTTTTCTACTTGGACGTGGGGCATTTTAGCCGTACACCGCAAAGCCAAAGAGAAGGCGTCTCCCTTAGCTCCTATACAGGCATCAGCCGCGTAGGTCCGGGAGAACTGCAAGTGCACGGAAGTCTTTTCTTAATAGACAGCGCTAATGTGCGTTATACCTATCCTGCTGAAGAGTTAGATCAGCTTCTGTTTGAAGAAAATGGCTTGGCTCTGATTCCTAAGAACACTAGACAGCCGGCAGCCATTTTTTTAAGTGATGGGATCATGAAGGTGCAAAGTTACGTCAAGTCTCATGCGCAATTTTCCCCTGTTGCCTAAATTGTCTCAGTGATGAAGGGTCCTGCAAAACTATGCATGCCTCAAGTCCTTTTGACTGGCATCTCGAGCATCTAAGAAAAGAGGCAGCATATCACAGCCTCTTTGTGCCGGAGAAAGTGCCCGCCTCTTACGGCTTTTTGGATCTCTACAGGCAGGTGCGTGCAGCGGCGCTTCATACTCAGCCCGCATACAAATGATACCACTGCCAAAGTAATTTCGTCTTGACTCCTCTCTAAGCCTAAGAAGCATTGCACTCGTAAAGGGAGCAGCGCCTTCGCCCAAGATATCTGCCTAAGACGTCCAGCTTTGTGTTTTTTGCGGGGCGAAGCGGGCGGCAGTTCCCCAGTGTTTTTTGTCTTATTCTAAGAGGCGTTAGCTCAGTTCGGTAGAGCATCTCCCTTTTAAGGAGGTGGTCCTGGGTTCGAATCCCAGACGCCTCAAGCAAAAGACAGCAGACTATAGGTCCCGTTCGTCTAGTGGTTAGGACTCAGGATTTTCATTCCTGCAACAGGGGTTCGACTCCCCTACGGGATGCGTAGCGCTTGCGCAAACAACCATGCCTAGTCAGGTACAACCACAAGCAGTTCCTGATTCTTCACAGCCCTCCAGCCAAGGGCCTGAACCGCAAAAAAAAAGAATCTACTTGAACAAGCGCGCGCTCGTCTTGTACTACGGCTTGGGTCTGTTGCTTGCTTTTGCTTTGGGCTATGTTGCAGCTCAGCTCCGCGGCAATGTCATAGATCGCAAAGCGGTTATTTACAGCTTCGAAGGCGCCAGAATTCCTGCTTGGTGGGCAAAGCTGGCTTTAGGTAAACTGAGTTTTTTTCCTGAAAAGACGCAGGGCAGGCAGGCCAAAAAGCAAAGCATAGACTTGGACCTTGTAAGACGCATTGATTTATATCCTCCGAAGAAAAAGGAAGAGCCTGCAAAGACAGTTTATGTTTTAAGCGATGATGAAAAAGCTTTTCTGGGGCGTTATAGACTGAAGACCAACTCTTATAGAGGCCTCCTGTATATTTATCGTAATAGAAAGGGCAGATTAAGCGCAAGCCTGCGATTTACAAATTGGGGCAAGCAAGTTATGGAATTTCTCCGCCGCGTCAGAGTAAGGGGAAGGCGCATTTCTTTTCTCCGCTCCTGTTCTGCTAAGAGCTGCGCGCGCATAGGATCAGGCCGGAATCTTAGGCAGGAATTCTACGGCCTTTTATCAAAGGACCGGCGAAAGATCACAGGGAAATATACGGGCGGGCAAAGCGGCAGCTTTTGGGAAGCCACGCGCTACTAAAGCGCTATGTGAAAGAAAGCTCAAGCCATCCCGCTAAGCTTCCGATATGGACCAAAGAATGTTAGCTCAAAAGAAACAAGGGAATCTCAATGCCTACAAAAACACGGAAATCTCTACAGCGAATCAAAAGAAACTGATCCTTATGCTCTATGACGGCGTCCTGCGCTTTTTAAGGATAGCAAAGGAGAGCATGGAACCTAAAAGCTATGATGTAGTCAACAGTCATATCATCAAAAGTCAGGATATTGTAACGGAGTTGATGCTTGCCTTAGATATGCGGGCGGGCAAAGAAATCGCCTCCAATCTTTTTAATATCTACGCCTATGTCAAGAAGCGTCTGCTGGAGGCTAATATAGCAAAAGATGCAGCCCCTATTGACGAAGTTATACATATTTTAGGACAGCTGCGCGAGGCATGGGCGCAAGCTGCCGATGAAATAGAGCTAAGCGCACAAAAACAGGATAAGCTTGATCAAGGTCTGAGCGTCTCTATACGAGGTTGAGGCCCGTCTTGCCTTGTGTCCTTGTATATCAGAAAATGTCTGTCCAGCTCCAATCTCTGCGCAATTTGCGTGCTCTCTTGCTGGAGCAGCTGAGTTGTTGCAGGGAAAAACAATTTATGCAGGCCTGTACTTACTTTCAAAAGATTGAGCATTGCCTCGCAAAAGAAAAGGGCCTAAGGCTCTCTCCCAGAGAAGAGCTTGCATGGCGCAAACTCAAAGAACAATGCCTCAAGCTCAATGCAGAAATTATCAAGCACCTGGAAGAAGAAAAAACTTTCATATCTAAAACGCATCTGCGCCTGCAGGTAGATAAAGCGCTTGCCCAGGCAAAGGCCGCCTCACTTGCCTGCTAGCAGCTTAATCACTTTCCGCCTCCCCGCAAGGCCGCCTCCTTTAGCAGTCAAGCTGCGTACTTCTTTCTACTGATTTACTTCATCGTCGTATTGATACAGTATCTGCTAAAGAGCTCCCTTTTTTGCATGTCGCAGGCAGGGTATATGATAATAGTTAGTTACTTGCCCTATGTTTGCTCATGGCCCTGTCTTTGTCTCCCTCAAGGAGGCTTTGTTTCATCACTTCCCCCGCCGCAGGAAGCTTTATGCCTGCGCACGCAATGCTGCGCTGGAAGCCGGGCCCGGCTTTTTTAGCAGGAAAGCAAAGATACAAGAAGCAGCTCGCTTTGTTTTTAAGAGCCGGTCTCAAAAGTCGGCTCTTGGCGCTACATGGAGGTCGCGCCAAATGGCGAGTTGCGCGAAAGCAGGCAACGAAGCCATTTGTGAGCATTTTGGAGGCTTCCTTCAAAAT
>CBDETG010000066.1:0-24752 GCA_965242745.1 Leptonemataceae bacterium
CAGGATTCTTAACAGCTATGCGCTGGGCACGGTGAGCGCCAAGCGCTACGCAGGCGGCCTTGTGGGCGCTACGGCTGGCACGAATACGATTGCAAACAGCTTTGCGCAGGGCGCAGTCACGGGCGCAAACAGCACGGGGGGGCTTGTGGGCAACATGCTGGGCGTCACTGTCAGGAACAGCTATGCGGCGGGACAGGTCAGCTCGGCTGAGCGTGCGGGCGGGCTTGCGGGCACGATGGGCGGCGGCTCTATCCATGATAGCTATGCGATGGGCGCGGTGAGCTCCTCATGGGACAAGATTCAGCGGGGCACGGGGGGCTCGTGGGCGATTTTAACAGTGGCAGTATTAGGAACAGCTATGCGACGGGCTCCCTGTCTCTTCTTAGCAGCTGGCAGAAGCTCGGCGGGCTCGTGGGCTGGATAGCAAACACGGGCGCAAGCATCAGCGCAAGCTACGTAAACCTGGATGCAGAGCACAGTCAGAGTGGCGTAAACATATCTGTAAGTAATAAGCGTTTGGTTGGAGGCAGGGCCAATACGCATGCGCTGGTGGAAAACAAGGTTATGGCAAGACGACGGCGGAGCTGCAGGCGCTGACGGCCGCAGGCACGGGCTGGAGCGCTACGAACTGGTCTTTTGCGGCGCTGCCGGGCGTGCTGTACGTGCAGAATCCGTCTACGGCCGCAAATGCGCCGAAGTGGTGCGGGGCTGAGGGCAACAGCGACGAGCTGCCCGTCTGCGGCACGCTGATACCGGGCCAGCGCCTCAGCGCCACCATCGCAGATGGCGGAGCCCTGCACGGCCCGTGATCTGAAGGACTGGCAGGACGGCGTCTGCGAGAAGACGAAGATGGGCCAGACCCGCACCTGCACGGACGGCACCGAAGGCGACGGCAGCTGCGACTGGAGCTGTCTGGGCGTGGCTACGAAGAAATGGAGGATTGATGTTAGTTGCGTGGCCTGCAAGGCGCGGACGCTCACAGAGTGGGCAAATGCTGGCTGTACTGCCCCGAATTCGGGATACATGCGGCAGACACGAACCTGCACGCCTGGGACCAAGGGCAATAACAGTTGCGCTTGGTCCTGCGCTGGCATTGCAGAGTCGCAGACAGTGGCTGATGATGATTGTAAGAAGGTGACGGTGGGGCCGTGCCAGAAACGGAGCTTTACGCCGAGCACAGGCTACAGGAGGACCAGCACTTGTGACTATAGCACTGGCAAAAGGCTGTGGAAGAGGACTTGCCATCCTGGCAGCAAGGGCGATGGGAATTGTACCTGGAGCTGTACGGGAGCAAAGACGCAGGATTGGAGAACGGATAGCAGCTGTGTGTATGTTCCGCCAGAAGATCCAGAAGACCCAGATGATCCAGACCCGCCGCAGACATGTGATGAATGCGGGGCGTGGCCTGACTGCGAAAAATACTGCGCCGATGGCAGAACTTGTCCAAATTCTAGCGGTAATTGCCCGACGTGCGGCGGCTCCAAGCCCTGCGGCACTTGGCCGAGTTGCAGCGCTAAGAAGAGCTGCATGAACGCTCCTGCGACTTGCGGTGATTGTCCAGTATGTGATGAGTGCGGGACGTGGGGGGAGTTGCAGGCCCTATTGCTCGGATGGGACTTGCAGCAATCCTTGTCCGCCGCAGCTATGTCCTGACGACAAGCCGTGTGGGTCGCCTCCGAATTGCAGCGCTAAGAATAAGTGCACGGGCGCTCCTGATACTTGCGGTACTTGTCCAACATGCAGCGGTAGCAAGCCGTGCGGGACATATCCGAATTGCAGCGCTAAGAAGAGCTGCACGGGCGCTCCTGATACTTGCGGTACTTGTCCAACATGCAGCGGTAGCAAGCCGTGCGGGACATATCCGAATTGCAGCGCTAAGAAGAGCTGCACGAACGCTCCTGCGACTTGCGGTGATTGTCCAGTATGTGATGAGTGCGGGACGTGGGGGGAGTTGCAGGCCCTATTGCTCGGATGGGACTTGCAGCAATCCTTGTCCGCCGCAGCTATGTCCTGACGACAAGCCGTGTGGGTCGCCTCCGAATTGCAGCGCTAAGAATAAGTGCACGGGCGCTCCTGATACTTGCGGTACTTGTCCAACATGCAGCGGTAGCAAGCCGTGCGGGACATATGGCAGCTGCAGGGCGCAATGCTGGGATGGGTCTTGCGATAGTCCTTGTCCAGTGCAGACATGTAAATCATGGGGTAGTTGCACTTCTTCGGGTTGGGAGCACTGCACGGCCCCGGCGGGCGTCACTGACAAGCGAGAATGTAAATATTACGGTACATGGAGCGATTATGGTTCTTGTGAGACGGGCGGCTGGAAATACAGGACGCGCAGTGTTACAGAAGGGGGTGTGTCCTTAGCTCCAGAACGGGAGCGGGAGGAGTGTGAAAAATGCGGGAATTGGGGCAGCTATGGCAGCTGTGATTCGCAGGGCTGGAAGCACAGGACGAAGACCTGCTACACGGGCGGCGTCAAATCTACAAAAAGCGACAAGGCGTCTTGTGAAAAATGCGGGAATTGGGGCAGCTATGGCAGCTGTGATTCGCAGGGCTGGAAGCACAGGACGAAGACCTGCTACACGGGCGGCGTCAAATCTACAAAAAGCGACAAGGCGTCTTGTGAAAAATGCGGGAATTGGGGCAGCTATGGCAGCTGTGATTCGCAAGGCTGAGCTGCCATAGCTGCCCCAATTCCCGCATTTTTCACAAGACGCCTTGTCGCTTTTTGTAGATTTGACGCCGCCCGTGTAGCAGGTCTTCGTCCTGTGCTTCCAGCCCTGCGAATCACAAGCACAGGACGAAGACCTGCTACACGGGCGGCGTCAAATCTACAAAAAGCGACAAGGCGTCTTGTACAAATTGCGAGGCATGGGGTAGTTGGACCCCAGACACCTGTGATGGTGCGCTGGCACAGTCCCGTAGTCGCAGCTGTATGACAGGTGGTTCTGCAAGCTCTGAAAGCGAGATACGACTTGTGCAGTAGATGAATGCAAGATCAAATGCAACTTTCGTTGCCAGGGAAATAGGAATGTTGAGTTATGCCGAACCACTTGTGAGCTTGAGGAGCAGTGTGAATAATGCTGGCGGCGGGGGTGGCGTTGTTGTAATATGCGGCGGGGGCTCTGCTGACTTGTAGCGTTGTGGTGATAGGCGGCGTCTGGGCGTGGTTGTAATATGTGGAGTCTGGGCGCCGCGCCGGGGGCTCTGCTGACTGCGGGCGTGATGTGGGGGAGCAGCCAACCTAGCTGCTCCTATTTTACTCCCTAGGCGCCTTTTTTTGGCAATATTGGAGGAAGGCTCTTCGGCTCTTTATCAGTCTTGTTATATGCGCAGCGCGTTTTTTTGCTTTAGGGCATGGGAAAACAATACATGTTTCTTGGCTAAAAAAAGGGTCTTCCAGCACAAGCTGGCATGCACGATAGCGGCCTCGATGTATGTGCGCTAAAGCTTGTAAGTACTGCAGGCGTTTTCTCCAGTAACGCTTCCAAGACGCGTCTTGTGCCAGAGCTTGGATAGAAACTTGCGTGCCCAGCGTGGCTGCGTAGGCGCTGTCTAAAGGAAGAAGAAGGGCCAAAAGCACAGAGCTAATCTGCCTTCTTAAAGTATCTGCCTGCAGGGCTAAGTAACTCAGATATGCGCCGTAAGCTTCCAGAGCTGTGCGGCCAGGCATGGCAGTCAAACGCCAACTTAGGCCTCCATAGCGATTGTATTGGATATCTTCTCGGAAAGAAAGATCGTCAGGGTAGACAAAAGCGTTAGTAAAAACTAAATCATAGCGCACCTGCTTTCCTAGATATTGCCTCCAGGTCCGATCGCGCAGAGTCATCCTGTCATTCAGCAAGCCGTGCCTTAGCCGCATATATTTGGCGTAGGGATGTTTTTCTTTTTGCAGACTACGTATGTTGTGCAGTTCTCTTTTATGCGCTTTGCTGTCAAAGGCATATCTTTGCAGCTTCTTTTCGTTAATCTCGTATGCCTGAGGCCACTCCTGCAGAATCAAAAGCGGGCTTTTTGCATCAATAGCCAGAGAAGAAGATAATTCTTCCTTATGCCCTATAGCGCGCCGCATCATAAAGACAGCATCCAAAGCCTGGTCTATAATATAGCGTATTTGGATGCCTGGAATAAGGGGCGCTATTTCTTCTATACTTTGTTCCAGAAGGGACTTGATATAAGCTGGGGCTGCGCTCTTTGAAATGCGAGTCATGCAACATGCCTACGCTCAAAGTCCAAAGCAAGACATCATCTTTTTGGTAAAGCCCAGTCCCGCCAGGGCTTGGCATCCGAGCTCGGCAATGCAGCAAAGCACAGAGGAGGCAGAAGATAAAAAAGAAGGCAGAAAGCTTGCATAGGCATGCAGCAACATAATTCTTGTAGCGCTTAATCTCTCTTCTCAATACTCCTTAGACCACTACGATGATAATTAATGAATTCTACCAGGTTCTTGAAAGACTTCAAGAGACATGTCTTGCACTGACCGTGTTGGTAAAGCTGCGCATGAGATGCCTTGCAGACCTTGCATTCCTTGTAGATATGTGTTTTGTTTTTTTGAATCTGGCTCGTTTCTATACTGAGCATATATGTATCACTTACTCCCCATATTAGAATGATTCTCGCCTCTCCCCAAATATAGGTAAAAAGGCTCCCTTAACAAAAAGGGCATATACGAAGGAATAGAAAAAAGCCTTTTTGGTCAAAAGAAAAATCATAAATTTCAGGCTCGAGGCAAAAAAGTTTTCTCATAAGAAGCCTTGCTGAAAACAAGCTTCTGTACGACAAGTATTTTTTTGATTAAGTGTATACATCATATGATCCTTCAGTCTGACTTTAGGACACTTTTAGCAAGGCTACCTGCACGCTTCTCGGCTGCTCCTTCCATTCTGCGCATAGAATTTCAGTTAGCTTACAGTCTTGTAAACGAGAAAGATTGGGAAGCTATCCCTTTTGATACACTGGAAATTGTCACACCCAGAGCATAGTAGATTTTATAGAAAAGTTTCAGACTAAAAAAAGATTGTGAGCTATATTTGATTGCTAATAGGTTTCAGAATGGTGAGTATTGTTCTTATTGCGGGCATAAGAAAATCATTCGTATTTGTAAAAAAGGCAAGAATTATCAATATTTTCTTTGTGTTAAGCGTAAAAAAGATTTTACTATTTTGACAAATACGGTATTTCATGCGACAAAAGCGCCATGGATGGGCTTTTGAGATCACTTCTAATAGAGATACTATGGAGACCGTCAATAAAAAAGCAGATACGCGCCCTCATTATACGCAGCCTGTATCCTCCCTGTCCCGCAAAGACTGTGAGGCGCTCATAGCTTTAGCCCTCAGTGAGGATGCGCCGGCAGGAGACCCTAGTTCTGATGCGCTCTTTAGCCCAGACGAGCAAGGCGAAGCCTATATATCAGCTCAGGAAGACGGCCTTATCTGTGGTCTAGCTCTGCTTCCTTTCCTTCTGGAAGCAGAGCAAAAAAGTAAGGGCAGTGTTTTGCATTATCACAGCGATTTTCATGATGGCCATGTTGTTAAAAAAGAAGACAAAATAGCTTCTTTGTCTGGAAGCATACTCAGTCTTTTGCGTTTGGAACGAGTGATCTTGAATTTTTTGCAATATCTAAGCGGCATAGCTTCCCAGACAGCCCGGGTTATAGAAATTGCGGGACCGCACATTGTCATACTGGATACACGGAAAACTCTGCCTGCCTTTCGCCGCTTAGCAAAATACGCAGTGTACTGCGGCGGAGGTACCAATCACCGCATCAGCCTCAGTGACATGCTGATGCTCAAGGATAATCATATTAAGGCTGCGGGAAGCCTGAAGCAGGCTGTAAAGAAAGCGCGCAGCAAGTACCCCGAGCTCCCTCTGGAAGTAGAAGTCGACAGCCTTAGGCAATTGGAGGAGCTCTTGGAGCTGGGGGTCTTGGAATGGAATGTAGAGAAAGTGTTGCTTGATAATATGCGCTTGGACGAGATCAAAAGAGCTTTGCTCATGATCGATAAAAAAGGTGTGCAAAAGGAACATAGGCTGCTTGTAGAAATTTCTGGAAACTGGAACAAGGGAAACATATCACAGCTAAAAGGATTGCAAAACCTTGCCCTGAGCATGGGCGCTTTAACTCATAGCGTCTCTTTTTTAGATATGAGCATGTATATACAAAGGAAGGCAGAGCATTGAGGCAGGAAACAGCATTCTTGGAGGAGCTATCCACACAGGATGAGTCTTGCATTTTCTCTTTGTTTCAATCTATGCGCTAATGCCAGTCAGCAATGAGAGACGAAGGGATGCAAAGCAAGACAGCGCAGGATTTCTACCACTGCGCTAAGAAGGCAGAAAAAAGGCGGGATTTCGCGCAGGCCTTGGCTTGCTATAAGTCGGCTCTGCAAAAAGAAAAAGATTACCGGCCTGTTCTTGTATCTCTCGGCGTGCTATATGCGCGCATGGGGGAAAAGCAATCTGCCGTACAATATTTGGAACGAGCCTACACACTACGCAAAGACCCGCAAGTATGTTTCAATCTGGGCGCCCAGCATTTCAAGCTCCAAAATTACGATTCTTCTGCTATATATCTGAAGGAATGTCTAAGTTTGGATGGGGAGATGCTTCGAGCTTATCTTCTTTTGGCCTATCTGTACCATAAGCAAGAAGAGCAGCATAAGGCAAAAGAGTATTTTGAAAAAGCCTTCCTGCTTGCCCCTGATTCTCGTATGGCTGTTTTAGGCTATGCAGAAGCCTTGAGTAAAGAAAAGCGCCAAGATGCCCGCAAAAAAGCTTTGTCCATTATTGAGGCATATCTCAAAAAAGTAAAAACAGACCACTTTGCCCAAGAACTGAGAGGAGCCCTTTTACTTTCTTTGGGCAAGAGCAAGGCAGCGCACCAACACTACAGCAAGTTAAGCCAAAGTCATCCAAAATTCAAAAGTTTTTCTGATCATATAGCAGGATCAAAAAAAATATATGCCAAGCTTTTCCAAGAAATAGATGAAAAAATCACCAGCCGCGCAAGCAGACTTAGTAAGAAACTTAGAGAAAGTAAGGCGCAAAAACAAGACGGGGCATTTGATCCAGTTTTTCAGAAGGAAGACTTGCAGGATACGCTGGAATTGAGTTTATTACATCTCTTTAAAGGAGAATCTCAAAAAGCTATGGATTATCTTTTTCATGCGCAATACCGGCACAAAAAAGCAAAAGACAAAGAAGAAAAATCCGGGGAGCTACCTGAGGGCTAAAGCAGCGCTTAGAAGGAATAATAAAAGTAAGAAAAAGGCATTGCCTGGGCAAAAGTGATTTCTGCCCAGGCAATCGGAATAAATGGGAAAGGCGCAGGAGGGCTGCAATTACATCATGCCGCCCATGCCCCCCATGCCCCCCATGCCTTCCATGCCGCCGCCCATTGGAGGAGCGCCAGCGCCTTTCTCTTTTTCAGGAAGGTCTGTAATCGCAACCTCTGTTGTAAGCAGCATGCCTCCGATAGAAGCTGCGTTCTGAAGAGCGCTGCGCACAACCTTAGCTGGATCAAGAATGCCAGCCTTAGAAAGGTCCTCCCATACCAGCGTAGCTGCGTTGAAGCCTATGCTGTCCTTTTCTGTCATAGCGCGCTGCACTATAACACTGCCTTCCTGACCCGCATTGGTAGAGATGTGACGTAAAGGCTCTTCTAATGCTCTGTAGATTATATCCAAGCCTGTTTTTTCATCTCCTTCCAGTTTTAGGTTATGCAAAGCTTCGCGGGCGCGAATAAGAGCAAGCCCGCCGCCGGGAACAATGCCTTCCTCAACTGCAGAACGAGTAGCAGAAAGCGCATCCTCAACGCGCGCTTTTTTCTCTTTCATTTCTACTTCAGTAGCTGCGCCGACGTTTACAACCGCAACTCCTCCACTTAGCTTTGCGAGGCGTTCTTGGAGCTTTTCACGATCATAGTCGCTTGTGCTTTCTTCTATTTGCTTCTTGATCTGGCTGATACGACCTTTTAAGTCAGCTTCTTTACCGCTTCCTTCGATAATAGTCGTATTTTCCTTATCTACCATGATCTTTTCAGCCTGGCCGAGTTGATCAATCGTAGCATTTTCCAGCTTGAGCCCCAAATCTTCTGAGATAACCTGGCCGCCTGTCAAGATAGCTATATCTTCAAGCATAGCCTTACGGCGATCACCAAAGCCGGGAGCCTTCACAGCCACAACTTTCAGCGTTTTGCGCAAGTTGTTGACTACTAAAGTCGCTAAAGCCTCCCCTTCCACTTCTTCTGATATAATCACCAGCGGGCGTCCGCTTTGGGCCACCTTTTCTAGAAGAGGCAGGAGCTCGCGCATATTCCCAATTTTCTTTTCATATATAAGAATATAGGGTTTTTCCATAGTAGCGCTCATCGCCTCTGGATCAGTCACAAAATAGGGAGACTGGTAGCCGCGGTCAAACTGCATACCTTCTACCACATCCATGGTGGTATCAATTCCTTTGGCTTCCTCAACAGTGATAACCCCGTCATTCCCGACCTTTTCCATCGCATCGGCGATTAAGTCGCCGATTTCAGGATCATTGTTTGCCGAAATGGAGGCTACTGCAGCAATTTCTTGCTTGTCTGTCCCCACATTTTTAGACATTTTCTTGATCTCATCCACTACCACAGCTGTTGCCTTATCTATACCACGCTTAAGATGGGTTGGATTGGCGCCAGCCGTGACATTTTTGAGCCCTTCAAAAACAACAGATTTTGCAAGGACAGTCGCCGTAGTAGTTCCATCACCAGCTACGTCATTCGTCTTCGTTGCAACCTCTTTTACCATCTGGGCTCCCAAGTTCTCATATGGATCTTCCAACTCCACCTCTTTTGCGACAGTAACACCGTCTTTGGTGATAGTTGGAGCTCCAAATTTTTTATCAATGACTACATTGCGACCGCGAGGTCCAAGAGTCACATTTACCGCTTTGGCTAGTTTGTTGACCCCAGCCTGCAGAGCACGCCGGGCATTTTCATCAAATTGTAATTGTTTAGCCATATTTTCCTCCTTTTCCTAAATCATTTAACTGATTATGGCGAGGATGTCATTCTCGCGCACTATCAGATACTCTTTACCGTTGTGCTTAATTTCCGTACCAGAATATTTTCCATACAAAACACGGTCTCCCGCCTTTACTTCAGGCGGAATAAGTTTCCCATCTTCTGTACGTCCTGGACCAACAGCCTCAATAGCACCTTCTTGAGGCTTTTCCTTAGCTGTATCAGGAATGTAAAGGGAACCGACTTTTTCTTCCGTCTCATCTAAGGGACGGACTAAAACTCGATCTCCTAATGGTTTAATTCCCATATTCAATATCCTCCTAAGTCTAGGTTAGGGCTTAATAACATAAGCCCCTCTTTACTTCAAAATTAGCATTCCCCACAGGAGAGCGCTAATGTCCACAAAAATGGACGCCTATTTTAAGTCAAGCAAAAGAATGATTTTAAGCGTTTTTTTATTTGCTATTTTGCTATTTCAATTTCAAATTAGGACAAGCATAGACCACGGGCCATCCGACTATTCCATGAAACTCTGCGCATGTTGTTCAACAATCTGTAAATATCTTTTTGCATGAACAAAGGAGCGATGGTACATACTTTGTCGAGTATAGCCTTCGTCTGCTCCACCAAGCCTTTTTGATATGCTTTACCAGGATCACAACTGTAGACAAGAGTGTGCAACATGCGCTGCCAATCTTGCAAAGCCGCTATTCTCGCCGCCCTCACATAAGGATCGCAGTAATATCTTCAATAAACGACATGCCTCTTGTATCCTTTGCACTTTTAAGTTATACGCAAGTTTTGCCATGACTTTTTTTGACACAGTTTCTACAGTTGCAAACACGTAAATATTTTATATACATAATATCAATTTGCCAAAGACCGAATGATTGCTTGATGCCATCTTTAAGTAGCATGCTTGGAAGAATGTTTTATTTCATAGCTGTGCTAATTGGAAATTGATTTTTGCCTATACTTTCGCGCAGAAAAAATGCTTGCAAAGAAAACAGAGTCACAATTCTATTGTATTATTATGAAGTTTTTTCTGTTGCTTTCTCTCTTTTTTATGTTTGTTTTTACGCCGCTTCTGGCGCAAGGCAAAGCTGTTGAAGATTATATACAAGACTTGAGTTCAGGAGATATGCAGCTCCAAGAAGAAGCCTGCCGCTACTTAGGTGCGAAAAAAGAAAGTAGCTCTGTAGAGGCCTTGATATCTCTGCTTGAGAATTCTCAAGTAGAGAGCCCTGTGAGAGCCAGCGCTGCTAAAGCACTTGCTTCTATTGGAGACAAGCCTGGGGTTTGGAATGCTCTCTTGCAAGCTGCAAGGAAAAATGAAGAATCTAGTCTGCGTTATGTTGCGATTATAGCTTTAACCAGCTTAGTAAACAAAGAAAGAAAGGGAGAATTCCAAGAATTGCTGCTTGAATTGGAAGAAGACCAAGACCCTTATCTGCATGATCTGGCCAATAAGCTAAGAAAAGGGATGAATGATCGCTAAAAAGGCGTGTGTTCCTCTTTTTCTTTCTTGTAAAAAGCATCTTATAGCTTAGCGTTTCGCAGCAGAGGAAGCGCAGGCAGGACCAAGCAGGACCAAGCAGGACCAGGTAGGACCAGGTAGGACCAGGCAGGACATAGATCATTGTTCTAAAATAAGATCATTGTTCTAAAATAGATCATTGTTCTAAAATAGATCATTGTTCTAAAATAGATCATTGTTCTAAAAATAGATCATTGTTCTAAAATAAGATCATTGTTCTAAAATAAGATCATTGTTCTAAAATAAGATCATTGTTCTAAAATAAGATCATTGTTCTAAAATAGATCATTGTTCTAAAATAATAGCAGAGAAGAGCTGTATTAGCATGCGCGATTTTGAAACTTACTTTGACAAGGAGCTAGAGGAGCACGAAGCCCACGAAGCCAAGGAAGAGGTATTAAACGAGCGCAGCAGCTTTGTTTGTGATGATTGTGATTACCGATGGGAAGATACTTATACAGAGGAAGATATGTACGAAAATGCTCTGGTTTGTATTATGTGCGGTAGTCTAAGCGTGACACAGTTGTAAAGGCAAGTCGCTATATTCGTGTCTTTTAGGCTGACATTCCTGCTTTTCATTTTGCTTGCCTTGCTTATTTTTATTGTAGCCAATACCGCTTTGATACCTGTTCAGCTGATTTTCTGGCAAGTAGAAGTAGAGTTATACAAAATAATCATCATTGCCTTTATGCTTGGCATTCTTTTTGCGTGGGTTTATAGTAGCCACCTTCAGTCTTACCAATATTTTCGTAAGCATAAAAACAAACTAGAAAAATAGTCTCCTATGCAGCCTCAGAAATTCAAAATCTGCAGAGGATTTCTAAAAGGCAGACGCTTCCCTTATCCGGCTCCTTCGCAAGGGCATAGCTCTTTTACTCCTTCTCTCGTGAAGGAAGCTGTGTTTGAAATACTTTTGCGGCATATCAATCAAAGAAAGCATGAGCTATCTAACTATGCCTTCTTTGATTTATGCGCAGGTTCAGGGCAAATGGCCTTAGAAGCTCTGAGTCTTGGCTTTCGCCCTGTTTACATTTCCGAAGTGGATGCTAAGCGCCTGAGACATATAAGAGAAATGAGTTGCGTGCTGCAAAGATACTGTCCTGCTCCTGTTTTACAAATCTACAAATATGATTTTCGGCGCATGCTGAAAATGATCCATGCGCATTCTCATGCTGTATTATACTTAGATATGCCATATAGTTTTTGGCAAAATGGAAAGCAAAATGTTGCAGCGAATTTTGTAAAAAGACTCCACGAATCTTGGATTTTAGAATCACAATGCCTTCTCTTATGGCTTTTGGTGCAAGGTCCTCGTTTCCTGAATTCTCAGGAGTTAAGAGACGATCGAAACTCACAATTCCTGCGTTATGGGAAACAGCACCTTACGCTGCTATGCTTAGAAAATCAAACGTTATAGAACACTAAGACCTTATAGAGATTCTCTCTACCATTCACACCTGGCAGAGCGCTCGATGCGCTCTGCACTTCGCCCATCATAAAGATGGGCTCAGCACGGCGGCTATTGCCATAAAGGCTCTCACTAAGCGAGAAGAGGAAGGCAAAAAAGAAGCCAATGGCATATAGAAGCGCTGCGCATAGCAAGAAATACGAGTTGAGCTTACGTAAACGCATGCAAGCCTTCGCTTTATTGGGACCGGCGGGACAGGGCGCATTTCTATAATGCCATTGCATAGAGGCAGCAAAGAGCAGTAACAAGCCTGCGATTGCAAACAAGCTTTTTTTGTAGAGTGAGAGCCATATGAGCTGGGGAAAGATGCTGAGCATACTGGCCAAAGCAGCGCCAGCTCCCAAGCTTACAAACAAGGCCGGCAGAGCGCAGCAAATAAGCGTCCCAAAACTTGCAAAAAGACTCAGCGTACTAATGCCTAATGCTTGTTTGTTTTTCCCATAGCTCTTGTCTTTGTTTTCCATGAATGACTACCTTCTTTGACGATGGATACGCACTACATTGTAGCCCGCATCGCCTACAAGTTTCTTCAGTAATTTGTTAGCCATTTTATAGCCTTTTTTCAGACTCAGCTCTACATAGCGCTTCTCCAATGACACGTTTAGGCCGGCGACCTCCTTGCGCTTTTTCATGATTTTCTCCATGGCGCGGGCGCAAAAATCACAAACCATGCCGCTTAGGTATATGCGTATCAATGCTCCCTTGGGGTCCATGTATCCATAGTGCATTTTTTTGCCCTTTGTAAGCTTGTGCGCACTTTGTTTTGGCTGCCCATACAGACTTGGCATTCCCATTCCCATGCTATCGAAAGCCAAAAACAGCGTGACGTAGCAGCAAAAAGAAAAGAAGCTGAGACTCTGCCAAAATCTCAGGACTCTGCCCCCCTGCCTCTTTTGCAGGCAATGCAAGTCCTTGTCTTGCTTTTCTGTGATGCGCAGGTATGCGCCCTTCCTTTTCGTTTTGTTCATACGTTTTATATCCATTTTGCATGCCTCCTTTTCGTTTTGTTCATACGTTTTATATCCATTTTGCATGCCTCCTTTATCATTATGTTCTTAGAAACGAACTATTCCATTAAAAATCATGCTTTCGTCATCTCTATAGCCCAGCTCTATCATGTAGACATTCATGAAAAAACGAGCAATGACTCCGTACCTCTGCAGCTTTTCTTCTTTGGGAAGATACTCTGCCTGAGCTATGAGCCACGGATCTAAGCGGTTGTATTCTCTAAGCACAGGCGCTATGCCTAAGCGTACTTGATGCTCTAGAGGGCTTGCTTTCCCGATTGTATGATGGAAATGGATATAGGCGCCCTCATATGCTAGATAGTAACGGCGTGTTTCATAGTCCAAAGCTAAGGCTGCCAAGAAAGATGGCATAGCCTGAGCCCCCTCTGCTTCCTGTGCCAGACCAATATCTGATTTCCACCAAGCGTTGGCCTGACTGCGCAGACTATTCCAGCGTTTCAGCAGACTATTCCATTGCAGAGCATGGAATGTAGTTTTCCTTTCCCTCCAGTACCTCACTCTATAGCCTAGGGCATGCGTCCTATCAAGCGTATAATGGAAAGCAAAGCTGTTCTGGTCCTTGTTGTTGCTGCTCATAGCAGTCCAAGCTTTGGGATAAGAAACTGGCCGAGCGTCTGCAGAGCCCAATGCTAAAGCGCCCATGCACAGCCACAGTAACATGATCTTCCAAATATAGCTGCGCCTTCTCCGGCTAGAGCAAAGGCGCAGCTGTTCCATAATGGAATCATAGCTAAAAGAAAATAGCGTTTGCATATACTCAAGATAAGCAGCCAGCTGCTGGCAAGCAGGCCAGCCGCCCACTCTCCTGAAAAAACATAGGAGAGATTTTTTTATATCCAATGCAGTTAAGGAGGCAGGCGCAGGCAGACTAAGGCCTTAGCTGCGCTCTCTATGAAGCTGCAAGCAATGAAAAAACGAAAGGGGGAAATCAAGCAAGGCTTCTCATGCAAAGCCAAGCTTCTTGCTTTTTTAGGAGAGGGAGGGAGGGTGTGTAGGAACTTTCAGATATATGGATTCTGAGTAGAAGCCCTTGAGGCCTCTGATTTCTCTGCTCCACGCCAAAAAAGAGGAAGCCTCTTTATGATGCAGCAAAGCAAAGGCATTGGAAGATGGCTTGCAAAAACAGCCAGCAGGGCAGCTGCAGCCGGTGTGCTTGCTTGCCTGTTCTGCCGGGTCTTTTGTGAGAGGCTTGTCTCTATGCGCATGGCAGGGCGGGGTCTTCTGCAAAAAAGCAGCCTTTTTGCTCAGAGCAGCGCTTTCTTGTTCTGCTGCCTCATGAGAACAATGCGCACCCGCTTGCAAAAAAACAGAAGGCGTATATGCCACTGCCGCTACAGCAATCAGGAGCAAGGAAGCCGCCAAGCGAAGAGATAATCCTAAACTGAACATATTTTCTAAAACATAACAACTTTTCTAAAACATAATAACACGCTCTGGAAGTACAAGCGTTTTTTTCTTTACAAATAACATACAATCGTCCATTTTCTTGTCAAGCACAAGGCAAGAAAAATTTTACGATTTTATAGAAAAAAGTTGAGTGGATCTATTGTATATCATACCCTATACAAGGTCTGCGTCAAAAAAAAGAATTTACGCATAGGACTAAGGAGAGAATTTTGCAATGATGCGTTATCTCATATACCTTTCTATACCTACCGCCATCGCCTTAGGTTTTGCTTTGGTCCGGGCAGAAGAGCTACATATACAGCTTCGCGCCTATGTGCAAATAGGAGCTCTCATCTTGTGTTTCTTACCTGCAGAGCTGGGTAATTTTTGGCGCAAGAGTCATCCACAAAGAGCCACAGGGGCGTATTTGAGCGCAAATGCCCTGCGCATCCTTGGCATCTTTGTTGTGCTTCTTAGCTTCCAGCTTTACCAGCCCTCTAAGACCTTACTTGCTATGGAACTCTATGCTTTGAGCATCGGCGTCTTCCTCGTTTTTCAGCTTGTCTGCTTGCTGCTATTGCGAAAATATGGCTCTGAGCCTTGCTGACATATCAGCTGCGCTTTGCAGGCGCTATGGGGCTGCCAGCGCAACTGATGCAAAAATTGATGCGAAACAGGAAATACAGACTGACTTATCTTTTGCTTTATAGCTGTCTTCTTTTGTCTATACCCAAGGCATTGTTTGCGGGAGGCGCAGGAGAGAAGGACGCTTTTGACCTGCATTCTATTTTAGTGCACCACCTTATGGACTCTGTGATCTTGGAGTGGAATATAGGCGGCGCTAAGGTCTATGCAAGTGAGGAGGATTTTGCAGACACAGCCTTTCTGCGCCGCTATACCTTCCAGGACGAAGAAGGACGTATATACCGTTACAAGGGCGGGGTCCCAATGCATTTGACGCGTAGAGTGGTGCAGATGATGCTCTTGGGCGCCTTGCTTGTCTTCCTGGGCTGGCTTGCAGCGCGTTCTATCAGCTCTAACCCTTATCGTATTTCTGGGCGCTTTGCTAATATAGTAGAAAGCCTTTTTCTTTGGTGCCGCAAAGACGTGGTAGATAGTAATATGCAAGGGCATGGCAAGCCCTTTTACAGCTATATGCTGACGCTCTTTTGCTTCCTGCTTTTCCTCAATTTAGGCGGCCTCCTGCCCCCTCTGGGAGAGGGCTTAGAAAAGCTCTACCATTACTTGGAGCCTGCCCCTAAAAGCGCTGGGCACAGCGCTGGTTTTACAGAATCGCCATGGATAGCGCTATGGCCTGGAATTACCGCCAGCGGTGATCTGTCTGTAAGCTTGGCCCTTGCCTTGATGAGCGCCGTACTCATTTGGCTTACTGGTTTTTGCTTCCAAGGCTACGGATACCTCTGGCGTGTAGTACCTAAGGGAGTCCCTGCACCGCTTTATATATTGCTCTGGCCCTTGGAGTTTCTTGTAAGCCCTCTTGCTAAAGCCTTTGCGCTGACGATACGACTCCTGGCCAATATGACTGCCGGCCATGTAATTATTTTGGCGCTCTTAGGCTTTATCTTTCAGAGCGCGCCCTTGTGGCAAGGAGGGAGTCTGTCATCTCTTTCAGGCGCAGCTACTATCACCTTAGCTGCCGTGGCTGGTACCGTAGCTATTTATTTTTTAGAGATCATGGTAGCTTTTTTACAGGCCTTTATATTTACGCTCTTGACAGCCTTATTTGTAGGCTCAGCGGCGCATAGGCATTAAGCCAGAAAAATAAAAAACGAAAGAGCTATTTTTCTCTTTCGTTTTTTACTGACAAATTTTCTTTTGGCTTAGAAAAATGAATTTTGGAGGAAAAACATGATTGGAATAGCCTTTTTTGGAATAGGTATCGGCGCTGGTTTGATTCTTATAGGAGCCGGCATCGGCATTGGCCGTATAGGAGGAGGCGCTGTGGAAGGCATCAGCCGTCAGCCAGAAGCTGCAGCTTCTATACAGACAGCAATGATCATATCAGCTGCTTTGATTGAAGGAGCTGCTCTTTTTGCGCTGGTCATTATGTTCTTGGCTGGACAGAATCTCAACCCGGAAGTGTTAGAGAAATTTGCTGCAAAGCCGCATATTGAACAAAGCGGACCATAACGAAACAATGTTGCTGGAATATCTTGCAAAAGAAGGAGGCATTGCTCTTTTAGAAGTAAATCCGGGCTTAGTGCTATGGACCTTTATTATCTTTGGAGTAGTGCTTTTTCTTTTGCATCGTTTTGTTTGGAAAGTTATCGCGCAGGCTCTCGATACAAGGGCGCGTAAGGTGCATGATGATATAGCAAGCGCTCAAAAGCTCAAAGAAGAGGCTGAGGAGAAACTTGGCGCCTATCTTGAGAAGATAGGGGGCGCACAGGAGGAAGCGCAGGCTATCTTAGCGCAGGGTCAAAAGGATGCTCAGATAAAAAGGGATGAAATTCTGGCTCTGGCAAAGCAAGAGATGCAAAGCCTTACAGAGCGTAGTCAGCAGGAAATTATCCGCGCAAAGGAAGCCGCCGTGCGTGATATACAAAATCAGCTTGTGGCGCTGGCAACACAGATAGCGGCCCAAGTGCTGCAAGGCCATTTGCAGGCTGAGGATCATAAAAAGCTCCATGCCCATGCGCTAAAACAACTAGAGAAAATACAGAGTCGAGGTTAGATATGCAGGATCAGGAAAAGATCGCTTCTGTTTATGCGCAAGTCTTGTTGGAGCTTGCTCAGGAAGATGGCGCAAAGGCAGTAGAACAAATCGAAGCGGAGTTGAAACTTTATACGCAAATCCTGCGTCAAGAGAAGCGCCTGTGGAAATTCTTTCATTCTCCATTGACCACACAGAAGAGCAAGCAAAAAGCAATACAAAAGGCGCTGGAGGGGAGGGTGCATCATACCTTGCTTATCTTTCTTATGGTCTTGATAAAAAGGCAGCGTCTTGATTCCTTATGCCTCATTCAGGCTGCTTTTAGCCGTGCAGCCATGCAGTTTCTCAAGCGCCTGACTGTCGCAGCGCACAGCGCCTATGCCTTAAGCGAAGACGAGGAAAGACAGCTTATCCATGTTCTTAGGGCTTATTTTGATAAAGAGATCGTTCTTAGCAGGATCATTGAGCCGGAGTTGATCGGCGGCCTCATGCTTAGCGCAGATCATTGGCGCTTTGATGCCAGTCTAAAAACCGGCCTTGCGAATATACAACAAAGCCTTAGCCAATACGGGATAAGAGGCAAGTATTATTATGAAAATTAAAACAGATGAAATTACAAACATACTCAAAAAAGAGATAGCTCATTATGATTCCCAAATAGAGATGGCGGAGGTGGGTGAAGTGCTATCCGTAGGAGATGGGATTGCGCGGGTATACGGCCTCGACAATGTTATGTTCAATGAGATGCTGGAGTTTGAAGACGGTACTTTGGGTCTTGCTTTTAATCTTGAAGAAAACTCTGTCGGCGTGGTAATCTTGGGAGAATACCTGCACTTGCGCGAAGGCTTTCAAGTCAAGCGCCTTGGCAAAGTGCTTGAGATAGCTGTGGGCGAAGCCTTCTTGGGGCGCACTATCAATCCCTTGGGGTCCCCTTTAGATGGCAAGGGACCTATAGAAAGCGCAAAGCACCGTCCTATAGAAATCATTGCTCCCGGCATAGCATGGCGCCAGCCCGTGCATGAGCCCATGCAAACAGGTATCAAAGCCATCGATTCCATGATCCCCATAGGAAGAGGGCAGCGCGAGCTTATTATCGGAGACAGAGCTACGGGTAAAACCGCTATTGCTATAGATACAATTATAAACCAAAGGGCCAAGAAAGATGTCATTTGTGTTTATGTCGCTATTGGTCAGAAGTCCTCCGGGATAGCCGCTTTGGAAGAGAAATTAAGCAAGCACGGCTGTATGGACTATACGATCATTGTTGTGGCCTCTGCATCTGATCCTGCGCCATTGCAGTATCTGGCTCCCTACGCAGGCACGGCAATGGCGGAATATTTTATGTATGAGCAAAACAAAGCCACACTCTGTATATATGATGACTTGACTAAGCAGGCAAATGCCTATAGGCAAATGTCTTTGCTCCTGCGCAGACCCCCAGGCAGAGAAGCTTTTCCGGGGGACGTTTTCTATCTGCATAGCCGGCTTTTGGAGAGAGCTGTGAAGCTAAGCGATAAGTATGGGGGAGGGAGCCTGACGGCGCTGCCTATTATTGAAACGCAAGAAGGCGAGGTCAGCGCTTATATCCCCACAAATGTCATTTCCATAACAGATGGGCAAATCTATTTACAACCCAACCTTTTTGCTTCAGGCCAAAGGCCTGCAGTGGACGTGGGTATCTCTGTGAGCCGTGTAGGAGGCGCAGCTCAGATCAAGGCTATGAAGTCTGTGGCTGGCAGGCTGAAGTTAGACCTTGCGCAGTTTCGTGAATTAGAAGCTTTTGCGCAGCTGGGAACAGAGCTGGACGCCGCTACTCAGGCGCAGCTTGATAGAGGTTACAGAGTGCTGGAGCTCTTGAAGCAAGAAGAGTCCCGCCCCTATCCTGTAGAAGAGCAGGTTGCCTCGATTTTTGCTCTAAGCAAGGGCCATATGGATCAAATACCTGTAGGGAAAATTCGAGACTTTGCAGAAAAGCTGCTGGAACATCTGAAAAAGAAACATGAAAGCTTGCTGCAAGGGATCAGGAAAAGTAAAAGCATAAAAGATGAGGAGGCTTTCTCCACAGCTATTGCTCAGTTTGTCCAAGTATATCTCTCTTAGCTTTTTGTGCATCCTCCAAAGAAACTTACGATCTCAGAGCTTAGTCAGCGCGCGCTAGACATACGCCGTATGATTATACGTATGGTCCATGCTGCCTCATGCGGACATCCCGGCGGTCCTCTGGGGCTGGCAGATATATTTGCGGTACTGTATTTTGATATTATGGAATACAAAGCAAAGGAAGCCTTATGGTTAGATAGGGATCGTTTGATTCTTTCTAACGGCCATGTCTCTGCCGTGCGCTATGCGGCAATGAAGCTCGCCGGCTATTTCCCGGAAGTAGACCTTCTTAGCTTTCGTAAATTTTCTTCACCTTTGCAAGGGCATCCTTCTACGCGCTATCTGCCAGAGCTGGAACACTCCGGAGGTTCCCTAGGGCAGGGCCTGTCTGTGGCAACAGCCCTTGCTTTAGGCTGCCGTATGCGGGGGCTCAAGGGACAGGTCTTTGTTAGTCTTTCTGATGGGGAATGTGGTGAAGGTATGACTTGGGAAGCTGCGACAGCGGCAGTGCACTATGGCTCGCCTCTGATTGCTTTTGTTGATAACAATGGGATTCAAATAGACGGGCGCACAAAGGACGTTTGCGATTTGGGAGAGCTGAGTAAAAAGTTCGCATCCTTTGGCTGGAAGACTTGTGAAGTAGATGGGCATGATATTAGCGCCATAAGGCAGGTCTTTTGCGAGGCAAAGGAGGAATTAGCTCCTGCGCGAAAAAAGATTCAGAAGAATAGCGCAGGAGAGAAGGCGCAGCCTTGGCTTATTCTCTTTCATACCATTTTAGGAAAAAGTGTTTCCTATATGGAAAATAATCACAAATGGCACGGCACAGCTCCTAACGATGAAGAAGCGCTGCAGGCATTAAGGGAGTTAGGCGAAGAAGCTTTGTGAAAAAAAAGAGTTCCCAGCTTCTGGCATTCCTAAATAGTAAAGGAGAGGTGTCCGAGTGGCCGATGGTGCATGCTTGGAAAGCATGTGTGCAGCAATGTACCGCGGGTTCGAATCCCGCCCTCTCCGAAAGTAGCAGCTTTGTAATCGTCTATTTGCCGCCTGTTTTTAGCTTTGCTTAGGCGATATGCCCGGCTTATATTTGAGTTTTGTATTCCATAACCTATGCGTAGTCGCAAGCAGTACTTGCTTATGGAAAGCTACATTGTGAGTTGACGTATTTTTAGGTATGTCTTAATTAAGAGAAAATAGCAAGCTGCTAATACAGCTTATACAAAAACAATAATGGCTTATACCGAGCGAAAAAACCAGATTGGCCGAATGGCGCGTAAGCAAAGCAAGTCAGCGTAAAAGAATATAGCAAAGCTTACAGGGCAGTCTTAAATGGAAGGAGCAGCCGAGAAGCGTGCAGGCAGCCTTGCTAAAAGTGTCCTAAAGTCAGACTGAAGGATCAAGGTGTTGTAATATAAGGTAAAAAAATGCTTGACAAGAATCGAGTTTTGAGTTGACTTATTTTTTAGTGGCGCTGTAATATAGTTTTCCTTATTGCAATTTTTTCATAATAGATGTTGTCATGACTTCCTATGCTTGCTACGCATGCTAGGCATAGGAAGCTCCTTATACTGTACCGCTCTGCTTCCTACATTATTAGTGCAGGCAATGGAAGCAGAGCGGTCTCTTTTTTGGCAGCTTGCGCCCGCTGATTTTGGCTTTGGAGGATGTCTTAATATTTTGATGATGTGTTGTTGCCGCTGATCGTTTTGACTTGACGTATTTTGGGGGGATTTAATTCATATCTGTAAATAAGAGCTAAAAAGATAGACCATGAGCCCAGCGACACAGATAATCGCAATGCAAAAGATGCTGCTAAGGCATGACTTCACGGAGCAGGAATCTAAGGAGTTTCTAGACTTTGTAGAAAACAGAAACGGCAACCTGGCAACGAAGGAAAACATCCAAGAGCTAAAAAAACAGATCAAAACAGACATAGAGCTGATCAGGCAGGCTGTCACATGGTTGAAGTGGAGCTTGGGCGCCTTACTTTTTGTTACGCTAAGCGGGCTTATTTGGCTTAGAAAAGACATACAAACAACACACTATGAGATCAGGAAACATATGTACAAGCTGGAAACAGACATGGCCGAAAACAAGGAACTGCTTATACAGATTATAGAGAAAAAGAAATAGCCGCACAAAGCAGGATACTATTTACAGGCACGCCGCAAGGCAGCAAGTCAGGCCTTCCAAGCAGCAGGTATGAAAGAAAGCTCGAAGGTCCCGCAAAGCAGCGATGGAAAGAATAGCAGGCAAAGCCAGCTTAGCTGTATGTGGGCAACAAAGCAAGTCAGCGCAAAAGAGTATAGCAAATAGCAAGGCCTTAACTTTTCTTGATTTATTTTTGGGGGGTGTCTTAATACAAATGAAACAAAGAGTTAGAGGAGTGAAATAAGCTACTAAAATGAGTTCTGATTCCATCATAATGAAATGGGAGGCGTTTTTAGCACGAATCCATCCTGTTTGGAGCGTATTAGCACAGATGGCTTTTTATTGGGTTGTTATGTTCTTGGTTTGGGCTTTTGTGCATTTGATTTTTTATTTTTTTTTGTAGAAGATATTTTCTAGTACAATATTTTAATAGAAGTGCCAGCAGCTCAGCAGGCTAGCTCCACTGCCTTCTAGTCAGCGCTTCGCATCGAATCCTTTCTGAGGAGTTTTTAGCATGATGATTGCTCATCCTTCATGTATGTAAAGATGCGAAAGGATTTTTGTTAGACCTGACTTCGTATTTTTGAGGGATGTCTTAATATGAGTTACGAGAGGGCCTTGAGAAAAATGTATAAGTTAATTTTGGGAGATCGGAATATCTCCCGCATAACAGACAAAGACTTAGAAAAAGCTACTCGCAGCGATGGCGTGACTGACCGAGAAATTGCGGCGGCTCTCGCAGGGAGTGTGAAAAATGGACAAAAGAGAATGGATTGATTTAGTTTTGACTTGATGTATTTTTGGGGATGTCTTAATGAGCCGATTGAACAAGCCTTGTGGAGCAAGGTCTAAGCCCTGTAGTATGGAGGAATGGCTTGGGGTCTTTTGCGTCTCAGCTTGAAGGGAAGATAAGCAAGGCAGGCAAAAAGCAAGGTGAGGGAATAAAAAAAAGGCGCATATCTCACTACTACAATAGAAGCGTGTATCTTGGCAAGGAAAATCTATCTCTTCCACTACAAGATATCAAGGCTTAGAATCTTTGCATAGCCTTTTTGCAAAAAGGATCAGGCTGATCCTTTTTGCTGCCTTTACGGTAATGGCCGAAGCGCTCAGACTCTATTGTAGTATTATTTGTTCGCTAAGAAGCGCAGGTGTTATTTTGGCCATTGGTACGGCTTAAGCCTGCGGGCGCCTGCCCTGTCTAAAAACTGATTCTTATGCTGCGTTTATATTCATTCTTAAGAGGGCTTATATTAAATCTTGTATGGTATGTATTTCTTAATTACCGTCATAATTCTATCATAAAGAGAATCGCGGGTTTGGCTTCGTACGGAGTAGGAGCTTATGAGAATTGGAATTACGATATCACAAGCAATGGCGAAAAAGACGTGATCATGAAAATGTCAGCATTTCAGCCCACAAGAATGTTGGACGTAGGAGCGCACATAGGTGAATACACAAAAACATGGGTCAAAATTATGCCAGATACGGAGATACACGCCTTTGAGATCACCCCCAGCACTTTTGCAATTCTCTCTGAAAATATACATGATCATAACGTTCGCTTAAATCCTTTTGGGCTGGCGAGCTTCGATGGTTCTATTGAAGTGAATTGTTATCCGGATTTTAGGTGGAATTCTTGTTATCAACGTCCTGAGTCAGACCTATCCAGTAAAGCTAAAGTGATCCAAGCTAAAGTAATGAAGGGCTCATCTTATATGAAGAAGCATAACATTGGCAGCATAGATTTTCTCAAGATGGATGTGGAAGGCGCAGAATATGAGATACTGCTTGGTTTCCAAAAGCGCCTAAAAGACGCCTCTATCAAAGTAATTCAATTTGAGTATGGATACCCAAATATAGTAGCAAAAAAGCTTCTTTATGATTTTTACAAGTTACTAGAAGATTGTGATTACATGATTGGCAAGATTTATCCTAAGTATGTTGAGTTTCGGGAATACATGCCGGAGCATGAAGACTTTCGGGGACCTAATTATTTGGCGGTTCACAAATCCCGGCCTAACATTGTAAAGAGGATGAGTATGCGCTTATAAGATAGCAAATGAAGTTTTTTCATATTATGGAAAGCATTCGTAGCATATTTTTTTATCCATCATATTTTGGCGGCAGCTTGGGCACGCAATGCCTGGCAGTTTTGAAAAATGAACCAGCTGAATATAGAGACGAGTTAGGCAAAAAACAATAGCATCGAAATACTTTGAAACTATAGGGGGACGGCAGCAAAATGATCTTTATTGAAATGTCAGCCTATCTTAGGCGCTTCTGCTATAGCGCGCTGTGCGCGCAGCGCATCAAAAAAGCGCCCAAGCGCTACAGCTGCGCCTTTGTCTTTGCGTACATTTGCTTGCGCCTTCTAGGCATGGCAGGCAGAGCTGATACTTAGAAATTCTATGCTGGACGCCTCCAGCTTTGCTGTAAGCTTTGGCTTAAGCTCTTTAGTTTTTCCTATCACTATGAAGAAAAGGCATTTGGTCATTGCTATAAGCGGGGCAAGTGGAGCGCTCTACGCCTCTTGTTTTTTACGTGCGCTGGCACGGCTGGCTCATGGCTCATCCTTTATCATTGTCAGCCCTGCTGCGCTCCGGGTCTACCAACTAGAGCATGCTGCAGAAAAAAAAGAAAGCTATAGCCCTCAATCTTACCTGGAAGAAGTGCTTGCAGCTATCCCAAGACAAGAGCTCTTACACAGCTTTCATCTGGCAGACTACTACGATATAGGAGCAAAGGCCGCCAGTGGTTCATCTCCTTCCGATGGCTCTGCATCAGGTGGTGAATGAGTTGTGGATAGTAGTCCGCATTGAGGCGAATCGCGGTGCGCATCGCCTTGGTGTTGGCGTACCACAGCCCATTGACCGCATCCTGTTCCGCCCCTTCCACAGCCGCGATGGCCAGGCACTCCAAATTGTCCAAAAACATGGCAAATTCGCCCAATCGCTCTTGGATATTGGTGCGCTGACTCACCTGGGACGTCTCCGCGATCATATGGGCCAGGCCAAATAAAAAGCGGATTTTGGCAATCGAGCGAATCAGCACATGATGGCCCAAGGAATCGTGAAAGCGCATGAGCTTTAGCTGTTGGTGGAACAGCTCCACGTCCTGGTAGAGGTAGATATTTTCCCACGGAATTAAGCAGTCTTCGAAGATCACCACGGTGTCCATCTCGTCGGACTTACTGGAGAGCGGGGCGTCGAAGTGAGCGCGCTCCGGATCCATCACATCGCGGCAAATCCACGTGGTGCCCGCCGCTTCCATGGGCAGGGTAAAGCTGATCACGAAGTGGGCATGCTCGTCTTTCACATCCGGCATGAGCCCGCCCAAGCACAGGTTGGCGTCGGCGTAAGGGGCGAGGGTGCCCACGGCTTTGGCGCCCGTGACCACTGGGC
>CBDETG010000067.1:0-25606 GCA_965242745.1 Leptonemataceae bacterium
TACCATTTCCCTTCGTAAAGCAAAGACCCAAGACGCCTCCCCTGCCTAAAGTAGATGTCCAGCATGTTTTCATTATGCGTAGCGCACAAAAGCCTTTCATAACAGATATGCAAAAGGGCCATGCCGGGCGCTTCATAAATGCCGCGGCTTTTTGCCTCTATCACTCTGTTTTCTATCTGATCACTCATCCCCAGACCATGCCGGCCCCCTATTTCATTAGCCATTGCAAAAATTTCTTCTGGGCAGGAGAGCTCTTTGCCATTGATTGCCACAGGCAGGCCTTTTTCAAAGCACAGCTCCACCTCCTCTTTCTTGATTGCGCATCCTTCCTCCCAATAGGGTCTGCCCATGATAGGCTGGATAATATGTATACTCTTGTCTAGAAACTCTAAATCTTTGGCTTCATGCGTAGCTCCCAGAAGGTTCGCATCTGTGCTGTAGGCCTGCTCTGCGCTTGCCGGATAGGGCAGCTCATGCCTTGCAAGATATTCTGACATTTCCTTACGCCCCCCCAGTTCTCTGACAAATTCTGAGTCCAGCCATGGTTTGTAAATCTCCAAATGTTCTTCTTCTAAAACGCCATAGCGATAAAAACGTTGTATGTCATTTCCCTTGTGCGTGCTGCCGTCGCCAAAGATGCGCACGCCATCTTTTTGCATAGCCTGCACAATCGCCTTGCTTGTCACGGCCCGGCCCAAAGGCGTAGTGTTGAAGTATTTGCGGCCGGCGCTTTGGATATGAAAGGCTCCGCACTGCAGGGCCACGAGCCCCTCTTGTGCAAGGCTTCTCCGGCAGTCCAGGAGGGAGGCCTTTGCTGCGCCATATCGGCAGGCCAGCTTAGGGATGTCTTTTATATCAGCTTGAGCAAGGTCTGCCGTATAGGCATGGACGCGCAGTTTCTTTTTGCTCAGCCACAAGAGGGCTGCGCGCGTGTCTAGCCCGCCCGAGAAGGCTATGGCCAGCGGCGTATTGGAAGGAGGACAGTGAAGGTGGATACGACCCATGACTAAGAAGAGCTTTCCCATAAGGAAAGAATGGCTTTATGGATTGCTTCTACGGGCGCCATTTTCCCATATCCCCAGTCACCACAAAGGACTTCGCCCTGACCTGGTTCTATGATCTCTACCCCATATTCTTTCAGGCGGGCTAGATTTTTTTGTACAGCTGGGTGTTGGTACATAGCAGGGTTCATGGCAGGAGCAATCATAACAGGGCACTGGACAGCCAAATAGGCGCTAGACACTATATCATCGGCAATGCCATTGGCTAATTTACCAATGCAGTTTGCCGTAGCGGGCATAACAGCATAGAGAGCAGCTTCATTTTTCAAATCTATATGCAGCATACCCTCATCCCATTCAGAGCTGAGTACGCGCCGTCCGCTCAAGGATTGCAGCGTCAGCTTAGAGACAAAGCGCTCAGCGTTAGCCGTCATGATGACCTGCACAGGACAGGCCTCTTTGACAAGACAGCGTACCAGATCACAAATCTTATATGCTGCTATACTGCCGCTCAAGGCGATGATGACTTTTTTATCCTGTTCTTTTTGCATCTTGTTTGCTCTTTTAGCGCTGGAGAAGACAGTCTAGATCATTCCCTCATCTTAGCTGCATCACAAACTTATAGGCTGCTATACTGCCGCTCAAGGCGATGATGACTTTTTTATCCTGTTCTTTTTGCATCTTGTTTGCTCTTTTAGCGCTGGAAAAGACAGTCTAGATCATTCCCTCATCTTAGCTGCATCACAAACTTATAGGCTGCTATACTGCCGCTCAAGGCGATGATGACTTTTTTATCCTGATCTTTTTGCATCTTGTTTGCTCTTCTAGCGCTGGAAAAGACGGTCCAAAGCCTTATGAGATAATTCTATCATCGTAGGTCTTCCATGCGGGCAGCGCGCGGGCTCTTTGCATAAAGGGAGCTCTTTTAGAATATCCGCAAGAAGCTCAGGACTGATGGCGTCATTTTTTTTGATAGAAGCCTTGCAAGACCGCATTGCAGCATAGTCTCTGTAAAGATGGATCTGCTTGCTTTGAGGGCTTCCCATAACACGCTGTATCAGCCCAAGAAGGACTTCTCTTTCTTCGCCCGCTTCTAAATAAGGAGGCGCCTCTCTTAAGACATAAGCCTGAGGGCCGCTCACTTCTATTAAGAAACCATGCTCCAAGAGCTGATCCTGTTTTTCTACGATCTCTTCTAATTCGTCCGGCAACACATCCTGTATCAATATGGGCTCAAGCAAGGCCTGCCGTTCCCCAAGAGATTCTTCCATACGAGCCAGATTCTTTTCGTAGTTGATGCGTTCATGCGCAGTATGCTGGTCTATGATATACAGAGATTCCGGCCCCTGAGCTAATATATAGGTGCCAAAAACAGTCCCGAAGTGCCTCTCCAAGCAAAAGGAGGCCTCTTGCTTGGGACGGGACACAGGCGCAAGGCCCAAATCCCCCAAGTCTGCCGGCTGTCTCTGCTTCTGTGCGGAGGCAGCGCCGCTGTTAAAAAGGGGCTTGTATGCCTTGGTCTTCTCCAAGCCCTTGTTGCTATCAAAGTTAGGCAAGGGCATCATGGAGTTGCCTTCCTTGGGCTTCTCTAAGCCCTTGTTGCTATCAAAAATATGGGAAGGGGTAAAATATAACTCTCCAGAGAAAAGCTTTTCGTATGATCCTGCTTTTGCAGGCGCTTTCCTTTTTGGCTCAGGAATCTGCTTTTTGTATTTTAATTGCTCAAATTGCAAGGGAGCGTGCGGGCGGAGCGCCCTGCTGACGGCATCAAAGACGAGGCTTTGGAGCAGTGACTGATCCAAGAGGCGCAATTCTCTTTTTTGCGGATGCACATTGACATCTATACGGACAGGGTCTATCTCAAGAAAAAGAAAATAGCAGGGATACATATTTGCAGGCAGGAGCTCATCATAAGCCCTTCGCACAAAGAAAGAAAAGTTTTTCATCTCCACAGGTCTGCCATTTACAAAGCTGTACTGCCCCTCTCTGTTTAGCCTCGTGTATTCCGGCGCAGCAATATAGCCCCAAAGTTTGGTGCCCTCATGTTCTGCTTGTATTTCTATCAGTTGTTTTTCTATTTGCCTGCCCTGCACATCTAGTATGCGCTCAAGTATGCTCTCTCTTGCGGGATAAAAGGCGAACTCCTTGCCGTCACGATAATACCTCAAATGCGCCTGCGGCGCGCTCAGAGCCAAGCGCAGGATTTCCTTATGATTTTTAGCGTTTTCTGCGCGGGGCGCTTTCAAGTATTTGCGGCGAGCAGGGGTGGAATAAAATAAGTTACTTACGCTTAGGCTTGTCCCCTCTTTATGGTGAAGACGCTCGGTGCGCAGGATTTCCCCTCCACGTGCAGTCACTTGGCCTGCCAATTCTGATTCATAAAAACGACTCTTGAGCTGCAAATAGGAAACAGCAGCTATAGCAGCCAAGGCCTCTCCCCGGAAACCGAAGCTTCTTAGTTTTTCAAGGTCTTCCAGACTATGGATTTTTGAGGTGGCATAACGGCGTAGACTTGCGCCAAGATCGTCAAAATGGATGCCTTTGCCATTGTCTTCTACCGTAATGTTTTCTGTGCCCGCAGCCTCAGTTGCAATACGTATAGAGCTCGCGTCAGCATCCAGCGAGTTCTCGGCTAACTCCTTGATAACAGAGGAAGGGCCTTCGATCACCTCTCCTGCGGCGATGCAGTCAATCAAAAGGGGAGAGAGACTCTGGATGCGCCTGGAAGACTGAGCTGTACTCATGGCGTCCCTAGTATGAAAGCGCCCCTTTTGCTGCCAAGTCTTTAAATTTTTTTTTTGAGTCCTAATAGCTTGCAAACTAAAGCCAAGAGCGCAGCATGCGCAGCCCTTGCATCACAGCTGAGGCTAAAAACCAAGGGGCAGAGCAGCGCATGCGCGCCGAAAGTGATACAAGCGGCAAACACAAATACTAAGGCCTTGTTTATATCTTTTCTAAGAGCATAGCGCCGCCCACGCCGCCATGAGCGCAGGCCGTTATCAAAATACGTTTGATCTCCGGCTTTTCACGTATGCTCATAATAGCGTTCCCCACGAGACGTATACCTGTAGCTCCAAAAGGATGGCCAAGGGCTATAGAACCGCCATAGGCATTAATACGTCCCTCATCAAAGGCCTTCTCCCAATCAAAATTCGTCCTTTTCTTGACTTCCTCAAGGGCAGATATAGCCGTCGCAGCAAAGGCCTCATGAATCTCTATTTGATCTATATCGCTGATTTCCAGAGACATCTCCTTTAAAAGAGCAAGGCTGGCTTCTGCTTGTCCCAAGCCCATGTAATTTGGATGCACCCCCCGCATATGAAAAGCGCTTAGCCGCACCTGAGGCTCTAAACCGAGGGCCTGAGCCGTCTCCATGTGACTTAGGAAGGCGCCCGAAGCTCCGTCTGAACGAGGACAAGCGTTGAACATTGTTACAGTGGGGCCGTGACTCTTGTGCAAAAACTCCTTATACTTGCTTTGAAACTCAGCAAACTTCATCACAGGATTATCAAAAAGCAGCATAGCCTTTTGCATACGCCCGGGATTCTCTACAATACCCTTGCGCAGCAAGACTGCCTCGTCGTCTACAATTTCCTCACCGCTGGCAGGGTCTTTCATAGGGACAAGAAAGGGCTTGTACTTTCCTTCCACAGTAGCGTCATAAGCCCGCTTAAAGCTTTGGTAGGCTATCTTATCACTCACTTCACGAGATAATTCATAATTCTGCGCCAGCACCTCGGCTGTTACATGCATGCCAAAGCTTGTTTCCCCGTCGCCCAGACCATCTTCCAGGGTATCAGAGATCCGCACACCCTCAGGCAGGTCACCAGGGAGCTTGCTTTTGAGCTTTTCCAAAGTCGCTGTCTTTTTGTTCCTGCGTGCGCCGCGGACTACAAAGGGCATAGATGTCAAAGACTCCTGACCTAAGGTCAGATAGTGCTTGCCTTCACCAAGCTCTATACGACGAGCCGCCTCAGCGAGCGCTTCCATAGAAGAGACGCAGTTATTAGAGACTGTCAAAGCTGGAAGCTCTACTGGCAGCTCTAACATAGAAGAAATCACGCGGGCTGCATTTGGCTGGCTGGAAAAACATTCGCCTACAATAAGCCCATCGATATCTTCCTGCCTGCTATTGCTCTTTTGTAATATATGTTTTGCCACACACATACCCAGCTCGTGAGCTTCATAAGAGCTCAGACCTTTACTGACTTGCGCAAAAGGAGTGCGCGCCATATGAGAAACCACAATATCTTTTTTGAAACGCATAATTCTTAGCTTACCTTTTATGAAATTTTCTAATACTAGGCCATATTGACCATTAGAACTTTTAGACCTTGCTAAAGCGCAAAGCAAAAAGCCCCTCGCAAATGCTGCTATTAAAAGCGCCTTGAAAAAGAGCGCCTTTTAGAGCATTTACAGCACTCTCCTGAAAACAGCTTTAAAAAGCAAGCTTTTTTTTTGCTTCTAAATTGCCAAGTGTTTGCTATTTCAATTTCAAATTAGGACAAGCATAGACTACGAGCTGTCCGATGGCAAAATCAATTTCAACGTGAGACTGTGCCAACAAGTTGTATAGAAATTGCAGCCTTTTCTTGACTCCTAGCTCCTTGCATGCTTAATGTTTATTATGATTCCATTAAGGAATTCTTCATTTACGATTGCCTTGCTTGTTTGTATAGCTTTGCCTGCGGTCTTGCTTTCGAATCCTACAAGAGCGGCAGGCGGCCAGCTTACAGGTTGGCAGGGAATAAGAGACACAGTCTTGTTGCATGCAGCTGGCTATGACTGGATTAAGTGGAGTCTCTTAGCTGGTCTTGCAGCTATCGGGCTTTGCTTTACAGCTCTCTTTTTTGCTATAAGAGACACAAGCAAGACATACAGAGATGAGACTCACGCATAGACAAGATAGACTCCAAGCTTGACTTACTTATACAAAAGCAAACAAGCCAAAGATAGTCTGAGTATTTTCATCATAGAAGCGCAAGCAACAAAAGAGCAGAGCTTTACTCCCATGCAAGCTATGCAGGTAAAGCAAGACAAACTGGAGATTGGTTTTAAGCTGGCTAAAGTGGAGTCTATTGGCGGGCTTTGCTGCTATCGGGCTTTGCTTTACAGCTATGCTGCAATGCGCCGTATCTGTTCTCTAAGCCATGCTAAAATTGCCGTATAGGAGACTAGGATGTAGCAGACATAGAGCTTGCTTTGAAATAGCGCATCGTTTTTTATAATGAGTCTAGACAATGATTTGACAAGAAAAGGCGCTAGGGTTTTGCTGGCTGTGTTTCCTTTCACTTATGATTTGCTATTGGTAATTCTATAAAATTCTATAACTAGAAAGGAAAAACTATTAGCAAGCTTTTTGCCTAAGGCCTAGGCTGCAAATAAGACCTATTCATAAAAAATGAGCAAGCAAAATCACAAGCAAGGGCAAAAAGGTAAAGTTACGCAAGTGCTTGGCTCTGTTATAGATGTCAGCTTTGATGAGGGCCTGCCTGAGATCTACACTGCCCTACGCATGGAAGTACCTGAAAAGGAAGGCAGCCGCAACGTCGTAGCTGAAGTGCAGCAACACATGGGAAACCATATAGCTCGCGCCGTTGCGCTTTCAGCTACGGATGGGCTTGTGCGCGGCCAAGAGGTGATCAATACGGGCGCTCCCATTAGTGTTCCTGTAGGGGAAGGGAATTTAGGAAGGATTTTTAACGTCTTAGGTGAAACAGCAGATGAAATGGGGCCTCTGCCGGAGGTCAAAGAGAGACGTAGCATACACCAGAAGCCCCCCGTTTTGGAAGAATTAGACCCTGCTGTAGAGATTTTCGAGACCGGGATCAAGGTTATTGATCTCTTGGCTCCTTATACAAAAGGAGGGAAAACTGGACTTTTTGGAGGAGCAGGGGTAGGCAAGACAGTAGTGATCATGGAGCTTATCAATAATGTAGCTAAGGCGCATGGCGGTTATTCTGTTTTTGCCGGAGTGGGGGAAAGAACCCGAGAAGGAACAGACCTCTGGATAGAAATGAAAGAGTCAAAAGTGATAGAAAAGGCCATCTTGGTCTATGGGCAAATGAATGAGCCGCCAGGCGCAAGGCTGCGCGTAGGTCTTTCTGCTCTTACGATGGTAGAGGCCCTTCGCGATACGACCGGCACAGACTGCCTTCTTTTTATAGATAATATTTTCCGTTTTTCGCAGGCTGGCTCTGAGCTTTCCGCCCTGCTTGGCCGCATGCCCTCTGCCGTAGGTTACCAGCCTACCTTAGCTACAGAAATGGGCGCCTTGCAGGAACGTATTACTTCGACGCGCCACGGTTCTATTACTTCCGTTCAGGCTATCTATGTGCCTGCTGATGATCTAAGTGATCCTGCCCCCGCCGCCGCCTTTGCGCACCTTGATGCCACGACCGTCCTTTCCCGCGCCATTTCTGAAAAAGGCATCTACCCGGCTGTGGACCCCTTGGATTCCTCTTCCCGCTCATTGCAGGCCCATATCGTAGGAGAAAGGCACTACCAAATTGCCCAAGAGGTCCAGCGCATTCTGCAGCGCTATAAAGACTTGCAGGATATTATAGCTATTCTTGGCATGGATGAACTTTCACAGGATGACAAAATCCTTGTGGGACGGGCGCGTAAAATCGAAAAATTCCTCTCGCAGCCCTTTCATGTAGCAGAGCAATTTACAGGGCGGGCAGGCAGTTATGTAAAGCTTGAGGATACGCTTGCTTCCTTTGAAGCCCTGTTGTCTGGGGAACATGATCACATACCAGAACAAGCCTTTTTTATGACTGGAACAATAGAGCAGGTTTTGGAAAACGCCAAGGCTTTGAAGTAGGAGGCAGCTTAGAGAACCTTGGGATTCTAAGCACATTGGCAAATGACAAAAAGTACGCAAGGCGAAGCTCCTCTGATTTCTCTGCAGCTGCTAACGCCTGCCAGACTTCTTTACAAAGCATCCCTATCCCACGTCCAAGTGCCTTTGCATGACGGCTTGGCAGGCTTTCTGCCTTCTCATGCGCCTCTGCTTGCGCTCCTAGGCTATGGTCTTTTAAGCTGCAAGACAGAATCTTGTACAAGAAAATTTGTCATTGAGGGCGGCTTTATGAAATTTGCAGGCGGTCTTTTATCTATTATGGCTAAGCGCGCAGAAGCGCTGGAAGACCTAGACTATGAACAAGCGCAAAGAGCCTTTGAGAAAGCAAGGCATAGCCCTGCCAAAGGAGAAGAAGCGATCCTGCTCCGTCTTCAGTCTTTGGCTGCAGCCCGGGTGCGCCTTAAGCACGCTCCTAAACCCTAAAAGGGGCCTCAAGTTTGCAAATACAGCGCCTCATATCTAAAAACAAGCGTTACTTTGTCCTCTGCATCCCATGCTTTTCTAACCAGTTTAGGACAATAGGATATACTTCTGCGCGCGCTCTTTTGCCCAGTACCAGCCCATTGTGACAATAATCAGCAGAAAAGCCCTTCGCCCGGCTTAGTAAGACAAACTCTTTTTCTTTGCTTTGGATGCTTTCCCACGCAAAGCGTACACTTTCTGGCTTTGCAATTGTATCGCCTGCGCCGGCTATAAACAAGGAGGGAAGCCGCATGTTTTTGAGAGAGGCGCGGTAGTCAACAGAGGCGTCTTTGCTCCATTCTCTGCCCGAGCTAAGTGCCTGCGCAAGCTGTTCTAGCAGCCCCTCACTGATATTTTCTACCGCATTGTTCATGAGGTATCTTATTGTCTTGCCTCTAAGCAGCTCTGTGTTGTAAAATATAGGGTCTATAGGGCTGTAAGGGCGGCCAATAAAAGGAGAAAATAGCTGCGCTGCCAATTGGACATCCACAAAACGCAGCATCTTTCTAAAGCGCGCCACATGACTCAAAAAATGCCCTGTCAAATGGTCCAGGCGGCCTGGTCCAGCCAGGGATACAAAGCAGGCAATATCTTCAGATCCTGGAAGCTGCCTGCCTAAAAATCCCTGGGCAAGCAATGCGCCTAGACTATAGCCTATCCAGCTGACTTTAGATGCGCCTGTCACTTCCTTTGCTTTTTGGATAAAGGCGGGAAGATCTTGTTCTACTAAGGTATCAAAGTTATAGTCTTGCGGTCTTTCTTGAGAACTGTAAAAAGAAGCGCCCGCCCCTCTGAGGCTTATTGCAAATACCTTGTAACCCGCTTCTTTGAGAAAATAAGGCAGGCTGTGTTCATAGTCTAAATCTACGTTATACTTATTCATAGCTATTCCATGCGCAACAATGACAGGATAGCTCTCGTGCCTCTGTCTATAAGAATAGGGTATATGCAAATGCATCGCTAGCTTCCAGGCGTCCTGCGTCTGGGCAAAAAGGCGCAGGTCCGCTATATCCCGCAAAGAGTACAATTTGTTCCAAAGATGCAGCAAGAGTGGAGAAAATATCATGTAGACAAAAAGCAGACACAGCAAAAGCAGCGCAAAGCCCCCCGCAAACAAAGCTAGTGTGAGAAGGAGAACAAAAGAGCTAAGAATAGAAAAGGGAGACTTGGACGCGCTTTTCATGCTGAAGCTGCCTTCACGACAGGCGAAGTGCTGAGGGCGCCTTTATGGTGCCCGGAGTGCAGTGTGTATCGAACGTTTTGTCAGATTACATCGAGCATTCTGTATCACATTTGCTATTCTTTTACAACACGTCTACATTATTTTTTGCCCAGCAAAAAACGTATAAAAATTGCTTGCCGCCGCGCATGCTTATTTTACTATTGTGTTTTTGCAGGCGCTGGCATAAGGGTCTCAGGCAAGTATTTTTGTTGCGTAGAAAACGTGTAAAAAAATAGTTGACATCACGCTGGCATTTGTATATATTGTACTATAGGTCATGCTTGTTTCAACATGGCCTATAAAAAATTACGTTTTTGAAGGAGGTAGTTATGACAAAGTCATGTACCACACAAAGCTCCGCGTTAGCTCAAAAAACGCAAAGCTTGAGAAAAAAGGCCTTTAGCCTTCGCTTAGACACATTTCGCACACCCAGCTTTAGCTCACGCAGCTTTGGCTTAGCTAACTTTAGCCCTCGCTTTATGACGCTTGGCCTGCTCAGCCTTAGCCTTGCCTTTCTTGGCAACTGCGGCGGCTGCGGGAGCAGCAACGGGAACGGAGGCAGCAGCTCTGCTGGGCCCACTTGCGCCGAAAACCAGATTCTAAAAGACGGTAGCTGCGAAGCCTGCTCTGATCCGCAGTATCCCAACTCAGATCGCACGGCCTGCGTGAGCAACTGCCCAGACGGCGAATACAAGCCTACGGCAAAGCCCACCTGCGAGGCGCAAGTCACGTGCACGGGCAGGCAGATACACAACCCGCAGAACAACAGCTGCTTTGAGCTAAATTGTGAGACAAACGAGATCGCAGATACGACCGCAAGCCCGCCCGCCTGCATTAGCGAAAGCGACTGCCGCACGGCCGAAGGCAAGCTGGTAGGCGTGGATGGGCGCTCCTGTATCACCGAGTCCGTCTGCACCTCTGTGCCAAGCCAGCTCATAAACGAAAGAGGCGAATGCGAGGCCTGCAGCGGGGATAATCCCGTGCGCAATGCGGACAAAAACACCTGCATCAGCGCAGACGAATGCCAAACTGGCAGCGCAGGCGCCTATAGCCTGCTGGGCGAGGCCAACTGTATTACGGACATGGCTTGCCAGGACATGCCCGGCCACGTTGCCACTGTAGAGGGAAGCTGCGAGCAATGCACGGGCGAGGATTCCATCCGTAATATGGAAAAAACCGCGTGCCTCAGCATAGGTGACTGCCAGAGCCTCAGCGAAAACGCCTTTAGCGTGCTGGAAGACGCCGAATGTATTACAGATGCGGCCTGCATCGCTGAAGACGGCCGCGTCGCCACCACAGACGGAGTCTGCCAGGCCTGCACGGGCACGGATAACGTGCGCAGCGTGGACAAAACGCAGTGCATTGCAGCCTCCGCCTGCCAGGTCGACAACAGCCTTAGCCTGCTGGACGGCGCCGACTGCGTCACGGATGCGGCCTGCATCGCCATGGAGGGCCATGTTGTCGCCAGCGGCGGCGAATGCGTAGAATGCGAGGGTGACACGCCCGTGCCCAACGCTGTCAAAACCGCCTGCGATGCAGACAGCGACAGCGATGGTGTGGGTGATGGCGCTGACGCCTGCCCTACGGGCGAGACAGGCGCCGCAACGGCTTCTGACACAAGCGCCGGCACGGCTGACCCCGATGGCGATGGCTGCAAGAACAGCGAGGACGCAGACGACGATAACGACGGCATAGCTGACGGTGATGACGCCTTCCAGCACGATGCCTGCGCCAGTAGAGACAGCGACAGTGACGGCCTCCCTGATGCCCTGCTGGCTGACTGCGCCACGACTTTAAGCGCTGACGCCTGCCCAGAGGGCGCGACGGGGGTTGCCACGGGAGCCGACAATGCCCCCACGGCCGATCCCGATGGCGACGGCTGCAAGAACAGCGAGGATGCCTTTGACGATGAGGCCTGCGCCAGCGCAGACAGCGACGGCGATGGCGTGCCTGATGCGCTGCTGGCGGACTGTACTAGCGATCTACTGGCGGATGTGGACGATGATAACGACGGGCTGATAGAGATTCACTCTCTGGAGATGCTGGATTCCATGCGCCACAATCTGGCGGGGACGAGCTACAAAACGAGCGCCACAGCGGCGCCGCTGATTGCTGGGGCGCCCGAAAGCGCCACTGCCGATTGCAAAACCGCCGTCGACTATCACGTTGTGGATGCAACGGGCGCAGCCAGCCTAGCCGGCAGCGACCCCCTGCCCGCAGGCTCTACGGCCGTGAGCGTGTACCTTTGCGGCTACGAGCTGGCGCGCAGCCTGGATTTTCGCCGCGACGAAAGCTACGCCGATGCTAGCAACAAAAAGGCCTGGCTGCCCAACAGCATGGCAGACGCCAGCGGCGACATACTAAGCGAGCCCAGCGAGGGGCAGAATCCGGGCTGGGCGCCCGTGGGAGATAATTCTACTGACAGCGATAGCACGCGCTTTACTGGCATCTTCGAAGGCAATGGCCATACATTGCGCCATCTCTACGTGAACCTGCGCCTGGACAGAAGCGGCGCTTCTTATGCTGGCCTTTTTGGATATACTAGATCTAACATTTTACGCAATATCGGCCTCCTTGCCCCCTATGTTGCCCTTAGCAACGCAGACGAGGCTGCGGGTACTGTCTCCGCTGGCGCCCTTGCAAGTCTTGCTCATGGAAATATCATAGCCAGCTATGCTGTAGGGGCTAAGGTGCGGGCCAGCAGCAAGAGCGCTTCGAGCAATGTCTCCGCTGGCGGTCTTGCAGGATTTGTTGTGGGTAACATAATATACAGCTACGCCATAGCTGAGGTGGTGGCCAGCAGCGCTTCGGGCGATGTCTTCGCTGGCGGTCTCCTAGGCGTTTTTGGGTATTTTGGTAATCCTTATATAACTACTATAGCCAGCTATGCGGCGGGGACGGTCACAGCCAGCAGTGTTTCGGGCAATGCCAATGCTGGAGGCCTCACAGGCCGTCATGGCAATCTAGATTTTACCGGAATTATCATCGACTGTTATTCCAGCGCAGCGGTCACGGCGCGGGCGGGTTCCATGGCACAGCGGCGCATCGGCGGCCTGCTCGGTTTTTGGGGAAGTACGAGTATTCACTACCCCAGTAGACTTTTCGGCGGGCGGCGGCTCTCGGGCCAGAGCTTGCAGGTCGGCACGGTAGGCGGCGCCCTTGAGCCTGCAACTTCCACCAATGCCACGCTGGATACTCGCGGCACGGCCACTTCGCTTAAGGACCTGCAGCTGCTAGACCTGGGGCCTGCCTTCCGCATCCGCAACGATAACGACGGCGACGACAGCGACGGCGACCAGCACCAGGCCCTCTACCGCTGGCAGCAGGCCGGCGCAGACGGCACGCTGGTAAATATCACCGATGGCTCAGACGACGGCAGCACGGCCGGCGACGCCGCCAGCGAATACGCCGTGGACGAACTCTTCTGCAACGGCCAGGCCGCCTCCGCCTTCGGCGCAGACTGCACCGGCGACGGCAACACAGACTCCGCCGATGCTATCCTGCTGGAGGGGCAATAAGGGTGTCAAGGGGGGCTAATAGCGCCCCCCTTGACAATCCCCGCCACCCGACGCGGCACGGACATCCATGTCCGTGAGCGTCGGGAATTTGTGCGACCTCCATGTCGCAACGTTGTATATGTGGCGTACGGTTGCATACAACTGGGGCGGGGGTGGAAGTAGGTGGAGTTTGTGGCCCGCGGCGGGAGTTTCTGCTGACTGGGGGCGGGGTTGTAGTATGCGGAGTCTGGGCGTTGGGCGCAGGGGCTCAGCATGCTGTACATACCAGAACAATCCAGTGCAAGGCATAGGCATTGCGTCACGAGCACAGGATGTGCGAGAGTCTGGCGCTAAGACATGGATGTCGCCGCGCCAGACCAATGCCTATGCCTTGCCGATAGGCTTCTTGCTATTGTTCTATGTCTTCCAAATATGCATCTCCAGCGAGCTTTCGCTTGGTGTCTCCTTCCCATGAGCAAAAAAAGGAAAAGAACAAAGAGTAGAGACAACGTGCTTCTCTCCCACTAAGGCATCGTGCATTTCAGCCAAAGTCTCCTTTGCTATATAGTCACGGAAGGGCTCTATGGCTTGCAGCAAAGCTTTGTCCCTTTGCTCTAGGGGACAAAGACACAGGCCTATGCGATCTGTCACAGCAAAAGCGCTTGTCTTGCGCAATTCTTGTATATGGCGCACAATGTCTCTGGCTATACCTTCTGCTAGAAGTTTCGAAGAAACTGTGGTCTCTAAAGCCAAGACCATGGATTTTCCTTCTACGCCCGCCTTTCCTTCTTTGGACTTGCTTTTTACCAGAATATCCTCCAGCTCCAGAGAGATAGGCTCAGTCTCTTTAGACAATGAGATAGTACAGGCTTTCTCTTTTGCTAAGCTTTGGATCAAGGCCCGCGGATTAGGATGTTTTCTTAGAAAATCTTGGAGCAAAGGAACCTGCGCGCCCAGCTTCCTGCCGATACGGGGCAGATTGGCTTGGAGGCTATAATCTATAATATCTGCGCTGTCATCCAAAAACTCTATTGCCTTTACGTTCAATTCCTCGCACAGCGTCTCTTTGTGTTTTATGATACTTGCTTTATCCTCTTCTCTTTCCAGATAGACAAAGAGACGCTCTAAGGGCTGACGTACTTTGATTGCAGACTGCATGCGGGCCGCCCTGCCCAGGAAAACCGCTTCTGCAAGTATTGCTCCCTCTTGCACAATCTGTTTATTGTAAAAATCCTTGTGATTTGCTTTGGGCCAGCCGGCTAAATGTACGCTCAAAGCAGCTGGAGTTTCCCGCATGCCCTCTCTCTTTGCTAAGGGCTCTCGTACTAAAAGCTGCCATGCCTCTTCAGCCAGAAAGGGCGCAAAGGGAGCCAAGAGGCGCGCAAAGCACACCAGACAACGATAAAGAGTATCATAGGCGCTTATTTTATCTGAATCCAGCGCCCCCTTCCAAAAGCGCCGGCGATTGCGTCTGATGTACCAATTCGAAAGTGACTCTAAAAAGGCAGTTAATGCCTGGCCTCCTTTTTGGCAATCATAGGCTTGCAGAGCCTTATCTACATTCTGTATCAAATCCTGAAGGCAGGAAAGCAGCCAGCGATCCATCAGAGGTCTTTTGCTGAATGCCGGACTTTGGGGGAAGGGCTGATGCTCCCAGTCTTCATGCAAAGAGATCTTGTCTATAGCCGCATAAAGGCAAAAGAAATGTACACTGCTGCGAAACATATTGCAAAAAGCATGTGCCGCAACAAGATAAGTATCCCTATGGCCGGGCTCACTGATGCGCCGCGCATTCCCTGGCGGAGCTCCAGTCAGAAAATACCAGCGTATGGCATCTGCGCCATGCTCTTGAAAAAGCTGCCAAGGGTCCACCACATTGGCCTTAGTCTTGGACATCTTCTCGCCTTTTTTGTCTAAGACATGCCCAAGACAGATCACATTCTTAAAAGCGCTCTGCTTGGAGATCAGGGTGCTGAGGCACAGGAGCGTATAAAACCATCCCCTTGTTTGATCTACGGCCTCAGCAATAAAGTCAGCAGGGAAATATGTTTCTTTGGAAAGATGGGCTTTTGCGCTCTTTTGTGAGGAAGCCCACTGCGCATAAGGCATAGCTCCAGAATCAAACCAGCAATCTACTACCTCAGGCACACGCCGCATTCTTTTTGCGCTTGTTGGGTGATCGAATGCAATCTCATCTACCCAGGGGCGGTGGAGCTCCAAGCCGCTCAGATCGCGTTTGCACAGCCTAGAGAGCTCTTTACGGGATGAGACGCACATAAAGGAGCCCTCGCCATCTGTCCATATAGGCAAGGGCGTCCCCCAGAAACGCTCGCGGCTTAAGGCCCAATCCCTGTTATTTCTAAGCCAATTTCCAAACCTTCCTGAGCCTATATGTTCTGGGAACCAGTTGATCTTCTCATTGTTTTGCATCATGCTCTCCTTGACAGCGGTAGTGCGTATATACCAGGCATGCTTGGCATAATAAAGAAGGGGAGCGCCTGTACGGTAACCAAAGGGGTATCTATGCCTATATACTTCTATCTTCCAAAGCAAAGAGCGCTTTTTTAAGTCTTGGATAATCAACTTGTCTGCGTCCTTAAAGAAAAGGCCCTCATAAGGCGAGCCTGCCAGGCATTTTCCATCCAGCCCCACTGTGTGTATGAGAGGCAGATGGTATTTTTCTTTCAAAGCAAGGTCATCTGCCCCATAGGCAGGCGCTATATGCACTATGCCGGTCCCGCTTTGCGTACTTACAAAATCAGCTCCCCATATTTTCCAAGCTTCTTTTGCCTGCTCTTTGGCGCCTGAAAAAGGATAGGGGGCCTCATATCTAAGCCCTATCAAATCATGGCCCTTACAGACAGCGGCGGTCTTATAGCGCTCTTGATAATCCTCTCCGAACACGTAAGCAAGACATGCCTGCGCGCAGATGAGCTTTTCTGGCTGCTCTTTTTGCTTTAAGCTCTGCAATACGCTGTAGTCTTCTTGAGGCGCAAGCGCCAAGGCCGTGTTGGCAGGCAGGGTCCAGGGCGTGGTAGTCCAGACGAGGAGATAGGTACAGGGGCCGAAGGGATTGTCTGCTGCCAAAGCAAAACGCAAAGTCAAGGATGGGTCCTGCGCCTCCTTGTATCCTTGGTCTACCTCGGCATCCGACATGCTGGCGCCCAAGACAGGGTCACAGGGTGTCACCCTATAGCTCTGGTATATAAGCCCTTGTTCCCATATTTTGCCTATCAGAGACCAGACCTGCTCTATATAGGCATTGTCCATAGTAAAATAAGGCTCTTCTAAATCTATAAAGAAAGCCATACGCTCACTAAATGCCTTCCATTCCTCCACATAGCGCAGTACGGACCGGCGGCATAGCTCGTTAAAAGGGCCTATGCCGTATTTTTGTTCAATTTCTGCTTTATTTTGCACACCCAGCGCCTTCTCCACTTCCCTTTCTACAGGTAAACCATGGCAATCCCAGCCGGCCTTACGGGGCACGTGATAGGCTTTCTGGGTATAATAACGTATATAGATGTCTTTGTAGACGCGGCTTAGTATATGATGCACGCCCGGCTTGCCATTTGCGGTAGGAGGACCCTCGTAAAATACAAAAGCGGGCCCAGAGGCAGTTGCTCTGCAGCTTTTTTCAAAGATATGATGCTCCTTCCAGAATTGTAGTATAGCTTCTTCCTTTTGCGCAGGGCTTTGCTTTTGTGTACCTTTGTCCAACTTTGGCGTAGAAAAGATAGAGCTCATAAAATTCAGGCAGCCTATGCAAGGCAGGCTGTTCTGCCCCCTTTGCTTGCGCTTATCTAAGGAGGGTCAAAACCTCATAAGAGTCCTGCGTTACCAGGCAGGTATGTTCAAACTGAGCTGACAGGGATGCGTCTTTTGTTCTTGCTGTCCAGCCGTCCTTTTTATCGATTTCGATCTCATATCCGCCAAGGTTAATCATAGGTTCCACAGTGAAAGTCATGCCTTGGCTTATGCGCTGCCGGATGGCTCTTTGGCGGTAATGAGGCACGGAGGGGTCTTCATGAAAGCGCCTGCCTATACCATGCCCTGCAAAATCACGCACAATGCCATAAGAATACGGAGCAAGGAAATCTTCTATAGCATCTCCAATATCACTGATGCGTTTATTGGGAGCAATTTCTTTAATGCCTATCCACATCGCTTGTTCTGCAGCATCTACGAGTTCATTCGCTGCCTGGCTAATGCTGCCTATACAAAAAGTCCGTGAAGTATCTCCGTGGAATTCTTTATAGATCACAGTGACATCAATATTGATGATATCACCATCCTTTAGTATGTCCTCCTTCTTGGGTATGCCATGGCAGACCACATGATTAAGAGAAGTGCAGATACTTTTAGGAAAGCCCCGATAATTCAGGGGCGCGCAGATGGCGCCTTTAGAACGCGTATAGCGATGCGAAAAATCATTGAGTTCCAGCGTAGATAGGCCTGCTTTGGCACGAAGACCAGTCTCTGCAAGCACCTCAGCAGCCAGCTTGCCGGCATCTCTCATTTTCTCAATTTCGCGCTTATTTTTAATGTGAATCATAGAATTGATGACATATGTGCAGAACAGGGCTTATTATGTAAATTTTTTTTTCAAAAAGTACTAGCCAATTTCAGCAAAAAACTTTAGAATGGAGATTGATCTTGCTTTCTCTGGCAAGCCCCTAAAACAAGGGAGGCAGAGAGCGCAAAGGACTAAGGGAGAGCTTATATCCAAGCTAAAAAAGATGCCCTTTGTCTATAGCTTTCGTCTTTCAAACTTTCGTACTTAGTAATGCAAAGCGCTAAGCTTCCTGATTTGTGCACCTCTATAAAAGCATGCGTGTTTTCTGCGTCTTGAAATAAGACGCCTCTATGGACAACTTTCTTTTAGATATATCGCTCATTTTCGTTCTCATACTCCTGAACGGTTTTTTTACTGGCTCTGAGATTGCCATTATCTCTCTCAAACAGATAGCTTTAGAGGAGCTTCGAAAAAAAGGCGATCTGCGCGGCCGTCTTATTGCCCATTTTAAGCGCCAGCCAGAACGCTTTTTTGCTACCGTCCAGATCGGCGTGACACTCTTGTCCACCTTAGCATCTGTCTACGGAGGCTCACGTTTGATGTCTTATCTTAGCCCGCAGCTGCAAACAGTAGATTCGCCTATGTTGAGCCCATATATAGAAGAGCTCGCTTTGGCAGTTTTAGTGCTGGCTATTTCCTACTTGTCTTTGGTCTTTGGTGAGCTGGTACCGAAATCTCTGGCCCTGCGCTATGCGGGCATTGTTTCTTATCTTGTTGCCTATCCTCTTTACTTCTTTTCCCGTATTTTTTCTCCCTTTACCTTCCTGCTCACCTTCTCTAGTAATTTAGTTTTGCGCATCTTTCATAAGCAGACCAGCTTTTCTGAAACACGCCTGCATGAGGAAGAAATACGCCAAATTCTCAAAGAAGGCGTGCAAATGGGTTCCATAGAGCATACAGAACAGCAGCTTATTTCCAATGTTTTCGAAATTAACGACACCTCTGCCCGTGAAATCATGACGCCTCGGGTAAACATGACAGCCTTATCGCTGGATGCTCCTATACATGAGGTAGAAGGGATCATTTACAACAGCAGTTACAGCCGTATTCCCGTATACCGCGAAAGTCTAGATAAGATAGAGGGGATACTGCATACTAAGGACTTTATTAAAATGCGCTCCCGTCCGAACATACTCAACTTGAAATTGGAAGAAATACTCCGTCCTGCCCATCATGTGCCTGAAAGCATGAAAATAGATAAGATATTAGCTGAGATGCAAAGCCAGCGTACACACGCTGTGATTGTTGTAGATGAATATGGAGGAACAGCGGGAGTAATCACTATGGAAGATATAGTAGAAGAAATTGTAGGAAGCATACAAGATGGAGAAGAAGAGCAGGAAGAAGAGGTCATCACAAGCCTGCCGCAGGGCAGGTATCTTTTAGCTGGTTCTTGTTCTATAGGAGAGTTCAATGAACATTTCCCCGCCCATCCCCTGCCAGAATCAGAAGGTTACAACAGCCTTGCCGGCTTCATCATTGAAGAAGCTGGACGCTTTCCTGAAGTGGGTGAGAAGATACAATGTGGGGAGCTTGAATTTGAGCTGCTCCGCCGAGTGCGTCAAACGCTGGTCCAGTTTCGCATGGATATCAAGGATATGCAAAATGCAGGCGCCAATGAGACTCAGGAGCTGCACTCACAATCGATCCCAGCGCAGCATACTTGAGTAGAGAAAGCTATTGAAGGTCTTACACTATTGAAGGTCTTAATTCTTGACAATTACGATTCTTTTACATTTAATCTGTATCAATATGCAGGGGAGATACTTGAGGAGAGGGGAGGGCCCTTTGTCTTGGATGTGCTGCGCAATGACAGTATCTCTGTAGAGAGCATCCAGGCAAGGTCTTATCATAGGATCATCCTTTCTCCAGGGCCTGGCACGCCGGCTGATCCCGCTTATTTTGGAGTCTGCGCAGATGTCATAGACAAGCTTGCGCCCAAGCTGCCTATTTTGGGCATATGCCTGGGGATGCAGGGCATAGCTCACGTCTTCGGAGCAAAAATAGAACGCGCGCAGGTCCCTATGCACGGGAAGACCACCATGATCCAAACAGATGGGAAGGGCCTATTCCATGGCCTGCCCTCCCCTATAGAAGTAATGCGTTACCACTCTCTTGTTGTGCAGACTGCTTCCCTGCATCCGTCTTTATACGTGAGCGCCTGGACGTGCCAAGAAGCAAAAAATGGAGAAGCAGAGAAGGAAAGAGAAATCATGGGACTACGCCATTGCCAGTATCCTTTGGAAGGGATACAGTTTCATCCTGAATCCTTCGCTACGGAAGGAGGCAAGCAGATGATTGCAAACTTCCTTCATCAAAAATAGAATACTTATCTTAGAGCGCTGACTTAGGAAGCTTCATCATTTGCAAGCCCTGTCTATCATCAGCTCAAGGAGCGCCCCAGCGCCTGGGCCATATTTCTTTTCATCTTCCTTTCACTGATACGTCTTAGGGGAGTGCCTTTGCTCCATTCCTGCCATTGCAAAGACAAGGATTCCTCTCCCTCCTTTGTGTTTGCATCAGCCTTGCTGCTCTCTTCGTTTTCCATAACATAAGGCAGCTTCCCGTCCCGCATCAATGCTGCAATATCTGCTCTGAGAAAAAAAGCCTCCTCTTTGGTATGTTTTTTGCGGCTGCTTTTTTTGCGGTTGTAGGGGCATACTTCCTGACATATATCACAGCCAAAGGCCCATTTTGCAAAGTCATGCCCTGCTTCTTCCCTACTGTCTTCTTCTTTATGTTCAATATTCAAATAAGACAAACAACGGCGGGCGTCTATCCCATAAGGAGCTTCACGAAAAAGCGCCTGGGTAGGGCAGGCATCTATACATAAATGGCAGCTTCTACACATATCTTCCATCTCTTGACTGGCTTCAAAACAAAGATTGACCAAGATCGTACTTAGAAAAAACCAAGACCCCCATTGCGGATGAATGATATTCGTATTTTTCCCCTGCCAACCCAAGCCGGCCATGCGGGCCAAAATTTTCTCAGGCAGGGGAGCAGAATCTACAGTGATGCGCCCCTTTATATGTGGTATCTCCCTCTGCGCTAGCTGGAGCAGCCGCTTAGCTTTTTTACGTAAAACACGATGGTAGTCTTTCCCATGCGCATAACGCGAAATGCGCAGCCTGGCATTTTGCAGGGCCTCTTCACTACGTACATCTCTATAGAATACGGCCAGTACAATGGCGCCCTGCGCTTCTGGGAAAAGCTCGGAGGGGCAAAGACGCAGGCGCAAATGCCTTTCATACCAGTCCATGCTTCCAGCAAAACCGCCTTTGGCAAATGCAAGCAAATTCGCTTTATCTTTTTTTGAGAGACTAAGGGGAGTAAAAGCTACCAGATCGTAACCTAAGGCTATAGCCTGCTTGCGAATCAGATCTTGTTCCTTCTGCATCTTTCTTATTTCAGAAGAGCAAGCCGGCGGGCTTTCTCTTCTCGGTATAGGGCGCCAAAGCCTTCCTTGTATGTGGGGAAATCATAAGCTCCAAGCAGCTCTGATACATAGAGGCTTCTAATGATGCGCCCTTGTATGGGCTGCTTTGCTATTGCGGCTGCGCCTTGTATAGGGATGCCTAGTTCCTGCTCCAGAAAGGAAAAGACTTCGCTGTATGGCGCAGGTCTGGCATCGACGCCGCAGACCAGGGCGGGAAGCTCCTCCTTTTTTTGGCTCAAGGCAAGGGCCAGTCGGACTAAATCTTGGACATGAATACGGGAGATGATGCGGTTTCCAAGAGAGAGGCGCGCAAAGTTTCCAGAAAGAAATTGACTCAGTAAAGAGCGTCTGGGTCCATAAATACCTGTGGACCGTATGATTCTTGCATGGGGATAGCTTTTGGTGATGAGCTCTTCCATACGGAGACGCCTTTCTCCTCTTTCATCTTCAGGCGCAGGGCTGCTGTTTTCATCATAACTTTTGATAGCGCCGCCCTGCTCAGAAACAGAAGGAAATACGGCTGTAGAGCTCACATAGATGTACGGCAAATCCTTTTTTTGCTCCATGAGTTTTCCAACTATCGCCGCATAAGGCACAGTGAGGGCTTTGCTGCGAGCAGGAGGTACAGTATCCCATATGCAGTCAATCGCAGGCTTTGCCTTGGGAGAGAAATAATTGAGATTTTGCTTAGAGCCTGGGGAGCGGCTTAAAAAAGTAAAGTTATGATCTTTGCAAAAGTTGACAGCGCCATAGCAAGCTGTATAACTGGTTCCCAAGCATAGTATTTGCATAGATACACCAATAAAAGAAATGTTAGAAAAAGCAAGCACGTCTTTAGGTCAAAAGATCAAATCCAATGCCCTGCCTTTTTTTGTATGTCTTGGCATGCTGCTTGTATCTATCCTGCAAACTGTGTACTTCCGCTCAGATTTGCGCAAGCTTATGCTGGAGACAGGAAGGCGCATCAAGTACAGCGCCAGCTCAGACAGAAGTGAATGGCTCTTCGGCGCAAGTAAGCTCTTTGACGCTAAGACGGACAGCGCGCTTCTTGTGCCTTTTATGAAGAAGGAGGAGAGCAAAGCAAGCAGGGAAGCAAAAATTGTGATCGAATTGGCTTTGACGCACTTCCCTGCAAAAAGCGCCAAAGCCTTCCCTATACTCAGGAAGCCTGCCTTAGTGGAAATCTATAATGGAGCCTGTAGTGAGTGCAGCTTGGCAGAATTTCAAAAGCATAGCCGCATAAAAACAGCGCTCATCAGCCTCAGTATACGTGAGCTGAGCTTACCGGTCACAGGTCAGCAAAGGCATGAGGAAATACAAATCCTGCAAAGGAAGCTTCTATTCCCAGACAGGCCTGGTCCACAACGTATATCACTTGAGCATCTGCATTTTTTTGGCCCAAAGATAAAACGCAGCGAAACAGTGAGCCTTGTCTTGCTCAGCATACACGTGCTTTCTACTTATCCTGGGCAGCAATCTGATCCCGGCGTGTATATAGGAGAGGTCCGCTATGCGGACCTAAGCCCTCTGGGCGAGGTACACTACTGGCAATAAATCTTGCTGCTGCCTTGCTGCCTTTGCTTGTTATAGCATGCTGGGCGCTAAAATACAGGCTTGCCCTAGTCAGCAGCTTTCTTTGCACGCCGAAGCAGAGACACGCTTCTTACTTGCAGTGTTTTTGGATATTCTGTACATAATTTTCTATAATATTTAATTTGGGCGCTAGATGGGCTCCAGAAAAACCCTTGAGGTCTGTATAAGCTACTTGCTTGGCATAGGAATCCAGCAAAGTCTTCGCCACAGGCATATAAGACCAGTGCCATTTTTCTTCCTTGTAGCCCTTTTTACGCCCTGCGCCATAGACTTGGCAAAAACCGAAATGTTTTGCTCTTTTGCGTAGCCAGAGATAGACCTTCCTGCCCGGCCCCTTTGCAAAGTAACGATTATCCAGCGCATTCAGGTCCACTTCTGTACCCCAATGGTGACGGGAAGTGCCGGGCATAGCGCTGTATTGCAGTATCATCTTAGCTCTATGATGCGCTATGCTGCTTTTTTGCGCAGCCCATTTTCTTTCCCATATCTGCTTCTGGCGATGGAAATTGCGCCCAGCAGAAAGAATGAAGAGCTCAACGCCATCCTGCCTGGCAGCAGCATACATCTTCTGGAAGGCTGCATAGGCCTTATGGTGCAGATAGAGCCCAGGTCGCCGGGCATGGGGCTTTTTGACGGCGACAAAAGACGTACTGTGAGAATAAGAAAATTGTCCCAAAAGCCACGCTTTGCTTATAGGAGTCTTGCCAATATCTCCTAAAGCGCTTGGAGCCTGCCGAAAACTGGGCTTTGCCAAAAGCATTTGGCAAAAGAGCAGAGAAACAAAAAAGTAGAGCAGCTTAGGGAACACAGAAAAGAAGGAAGACGGGGAAGATGCGCGGGAGGCAAAGCCTATCATTCTATACGTTGGAGTTGTACTTCTCCAATTTCGGCATTTGCCGGCGGCACAAAGGGATTAGAATCACGAAGACGATCCAAACGCATGATAGGCTCCTGTGGAGAAGTAGGCGTATTTGTGTGCTTAAACGTAATCGCGCTGTCTGTGCCGGCATCATAGGCGAAGATGGGTCTCCTTAGATCTGCTGCAAACTCTCCATTTGCCCCCAACAAAGAAAAAGCAGAAAGGCCCGTAAACCAATCCGGGCTGGGAGCAAGCATAGTGGTAAAGCTTAGGAAGGGATGTGAATCATGTACTGTGAATTCGAGAAACTTGGCAGCAGGTGAGGTCCCTATACCACCTTTGGCTATAAACACAGTTGCAGCATCTCCATCTTCGATTTGCGATTGCAATTCCCGCCCAAGAGCGCCTGTTTCTCCCAGCTCTGCCATCTTGCGCAGGCCTTCTGTAGCGCTGCGGCCACTAGCCCAGAAAGCGCTGGCAGCGTCTCTATGGGTAGCGCCGATGGGTGGTGAGAAATGCTGTGCCCCGCCAATCAGACTGATGCAATCTATCGTAGAATCAGGACCGCACCAAGTACTGCGTATAATCAGTACATACCGCGCGCCGTAGCCTCTTTGAAAGAAAGGGTCCGCTAATTGTAAAATGGGATTGCTGTTACTGCAGGCAGATAGCAGCAGAGGCAAGGCGCAAATACGAAGGCGCAAAAGCATTCGCTGCCAGAAGTAATACGTGTTCCCAGACATCAGTTTTGTACTCTGCTTAGAGATTCAAGCCATAACCTATGCGCAGGAGCATAGCCCGAATGGCATCTCTAGTTTTCTCATTTTGGCGGCTTGTGACTTGTTCATATTGCAATTCTGTAAAAAGGAAACCGGACTCAAAGTGGATACGGCCGCCTGCCTTGATAAGCTGGCGAAAAACAAAGCGCTCAGGATAACCACTATGCCCTATGCCTATGCCCATACCGAGGTAGGGAGAAAAGAGCGTGTATTCAGGCAAGATATGGTATATAAAAATGAAATCCATAAAGGAAGCGGAATTCAGCCCGAGCTCACGAGCCAGACCCCGATCTTGTTTTTCATAGTCATAATAGACCCCCGATAGGCCAAACATAAAGGCAAGATGATTCTCTCTCCAACGCCTTTCTGCATGGAAGCCATAGCTGTAAGACCTCCCCTCCCAAGACGCAAAACTCGCACTGCCTCCGCCCTTGAGCGGGCTTTCATAGTTGTTTTCAAAGCCCAGCCCATAGGAAAAACCGCCCAGTATAGACCAGCGCTTTTGCTCCTCGGCAGCTAAGGGAAAAAAGCAGAAAGCAAGGATGAGTAAGTAAGTATGTTTAGAAAAAAATCTCACCATCGTAATAAATCAATATATGAACAGCAATATGTCAAACAAAAAAGTGTCAAAAAGGAAAAGCTACTTTGCAAGGCTGGTCTTGGCTTGTGTTTGTTTTTCTAAGAGCAGGTCAAGCTTGGACTCTATCCTGTCCATACGAGACTCCATTCTGTCCATACGAGACTCTATCCTGTCCATACGAAACTCCATTCTGTCCATACGAGTGTTAAGGTTGCCCAGCATAAAAAAGACCGCTGTAAAAGCTAAGCCTAAGCTTGCAAAGAGCAGGCTAAAAAAACCTATAGTGTAAGCCGTCCGAAAGCGCAAAGAGTGCATAAAGACGGAGTCAAGCCACCCCCTTTCCTTTAAGGCAATTTCTATGCTTTGGATGCGCCCTTCTGTATTTGTATCTTTTCGCATATAAGGTGTGCTAGCTTTTTAGGTAAGCAGGTGACAGCGTCAAGAATAAAAACAAGCCTGTGTTTTGCCAGGCCTCGCGTTAATCTTCTAATAGCCAATTACAGCCATGCTTTTCTAACGAGCATTCTTCTTGTATCTTTCCCCTCCATCTATAGCATATTGGACCTGTCTTTTTTTGCCTTGATCATCATAAACGCTTAGAGTCTTCATATTTCCGTTTTTGTAGTATGTTATGACTAGATAAAAAGTCTCGCCGTCCTTATGGTATTTGACAGACGCCCTAACATTTCCTTTTCTTGCATAGTAATGCTCATAAACAAGAGTCCCATCTTCT
>CBDETG010000068.1:0-4710 GCA_965242745.1 Leptonemataceae bacterium
GGCTGTTTTTTCATATGAGGGAAGGGGTGTTTGTAGGCTTTGGTGAGGGCAGGCGCATAGCTTCTGCTTGCTTCTTGTTCTCCTAAAGTTCCTCCTAGACTGGCTGCAAAGCCAAATTGTAAGAAATCTGCGCCTTCTTTACTTTTGGAGTAGCGTAGTGAAAATGCGGGCAGGCCTTAGATAGCTTATATCCAATCCTATGCTTAGGCGCAGGCCCATAGCCCAACTAGCGTACTGTCTATATTGCCTTTCGTCCTGTATTTCTTCTTCACCGCGCACTACTCCATAGTCATAAAAGAGGGCTAAGCTTATATAACGTAGAGAGAAGTAACGATAGCGGTCCCATATAGGCTTGGAATACCAGAGGAGAGGCAGGCGATACTCGTAGGTCCAGACTATAAAATCAGATCCTTGGAAGACAGCGGGGTCTTGGTTGCGCAGCAAATTGCCTTGGCTATGGTAGCGCTCATTTCGATCGGGGCCAAAGTATGTGTAGCCATAAAAGCTCAAATAGTTTACGTGGTGCGGAAACAAAGAAGGCAGATAAAACGCAATTCCGCCCTCTGTTTCGCCATATTCCAGCTCTTTTGCATGGAAGCTGTCATGAAGCGTGTAATAATTCGCCAGCGCAATCAAAGTCCAGCCTAGCTCTGGGCTGATAGATTTAGGAAAGAAGCGCGTATCCCCCATGAGCAATATGGCCGAGGGGCCGCTCAGTAGCAATGCTCTGTCTATTGCCTGCCTCCTATAACCCACGAGGCTTTGGAGGGAGACGTAGCGCCCCGGCGAAATATAAGTCAGATAGGCTTGGCTTATTGTATCGAGATTGCTCTGACTAATATGACTGAAAGACAGTCCCATTTTGTAACGGTTGTATATATAGTAGAATTGCCATGGGAAAGCCGTCTCATCCTCTTCGGGATCATCAGGCTCAGCTTCGCTTTGGCTGTCGATAACAGCTAAACTGGCGCCTATGATATGCCAAAGCAAAGGGTCCCGCGCTTCCAAAGAGCCAAGAAAAAAATTTATGCCAGAGCCCCACTTCCCCATATCAATAATACCCGTATAGTAGGGCCTCCATTCTCGTAGACCATTGTACAAGGATATGTTTTCTTCTTCGTCTTTTTTAGGTTCTGGGCTTGTGTTTTGTTTGTTATGCGGGCTATGCGGGATGGGCAGTTTTTTCTGTGTCTTGTCGAAGAGCTGCACTTTTTCTTGAAGCAAGTCTTTATCCGCAAAATACACAATGTCATAGCCGTCTTTGAAAAAAGCCAGCGCAAAAAGTCCGTCCTTGCCTGCAGCTGGATAAAACAAGCCGCTCTTCGTTCTGCTAAGGCGCCGTACGACTTTTGTTCCAAGTTCATAGGAGTACAAGTTATAGATACCGTCAACATCAGAGCTGAAATACAGATATGCGCTGTCACGAGAAAAGGAAGGCTGGGTGAGTATAGCCTTGGCCTCTAAGATAGTGCGACAAACAAAATCGGGCTGCGCTTTTAAGTCACAGAGTACTAAAGAAGCAAAACCTCGCATGCCCTGCCGCAGGAGCGTAGCAAGATACTCCTCGTTTGGAGCAAGCGCCGTATATTGCAGGAGGCTGCTATCTACAGGAATAGTCAGCAGACTTTTGGCCTTTGCAAAATCGCTTGGCTCTGGAGCAGGCTTTGCGCCCAACGCGAGCCTTTTGAGAGAGCGGGAATCTTGGTCTTTTTCTATATAATAAAGATGGCTTTTATCAGGGCTCAAAGAGGGGTAGGAAATGCTGCGTCCTGGAGCAAGGCGGCTAAAGACATAAGAGCTTTGCCCGTCATGCAGCTCATAACGCAAACCAAAGGCTGGATAGAGCAGCGCTTCAGAGCTGTAATAAGCAAGCCCCTTAGCGCAGGCAATGCCTTTGCTGCTAATTTGTCTTCGCAGGTGTTTTGTTTTATATGCTGCGGAGCTTTGGTCTTTTTGCGTGGATATACGGAATATACCTCCAACTTGATCCTTAGGTCTTGCAAAATAAAGCAAGCTCCTTTCTTCCTCACTGTAGCATAAAAAAGATTTGGCAGCGCCGTCAAAGCTCAGGCGTTCATAGGGAGTAATACCCTGCTCCTCCAAGCCCGCTATTTCCCGGCTGAATTCATCAAAGTCCCGCCTGCGCATAGCTTGGTATATCTCTTCTGCTGCTGTACCGAATACTCTCATACGATTGTCGATAGACATGGCAATGTAATCTGTACCCCAATACGAGCGGAGGCTTGCATCGCCTTTTTGTCTGGCAAATTCTGCCATCAAGCGGCCACCATAAAGATAGTCCTTTGCGCCGTAGGGCCAAGAGTGCGTTGTATTCAATATTTCTGCTAAGGAGGGATAAGCCTCCTGCCAAATCGCTGTCCGCACAAGCATGCGCGTCAATGGGTCTTCTTGTCTTCCCAAACCTTTCTTGCTCTCCTCCCAAACAGCTAGCCCTTCCTTAAAGGCATTGGGGCTGAGTAAATTAGGCGGCAGATCCAGCACAAGGCGTTGGAGAAAAAGTATGTTTTGTGTCAAGCGCCAAACCTGCAGGCTTAGTATATGGGCATATTCATGCCTAAAGAGCAGCTCTAGCCAATTTTCATAGCGAGAAAAACTGCCTAAAGAAGGGGCTTCCATATAAAGCACTATCTGATTGATGCCCAGAGGCGTAGCAAAGCCCTGCGATATATCTGAAGAAAAAACTAAGGCTACGTGTGTTCGGTATTCTAGTTGTGTTTTTGGATAGTGAGGCCGCAGCTCGGCATGTATCTTTTCAAAGAGTTTTATTGCACGCAGCGCATAGCTTTTTTTTGCAGCTGGGAAGTGTACTGTAAAATTTTCACTTTGCAGGCTTTTCCAGCTGCCCCATCCTTCTGTTATAGGAGAGCTTAGGGCTTGGCTTCCAAACGCAAAAGAAATCAAGCAAAAGCTAAGCTGTACCGGAAAGGAATTTTTTGTTCTCTTGCCTCAGTGTTTGTAATCTCTCTTGTAGAATATACTATGATCAGCAAAGCGCTGCTTTGCGGCATGACAGCTTTTTGTAGAAAAGGTAGCGTTTGGGCACAATCATGAATTGCAAGCCAAGAAAACGAAAAAGCGAAATTGCAAAAGACCTTTGCAGCGCAAGGGAATACAGCCATTTAATAAGGGACTACGCGGTTTAGCTGATCGAAGGAAATACGGGTGCGCATAAAGTCTGTTCTATCACTAGTGTAATAAACATAGCCGCGGTTTGTTACATAACGCCATGTTCCATTCGTATAGTCCATGTGTATAATTCCCCCGTATCTTTGCACGTCCAATTTGCCGCTATTACGAGTAAAGGAATCCTGAAGCTCGTCCTTGCCGTCATAATATACCAGAGATGAGCTCTTAGGAGACGCAAAGCCTATCAGCCCCGTATCAAAGTCTATATCAAAGGAAGAAACGCTTTCTGCATATTCAGCAATCGTGTCGAGTCTGACCAAAGTACGAAACCCTTCCCGCGGGTCTGCGCTGTTGCTGAGGAGAAGGCGGCCTAGCTTCGCATCTGTAATAAGAATATACCATCTTCGCCTCAAGAAACGTATCTCACGTATAACGCCCTGAGCTTCAATCCCGTCTACTTCTAATACGCTTCGCTCAAACTTCTGCCAAGTTATGCCATCGTCATTAGAATACATGGTGTCTCTTACTGAGCTGCGCGAATAGAGAATCCAAAACCCATGGGCATATTCTATATCTATAAAATAGGCACGATTGTCGCAGCCCGTTACAAAATCCTCGCAGGGATAACGTCTCCACGGCCCCAGCGGGTCTTCTCCTATAAAGAGAGTGCTGTTACTAGCCACCACCATGTAGCGCCCGTCATACCCAGCAATGCCTGTAAAACTATGCGTATTGATGTCCCCTTTTTCATCCTGTTCAGGGATGCCGGCTAAACAACGATTCAGATGCCAAGTCCGGCCCCTATCAAAAGAGAAAAAGACTTGGTTGAAATCAGCAGAGCTCATTAAGATGCCTGACTTGGAATCATACTCAATATCAAGCAGGCTGCCGTAGTCATTTCTGGCATTTCCTTTCAAGTCACTGAAGCGAGGCGTTTCATACCATGGCATATAAGTGCGCCTGTAGTTGACACCGTCCTCGTCAGCTTTGTACATAAAGCCGTCGGATGCTGCAATAAGATAGTTATCGTTTGACTCTGTGACCAGTTCCTCCGTAAAAGCTATCTGGCTGGCCTCGTGTTTGCAAAAAGCGTTGAACAAAGGGCCATCATTCTCACACAAGCCCCCTGATAGAGACTCATCTGTGCCCAAGCTTTCGCTGATATCCTGGCAGGCGCTGCACATGGCAAGGGCCAGGCACACTCCTATTTTACAAAAACGCGTTATGATCATTTTAGCTTCCTCCTTAGCTGACTCGAAACGCCCCTTAGGGACTGCCTATAACAAAACCGTTACCATCACAGCTCTCCGTAGGCTCAAGTGAAGAGAGATCAGGGCAATCCGCCAAAGTCAAAGGCGCATCCTCGTCTATTTTCCTAGCCCCCAAGCGTACACGCAACTCACAGAGCCGCCTGCGGCAACACTCGCTTGGAGGATGCCCTATCTCGCCCCATCCCCCGGGCATATTTAAAAGATGATTGCTATGCTCCTCAAGGCAGGCAGGCAGGGTGTTTTTGCGTCTGCTGTACGCTATCATATGGGAATAATCTTGAGGCGGATTGCA
>CBDETG010000069.1:0-18927 GCA_965242745.1 Leptonemataceae bacterium
CTCGCCCGTGCTAATCTTTTGCGCTGTCAGTCTTGTGCTTGCAGCAGACCCTTCTTTGATCTTTATATCTTACATGCTGCTAGGCTTAGGCTGCTCGTATTTCTTCCCCCTTTCTATCAGCTTAGCAACGCGTTCTTTTCCCCAATGGCAGGAGCAGATTTCTGCTTTATCTCTGGCAGCGCTCATGGCAGGCATAGGTTTTGGCAACTTTGTCGTAGGCGCCCTAAAAACAGCAAATGTTATTAGTCTAAAGCTTGCCTTTGAAAGCGCAGCTTTTCTCAGCCTTGCGCTGCTCTTGGGTCTTTTTTGGCTTTTCTTTGCTCTTAAGAAAAAACAAGCGCGCCCAGCCATCAGGCATGCGAAAGCGTCGTTAAGTAATACAAAGAGCTGTAGACGCTAGCTGATCAAATAAAAGAGCGGGAAGAGGTAGATCCAAATCAAATCTACGAGGTGCCAGTATAGAGCCCCATTTTCTACAGGCGTGTAATACCAGTGCGCATAGCGGCCCTGTCGGTTTGCAAAGAAGAGCCATGCCAAGACGCCCATCCCTATCAAGACGTGCAAACCGTGTATCCCTGTCATAACAAAATAAAACGTAAAGAATAAGTCTATGCCCTGTTTTAATTCCTGCGCCTGCTCCTGTCCCAAGCCCTTCTTTTTTATATAATCATCAACTTGGATATAGGCGTGATCCTTAGCCTCAGGGTCAACAATATGCGCAGCTGAGCCCGGGAAAATATTGTAGTGAAATTTATGGCTGTATTCAAAATACTTGATTACTAAAAATACGCTGGCCAAGGCAATAGTAAGGGCTAGGAGAAAACCGCATAAACGACGGCGCCCCCTTTGTATAGCATCCAGTGCGAGCGCTGCGCTCATGCTACTAAGGATCAGCACAATAGTATTCGTGCCGCCCATAATTTTATCTAAACTATGATGCGCTATTTGAAAGGCTTCTAAAAATTTAGCATGGAAAATGGCAAAGCTGGCAAAGAGAACGCCAAAGAGCAAAAGCTCTGTAGCTAAAAAAAGCCACATGCCCAGCTTTGCCCCTTCATAGCCTCCCAATTCTTCGTGCACAGGGTGCTTGGCAAGGGCCGCCTGCTCTTTGTCCTGTTTATGGGATGATAAGGACTGATCCATAACGCTGCAACACAATCCAGAATGCTACACTTTGCAAACTACAAGGAGGCTATACAGCAGACAAGCAATTTTATGCTGCTACAAGAGAAAAAGGAGAATGATGAGTGGGTGAAATAGAGAGTCTGTTGAACAACCTCCAAAAGTAGTTGCCATATAGGGTAAATTATTTTATGTCACTTGTATGGCAAAGTATAAACACGCTGATGTAGATCAGTATCAAATGATAAGTTTAAATTTGGGAGAACTCTTTGAGGAGGGTCACCCAACACGTCGTTTGTTAGAGATCATCGATAAGCTTGACTTAAGCATTTTCGATAAGAATTATACAAACGATAATGGCAAAGGAGGCCGTCCCGCCTTTCCCGTGAATCGTCTTTTGGCAATTCTTTTCTACTCGCTATTACACGGCAATATTTCCATGCGTAATTTGGAGCGTGATCTTCCCTGTCGTGCCGACTTGCTGTTTTTATCAGGCGGGTTGCGTATTGATCATTCGAGCATCAGCGTTTTTCGCAAGCGTCATAGTCATGCCATAGAGGAGCTTTTTAGTCAAACAGTATTTTTAGGGAGTGAAGCGGGCCTGATAGATTTTGATACGGTCTGCATAGACAGCACAAAGATCAAAGCAAACGCCAATCGTAATGACATAGGCACGCGTGAAGAATTGCAAAGACGCTACAAATATATTCAGGAAAGTTGTAAGAAACGATATGCGCAATGGGAGCGTTCTGAAGATGCTGAGGAGAAAGAGTCATTGCAAAAGAAGCTTTCGCGTCTACACAAACAAGAGAAGCGCATTGAGCGGGGACTTGAGTTTTTAGAGGAGCACAAAGAAGCTAAACGGGTTCATTTGACGGATAGAGATGCGGATTGGCATAAAAACAGCAGCAAGGGTTTCCTAGTCGGCTACAATGCGCATATTGCCGTAGATGCGAAGAGCAATATGATCGTGCATCATAAAGTGTCAAGAGAACAGTCAGACGCAAAGCATACTGTTGCTTTAGTAAAACAGAGTGAGGAGCTCAAGGAGAAGGTAAAACCTGCTCGTCAAGAGCCAAGCAAATATGTTTTAGATGCTGGTTACTCCAATGAGGCAAATTTAGAAAAATTACAAGACAAGGACCTATATATGCCTGATCAAGACTACGCCAATAAACTTGGAAATAAAGTAAAGCCTGAGGAGCGCAAAGAGCGTAAAAGAAATGACTATGCTGATCTTACATTTAGATACAAGGAAGCAGATAACACTTATGTTTGCCCAGAAAATCAGACCTTATATTTTGCGCGTAAAAAGAAACTAGGGGGTGTCTTATACAAAACATATAAAGCCAAACGAAGCGCCTGCGCATCTTGCGCATCCAAAGTTGGCTGCATAGGCCATCAATATCAAAAAGAAATATGGCTGCAAGATCATCAAACTTTAGATAGAAAGCTTGTAGCAGACAAGCGTTCGCCGCGCAAAGGACGGCGGCTGTCCACGCCTCACATTTTGCAGATGCGCAAGAAGCTGCAAAGCGCTAAGGGACGACAGACCTATGCGCTTCGCTTTCCCATAGCAGAGAGTACTATTGGCGTCATAAAAGAGATTCGTAAGGCAAATCAGTTCTTGCGACGTAGCTTGGAGAGAGTGCAAACGGAATGGACAGAACGCTGCATCGCTCATAACATCGGCAAGATGATTGCATTTGTCAGAGCCTAGACCGGAGCATAGGGGCGGGGGTATTTTTTATATGATGAAACAGCAAGGCCGGGCGCACAGAGCATAAAATGACTTGCGCCACAAGGGTTGTTCAACAGACTCTAGGCTACCCTACGCAAAAGCCGCTCGCCTTACTGGAACGCATAATCAAGGCAAGCAGCAGGAAGGGCGGCCTTGTGCTGGACCCATTTTGCGGCTGCGCTACTACTTGCGTCGCCGCAGAAAAGCTGGGGCGTAGATGGATAGGCATCGACGTGAGTCATAAAGCTTATGAGCTAGTCAACATGCGCTTGGCCAAAGAGTTAGAGGCGCAAAGCGATACAGAACTTTTTGGCAAGCATAAAGGCTTTGACTTAGGTATAGCTTACAGTACAGACCCGCCCAAAAGAACAGATACGGGCAAGGACTACAGAGAGCAGAAATACGTCTATGTCGTATCTAACAAAGTGTATAAAGACGAATACAAAGTAGGCATAGCTAACAACATACAAAAGCGCCTAAACAACTACCAGACTAGCGATCCAAACAGGGGCTATAAAATGGAATACAAAGTACTAACGCATAATTTTAGAGATATGGAAAACTACATACACACGGAATTCCAAAGCAGGCATGAATGGGTAAAGGCAGACTTAGAGACTATCAAAAATGCTATGAAACATTTTGATAAGTCTTATTTGCTGTGATAAGGCAAAGATCGCAAATCATGCGAAATCTTTTTAGTAGACTCTTGTATGTAGTTCCCTCTAATATACTTATGCCTGCTTTATTATGTTTTCTTAGGGCTTTTTTGTCCACGCTGCCCGGCATGCTTAGGAGTGAGCTAAGGTTCAGCTAAGCTCTGGCTTTCTTTAACATTTATGAACACATTGGCATTAGATCTCAAGGATTTGCATAAGGTCTACAAGGATGGGAGCCTTGCTTTGGATCATGTGAGTCTTGAGGTGCGGGAGGGGGATTTTTTTGGGCTCTTGGGGCCTAATGGGGCAGGCAAAACCACCTTGATCGGAATACTGACTTCCTTAGTAAATAAAAGCAAAGGCTCTGTCAAAGTTTTTGGCTGGGATATGGACAGCCACCTTGAGCAGGTAAAAAGCATGCTTGGGCTTGTGCCTCAGGAATTCAATTTCAATATATTCGAGAAAGTAGAAAACATTATTATCAATCAGGCGGGTTACTACGGGATCAAGCGTAATGAGGCCCAAAGGCGCATGGGGGAATACCTCAAGGTCTTAGACCTGGATGATAAAAGGGATGTGCAGGCTTCCAATCTTTCTGGAGGGATGAAAAGACGCCTGATGATAGCGCGCTCTCTCATACATAAGCCCCGTATCCTGATCCTTGATGAGCCTACAGCGGGAGTAGATATTGAGCTGCGGCATTCTATGTGGGCTTTTCTGCGGGATTTAAATGCGCAGGGCACAACGATCATTTTAACTACCCATTACCTTGAAGAAGCTGAAAGCCTGTGCCGTAATATAGCGATTATTGATCATGGGAAAATCATTGAGAAGGCCTCTACGCGCTCACTTATTGCAAAGCTGCATAAGGAAAGTTTTATCTTTGATCTCAAAGAACCTTTGGAAAGCTTGTCTGACTTGGGCCCCTTCCATTTTCGTTTGCCAGGAAGCACAACATTGGAAGTAGATTTAGAAAAGAAACAGGAATTGAACAGTCTCTTTCAGGAGTTGGATAAAAGAGGTATTAAGACTCTCAGTATGCGTAATAAGGCAAGCCGCTTGGAAAAGCTTTTTGTAGGCATCATGGCCAAGAAGCGCTCTTGATGCAGAGAAGGCCCATGGCGCTTTTAGAACACTTAAGCTCCGCCCTTGTTTTGACTAAGGAAGGGTTTTAGGATTTCCATAGGTAAAGGAAAGATCGTAGTGGAATTTTTATCTACCCCGATCTCTGTCATTGTCTGCAAATAACGCAGCTGCATCGCCATAGGCTCTTTGGCAATTTCGCCTGCCGCCTGCGCTAGTTTCTTAGAAGCTTGGTACTCTCCCTCTGCTGCGATAATTTTGGAACGTCTTTCTCTTTCTGCCTGCGCCTGCTTGGCCATAGCGCGCTGCATATTCTCTGGCAAATCCACGTGCTTGACTTCGACCATAGATACTTTAATACCCCAATGATCCGTAGACTTGTCAATAATCGTCTGAAGCTTGTCGTTGATTTTTTCTCTTTCTGAAAGTATATCATCTAAGTCTGATTCTCCTACTACAGAACGCAAAGTAGTCTGCGCGAGTTGTGAAGTGGCATAAAGATGATCTTCTACTTCGATAATGGCTTTGTCTGCCTCCATAACGCGAAAATAAATAACAGCATTGACTTTAATGGAAACGTTATCTCTGGTGATGACATCCTGGGGCGGAACATCCATTGCCACTGTCCGTATACTCACACGCACCATCTTATCTATAAGCGGCAGAAGTATGATCAAACCCGGCCCTTTCACGCTGCTAAAGCGGCCTAGGCGGAATACTACGGCACGCTCATACTCACGTAAAATACGAAAGGCATTCGCAAAAAATAAAACAATCAGAATGATGGGGATAAGAGTAGTAAGCATATTCATAACTATTGAAACCTCTGGTCATAATGTCGGCTATGTTTTGTGTTGTCCAGCAAAATTTTATTTTATTTAACAGCTCCAGAAAAAACCATATCTGTTTTGTCAGCCCTAAACGTTGCCTGGCTTGTTCTAGTATGTGCAGTACACGAGCACCTGCGCCCCGCGCTCAAGCGCATACATATAAGCTCGTGACGCAATGCCTATGCCTTGCACTGGATTGTTCTGGTATGTACACAGCAGATGGGCATTAGGTCTGTGCTACAGCTCTATGAGTTGCCTGGATTGTTCTCATATGCAACGCACTTGAGCCTCTGCGCCATACCACAACAAGGTCTTCATTTTCTTTTTTGTTCTACAAAAAAATTGCGCCTTAGAATCGCAGCAAAGTGCAGATGCACTTTGCATCCACAGACGCCGCTTATCATAACCAACGCCCCATACTTCATCAAGGTTTTCATCCTCCTTTTTGTTCCACAAAAAAAGCGCGCCTTAACGGCAAATCATAGGCATTGGTCTGGCGCAAACGGCCTCCCTGCCTTAGCGCCAGACTCTCGCACCTCCTGTGCTCGTGACGCAATGCCTATGATTTGCACTGGATTGTTCTAGTATGAACAGCTCCAGAAAAAACCATATCTGTTTTGTCAGCCCTAAACCTTGCCTGGCTTGTTCTCATATGCAAGGCGCTTGAGCCTCTGCGCCATCCCATACTACAAAAAAGCGCGCCTTAGAATCATGGGAAAGTATGCAACGCATACTTTGCGTCTACAGACTCCCCATACTACAAAAAAGCGCGCCTTAGAATCATGGCAAAGTATGCAACGCATACTTTGCTACCACAGACGTCCCATACCACAAAAAAGTGCGCCTTAGAATCGTAGCAAAGTGTGTATGCACACTTTGCGTCCTCAGACTCTCCCCACCACAACCAGGTCGCAGCCTGCTTTTTTGTTGCTCAAAAAATTTATTTTTTTTTACAATAAAGACTTGCTATTACTTGCTGCTTTGCTTTGGCGGGTTCAAAAGCGCTTCTATACTAGGGATTCACCAATGAGCAATTTTTGTGGTTTTAGGTATATAGTACCCCAAAAAATTTATTTTTTTTACAATAAAGACTTGCTATTTTCTGAGCCCTGCCTAAGTTTTGTCCTAGAACTGTCCTGCATATGGGGCAGTCATTTTTTATATAAAGGAGGACATGAAGATGTCTATTGGTAAAAAAACTTAGGGAATGCGCGCCCTATCATGCGCGTATGGGAACATTATTTAAGCGGGCTTAGCGCCAGCTTAAGATCATGGAAAAGCAGCGCAGCTGCCTTTGGCTCTGCTGGCTTTTTTGGATTAGGCTGGGCTCTAAGCTTGGCTGTGTTTATGGAGGAAAATATGAGAAACACGTTTCAGAAACTTATGGGACGCGCAGCCACAAGCGCGCGTAGAAATTATTTAAGCGGGCTTAGCGCCAGCTTAAAGATCATGGAAAAGCAACGCAGTTGCATGGAAAAGCAGCGTAGCTAAGTTTGGCTCTGTTGACTTGAAAAAACGTAGCCGAGAAGGCCTTGGCCTTGGCGGCTTATTATGGAAGAACTTTAGCAAGGCAGCCAACTTTAGCTCTGCTGACTTAAGATCAGCTAAGTTTGGTTTTGCTAGCATTCGCCTGGCTGCGCTCGCTGCGATCAGCCTCAGCCTGACTCTGGCGGGCTGCGATACCGGAGGCGGTGGAAGCTCTGGAGGAGGAGATGGCGGAGGAGGCACGCCGACTTGTACTGGCGACCAAATCTTGCAAGATGGCAGCTGCGAGGCCTGCACGGCGCCGCAATATCCCAACGCGGACAGAACGGCCTGTGTGACTACCTGCGATGATGGAGAGCTCAAGCCGGCGAACAAGCCTACTTGCGAAGAGCAAGTCACATGCACGGGCGATGAGACCTACAACCCGGCGGATAACACCTGCATTGATCTGGAATGCAGCGAAGGCGAGGTCGCCAATACGACCGTAAACCCGCTTGCCTGCATCAGCAAGGCTGACTGCCAGGGTACAAGCCACAGCCCCACCAGCATACTGGGCAACGCATGTATCATGGACGAGGCCTGTCAAGACATGGCCGGCCATGTTGCGCAGGATGATGGCCTCTGCCAAGAATGCACGGGCACAAATAACGTGCGTAATGTGGACAAGACCGAATGCATCACGGCGATGGCCTGCCATGCAGGCAACAGCAGCGGCCCCAACAGCCTGCTGGGTACGGACTGCATCACCGACGCCGCCTGCATGGACCTGGCGGGGCATGTTGCGCAGGATGACGGCGTCTGCATGGAATGCACGGGCACAAATAACGTGCGTAATGTGGACAAGACTGCGTGCATCACGGCGATGGCCTGCCATGCAAGCAACAGCAGCGGCCCCAACAGCCTGCTGGGCACGGACTGCATCACCGACGCCGCCTGCATGGACCTGGCGGGCCATGTTGCGCAGGATGACGGCGTCTGCCAAGAATGCGCGGGCACAAATAACGTGCGCAATGTGGACAAAAGGGCCTGCATCACGGCAGCAGTCTGTCATCAGAACCTGAGCACGAATCCCAACAGCATCTTAGGTACGGACTGCATTACAGACGCCGCTTGCGAGGACATGGAAAACCACGTAGCGCAGCATGACGGAGTCTGCATGGAATGCACGGGCCAGACAGCGCCGAATGCAGCCACTGGCATGTGCGAGAACGACAATGACAATGACGGCCTGGCTAATAGCCTTGACGCCTGCCCCTCAGGAGCGACTGGCGCCGCCACTGGCTCCGCTGACGCTGCCACGGCTGACCCTGATGGCGATGGCTGCAAGAACAGCGAGGACGCAGACGACGATAATGACGGCACGCCTGATACTACGGACGTAGATGACGATAACGATGGTCTGATAGAAATCGCCACCGCCGCCGAGCTGAATAACATACGCTATGATCTTGCTGGGCACAGCTACAACGATGGCAGCACGCCCTCCACTATGGGCGCCCCTGACGCAGCTACCGACAACTGCAAGACGGCAACGAGCGACAACGTCTTCCTCTGCGGCTACGAGCTTGTGGCAGATATTGACCTCAGCGAGAGCGACCAAAACGGCGCCACGGCGGGCAACTTTGACCCCATCGGCAGCGACCAAAACAACTCCCGCTTTACAGCGCAGCTGGAGGGCAATGGCCACAGCATCAGCAATCTAGACATTGACCGCATAGCCAGCGCCGTAGCTGCCGACGACCACACGAACGACGCCGGCCTCTTTGCCTCCTGCTACGGCGCAAGCATAAGAAATCTCACGCTTAGCGCGCCTATGGTCAAGGGGCGTGTTCGTGTGGGTGCCCTTTGCGGCGCTGCGGAAAGCGGCACACGCATAAGCAATGTGCATATAGCAGGCGGCGCCGTCCAGGGCGATAGTACTAGCGCTTTCACCATTAACTTGGGCGGCCTGATAGGATATGCATATGGCGGTCAGATCACAGCTAGCACGGCAAGCGCCAATGTCTCTGATGGCGGAGATAGCTTTGATGCTATGGGTGGCCTGGTGGGGAGTCTCCGTGGTGGTGCTAGGATCACAGCTAGCCGGGCGAGCGGCAATGTCTCAAATGGCGGTGATCATTTGGATTATATGGGCGGCCTGGTGGGAAGTATGGGTGAGGCTCAGGTGATCAGCAGCAGCGCAAGCGGCAATGTCTCAAATGGCGGTGATGTTTTTGATTATATGGGCGGCCTGGTGGGAAGTATGAGTAGCAGCGCTCAGGTGATCAGCAGCCGGGCGAGCGGCAATGTCTCCGATGGCGGATCTGGGGGGGATCATATGGGTGGCCTGGTGGGATATATGAGTGTACGTACACCTCTTAACATTCAGGTGATCAGCAGCCGGGCGAGCGGCAATGTCTCCGATGGCGGTGATGGAGATGAACGTATGGGAGGCCTGGTGGGCAGTGCAATAAATGCCCATATCACCGGCAGCCGTGCAAGCGGCAATGTTTCTGGTGGCGGGGCGGGAGATGATAATATGGGCGGCCTGGTGGGCTATATAGAAGGCGCCATTGTACGTGACTCCCTTAGCCTTGATAGCCTCTGCGATGGCGTGCTCACAGGCGCAAGCTGCGCTGCCGGCGCTGGCGATGATAACATTGGCCTTCTGCTTGGCTATTTTCATACTGCAGGCGGGGTCCATAACAGCATGGCCCTCGGCTTGGCGCGCGGCCATAGCGGCGATAGTATCGGTTTTATTGGCTACATTCGTGATGGCAATGCTGAGGACGCGCTCAATGCCGCCATCACAAACAATCGCTTTGATACAACGGCCGCAGGCTTCACAACGACCGTAAGCCGCGTCCCCATCGTCGTTATGCTTGACAATCTCACCGGCATCGTCGGCGGAACCACTGCTGAGACGCAGCCTGCCACAGCCTACGATAGCACTTGGCTTGGCACGCGCTGGCTCTTTGCTGCCGGCGCCTATCCGCGTCTGCTGTATTTTAACTTTGATCCCGATAATCCAACGACGGAGAATCCCAGCTCTGAGACCACCATCGACGTATGCGAGACGATCACAGACAACGACCCTCTGGAAGACGAAGGCGAAGCGGATAAGCCGGATTGCGGTGATGTACTGGAGGCGTGGACCAGGGAGGAGTAGGGGGGCGCTCTGCTGACTGGGGGCGGGGGGTTGGAGTAAGCGGCGTTTGTACTCAGGGGCGTTATAGTGCTAACTGGGACCTTGTTGTAATAATATAGCGTTGGTTTTGCTGACTGCGGGCGGGGTTGTAGTAGGCGGCGTCTGTACTCAGGGGCGTTATAGCGCTGACAGGGCGTGGTTGTAATAAATGGAGTCTCGGCGCAGGATTATGTCGCGTTGGGGCGGTCCTCTGTTGCTTGTACATACCAGAACAATCCAGCGCAAGGCATAGGCATTGCGTCCCGAGCTTATATGTATGCGCTTGAGCGCGGGGCGCAGGGGCTCATGTGCGCTGCATACCAGAACAATCCAGGCAACGTAGGCAGATGTCTTGCAGCGCAGGCCTAATACTCATCTGTTGCTGTACATACTACAACAATCCAGTGCAAGGCATAGGCATTGCGTCCCGAGCACAGGAGGTGCGAGAGTCTGGCGCTAAGGCAGGGAGGCCGTTTGCGCCAGACCAATGCCTATGCCTTGCCGTGGCGTTAGAGTACTGGGACGCTGTAGGATTGACAGCGCACGTTTGTGGTAATAAGCGGCGCTTGTACTCAGGGACCTTGGTTTTGCTGACTGGGGCGGGGGTTGGAATAAGCGGCGTTTGTACTCAGGGGCGTTATAGCGCTGACAGGGCGTGGTTGTAATAAATGGAGTCTCGGCGCAGGATTATGTCGCGTTGGGGCGGTCCTCTGTTGCTTGTACATACCAGAACAATCCAGCGCAAGGCATAGGCATTGCAAATGTTAACAAGGTTTCGCCTGAAAATTTTTCTTTTACAATAGAAATTGCTTTGTCAAAAAAGCTTTTTTTCTAAAACTCGCCTAAAAGCAAGCATACATGAAAAGCAAGCTAGAATATTTCTTCCAAAGCAGTTTTCGATTGCTTTTGTTCCCGAATCTCATTTGCGGAGAGCTTGGCAAAGCAGAAGAAAAACAAAGGCTCCATATTCTATCTTTGCTCTACTGCGCCCTTGCTTCTTTTTCCTGGACACTAGGGCTCGTTATCCTTCAGCCAGCTGCGAGTTTTAGGAGCAGGATACTTGCCGTCCTGCTCGGAGCTGCTTTACATTTTTCTGTCATGTATCTTGTCAGTTTTTTTATGAGTTCTCGTCTGGCTGCGCATTTAGAAAGACATAAGGCCCTTCAAGGAGTGAGTAAAAGCTCTGCCATTCATAGGCTATGGCTTCTTAGTTCTTTGCCTTGGTTCTTTTTTCTTATGCCAGCCTTGCTGGCCGATTTTCTGGAAAGTAATTTTTTACTTGTGGGCTCCTGCCTTTGGCTTTTTCTATGGTCCTTAGGAATCTTTACAAAAGGCTTAGAAGAATTGTATGGCCTTAGCGGGGCTCAAATTCGCGCCCTCTTTTTACGTTCCTTAGCCTCGGTGTGCTTTTTCCCCTTTGTCTTTTTTGCCTGGCTTGCTTTGCAGCTTTATTGGATAGTATCTTGAAAAAAGTTATGTCTATTTCTCATTTGCTCGGGGACGAGCTCTATCGGTGCGCAAATGCCCTTGCTCTGCTGCCATGATAAGCATGGGAAAGGCTTTAGGACTTATGTAGTTCTTATCATTGTTAGGCTTCCAAATTGCTCTATCCCAAACACATACTTCTATGCAATGACGATGGCTTTGATGCCCATGGTATCCAAGCTTTAGAAGAGGACTTGAGGAGTATAGGCGAGTTATGGAAAATTGCCCCGGACAGCGAGCGCAGTGGCTGCTCTCACGCCCTTAATTTTCACAGTAATCTGCATCTCATACAGGTAGGACAAAGGAGTTTTCGCATAAAAAATGCCTATCCTGCAGATTGCAGCAATGTCGGTCTTCATGCGGCAGATTTCCCTCCTTTTGATCTGATTGTCGCAGGTATAAACCACGGTCCCAATTTGGGAGATGATGTCCATTACAGCGGCACCGTAGCTGCAGCCCGTCAAGGAAGCATACATCAAGTGCGTTCTGTTGCTATAAGCGCTGTAGATAGAGAGGCAGACCTGCAGCAAATGAGGCGCATTGCAAAATGGCTCAGAGCTTGGCTTTGTACTTATTTCTCCTTCCTCGATCCGCATATTACCTATAGTATCAATTACCCTTTGGAAAAAAGTAAAACAGCAAGCGCAATGGAGGAGACTCCCTTCCCTCCTGTTCGTTATTGTTACCAAGGTAAGAGGCGTTACAAAGACCGCTACATAGAGGAAGCCGCGCAGGGCCAAGCTCCATCCAGAAAGCTTCGTCTGGAAAGCCAAACAGATTACGACACGCAGGCAAACTCTGACTTTGATGCGATAAGCCAAGGCTGCATTGCCATCACGCCCTTAAGCAGGTCCATCACAGATTTAGTAGAACTGGAAAAATGGGAAAGACAGGCGAAACAAGCAAGGATCATACAGCGCTCATCTTGAGACGTATTGTCAGCATCAAGAAAGGGGGGATGGAAGAGGAGCTCTCGCCTCTTGATTTGCATGAGCTGGGGCTTTGCTACTACCACCTAGGCCTCCGCCGCCAATCTATCCATTATCTCGCTGGTCTGATACAAAGGCATCCAGATTATATTGAAATAGCAAGCGCCTACCAGCTTCAGATACTAGCCATGATTGAAGCAGGGGACTTCCAAGAAGCAGAGCAGCTAATCCAAAAACGCCTAAAAATCCGGCAGCTGGACATACGCCTTCTCTCTATGCTGGCTTATATTTATGAAAAAAAGGGACGCTATAAGCTTGCTATACAAATATTAGGCCGCATTTTGGAACTCAATCCAGAAGAGCCTAACGCTTTGAATTCTATGGCTTACCTGCTAACTCTCCATGGCACAAAAAAACCTCAAGAACGCAGGTACGCCTTGTCCTGTCTGCACAAAGCCTTACTTGCAAAAAAAGAATATCCTGCTTATCTGGATTCCCTTGGAGTCTACTACGCTCAAATAGGAGATAGGGAAAGGGCATATCGGAGCTTTCTCAAGGCTCTGCAGAAAGCTCCGGACCATCCAGAAATTCTTGCGCACTTCAAAGCCGTTTCTAAGTAGATATAAAACGAAGACAACGCTGCAAGAACGCTATTTGCTGTTTTATGAAATGTGCTCAGATATGATGATTCTAAAAAGCAGCGCAGCTTGAGGCGCTCCTAAGAGATGGAAGTTTTTCATGATACTTTAAGTCTCAAAAACTTTCTTGAAAAAGCAAGCAAGATATAATTCTTATGGTATAGTAGCCAATTACTGGGGCGATCAGGCCATAGGCTTCATCTTTTGATACGAAATCCGTCTCTTGCAGGCTGCCTTGTTTTGGAGCAAGATCAGGATGCCTAAATCACAGCAAAATCCGCCATATCTTTCTTATCTGAAGTTGTTTTTCTTATTAGGCTCAGCCTATCTGGTCGCTTATGTCTTTTACCCTTATCTATGGCCTACTTTTGCCGCATTAGTTTTATATGTTATTTTCCTGCCGCTCAACACTCATCTCTATGCTTTTTTCCAGAACAGAAAGGGGAAGCGCTGGCAGACTCTTGCTTACGACTTTGCGGCCCCTTTGAGTACGCTCCTTGCCCTGATCTTGATAGTAATCCCCAGCGCTTGGCTTTTGCGCCAGCTTATTCTGGAGCTCTATCGTCTTTTTGAAGAATTGCGTTTGTCCGTAGCTGATGGCTCCTTTTTAGGGGCGCTGGAGCAAATCCCTTACCTGACGCAGATTCTAAACCTGTATCCCTTTTTATGGGTAGACCTTTTCAATGGCTTAGACTCCTTATTAAAAGAGGATAGCCTTTTTTTGGATCCCTCTCAAATGGGGCAGTGGGCCACGAATATTTTAGGCCTGGTGCAGGGGGGCATAGGCATTACTTTTGCATTGCTCTTTAATCTTGTCTTGGCTATGATCCTGCTGTATTGCCTTTTTCGAGACGGGCACAAGCTTTATCTTTTATTCGTCAAGGCCCTGCCTTTCCCAAAAACTATTATTGCAAGTTTTATCAACGCTACGCATGAAACTCTCAAAGCCGTCGTAAGAGGGAATCTTTTTATAGCCTGCTTACAAGGCTCAGCCTTAGCGCTTGCCTTTTTCTTTTTGGGCTTCGATGGCGCAATCAGTTATGGGGTGATGACCGCCATCTTTTCTGTTGTACCCATTGTCGGCACGTCTATAGTCTGGGTTCCGGCTTCTTGTTACCTTATTTTTGTTGAAGACCGCTACCTGGCAGGCGCCGTGTTCATTATCTATAGTAACCTTATGTTCTTCGTTTTGGAAAATATACTCAAGCCCAAACTCCTCGACGCTAAGCTTGGCCTGCATCCTATACTTCTGTTTTTTGCTGTGCTGGGAGGAGTAACGCAGCTAGGGATAAGCGGCATCATTCTTGGCCCCTTTTTCCTTGCTCTTTTTAGAAATATCTGGCTGATCTACCACGAGTTAGAAGAGCAAGAAGGGGAAGAGCAGGCCTAGCATACAATAACTATGCAGGCAAGCTTTCGAGAAAAAGTGATACAGGCGCAGCTTGCGTCTTTTTATACAGTCACAAAACACTGTAGGAAATTACGCACTTCCTGCACAGACTCCAAGTGGTATTGCGCACGTGTTGTCAACTTACCTACTTTGATCCCGATACCATAAAGGGGCATGGCAGCAAACATATATTCATCCGTTGTGTCATCGCCTATCGCTAAAATAAAATCATACTTGTTTCCCATTTGCATAGAGCGGCGGAAGATGTTGCCTTTGTTTACCCCCTGCAGGCGTACTTCTACAACCATTTTCCCTGAGACCACCTCCAAGGGATGATTAGCCAGAGCGTTTTGCAGGTGTATCTGGAGCTCATTAGCCTTCCACTTGCCTAGGGTGGGGTCTACCATGCGGTGATGCCAGCTTAAGGAAGCCTCCTTGCTTTCCATAAAGCTGCCTGGAGTAGTACGGTTATAGTGCTCCAGCACTTCTTTTACTTCCTGATACCATGGATAATTATTTTGTAAAGATGCTGAGAGAAACCATTGCTTTTCGTGCGGCCATTTGATGCGCAGACCATGTTCGGTAGAAAAAACAAGATTCAGATCGCCAAGCCATGAGCAAATATCATCTCTTTTACGGCCTGTGACTATGGCGACATCCGTGTCTGCCATCTCAGATAAGTTCTTGAGCAAATCCAGCAGTTCTTGATCCGGCGCAGCATCTCCAGGGAAGTTCGTAATGGGGGATAAAGTACCATCGTAGTCTAAAAGCAGGAGCCGCCGAGAGGCCTTTTGAAAACTTGCTAGAATGTTCTTTTGCAAGTCTTCCCTAAGCAAAAGAGTGATTTCCTCTGTTTCTTCTTCATGGTGTTTTTGCAATTCTTCCAGAAAGGAGCTGGACCAATAATGCACATCGCTGCGAAGTATTTTTTCGTACATAGCCTCCATACGCATCTTTTGCTCCTCAGGCTTCATCAGCAGGGCTTTTTGTATAGCTCCGCTGATCTGATCGGAATTCCATGGATTAATCAGCAAGGCTTCTCCCAGCTCATAAGCAGCGCCTGCCCTTTCACTGAGGACTAAAACACCCTTATTTTTTTTGACTGCCACATATTCCTTAGCTACAAGATTCATGCCGTCGAAGTAGGGAGTCACTAAGGCCACATCAGCTTCTTGGTAATAAACAGCAAGGCGTTCAAAAGGTAAGGAGCGGTAGAGAAAACGTATAGGCAGCATTGCTTCATATTCAAAGTCTTCTTCAAGCTGACTGACAATTTCCTCCACAGTGTACTTCAAAGCTTGGTAATCCCGAATGGCAGTGCGGGAGGGGACCGCTATCTGAATCAAAACCACTTCTTGTAGCATCTTCGGATTCTTATGTAAAAACTTACGATAGGCCCGCAGGCGGTCAGGTATGCCCTTAGTGTAATCCAGACGGTCTACGGATAAGATCATGCGCCTTCCTTTCGTGATATTATGAATGATTCTCCGTTCTCTTTCCAGGACTGCGCCTGAGCTTTTTAGCTGCCTTTGTATGCCTTTTACGTCTATTCCTATGGGGAAGGTTCCCATGCGCAAGGTGTGCGTATCCAGCTTAATACGTGAAAACTCGACTTCTCGGCCAAGAATATGCAGGACGCTGGAGCTGAAATGACGCTGGTAGTTGAAAGTATGAAAGCCTATAAGGCTGGATCCTAAAAGGCCCTGGAGCAGCTCTTCTCTGTAAGGAAGAGTGCGGAACATTTCTGAGGAAGGAAAGGGCGTATGCAGAAAGAAACCTATGTGCGCATGGGGGAGCATAGCGCGCAGGATGCGGGGCAGCAGCATGAGCTGGTAATCCTGTATCCAAATCATCACGTTCGAATACGAGCTGCTTTCTTGCTGCTTTCTCTTGCTTGTTTGAGAAAGCGTCTGCGCTTCTTCTTTTTCTAATAGGCGGACAATTTCCCGTGCGAATATCTCGTTTACGTCACGGTATGCAAGATAGTCTCTTTCTTCATAAAGCGTATAATCAGGAAGGTAATGCAGTACAGGCCATAAAACGCGGTTACTAAAGCCATAATAATAGCGGTCAATCTGCCTGCGGCTTAGGAAGATGGGATGGGCGTGGTATTTTTGCGCCAGGTCTTTTCTGATAAGATCTTGGTCTACAGTTTCAGGGTCCATGATACCGGGCCAGCCTACCCAAGTGCTGTCATCCAAAGAGGAAAGGGCGCTCACCAGTCCTCCCGGACTTCTTTGGTACTGATACTGCGAATCCCTGGCGGGGCTTATGCTAACAGGGAGACGATTTGCTGCGACTATCAGTTTTTTGGAGCGCTTAGTGTGGCTTTCAGCTTTCTGCATAACTGTTTTGAAATCAAAAAAAGAAAGCTAGTCAAGCAGTATTACTAGGCGCTTCTTTTGCAAAGAGCTTTTGGTATGCCGAATGGAGGGATGGAAATTCTTGGAAGCGTCTAGCTGGAGGCAGCGCTTTGAGGATTTCTTTGCCATAAGGGCGCGTCAGCAAACGAGGGTCCAGCAGAGCGACTACGCCTCTATCTTGGTAAGAGCGCAATAAGCGTCCAAAGCCTTGGCGCATGCTCAATATAGCTGGAGGAAGCTGCAGCTCGCCAAAAGCCTGCCTTCCTTCTTGTTCTTTTTGCTCCATGCGGGCAGCTAAGAGAGGCTCATCAGGTACTTGGAAAGGGATGCGGGTTAAAATCACCATGCGTAATCTATCTCCGGGTATATCAATGCCCTGCCAAAAAGTAGCAAGGCCAAAAATGACTCCCCGCTCTGTATTTGTAAACTTCATAAGAGCGCCGTTTGGGCCTTCTTTGATTTGGCTGAAGATTTGATATTTGCTTTGCCCTGCTCCGTATTTTTGCAGCTGCTCTTCTACTTTTTCCAGCGCAGACCTGGAACTAAAGAGCACAAAAGCGCCTCCCTGACTCATTTCCAGCAAGCGATGGACTTCGTAGGCAAGCTTAGAGTGAAAGGCTTCCGTATTGTATACAGGATCAGGCAGAGGCGGCGGCAAATACAGGAGCGCTTGTTTATGGTAGTCAAAGGGCGAGGGAAATGTCAGATGTGCGGGGCTCTCTTGGGGCGAAAAGCCCAGCTCTCCTGAAAAAAAGCGAAGGGCTTGTCTCCACCAGCGCCAAGAGTCGCTGAGGTAAAAATCGCGCAGTCTAAGAAAGGGAAAAACTTTTCCTGTATGAGCCGTCCTTTATCAAGCAGACTGCAAAAAATCGTAAAATCTCTTTGCCCCCCCTTAGCCTTAGGCCTTCGCAGCTGCTTAACTTTTTCTTCTACCCACAATACTTCTTTGCTGTCTTTTTCAAAAAAAACTTTTTCCATAAGCTTATAGAAATCTCTTAGACGGCTTATGCGCGCTTCTAGCTGCATCTCTTGAACATTGCGCTCCAGCGCGTTGTCTTGGTCTATATCCAAGTCTTGCTGCGCTTCCAGTTCCTGCAATGTCTGCGCTGTTTCTTGTATGATTTTTTCTATGCCTTCTAGGAGCTCATAGCCCTTTGCCAGCTTGAGTTCTGTGCTGATACGCCATTTGTTCTGCTTTGGCTGGGGCGCAAAATAACTTTCCCATGAACGATAGAAGCTCTCCCAGACCAGCGCAAGCGAGTTGTCCTGCGTTTTGCTTTCTGTAAGCAATGTCTGCAGCTCCTCCAAGCTGCCATGCAGGCTAAAGGCATGTTGTAGTATTTCCGGGAAGCGATGCGCCTCGTCTATAACAAGATAATGGAATTCAGGCAGCAGTTTTGCTTCTAGGGCAAAGTGGCTGGCAAGCAGGCTATGATTGACAATCAAAAGCTCAGCTTTTTGCCAGCGCCTTCGCGCCACAAAATAAGGAGAAATATCGTAGGAAGGGCAGCGCTTTGCCAGACAATCAAGAGACTCTCGTCTTATTTTCCCCCAAAAAATTGGGCTAAGAAAGGCTGGATAATCCTGCCTCAAACCAGTCTGAGAATGGCTCTCCCATTCCAAAAAATTGGCAAGAGAAGGGGCTTGCCTGGGGTCTATATCTCCTTTTTGCAGCGTTTCTTCAAGACGCCTTTTGCAAACAAAGTTGGATGCCCCTACGCAAATTTCAGCGGCAACATTTCTGCCAAGGAGCTCTTGCGCCTTAGGAAGGTCTTTTTTGAGAATCTGTTGTTGGAGAGATTTTGTCTCTGTGGAAACTACAACACGGACTTTTTCCTGCGCGCTGAATTCCAGAAGCGGAAGCAGATAGGCTAAGGTCTTGCCTACGCCAGTGCCAGCTTCCACAAGCAAGGTCTTCTTCTCTTCTAAGTGCTCCCAAACCGCCTGCGCCATTTCTTCCTGCACAAAGCGATGTTCGTACTCAGGCCATATTTTTTGTAATTTTGCTACAGCTTGGAAAAAAAACCCTTGCTTTT
>CBDETG010000070.1:0-2046 GCA_965242745.1 Leptonemataceae bacterium
CAAGTTAGCATAAGAAGGGATAAAAATTGCATAGGCAAGACTGCGCCCACTAACAAGGTGGCTCTTACATGATTGCACAAACAAAGTTGCTGCCTCTCACAAGTGATTTTGTTTTTTGTGCGCTGTTTAGCGAGTCTAAGAGTTCACTTATTGATCTATTGAATGCTGCCTTGGAGTTTAAGGGCGCGCAGCGCATTAAGAGCCAGTCTCAAAAGTAGGCTCTTGCGACACAGGATGTGTCGCCATTTGGCTGACGACGACCAGAATGGTCGGAGGAAGCCAAATGTGAGCAATTTTAGGGTCTCCCTAAAATTGCGCCTGTCTCAAAAATACATGGATGTATTTTTGAGACCAATTCTAAAGAACTTGCAATACAAGCTAATGCGATACCTAAACAGAGCAAAGTTGACAAGCTGTCTATCTTGGATATTAGAGCGCAGAATCTTAACGGAGATATTTACAATATTGAAATACAGGCAGCAGCGCAGCGCTTTTATCCCGAGCGGGTCGTGTATTACTGGGCTAAGCTATTCAGCGGGCAGCTTAGGGAGGGCGAGCCCTATGAAAACTTATGCAATACCTATTCGGTGAACTTTTTAGACTTTCGGCTATTCAAACAATCGCGCAGTTACAAGAGCCGTTTTTTGTTGCTGGAAAAAGACAATCCTCATATTCAACTGACTGAGAAGCTCCAAGTAGTATTTTTTGAATTGCCGAAGTTTGATGCAGCGCTAAAAAAAGTAGGTGACAATTTAGGACTGTGGTTATACACTATAAAAAATACTCCTCTGATAGATGAGGCAGCTATGCAAAAGATCATATACACAAATCCTGCTATGGCTGAGGCCTTTGCTACGCTAAAACGTCTTTCGATGGACCCGAAAAGATGATCTTGTAAATCGTCTCGTGCGAACAAAAGTTCTCTGGAGGATATTTTTTCTTTAGGCAGCAAGCTATATCATAAGGGCTTTTGCCTTTCTTTAGCAGCTTCTCTATCAGTAAAAGTAACTCCTTATTATTTGTTTTTCGCTGCTGGGTTTTGTTGCGATACCTAATTCCATCGCTTGCAAATTGCGCACGATCAGCACGATATACTTGATCCTTCCTGCGACTTTGACTTTATCTCATGGGCTATTGCTTATCTTGGATAAGCCTAATCTTTTAGCAATTTTTCTGTAGCTCATGTCCTGCCTCCCTTCTTTTTTCGATGACACAAGGATCTTCGTATGTTATTTTGTATGCGCCTTTAGCTCCTTTTTTTAGGGGTGGTATTTGCCCAAATGGGGGCAGAAGCCTTGGTTGTCCTACATCATTTTTGCATTATTTTGTCCTAGTCAGATTGAGTTGGCTCTCACATAAATGTATAGGTCTTATGTCGCTATTTCTTTGCATAGTTTTGGTGCCTTCAAAGTATATAGTTTGCCTGCCCTTGTATAGTCTATTTTATACATATACTTGACAAGGAAACTAAGCTTGTTTTAGTAACTATTCTTCACTTAAATATGCCCAGATAGCTCAGTCGGTAGAGCAGAGGACTGAAAATCCTCGTGTCGGTGGTTCGATCCCGCCTCTGGGCACTTTGCATACCTAATATCATGGCAAGTTTGCCCGGTCCTCATTATGAGTTTCAGGAAGTAGAAGCGCGCCTGCTTGCTCTTTGGGAAAAAGAAAAACTGTCTTTGCCGGAATACAGCTTGCGCAAGCAAGGCGTAGACCCAGAGCAAGCTAAGGTCTTTTCTATCGTCATACCTCCACCTAATGTAACAGGAGAATTGCACGTAGGCCATGCTTTGGACCAAACGATTCAGGATGTCTTGATCCGCACAGCTCGCAAGAGAGCTTACAAAAGCCTGTGGTTACCTGGCACAGATCATGCAGGCATAGCAACCCAGGTGCGTGTAGAACAAGAGCTCAAGAAAGAAGGCTTAAACCGTTTCCAGCTGGGGCGCAAGAAATTCATAGCAAGGATTTGGGAATGGAAAAAGCGTTTTGGAGGCCTAATTACGCAGCAACAAAGACTCATGGGCTTTTCTCTGGATTGGAGCA
>CBDETG010000071.1:0-6004 GCA_965242745.1 Leptonemataceae bacterium
ATGTCGCATTATCTCAAAATACTTCTGGATTGTATATTTGGTGAGAAGAACTTTAGGAATGAAATAGCTTGGTGTTATGATGGGCCGCAAAGTCCTAGCCCTAAAAACTTCCAGACCAAAAAAGATTATTTACTTAGATACTCAAAAGGCAAGGATTATTTTGCAGACAATGAAAGTTTGTATGCTTTCTTATGCCTATCGCAAGAAGACTTAAAAAAATACACAAAAGACCAAAAAGGGGATTATTATTATACAACGCCTAAAGGGGATTATACAAAGGCATCTATATCCGCATTAAAAAAGCAAGGGCGCATACATATTACGTCAAGTGGGAATATAAGGGTGAAGCATTTTTTGACTAAAGTCAATGGGAATTGGTTTAGAAAAAAGAAACTATCGGATGTCTGGACAGATATTCTAAATATGAGTTTCGTTCCCAGAAAAGAACGTACAGGCTACCCTACGCAAAAGCCGCTTGCTTTGCTGGAGCGCATCATCCAAGCCAGCAGTAAGAAGGGTGATCTTGTGCTGGACCCTTTTTGCGGCTGCGCTACCACTTGCATAGCAGCTGAAAAGCTGGGGCGCAATTGGGTGGGCATAGACATTTCTATAAAAGCTTATGATCTCGTGCAAGAGAGGCTAAAGAAAGAGGTCGCAAACCCAGAAGATCTTTTTGATTACAAGAAGGCCCTGAACTTTTCTACAGATCCGCCGAAGAGAACAGACACGGGCAAGGACTACAGAGAGCAAAAATACGTCTATGTGATTTCTAACAAAAAGATTTTCAAAGACGAATACAAAGTAGGCATCGCGCGTGACATACAAAAACGCCTAAACAGCTACCAGACCAGCGATCCAAACAGGGGCTATAAGCTGGAGCATAAGAAGTTGACTCCCAGATACAGAGAGCTGGAAAGATATATACATACGGAATTGCAAAGCAGACATGAATGGGTGAAGGCAGACTTAGAGACTATCAAAAAGGCCATCAAGGATTTTGATAAGTCTTAGCTGCTTTGATAAAGAGGTTAAGCAAAATCTTTTTAGTGGACTGTGGTATAAAGTTCCCCACAAATGTTGCTCCTATGTACTGTATAAAAAGAGCTCTGCTCTAACTAAGCTTTGCGCAGGAGTCTGTTGAAAACCTCAAAAGCAGAGCATAGATTGCGTTTATGCAGCGATTCGGCGCAGCTTGCAGCCAGGCTTTGCGCCTGCTCAGGCAGACTCACAGACAGCCTCATCTTTACCGGGACATTGTATAGATGCGAAAATGCGTATTTTCTGCTACTATCGGCAGCTGCAAGAGAGCATCTCCTTCTTCTACGCTTTTGAGAATGAGAGCGTATTTGCAGCCCTTTTTTTGCAGGAGAGTAAGATTCTCGGTGTTTTTGATTTCTTTGTTTGAGAGCAGCCAGCCCCTGCGATGCGCAAAGTATAAAGCATGAGGCTTGGCGCCTGAGGCAATTGCTATAGGCGCTTCTTTAGGGATATGTTGATCTAAAAATTCTTCCAGACGAAATAAAATAAGCTTATGATGCTGATAATCAAAGTGGTGATGGAGGCGCCCAAGGTTTTCCAGGCATAGGACACAGATCAAAAGCAATAGGATTCTTGCTCTGAGAGCATGTAAATAACCCGGCCTTCTCTGAGTCAATGCTTGGCTTATTTGGATGAAACCGTAAGCCGCAAAGAAGCACATGAATGGCAGCCACCACATAAGATAATAATCATGATGGATGCTGGAGCCCGCTTTCAAGATAAAGAAGACGACGACGAAAATACTGATGAGCCATATATAGATCAGGTTTTTTTCTTTTTTCTTAAAAATCTGGAAGAGGCCGTACAAATACAGACAAAAGCCGCTATACCCTAGTAAAGCAACGTAAAAATGCTCAGCCGCCTGGGCTGCGATTGTCTCCATAAATTCCCGCAGAGAGCTCAAAATACTATTACCAAAAAAGAAATACTCATAACCGTGCATTTCTGTCAAAACAAGCCGCCAGTAAAAATACCAATAACAAACAGGCAGCAGGAGGATAAAAGAGGCCAGACAAAAAATGATCTTCTGTTTCATGCTGCTTCTGCTGTGCGCAAGGGGCAAAAGCAAGACTGCAAAAAGCAATGCAGCAGGGATCTTGCTCATGATCCCAGCCAAAGCCCATAAGAAATAGGCTGCAAGCTTTCTGTAAGCGCTTTGATGATACAGATAGCTGAGGGCGTAGTACAAGGCAATTAAAGAGCAGGACACGCTAAAAGGGTCAGGGAGGGTCTTGCGCATATAGCTGAAGGCCATGCTAAAGATGAAAAAAAGGGCCGCATAAAAGGCTGTTTTCTCAGAGCAGAAAAATTGCAAGCTGCGGTAATAATAATATATGCCTGCAGTGCCTAAAGCCAAGTTGATAAGACGTCCGTACCAATGTTCAAAACCAAAGGCATAAGAAAACAAGTAGATCAAATAATTCAGTAAAGGAAACTCCATGCCTGTAATGATAGGCAGTTCTTCTGCGCTGACAGGCAGGCCCAGACTTACAAAATCTATGCGCGGATAAAAAATATTTGCCTGAACTTCTAAAAAATTGCGGGCTACAGCAAGCACATCTGCTTCACGCCAGGTATAGGCCCCGTCTAATGGAGGCGCAGTGATTCTATAAAGCCGCATCACAAAGGCAATACATAACCACGTTCTTATATCAGAGTAATCTATCTTTTGAAAAATGCGAAGTATCATTTTCTGCCATATTGTTTAAGCATAGTAATACAATATATCCAAGAGCGCAGATCACTAGTTACCAGGCTGCAAGCCAGTACAGGCCTGCACCGGTTTGCATGATTGAATCTTGCCCATGTCATTAAACTTCATGATGAATTTGATCCCTAGCCCGTCAGACTTGTAGATGGTTTCTTTTTTCTTTTTCCCTTTTTCATCGTAGACGGCCTTGCTTGTCTTCCTGCCGCTTTTGTCATAGCTTATCTCACTTGTCTTTTTACCCTTTTCATTATAGACGGCCTTGCTTGTCTTCCTGCCGCTTTTGTCATAGCTTATCTCACTTGTCTTTTTACCCTTTTCATTATAGACGGCCTTGCTCGTCTTCCTGCCGCTTTTGTCATAGCTTATCTCACTTGTCTTTTTCCCCTTTGCATCGTAGAGCGCCTTGCTCGTCTTCCTGCCGCTTCTGTCATAGCTTATCTCACTTGTCTTTTTACCCCTTTTCATCGTAGAGCGCCTTGCTCGCCTTCCTGCCGCTTCTGTCATAGCTTATCTCACTTGTCTTTTTCCCCCTTTCATCGTAGACTGCCTTGCTCGTCTTCCTGCCGCTTTTGTCATAGCTTATCTCACTTGTCTTTTTCCCCTTTTTATCGTAGCTTGTAATCTTTGTACCTATTTTCCTGCCGTATGTATTATAGCTTATCTCCTGCGCCCGTTCTTTCTTCCCGTTTTTGCGGTAGCTTATATACGTTTCCTTATCCCCATATGCGCCATAGCTTATTTCTTTTGCGCTTTGGATTTGGCCATGTACGTTATAGATGATTCTGCTTTTCTTGTTTTTTTCCTTTTCGTATCTTATTTCTTTCTTTTTCTTCCCATTCCTATAATAGAGTATCTCACTTTCCTCATATCCATAGACATAATAGCTTTTCTCTTTGTCCTTCTTCCCGTTTCTGCGATACATGATCTCGTTTTTTACGTTCCCGTTTTCGTGATAGCCTGTCTCCTTGTCCTTCTTCCCGTTTTTATGATACATGATCTCGTTTTTTAGGTGCCCGCTTTTGTAATAGCTTGTCTCCTTGTCCTTCTTCCCGTTTCTACGATAAATGATCTCGTTGCGATTCCCATCCGCATCATAGCTTACTTCGCTCTCTTTAGCTCCGTCAAGGGAGTAGACCTCAATTAGCTTTGGACTGCTTTGCTTTTTTCGTATATTTCCATTCGGCCAATAGTCTATTACTGGATAGCTCACGCAAGCTGCTTGTACAAAAGCAGTGATTGCAATTACAGTTATACTTTTCCTATTTAACACAACTTAAGTTACTCTTACAAAGGAGCTTAGGAAAGAACAGCATGCTGCTGTGCTTTCAAAGCTTTCTGTATATCTGCATGATACAGCAGCGATCATACCTGACTTAGCGCATCTCCATGCTTTTGTATTTAGCTTTCCCAAAGAAGAACAGGTATTTTTTTAACTACTTACTTATGAGTGGAACAAAACTGCTATGTACATACAGTAAAATCAAGTCTTATTTTACCGCAAGAAGAGTAGAACTTGACAGCTAAGCAAGCGAAGCGCACCAGGAACTAAGTATAGCAAGGCCATCTTCGCCGGATTTTTCAGGATGGAATTGCGTAGCTGTAATATTTGCTTGTTTAATCCATGCTGGGAAAATATCACCTGAGTAATTGCAATAAGCGACGACTCTGTTTTCGGGCACTTCTACAGCGCGGTAAGAGTGAATAAAGTACATATATGTTTTGCGCAAGGCTTCCCTCTTGTTCGTATAAAGTAATCTATTCCATCCCATATGCGGCACACGCGTTTCATCTGTAAAAGAAAATCTCCGTATACGGCCTGGGATGAGCCCCAGCCCCTGCGTGCAGTTTTCTGAAGAAGCGTGACTTTCATCAGAGTCCTTAAAGAGAACTTGGAAGCCTATACATATGCCTAGAAGGGGGCGGCCTTTTTGCGCAAACTCTGTAATACTCTCTCGCAGCTCTCCAGACAGGCCCTGCATCGCTGCTTGAAAGGCCCCGTCTCCGGGCAATACTAAAGCAGAGGCATGGCTGATTTCCTTTGGGTCCTTGCTGTAGCGCGTATCAGGTATATACAAACGCAGGGCTTTAAGGATGGAGTGAATATTGCCCATGCCGTAATCTACTACAACTACGAAAGGCCGGGAAGAAGAATGAGAATACACAATACAAAGCGGGATAGCTTGCGATACGCAGCGGGCTTAGAGCTTATATAACTCCCTTTCTACTATAGCGCAAAAAATTTGTCCTATCATAATATGACATTCTTGTATGCGCGCAGTGTCCTCGCTTGGCACGCAAATGCTATGATCGACGCAATGAGCATATTCTCCTAGGGCCCTGCCACCTTCCCTGCCTGTAAGTAGAATGCAGCGCATTTGCTTAGCCTTTGCCGCTTCCAGAGCAAGAAGAATATTTTCTGAGTTGCCAGAAGTAGTAATAGCAAGCAGGACATCCCCCGGCTGAGCTAAGCCCTCTATCTGCCGGGAAAATACTTTCGCAAAGCCAAAATCGTTAGCGCCTGCTGTCAGCGCGCTTGAGTCTGATGCTAAGGAAAGCGCTGCCAGCGAAGGCCGCTCATGCTTGGCTGTATAGCGTATTAGGAATTCCGTAGCGATATGCTGCGCATCTCCGGCGGAGCCTCCATTGCCGCAGCATAGCAATTTCTTATCTGCGCGGTAAGCCTCAGCTATAGCAAGGCCCGCAGAGCTGATCTCCCTCAGGCGCTGTTCTAAGAGTTCTTTTTTTAAGGCAATAGAGGCTTCTATGTGGGCTCTAACCAGTGCTTGCATAAGGCTCCTTTGGCAACTTGGAAGATGCTCTTGCTATGGGAACAACTTTTTCTTTTTGATTTTTCGCCAAGCTATATACAAGAGTCCATAAAAACGAATAGAAAAGCTTGCAGCGTTTAGACCTAGTAATAACAAGACATGCAAGGGCTTGCGCGCTCAGCTGGCCCTTGCTTTTTCGTAAAACAAATGAAAAGCAATCTGCAAAATAGGTCCATTTATTGCCGTGACAACATAGACGTATTGCAAGGCATAAACTCCAAATGCGTAGACCTGATATACTTAGACCCGCCCTTCAATAAAAAGAAAGTCTTTACGGCGCCCATAGGAAGCCATGCGGAGGGAGCCAGCTTCAAGGATTATTTCCAAGAAGAAGACCTAAAAGACGAGTGGCTAAAGACCATCAAAGAAGACCGGGACGAACTATACAGCTTCCTTATGGGCATCAGAGATTATGGCAACAAGTATT